>CAZTAU010000026.1:0-52797 GCA_964611565.1 uncultured Mucilaginibacter sp. | reverse complement strand
ACTTTATTACATTGTTAGTTAAAACCTTTGGCAGCGCAGTTTACGGCATTGAGGCCATTACCATTACGGTTGAGGTAAATATTGCCGCCGGCACCAAATATTTTATTGTAGGCTTACCGGATATTGCGGTTAAGGAAAGTTATTTCCGTATCGAATCGGCGTTGAAGAATTGCGGTTTCAGGATGCCGCGACAACAGGTGGTGGTAAATATGGCCCCTGCGGATATTAAGAAAGAGGGTTCAAGCTACGACCTGACCATCGCTATGGGCGTTTTAGCCGCTTCAGGGCAATTGGAGCCCGACAATCTGGACAAGTACCTCATCATGGGAGAACTGTCGTTAGACGGCGGCTTACAACCTATAAAAGGCGCATTGCCTATTGCCATACAAGCACGCAAGGATGGGTTTAAAGGTTTTATCCTGCCCAAGCAAAACGCCCGTGAGGCCGCCATTGTGAACGACCTGGAAGTTTATGGTGTAGAAAGCATTAAAGAGGTTGCCGGATTTTTTAACGGAAATATGCAGCTTGCCCGCGAAGAAGTAAACACCCGTGAAGAGTTTTATAACAGCTTAAGCAATTACGATAGCGACTTTAGCGAAGTAAAAGGACAGGAAAACATTAAACGTGCTTTAGAAATAGCCGCCGCAGGCGGGCATAACGTGATATTGATTGGTCCGCCGGGGGCGGGTAAAACCATGCTGGCGCGCAGGCTGCCGTCTATTTTGCCGCCATTGAGTTTATACGAATCGTTAGAGACCACCAAGATACATTCGGTAGCGGGTAAACTATCCGCGGCGGATGCTTTGGTGACAATACGCCCGTTCCGGTCCCCCCATCATACCATATCAGATGTGGCTTTGGTTGGCGGGGGTGGTAACCCGCAGCCTGGCGAGATATCTTTAGCGCATAATGGCGTTTTGTTTCTGGATGAGTTGCCCGAGTTTAAACGTACCGCCCTGGAAGTAATGCGCCAACCTTTGGAAGAACGCAAAGTAACCATATCCCGCGCAAAGTTTACGGTGGATTACCCCAGCAGCTTTATGCTAGTGGCGAGTATGAACCCTTGCCCATGCGGCTATTATAACCATCCCGAGAAGGAATGCATTTGCCCGCCGGGAATGGTGCAGAAATATTTAAGCAAGATATCCGGTCCGTTGCTGGACCGTATTGACCTGCACGTAGAAGTTACCCCCGTAAACTTTAATGAACTCGCATCAGACCGATTAGCCGAAAAAAGTGAACTGATACGCGACCGAGTCATTAAGGCACGCGAAGTACAGATAGAACGCTTTGGCGATAAACCCCACCTGCATGCCAATGCCCAAATGAGCCCGCAAATGGTACGCGACCTGTGCAAAATAACCGATGCCGGGCAAACCCTGCTGAAAAAAGCGATGGAAAAACTGGGACTATCTGCCCGGGCGTACGACCGTATATTAAAAGTGGCCCGTACCATTGCCGACCTGGCCGGAAGCGAAGAGATAAAAATTGAACACCTGGCGGAAGCCATACAATTTAGGAGTTTGGATAGAGAGGGTTGGGCGGGGTAATGAATTAAACAAAATATCATGAAAAGTATTGCTACTGTTAATTATAAGTTGCCAACTGTGAAGGATTATATTAGCTATAATTCCGGTAAATCGTTGATGGATTATGACATTATTTTGGTTGATCCAGAAATGCCCTATCAAGACAGAATTGATTTTTCAGGAGGGGGCTCATGTATTACGATTGACGGCACGAAAAGACTTAAAAGTACAATGAGCCATTGGTTAAAAGAGTTTGACGATGCTCTTAAAGGGGGTAAAACCATCTTTGTTCTTGTAAATGAGAATATAACTGATAGCGGTGCAAATAGCTATACTACAACAGGTAAAGGTGGAAGATTATATCAAAGTAGTTCGATTAACAATTATGACATTTTACCAGTTGAAATTGCCACTAGAAATACAAAAGGAAAACACCTTAAAATTATTGACAATCGCTTTAAAGCGTTATACGATGCTATTATAGATATTATTGAATATAAAGGTGTTTTTACATCAGAGGTAAATAAAAAAATTTTTACTACCAAAGATGGGTTAAGTGTTGTATCAGCCATAATTAAATCCAAGGAAGGGTTTGGTAATATTGTTTTTTTACCCTATTTCGATATAGGGAAATTATCTACTTATGATGTAAGTAAAAGAGAGAATGTATGGACTGAAAGCGCATTGCGGGTTTCAAAAATTATAGTCAATCAGTTAGTAGAAATAGATAGGGTTTTAAGGGCAGAAACAGAAGAAACCCCCAAACCTGATTGGGTAGAACTGGTCAAGCAACCTCAAATCGCTGATGTTTTAGACGAAAGAATAAGGAAATATGAGCAAGAAATTAAAATTCTTGAGGAGAAAAAAAGTGTAGAAATAAATTCAAAAAATGAATTGTTAAAATATAACGCACTGCTTTATGAAAACGGAAAGAATCTGGAACTAGCGATTGAAAATAGTCTTAAACTAATTGGTTATTCTGTAGAAAACTTTCAAAAAGGCGACATAGAAATCGACCATATTATTACATATTCCAATGGAATACGAATGATAGGTGAGTCTGAGGGAAAAGATAATGCTGCAATTGACATCTCAAAATTTAGACAGTTGGAAACTAATATAAACGAAGACTTTTCAAGAGACGAAGTCATAGAACCGGCTAAAGGTTTATTATTTGGAAATGCTTTCCGATTGACTGAACCCATTAAAAGAGGCAATCAATTTACCCAAAAATGTTTAACAAATGCCAAAAGGCTTGGAACAGCATTAATTAAAACTACCGATCTCTATGAAATCGTAATGTATCTGATTGATAACCCGAAAGACGAGAAATTTAAAAAGTCTTGTAGAAAAGTGATTGAAAATACGGAAGGAGACATTGTCACTTTTCCAAAACCTCCAATTAAGCCATAAAACCGAAGTGCATTATGGATATTGTAAAAATAGTTAATGAACTGAACTTTAATGATATTGTTGAGAGAGAAACGGTCTCGTATTTGGAAAACGCAACTCAATTTGGGGTGGATGCGAAAAAATTACTAATGGATGGGCAAAAAAAGTTTGTTAATGATTCGGATAAAATAATTTATAATATAACGTCAATAAATTACTTAAACAATCGCATTGAATGGTTAAACTCGGTTATTAGATTTGATTATATAGAAAATTATGAGCAGTCTTCAAAACAAGAATTTTCGAAATTTGACATATATGATCATGAACAATATCAAACGTACAAAGATTGGGATGGCAAAAAAAAGATATTTGAAGCAATGATTTTCTTTGCTGTCAGAGAACTTGAAAAGCTAGGAATAAAAGAATTAGAGCAAAATGCGTTTTCAAAAGAAGAAGTTAATATTCTAAATAAAAAAATAGATATAATTCTGTCAAAACTTAAGGAAGTCCAAATCGGCCAGGAAATAGTCTTTGATGCTATTGAGGAGTTTAAGTCTGACTTTTCGTCTTTTAAATCCGAATATCCATTAGGCAAAAGAAAATGGTACCAAAGAGCATCAGGCGCCATTTTTTCATACATTGGAACCAAAGGAGCAGATGAAATATTTGAAATTATAAAACCAGACATTAAAGAGTTATTTACAAATTATACATCAGTAGCAATTACGAAGTTGCTTAAATAAACCCAATATGACGGAAGAAGAGATTGCCACACTCGTACCTCGTTCGCAATAACGCTTGGAGAAAATTCCGTATCAAACTATTTACAATCAGCCAGTTAAATGTTGTTTAAATTTATACAACCAATAAAGTTGTACCCTACATTAAACCAATCATCATGAAAGCACTATCAATTATAAAAAACATAGCAGGCGCAATAGCCTTATCATCTGTACTTTGCTTTTCGGCATTTTCGCAGCATACTCCTCCAAAACAAATGCCGGCCAATTATGATGTGGCACGTACAGGCATCGCGCACGGCACTATCGAGACCATAACCTACCATTCATCCGTAACCGGAACTGACCGTAAGGCTACCGTTTATTTACCACCGCATTACTATAACACCAATCGATACTCCACGCTTTATTTGCTGCACGGTATTGGTGGCGATGAGAAAGAATGGCTAAATGATGGTGGCCATCCCGAAATTATACTGGATAACTTATATGCGGATAATAAAATCGCACAGATGATCGTAGTAATGCCTAATGGCCGCGCTTCCAAAGATGATACCCGTGCTAACGACCGCGACCCGGCGAAAGTAGCAGGTTTTGCTGCGTTTGAAAAAGAACTCTATGCCGACTTGATCCCATTTATCGAAAAGAAATATTCGGTTCATAGCGATCCGCAAATGCGTGCCATTGCAGGTTTATCAATGGGTGGCGGCCAATCCTTAAACTTCGGTTTAGGTAAGCCGGATAAATTTTTATGGGTAGGTGCATTTTCGGCTGCGCCTAATACCAAACAACCGGCAGAGTTGGTGCCCGATCCTGAATTAGCAAAAAGGCAGTTTATTTGGATATCATGCGGGTCAGAGGACGGCTTGATAGGTAACAGCAAAAGAACACACGATTATTTAGTTGAAAAAAATGTACCGCACGTGTATTACATTGAACCGGGCGCGCATAATTTTAAGGTTTGGAAAAACGGTTTATATATGTTCTCGCAAATATTGTTTAAACCATGGCAGCGCGAGACGGTGTTCCCTACCATAGTTTACGCTGAACAGAAACAATAATAGGGTTTCAATATTAACGCGCTTGAAAAATATATTGCGTTATATTATCGCATTTACACTCCTATTATTACCTGTGTTTTTACACGCGCAGGTAATAACAGGCAGAGTTATTGATGCCGCTACGGGCAGCCCGCTTGAGCACGTAAATGTTTACTTAGATGGCACCATAGCGGGGACAACAACCGATAGCCGGGGGAGTTTTACGTTGAATAATGTTACCAAAAGCAGCGCGCCGTTGTTGGTAAGCCGTGTGGGTTATCAATCCAAAAAGATAAATGACTACATGGATAAAACTATCAGCATAGCCTTAAAACCTAAAGTAATTACCCTAAAAGAAGTTACGGTAACTACCGATAAAATAAGCAGGGCAAGGGCCATGCGGATATTTTTGCGCGAGTTTATTGGCAGGAACAATAGTGAATGCGAGATAACCAACCCGCAGGATATTTATTTTAGTTACAATAAAAGCGAGGACCTGCTAACAGCCGCTGCCGATAAGCCATTAACCATCCTGAATAAAAAGCTGGGTTATAAGGTCACGTATTTTTTAGCCGACTTTAGTTATAAGCCTTACCTAACCAGTTATAAAGGCAATTACTTTTTTGCCGAAGATACCGCGGGGCTAAAACCCGAAAAAATGAAGAAGGTGCTAAAAGCCCGTAACGACGCCTACAAAGGCTCAAGGATGCATTTTATACGTGCTTTATGGGCCAATCAGCTCAATGAAAACGGATTTGCCATGTACAGATCCATCAAAGCCGAAATTAATACCATAACACCCTATGACCTTGACCCTAAAAACAGGTTAGCGTTTGATCATATTGTACAGCTTAGCGAGGGCAAAAAGTTTATACTGTTTCAAAAAGGCATCAACCCTAAAGATACCCGGTTTGATAACAATGAAGTATATGTTACCTACAAACAATTTAACCCCGCCTTTTTGCGCCAAACCGATAGCGGCAACGGAACTATTATTGAGCGTGCCGGCTACCATGACGAAGGGCTACAATGGAAAGATAACTTTGGTAAATGGCGCGTTGGCGAATTGCTGCCTTATGAATTTGAGCCGTTGGAGGATTTGGAAAGTTATTAGGAGAGTTGACTATCAACCTTCTCAAACCTCCTGCACCAGGTTTCATAAATAATTTTGAGCCATATCAATAAGCAGGGTAATGCCTTTAACGCATACGGGTTAACGTAGGCTACTTTTAAATACCTGGGAAAAATATCAGAAGGCGACAGGCTGGTGAGGATAAACGCGAACACCATCAGGCCGATATCCAGCTTGGTTACGGGTTTTTCGGTATTGATATACCAAATGGCCACGCCAATAAAGGCAATAATATAGGTAGCCGACTCGGACCCGGTACTAAATATTACCGGGAATATTAAGGTGGATGCCAAGATGAGTAGCTGGTAATTCACGTTTTTAAAAGCGCTAAAGCGCAGATAGCTTGACGCAAACAGCAGCATCCCCGGCAGCAACACTGCTATGTTTGAAAGCTTGGCTATCCCCATTTTACTGATCATGCCCATAACCGATAAATTAACAAGAACGGAGTCGACATTATGGCTGTTTTTATCAATTAGGTCGGCATACCAATCTTTATAAGTTTGTACAATAAACGCCGGCGAAGAAATAACCATAGGCAGCACAAACAGCACCGCCGACCAAAAAATGAGGCTGCCAATGAGTTTAACTTTATGGTTAGAAAAGAAAAAGAAGGCCAGCCCAACCACCCCATATAGCTTAATAAACATACCCAGCACTATCATTAACGCGGCCCAAAAATCCTGCTCTTTTTTTATAAAAACAAAGCTCAATACAATCAACGCGGCTATTAAGGGGTTGCTTTGAACGTTGGAGGCAGAGGTCATTAACTCATGCGCGCATAGCAACAATATTAGCAGGTATTGCTCTTGTTTAATGGGTAATAGTTGTATGGCCTTTAGCAATATCCACGAGTTGAATACCACCCATAAAATAACCCCGACACTATCGGGCAGTAAGGCAAAAGGAGCAATTACAAAGGCAAATACCGGCCCGTAATGGTTAATATCTAAGTAACTTTCGGGATATTGCAGGTAAAGGTTTTGCTGGTTTATAACATGCAGAAAGTTGTACTTAAATACAAAGTAATTATTGTGTATATGGCTATGCCCCAGTACAACGCTTTTGATAACGGCAAACAGGCTTAAACCATACCATATTGCAATTACATACGGCTTAAATTTTACAATTTTTGATAGCTTATACATTAATTAGTTGATGTATTGCTGCAAAAGTATATAAAATTATCGCTTTATGCCTTGCATCTTTTTGAGGGGTATAGCAATAAATTAACGGTTTAATCGTATCTCCCTTTTACCAAACCCCAAACCACCGGACATATCAGTTCCTTCAATAATAACCGAGTAGTTCGCCGGCTTATCCGCGCTGTAAAATGATACGGTTGCCTTACCCGTCGCATCGGTTACCATATTAGGCTCCCAGAATATGGTGGAGCGCATATCTGTACCTATAGCTACGTTTTTATTATTAACGGTGTATTTAGGACTGTAAAATTGTTTAGGCATGGTAAAAGCCAGCGGTTTGTGCAAATAAGTACCGGGTGTTACCACCATCATCAAAGGCCCACCACCTCTACGTGTGGTAATCTCTATATATGATCGTTTAAGCTCAATGCCCCTAATTTCTTCCGCGGTATAATAGTCCAGGTAATTTTTAACATAAGCCCACCAATTATATACAGAACCGGGAGTAAAATACTTTTTAATATTTACCCCGTCAATGCTGAACATTAATTGTTCATGGTAAAGTGCCCAAGACACCAATTTGTGGTCAATATAGTCGTAATCAACAATACCCGGTATTTTTTCCATCAGCAACTCATATAGAGTTTTTTTACCGGCCTTTAACATATCCTGTTCATCCAGCACCAGGTCGGCCTCGCGTGAGGGAAACAAGTTTTTAGTGCCCTTTACTACTTTTTTGGCTTTGATCTCAACTTGCCTCAGCTCCAGTCCTTCTCCTCTATATTCTTTTTGGGCTTTTTCTTCAGCGCGCTTTCTCACCGCGTTGTTTAATAAAGTAGTATCAGTATTAACATACCATGGCGTAGGTATAAATTCATCCGGCATAAAATCGGGGAAAATTTGCTTGTCCATGTTAATACTTACATTAAACTCTTTGCTGTTTTTGTTGCGGGCCTGGAGTTTAAAAATGGCGGTATCCACCGGCCATATATTTTTAAACTCAAATCGCCCGTCTTTGTCGGTTAGGGCATCCACAGTTACAACCGGTTTGTTCCCCATCAAAACTATTGGGGCTTTTTCCATGGGTTTACCAAAAGCGTTGGTTACCATACCACTAACTACAAATTCCTTTTCAGCCAGGTAGGCTAATGGTTTGGTTTCCGGAGATAGTATTTCCTTCCAGTCATAACCTACCCAGCCTTGGGTTAGCATCAGGTTATCCAAATCGGCTTCTTTATTACCGGTAAAATAATATCCCGGTTGCTCAACCTCGCCTTTTAAATCTGAAGTTAAAAGCAAATTAGTGAGTATGTTGTTGCCCAGGCTATCTATGCTCACCTGGTTTTTATCTGTTACTGATATAGAAAAACTACCTTGCACGGGTTTGCCGGCTTTATTGGTAACATTCACCATTAAGGCTATGCTGTCGCGTGTTGTATAAGCCTTTTTATGGGTTTGTATTTGCAGCTTTAATTCATCTTTATGATTGATAAATACAATACGCTCATTAACAGGTTGCTGCGCAGAATTTATCAAGGTAAACCGTGCAATGCCTGTTGAAAACAGATTTTGTGGGACGGATATAATTGTGGGTTTGCTACCTAAGGTAACCGGCTCGGCAAAGCAAATAAGTCCCCGTGCTTGCCCAATAAGGTAATAGTTTGTATTAATGCCTGATGTCCCTTGAATCTGGACAATTAACGAATCAGGCCTGGTGTTTATACTTAACGCGGTTCCCGATGCCATAATTTGCGGTAACTGATAGCTTTTATTGATGCCGCTCAACTTTGCCGTGTACACTTCATCCGGTTTTGGGGTAAAAAAAAAGCAGCCCATGCCTTTATTGGTTGTACTTATTACTGCTACTTCTTCGCCATTACTGTTGTACAGCTTGCCGGTTACATTTACACCCTTACCATCTTCGCCAATAGCTTTTATGCCCACTTTGCTTGTTATACCAGCTACTAATGCACCCCCTTCGGGCATAAACTGCACATCCGTATTTTGGGGCCGGGACATTGTTACCGGGATGGTCAATTCGCCACCACCCGCCACCATTGCCTTAATGCTTAACGGGTCATTTCCATCAGGCATTGCAAAGTTGAGTTTTATCTTTCCGTCCGGGTCGGTGGTGAATTTATTTTTTGATACATTCTTTTTACCGCTCATCAACTTAAGCTCTACATCTTTAAAAGACATTAACCGCCCATCAAGCAGCCGGAACTGCAATGCGGTTTCTACATTGTTATCGGTTTGTTTAAACAGGCTGCTTAGTAAAACCGGGTTGCCCTGATGGCTTGAGACAGTAATTTTTTTTTTAAAGAGATAATCTTCACCAAAATTACGCATCCAGTTGGTATAGGCCCGCAGGGTATAGTCACCCTGTTTTACCGAAGTATCAAGGGCCATATCTGCCCAGGTCAGGCCATCACTTACTGGAAGCATCAGGCGTTTAACGTTTTTACCGGCCTCGTTATCCAACTCTACATACAATATCCCGCTCAAGGCGGAAGCCGAACGATAATCACCATTCAATAAATAACCTTTAAGTCTTATGGTATCACCTTGCAGATAAACAGGCTTATCGGTGTGTACATAAAGCTTTTCCAAAGGTTTTCTATCGATATATCTTTCCGTCGCCTTTATCATACCATTCAAAAGCGGTTCGGTTACGCGTTTAGCTTGTGATGGTTTGAGTTCTTTTTTACCAACACCTAAACCGCCGCTTACATCAGTACCCTCAATTATGATCGAGTAATCGGCGGGATTATCTCCGCTGTAAAAAGAAACTGTTGCCCTGCCTGTTGAATCAGTAATAATATTAGGCTCCCAAAATATGGTGGAGCGCATATCAGTACCTACAGCGGTATGCTTATTGGCAAATGTATATTTTGGGCTGTAAAACTGCTTCGGCATGGTAAACGCTAGTGGTTTGTACAAATAGGTGCCGGGCGTAGGTTCAATAAACGGGCCTTGTTTGGTGCGGGTGGTAATTTCAATGTAGGCAATTTCATTTACCCTGGATGGGCCAACCCTGTCGTTAACCATATCAAAGGTTGCATTGTATTTGTTGGTGTTTGGGCCGGTGGTTAATAACTCTATCCCTGTAATATCTTCAGCGGTAAAATGGCCAAGGTGCGATTGTATAAATCGGTATCTTTTATAATCATTTGAGATAAGCATAACCGATGTACCACGATCAGATACTACTTCGTCTTTATCATCAAAAAAGCGGTCAAGGTCTACTCCGTCAATAATAAAATGGACTTCCTGTGTATAAAGCTTAAAACCAACCCTCCATGGTAAATGCTTTCTTTGTTTTAATTCTGCTATCAATGCAGATTTTTGTCCGGCAGTTAATTGCGGAAAATCGCGGTTAATAACTTCCAGATCTATTTCCTGCATCCCTAAAAATTCGGTATACTTTCGTTTAAACGGCGTAAACGGCCCTACGGTTAACCCTTTGATTTTTTCAAATAATAGTTTCTCCAACGGTTTCTTACCCGCTTTCAGCATATCTTCTTCGTCTACGATCAGGTCCGCTCCGCCAGGGCCATTTAAGTTTTTGGATCCCTTAACTATTTTTTTGGCTTTAACAGTTACTTCTTTTAGTTGCGTCCCTTCGGCTTTGTATTCTTCTTTAGCTTTTTCTTTTTCAACTTCGGCAGTGGCGTTTCGCAGCAAGGTGGTGTCTGTATTTACATACCATGGTGTGGTTAACGGACCGGGTTTAAACTCCGGGAAAGCTTGCTCATCTATTTTGATGTTAACATTGTTTTCCTGATTGTTCTTGTTACGGGCCTGGAGTTTAAAAATACCCATATCCTCTGGCCAAATATTTTTAAACTCAAACCGTCCGTCTTTGTCGCTTAAAGTATCCATAGCAATTTGTGGCTTATTGCTCAGCAATACAATCGGCGAATTTTCAACGCCCTTTCCAAACGCGTTAGTTACTTTGCCGCTAATAATAAATTCCTTTTCAGCTTTATAGGTCACGGGTTTGGCTTCGCTGGCCAATAAGTCTTTCCAGTCGTAACCTACCCAGCCTTGGGTTAGCATCAGGTTATCCAAATCAGCCTCCTTATTGCCGTTAAAATAATACCATGGCTGTTCAATCTCGCCCTTCAGGTCTGATGTCAGCAATAGGCTGGTGAGGATATTGCTGCCCAGGCTATCTAAATTTACCTGGCTGTTATCTGTTACCGCCATTGAAAAACTACCCTGCACGGGTTTGCCGCTTTTATCAGTAACCAGTAACGACAAGTATATCATGTCGCGGGTGTTATAGTTGCTTTTTTGCGGTTGAATACTGAATTTAAACTCATCTTTATGATTGATAAATACAATGCGTTCATTAACAGGCTGCTGAGCAGCGTTGATTAGCGTAAACCGGGTAATACCTGTTGGGAACAAGTTTTTAGCAATAGATTTAATTACCGGTTTCCCACCTAAACTAACCGGCTCGGCATAACACACCACACCCCTGGCCTGGCCAATGAGGTAATAGGTTGTGTTTGTGCCCGATGATTCCTGAATATTAATTGTCAACGAGTCGGTTTTAGCGGTTATGCTTAATGCCGTACCTGTTTGATTAACTTTTGGCAGGGTATAAACCTTTTCAATACCGGTAAATTTGGCCGTGTAGGTTTCATTAGCCTGGGGTGTAAAAGTTATATTACCCATGCCCTTGTAGGTGGTGTTGACTATACCAATTTCGTCACCTTTGCTGTTAAACAGCTTGCCCGATATGTTTATTCCTCTTCCATCTTCGCCGATAGCTTTTATACCAACCTTGCTTTTTATGCCTGCTACCAATGCGCCCCCTTCGGGCATAAACTGCACGTCTGTATTTTCGGGGCGGGCCAGTATTACGGGAATGGTAAGCTCAGTACCAGACACCATCGCTTTGATGGCCAAAGGCTCATTTCCATTAGGTGCAGCAATATTAAGTTTAATCTTTCCGTCGGGGCCAGTAGTAAATTTAGTTTTCGATAGGCTCTTTTTACCACTCATCACATTCACTTCAACATCTTTAAATGGCATTAACTTTCCATCAAGCATCCTGAATTGTAAGCCTGTTTCTACCTGTGCGCCGGTTTGTTTAAATGAGCTTTTTACTAAAACCGGGTTATCCCGGTGTTTCGAGATCTTAATGCTTTTTTTAAAGATATAATCCTCTCCAAAATTGCGCATCCAATTGGTGTAGGCCCTCAAAGTATAGTTGCCCTGTGTTACCCTGCCGGTATCAAGTGCAATATCTGCCCACGCAAGCCCAACGGTTACGGGAAGCATTATGCGTTTAATGCTTTTACCGGCCTCGTCATCCAACTCTACATATAAAATTCCGCTCTGTGCTGATGGGGCCTGGTAATCGCCGTTAAGCAAATAGGCTTTAAGCCTTATGGTATCGCCAATTAAATAAGCAGGTTTGTCGGTTTGTACATACAGCTTTTCAAAAGGCTTTTTCTGATAAGTATTTACCGTTGTTTTAACCATGTTTTTTAAAACAGGGTCTGTTATGCGCTGGGCAACTGCCGGTACATACCAACATAGTAGTAGCGCGATCAAAATTTGTTTAAATACCTTCATGTTATTTTATCTTAATTCCATTTTTACCAAAACCTAAACCGCCGCTCATATCCGTACCTTCAATAATCATTGTATAATCAGCCGCTTTATCGGCACTATAAAATGATACGGTTGCTTTTCCCGCAACATCGGTTATCATATTAGGCTCCCAAAATATGGTGGAGCGCATATCAGTACCTATAGCCGTGTTTTTATTGGCAGCTGTATATTTAGGGCGATAAAATTGTTTTGGTAGCGTGAATGCTAAAGGTTTGTAAAAGTAAGTACCCGGGGTCGCTTTCATAAACGGTCCCTCTTTACTGCGAGTGGTAATTTCAATATATGCTATCTCATTTACTTTAGATGGGCCCACCCTGTCGTTAACCACATCAAAATCGGCGTTATACTTGTTGGTGTAGGGTCCGCTACTCATTACCTCTATTCCTAAAATATCTTCCGCGGTAAAATACTTCAGGTAGGTTTGTATATATTGGTATCGTTTATAGTCATTCGGAATAACAAAAATTTTTCTGCCGCGCTCAACTACCACTTCATCCTTATCATCAAAAAAGCGGTCAAGGTCTATCCCGTCAATTATAAAGTGCACCTCCTGGCTGTAAAGCATATAGCTGAATCTCCATGGGTATTGCTTTCTGTTAATAAAAAAGCTTCCGAGCTGACCTTTATATTCAGGCATTAAATGAGGAAAATCTTTAGCCAATATAAACTCATCAATTTCTTGCATCCCCAAAAACTTGTCATACTTGCGTTTAAATGGTGTAAATGACCCTATAAAAAACCCTTTAACCTTTTCATTTAACAGATCTTCAAGTGTTTTTTTTTCGGCCATCAGCATATCCTGTTCATCCAGTACCAGGTCGGCTTCCCCGGGGCCATTCAGGTTTTTGGAGCCCTTAACTGCTTTTTTGGCTTTGATTTCTACCTGACCCAATTGTGTACCTTCGCCCCTGTACTCCCTTTTCGCCTTTTCTTCCGCTATCACCGTTTTAGCATTTCGCAGTAAAGTTGTATCGGTGTTTACATACCAGGGTTGGGCAGGTTTGGGATCGGCTTTAAACCCGGGGAATGTCTGCTTATCCATGACGATGCTTACATTAAACTCCTTTTTATTCTTGTTGCGGGCCTGGAGTTTAAACATGGCGGTATCTAGAGGAAAAATGTTTTTAAACTCAAACCTTCCATCCTTACCGCTTAGGGTATCCATCAGTACAAAGGGTTTATTGCTTAGCAAAACTATAGGCGATTTTTCAATAGCACCGCCAAACGCATTTGTTACTTTACCGCTGATGATATATTCCCTTTGTGGTTGGTAAGCTATAGGTTGTGGGGTAGTTGCTAATAATTCATTCCAGGCATAACCCACCCAGCCCTGGGTTAGCATCAGGTTATCCAGTTCGGCGTCCTTATTGCCGGTAAAGTAATACCCTGGCTGCTCAATATCACCTTTCAGGTCTGATGTCAGCAGTAAATGAGTCAGCATATTACTACCCAAACTATCTATACTTACCTGGCTGTTATCGGTAACCGCCATGGAGAAACTGCCCTGTACGGGTTTACCATCTTTATCGGTTACATTAACCGTTAAAGCTATACTGTCGCGGGTGGTGTAATGAGTTTTACCAGGCTGTATACTTATCTTTAATTCATCTTTATGATTGATAAATACAATCCGCTCATTAACCGGTTGCTGGGCTGAATTGAGTAAAGTAAAACGGGCTATGCCTGTTGGGAACAATCTTTTGGCTATTGCTTTTGTGGTTTTACCATTGCTTAAGTTAACAGGTTCTGCATAACACACAACTCCCCGGGCCTGGCCTATAAGGTAGTACGACTTGTTTGAGTTGTCAGCAATATTTATTTTTATGGAATCGATATGGGTTGAAGTAACACTTAATACTGTTCCTGCCTGGTTAACTTGTGGTAAGGGATAGGTTTTGTTGCTGCCATTAAGCTTTGCCGTATATATTTCGTTAGCCTGCGGGGTAAAAGTAAAATTGCCCATGCCTTTGTAGGTAGTGTTTATTACGGCTACCTCTTCACTTTTACTGTTAAATAACTTGCCCGATATGTTTACGCCTTCACCATCTTCGCCAATAGCCTTAACGCCTACTTTGCTCATTATGCCGGCTACCAGCGCCCCACCTTCTGGCATAAACTGCACATCTATATTTTCAAGCCGGGGCAGCGTTACGGGAACGGTAAACTCAGGACTACCAGCAATCATTGCCTTTATATTTAATTGCTCATTGCCATCAGGCATAGCAAAGTTGAGTTTTATCTTTCCATCGGGATCGGTAGTAAGTTTATTTTTGGATACATTCTTTTTACCGCTCATCAGCTTAAGCTCAACATCTTTAAAAGACATTAACTTTCCATCAAGTGTCCTGAATTGTAATGCGGTCTCTACCTGTTTACCCGATTGTTTAAATGAGCTGCTTGCCAATATGGAGTTGCCTTGGTGGCCCGATACCGTGATCTTCTTTTTAAAGATGTAATCTTCACCAAAATTGCGCATCCAATTGGTATAAGCCCGCAGTGTATAATTACCGGGAGCCACATACCCGGTATCTAAAGGCATATCTGCCCAGGCCAGCCCATAGCTTAAAGGTAACATCAGGCGTTTAATTCTGCTTCCTGCATCATTATCCAACTCTACGTACAATATACCGCTTTGGGCAGATGGCGAAAGGTAATCGCCATTTAACAAATAAGCTTTAAGCCTTAGGGTATCTCCCCGCAGATAAGCCGTTTTGTCGGTTTGTATATACAGCTTCTCGAACGGCTTTTTATCATATGTGCTTAGGGTGGTTTTAACGATATTTTTTAAAACCGGATCAGTTATGCGTTGGGCCTGGGTTGAAACACACCAACAAAAAAATGTCATCAATAAAATTTGGCGTAATATTTTCATTGTTATTTTAAAATTATAGCCTTCTTACCATAACCTAACCCCCCCCTCATATCCGTACCCTCCATAATAACCGAGTAATTGGCAGCTTTATCCGCGCTGTAAAATGATACGGTTGCCTTACCTGAGGCATCGGTTATCATATTAGGCTCCCAAAATATGGTGGAGCGCATATCTGTAGCTATTGCGGTGTTTTTATTGTTAACGGTATATTTTGGGCTGTAAAATTGTCTAGGCAGGGTAAAGGCCAGCGGTTTGTATAAGTACGTGCCCGGCGTAACTTTCATAAAGGGCCCATGTCCGGTACGTGTAGTTATCTCAATATATACATGGCTGTCAAAAGCATCGTCGCTATCGGTCTTAAACCCGGTGCCATCAGGCATTGACACTGCCGTGCCGGCATAGACCGTATTGTATTTTGATTGGAACATCAATTCGATGCCACGAACATCCTCCGCGGTATAATAATCCAGGTAATTCTTTATATAAGACCACCTGTCGTTATTTGACTTTGGCGAATAGAACTTATCGATATCTATCCCATCAAACAAAAAGCTAATTTTCTTATTATAGAGCACGTATGC
Source organism: uncultured Mucilaginibacter sp. (assembly GCA_964611565.1). Taxonomy (GTDB): domain Bacteria; phylum Bacteroidota; class Bacteroidia; order Sphingobacteriales; family Sphingobacteriaceae; genus Mucilaginibacter. The sequence continues at coordinate 36,735 of CAZTAU010000026.1, read as the reverse complement.
CATTGGTATTATACAATCTGAGGGTCTTTGATTATTACACCTTGTCCATCGCCCACCAATATCTATAATCCCCGGTATTTTTTCACGCAACAAATCAGTAAGCGTTTTTTTACCGGCTTTTTTCATGTCATCTTCGTCCAATACCAGGTCGGCTTCGCCGGGACCGTTTAAGTTTTTGGAACCCTTTACTATTTTTTTGGCTGTAATATTTACTTGCCTCAATTCCGTTCCTTCGCCTTTATATTCTTTTTTGGCTTTTTCTTCGGCTATCACACTGTTGGCATTACGTAGTAAAGTTGTATCGGTATTTACATACCAGGGTGTTGGGATAAATTGATCAGGCTTAAAGGCAGGAAAAGTCTGTTCATCCATGGTAATGCTCACATTAAATTCCTTGTTGTTTTTATTTCGGGCCTGCAGCTTAAAAATAGCAGTATCCACCGGCCATAAGTTTTTAAATTCAAACCGGCCGTAGTTATCGCTTAGCGTATCCATAGCAACTAATGGTTTATTGCTTAGCAATGCTATCGGCGATTTTTCAATAGGCTTACCAAAGGCATTGGTTACTTTGCCGCTAACCACAAATTCCTTTTCCGGCTGGTAAGTTAAGAGTTTAGTTTCGGGGGATAGGAGTTCCTTCCAATCGTAACCTACCCAGCCCTGTGTAAGCATTAGGTTATCCAGCTCAACATCTTTATTGCCGGCAAAATAATATCCGGGCTGCTCAATCTCGCCTTTCAGGTCGGATGTTAGCAGCAGGTTGGTAAGGATGTTATTCCCTAAGCTATCAACTTCTACCTGGCTGTTATCCGTTACCGCCATTGAAAAGCTACCTTGCACAGGCTTGCCATTTTTGTCGGTTACATTAACCGTTAAGGCAATGCTATCGCGAGTAGTATAGTCATTTTTGTGAGATTGGATGTTGAATTTTAACTCGTCCTTATGATTGATAAACACGATACGTTCATTAACCGGCTGCTGTGCAGAATTTATTAAAGTAAATCTTGCTATGCCGGTTGGGAACAAATTTGTGGCAATAGATTTAATTGCAGGTCTACCAATAAAACTAACCGGCTCGGCGTAGCATACAATACCCCGCGCCTGGCCAATCAAATAATAATTCGTGTTATTGCTTTGTGTGCCTTGAATATGTAGTATCAAAGAATCCGGTTTAGTATTTATGCTTAATACAGTACCTGCTGGATTAATATGTGGTAACAGGTAGGCCTTGCTAATACCATTAAGCTTAGCCGTATAGCTCTCGCCCGTCTGCGGGGTGAAGGCGAAGCTACCCATACCTCTGTAGGCGGTGTTTATTGTGCCTACCTCTTCACCCTTGCTGTTATAAAGTTTGCCCGATACATTTATTCCCTTACCATCCTCGCCGATAGCTTTTATTCCTACTTTACCTGGAATTCCTGCTGCCAATGCTCCGCCTTCGGGCATAAACTGTACATCTATATTTTCTGGCCGGGGCAGCGTTACAGGGATGGTCAATTCAGCATTACCCGCAATCATCGCCTTTATACTTAATGGCTCATTGCCGTCCGGCATAGCAAAGTTGAGTTTAACCGTACCGTTTGGATCGGTAGTAAATTTATCTTTAGATACATTCTTTTTCCCGCTCATCAGCTTGAGCTCTACATCTTTAAAAGACATTACTCGCCCGTCAAGCATCCTAAACTGCAATGCGGTCTCTACCTGTTTACCGGTTTGTTTAAATGAGCTGCTTGCCAAAACCGGGTTACCCTGATGGCCCGATACGGTGATCTTCTTTTTAAAGATATGATCCTCACCAAAATTGCGCATCCAGTTGGTATAGGCACGCAGCGTGTAGTTGCCTTGTTTTACCGCGGTATCAAGCGCCATATCTGCCCATGCAAGGCCATTGCCTACCGGCAGCATCAAGCGTTTAATATTCTTGCCGGCTTCATTATCCAACGCTACATATAATATCCCGCTTAAGGCAGACGGAGCCCGGTAATCGCCATTCAGTAAATAAGCTTTAAGCCGCATGGTATCGCCTTGCAGATAGACAGGTTTGTCGGTTTGGACATATAGTTTTTCAAACGGCTTTTTTTCGTAAGTGCTTAGGGTGTTTTTAACAATGTTTTTTAAAAGCGGATCAGTTATGCGCTGTGCTTGCGCAGGCAAACAACAACACAATACTAAGGCAAGTAAAAGTTGTAGCTTGTTAACTTCAATAAAACGCATAAAGTATTCAGGATAATGGTTATCACTAAGATATACATTAAAATTAAATAACGAATACTTTAGTTAAAATATTAGACGGTATCGGGCTTGGCAATGTTATGCTCGTATTGAAAAAATCATTTTCCAGCTTGACGACTTACTTTCTGAGGGTCGTCGTAAAAGTATAAGCGTATTAATTTAAAAAGGCTAGGATCGTAATTTTTTAGTTCTTCGCGGGTATTAATTTCATTATGTGTTCCATTGCTTGGGACTGCTTCCGCATTTACATTAAACCAACACTGTACCCCTTCGGCAAAATATTCCTGGTAGTTTGATATAGCATAAGTACCACTCCACAAACCCTTATCCCGGGCATTTTTATAAATTGACATTAATTTACTATCAAAGTCATTGTTTATAAAATTCAGGCCCATTAAATGGATGGTATGGGCAAATTCATGTACTAAAATATCTTCTCCATAATACCTGTCGCTTCTGTAAGCCAGCAAATTTTCTTCGGCACAGCTTGTAACCGGACGGGCTACGGTTGCACTTAAACCACGTGCCCTTGTATTCCAATTTGTTTCCGGAAAAGCCTTGTTTAAGTCACTGTGTTCAGGTATATCTGTGGTTAATTCTTTAAAGCCCATAACAGCTACTTTAACCTTATTGGAGATTATTTTATTTTTTACCTCGGGTATTTTAGCCAGCATTTGTAATACTATTTTTCGGGCTTGCAGCAAGGCTTCATCAGGTACCTGTGAAGAGCTAACAATTAAAAGCCCGTCGGCATTTATATATTTTTTATAAAAGGGGTTCAGGTTAAGCGCAGGGGTAACTTTCTGTATCTGTACGGTATCGCTTACCAAAATCAGGGTAGGTATAGGGGGCTTTTCTGTTTTTACATCTGTACTTCCGGCATTACATGATGAAATAAAACTGTTAAGCAACAATACTATAAAGACATTAATGATCAAATAATATTTAGGCGTTAACATAACTATCTATTTTCCGCTATGGAGTTAGTTAGCTTAATAAAATCCGCTACACTTAATCGTTCGGCGCGCAGATCAAGTAATGGATCGTCGGTCATTTTTTCTTTATTGATCAAGGACGATACCGCATTGCGCAAAGTTTTACGGCGTTGGTTAAAACCGGCTTTTACTACCTGCCAAAATAGTTTTTCATCACAAGCAAGTTCGGTAGTTTCATTGCGGGTTAGCCTGATAACGGCAGATAATACTTTAGGCGGAGGATTAAATACCCCGGCTTTCACGGTAAATAAATATTCTACTTTATAATAGGCCTGCAAAAACACGCTAAGTATGCCATATTCCTTACTCCCGGGTTTGGCTGCGCAGCGTTCGGCTACTTCTTTTTGAAACATGCCCACTACCTCAACTACCTGCTGGCGGTTATCTAACACCTTAAATAATATTTGCGAGGATATATTGTAAGGGAAATTACCGATGATGCCTAATGGTCCGTTAAAGGTAGCGGCAAAATCCAGCTGTAAAAAATCTGCGTTTAATAAACGGCTGCCCAGTTGCGGGTATTTTTTTTGCAGATACTGTACTGACTCATCATCAATATCAATTAATGAAGTTTCATACTCCTTCTTCTCTAACAAAAAATCAGAAAGGATACCCATGCCGGGGCCAACTTCAAGTACCTGGGTGTATTTATTTTCGGGGCGCAGGCTCTCTACTATCTTGGCGGCTATGTTTTTATCGGTTAAAAAATGCTGCCCTAAATGTTTTTTTGCCCTTACCAATGTCATTATTAATCAAATATTTGAGCAAATTAAGTCATATTTGTGCTTTAAACCCGAATGCTAAGCGCAAAAACTTTTAATTTTGGGGTTTTTGAAGCTAAGCGCACAAATCGGTGTAGTCAAATAACATCGGTGTAATCATTATAAAAATGAATAATAAACTTAAAATAGGTATTAGTATTGGCGATGTAAACGGTATAGGGTTAGAGATCATCATTAAAACTTTAGCCGATAGCGCGATATATAATTACTGTACCCCCATTGTTTATGGACACAGCAAAGTAGCCTCATTTTACCGTAATACAACCGAGGTAAGCGAGCTTAATTTTAATGTGATCAAGACTCCGGCAGAAGCGCAACCAAAACGTGCCAATATGATCAATTGCTGGGAAGAAGATGTTAAAATTGAGCCGGGTGTGGCCAATAAGGAGGCAGGCAAATACGCGTTCGCATCATTAGAGCGTGCCATCAACGACCTGGTAAACGGTGAGATAGATGCGCTGGTTACCGCACCTATTAATAAAGATACGATACAAAGCGACCTGTTTAATTTTCCGGGGCATACCGAGTATTTACAGCAACGCGATGGTGCCGAAGACTCCTTAATGTTTTTGGTGAGCGATACCTTGCGTGTGGGTGTGGTAACCGGCCATGTACCTATTACCAAAATAGCCCAAAGCATTACTGCCGATAAAATTGTAGCCAAGCTTAAGCTAATGAACAACAGCTTGAAAAATGATTTTTGGATACGTAAACCACGTATTGCGGTTTTGGGTCTTAACCCACATGCCAGCGATAATGGATTAATTGGTACCGAGGAACAGGAAACTATCATACCGGCCATTGAGCAAGCGCGCGAAAGCGATGTGCTGGCATTTGGTCCGTATGCGGCAGATGGCTTTTTTGCTAACGCGACCTATTTACAGTTTGATGCGGTATTGGCCATGTACCACGACCAGGGCTTAATACCGTTTAAACAAATAGCATTTGAAACAGGTGTAAACTTTACAGCAGGGTTAAAATTTGTGCGCACCTCGCCCGACCATGGAACCGCGTTTGATATTGCCGGTAAAAATTTGGCATCGCCGGTGTCTTTCCGCGAAGCCTTATTTACGGCGATACATATAGTAAAGCACAGGTTAGAGGGTGCGGAATTGAGCGAAAATCCGCTGGCATTTAGCAAACTAAGCAGGGACAGGGATTAATATGCTATAAATCAATTGTTTAGGATGTTTTTTTAAGGATGGTTAACACCTTTTTACAAATTCAATTAATAAATGATTGATAGTCAGCACATTAAATAATAAAGTTCCTGAAATGTGTTAACTTATGTTAACCTTGTTTGAGCAATCACGCTGGCTGCCCTGCCAGACGAAATAGCCGATAGTCGGACATTTTTTATATATTGCATACCTTACGTATAAAGATAGAGTGACTTTTCAAGATTTTAATTTCAACGAACATTTATCAGAAGGATTGAACAGCATGGGTTATGTTAACCCTACGCCAATCCAATCGATGGCCATACCAAAAATATTAGACGGCAAGGATCTGATTGCCTGCGCACAAACCGGTACCGGTAAAACAGCGGCATTTTTATTACCCGTTTTAGAGAAGATAGGCCGTAATATAGAGGAAAAAACCCTCGCGCTAATACTAACCCCCACCCGCGAACTGGCCCAACAGATAGACCAACAAGTAGAAGGATTAGCGTATTTTACAGGCGTAAGTTCTATAGCTGTTTTTGGCGGTGGCGATGGCCATATTTACGAACAGCAGCGCCGGGGCATACAAAACAATGTAAATATCATCATAGCTACACCGGGCAGGCTGATAGCACACCTTACATCGGGTGTATTAAAGCTGGATCAAATTAAATACCTGGTACTGGATGAAGCCGACCGAATGCTGGATATGGGTTTTTCGGATGATATTATGCGTATTATTGGCTATCTTCCTAAAAAAAGGCAAACGCTGTTGTTTTCGGCTACTATGCCGGGACGCATACGTAACCTGGCTAAATCGGTATTAACCGATCCGGAGCAAATAAGCATTGCTATATCACAACCGGCTGTAGGTATTGATCAGCAGATATACAAAGCGCACGACGCGCAAAAAACACCTTTGTTGTTGCATATCCTTAAAGAAGGCGCATTTTTAAGCACCATTATTTTTGCTTCGCGAAAAGAGATAGTAAAAGCTTTAGCTAAAGAATTAAAAGCAGCCAAAGTTAATGTGGCCGCCTTTCACTCTGATTTGGAGCAAAAGGAACGTGAGGATATTTTACTGCAATTTAAAAACAAACAACTTCCGGTTATTATTGGTACCGATGCGCTTTCGCGCGGTATTGATGTGGAGGGAATTGATTTGGTTATCAACTACGACGCCCCCGGCGACGCGGAAGATTATATACACCGTATTGGCCGTACCGCACGTGCCGCTACAACCGGTACTGCCATTACTTTTGTTAATCACCGCGATGAGCGTAAGTTAAAGAGTATTGAGGACCTGATAGACAGAAAGCTTCCGGTACATGAAATCCCACCGCATATAGCATCTATTGCCGAAGTAAGGTCGTCACATGAGCCTAACAAAAACAACCGTAATCGCGGTAAAAAGAAGGTGTGGAATAAAGGACCGAGGAATAAGCCGGCAAGTTAAAGATGTGTCATTGCGAGCGCAGCAATCTCAATTAAGCTAAGTGTTAATATGCAAAGTTCGCGGTTGCTTCGTCGTTTCTCCTCGCAATGACAAAGAGAATAAGACCTACCCAAACAACTCACTGCTCAAATACCTGTCGCCCCTGTCGCAGCAAATAAACACGATGGTGCCTTCTTTAAGCTCCTGAGCTAAGCGAATGGATGCTGATAAAGCCCCACCACTGCTCATGCCTGCAAAAATGCCCTCGTGCTTTACCATTTGGCGGGTCATGGCTACGGCTTCCTGTTCAGAAATATCCATTATCCTATCCACCCTTGATGGGTCGAATATTTTGGGCAGATAAGCTTCGGGCCAGCGGCGTATGCCGGGTATAGATGAGCCGTCTGTTGGCTGGCAACCAACAATTTGTATCTCGGGGTTAACTTCCTTAAAAAACTTAGAGCAGCCCATAATGGTCCCTGTGGTACCCATGGCACTCACAAAATGGGTTATTTCATGATTGGTATCACGCCAAATTTCTGGCCCGGTATGTTTATAATGCGATAGATAATTGTCTTCGTTAGCAAACTGGTTCAGCATAAAAAAACCATGGTTGGCCGCTTTGTCCTCGGCATAATCACGGCAGGCCTCAATGCCTTCCAGCAAAGTAACTTTGGCGCCGAAAGCCTCCATGGTCAATGTACGCTCGCGGGTGGAGTTTGATGGTAGCACCAATTCTATTTCCAGGTCAAATAATCCTGCTATCATAGCTAAGGCTATGCCAGTGTTACCGCTGGTAGCTTCAATGAGTTTAGTGCCGGGTTTAATGTCGCCACGCTCCAATGCACTGCTGATCATATTATATGCTGCACGGTCCTTTACACTGCCGCCGGGATTATTACCCTCCAGCTTACCATATATTTTTACGTTGGGGTTGGGGTTAAGCCTTTTGATCTCAACCATAGGTGTATTGCCTATCAAATCAAGTATGCCTGCCATATTATTTTTTTGATTTTAACACCTTTATCATAGGGGTATGATAAACGGTAGAGTGTGGCGCTACGCTTTTTGTAAGCCATACGTTTCCACCTATAACGCTGTCATGGCCAATAATCGTATCGCCACCTAGTATTGTTGCACCCGAGTAGATCACCACATTATCGCCAACCGTTGGGTGGCGCTTGGTATCGGCCATATTTTTAGCTACACTTAACGCGCCTAAGGTTACGCCCTGGTAAAGCTTTACGTTTTTACCAATTTGGGTAGTTTCGCCAATAACCGTACCTGTGCCGTGGTCAATATAAAAGTATTCGCCTACCTGCGCAGCCGGGTGTATGTCAATGCCTGTTTTTGAATGGGCAAACTCGGTTAATATGCGTGGAATTAACGGAATATCGTACTTGTTTAACAAATGCGCCATCCGGTAACACGAAATGGCAAAAAAACCCGGATAGGCACGTATTACTTCAAACTCGCTGCGTGCCGCAGGGTCGCCGGTAAAAATGGCCTGAATATCCGTGTTTAATATGCGATAAAGCTCGGGTAATTCACTAAAAAAGGCTTTAGCTAATTGTTCAATATTACAATCGCTGCAAGCCTTGGTGGCTTTCATGATATCGCAAAGCTCTTTTTCTAATCGTACAAAATCTTGTTTTAATTCGTCAACCGAATTAAACGCTTTGCTTGACTGCTCGGGATATAGCAAACGAATAACCTGCATTGCCCAACCTGTAATCGCTTCGTTTGAAGGCACGGTTTCGGCTTGCTGCTGCTTATTTAATATCTGCTTGTAAAAATCCTCGTTCATGTATAATAGCTTGCTAATTAGCGTTGCGTTTGCAAGTTTAGATAAAAAAATGTTTTTACTATGTAATAATTAAGATGATTATCATTGCAACAGGTAAATTGTTATATGAAACGACTAGTATTATTTAGTATTCTGTTTCTGATCTCATTATTAAGTGTATTTAAAGCGCCAACCTATCATTTATGGTTACTGTCGATAGTAGTAGCGGAGTATTGCTGGGTATTTATAATCCTCACTTCTATTTTTTTGGTTGTAGCCGGGTTGCGTAAATGTAAATACCGGCTTCATGCTACAGTTATTGGGGTTATATCCCTGGGGTTGTTTTGCTCGCCTATTGTAAAAGCCTATATTCTTTCCAGTAATTTAAAATATACTAAAAGCCAAATTCTGGATAGCAACAGTATACCGGGCAGCGACCATTTGCGCGAACCCTTCTCTGTTTTAAAAATGTTTTCAAAAGCTCCCGAACCGATAATGTATCAAACAATAACCTATGTAAAATATCAGGATACAACCCTAACATTAGATTTCTACCCCTCTGCAAAAAATGAAAACAATTCCTGCATCATTGTAATACATGGAGGCTCGTGGAGCAGCGGCGATAGCCAGCAATTACCAGAGTTCAATAATTACCTGGCAAAACGTGGATACAATGTTGCATCCATCAACTACCGGATGGCACCGAAGTATAAAAGTCCGGCACCGCTGGATGATGTACGCGCTGCCTTAAGTTATTTACGTATTAATGCTGATCAGCTTAAAATAGACACTAATAAATTTGTTTTGTTAGGCCGATCTGCCGGGGCGCAAATTGCGATGCTAGCTGCATATAGTCTGCATGACCCAACTATTGTGGGTGTAATTGATTTTTATGGCCCTGCGGATATGGTTTGGGGATATTCGCTTCCGGCAAGTCCGTTGGTTATGGATTCGCGTGGCGTGATGGAGCGATATCTGGGTGGGACCTACAAGGATGTGCCGCAAAATTATTTTGCCAGCTCACCTATTGAGTTTGTGGATAGGCAATCGCCACCCACATTAATTATACATGGGGCTAATGATGTGTTGGTAGCTTATGAGCATAGCAACAGGCTTAGTAAAAAACTAAACGCAAATCATATCAAACATTATTGGTTACAGCTACCTTGGGCCACACATGGGTTTGATTATAATTTAAATGGACCGGGCGGGCAATTATCTACCTATGCCGTTGAGCGTTTTTTAAAAGCGGCTACTTATAAGCCTGAATAATAATCATAACCACGCTCGGCCCAATAATCGCGCGGGCGGTTATTACTAAAGCTGATACTGCCAATGCGTTTGAGGTTTTTAATGCCATATTTAACCGGGATGATGAGCCTTAGGGGTGCGCCATGTTCTAAAGGCAGCGGCTTGTCGTTAACCTCATAAGCTAACAGCGTTTGCGGGTGCATGGCGCTGGGTGTATCCAAGCCCACATAATACCGTCCATCAGGCGTTTCCATACCCACGTATTCCATTTTAACCTGCTCGTCCAGTTTGTAATGCGCTATAAAATCGCTGAATTTTACACCACCCCAGTGAGATATCTGGTCCCAGCCCTCCACACATTTGAAAGAGAAGATGAGTTCGGTTTTAGGTAGTTTTTTTAGTTCGTCAAGTGTTACGGTCAATATTTCTGTAGGCGATTTTTTAACTGCTAATGACCATGTGGTGGGGTCAAAAGGTTTGTAGGTCTCCATGCCTATATGACTGTTCACCCTTACCTTTTTTGCCGCCATTGATTTGGGGTAGGTTTTAACCAAGTTGTTATTGCTGAAGAAGTTCCTGAAAAACAATTCGGTTTTATTTAAGGCTTTGCGCAGTGGTTTGCGCGCGCCTGCGGTTATACCTTTGGTTTCCAATGGCGAATTATATAGCCATTTCCAACCACCATAAGCAGCGGCTCCCACCCCGATAAATGTAGCGAACGAAATAAACGTCCGCCGGTTGATCTTTTGATCGGTAGTCAACGGTTTTTTAGTTTTTTTCATCCTTTTGCTTTTTTGATTTTTCGTCCACTACTTCAAAACCTGTAATAACTGACCTGAAATTATTCCATCCCGCCAGGATAACCTGTATAGTGTGTATCATAAAAAATAACACATAGCCAACGGTCAGCACAAAATGCCATATCCTTGCCAAATGGTAGCCACCGCATAGCCAGGTTAAATAATAAAATTGTACCGGCTTATAAATGGCCAATCCCGTAATTAACGACCCAAATCCCATTACTATGATAGCCGAATAGGCGATACGCTGTGCGGCATTGTATTTATTTTGAGGAGGTAATCCCCTGCGGATGTGCATATCGTGTAATAAAACCAGCCAGGCTTCTTTGAACGAATTTCGTTTGGGCACCAACTCACGCCACTCGCCGGATATCCAGGTGTACAGCACATATAACACGCCGTTTATGGTAAAGAACCACATGAACAGGAAGTGAAATGCCATCCCTTCCGATAAGCGATGTACGATATTAAATTCTTTATAAAACCATTGCGGGAAGAATTTAAAATAGGTATGCCCGAATAGCGTGATAGAATAAGTATCGCTTGCCCAATAGATCAAAATCCCGCTCCATATCATGATGGCCAGTATGGGAAAATTTACCCAATGGAACCATCGCATGGCTAAAGAATGTTTTTCTTTGATCTTTTTCATTTTAAAAGGCCCAAACTAATAAACGCAATAACTTATTTCTCAGATGTATTAAGTGTAATTTATTTTACAAAGTCAACCAATATAAATTTCAAACCTGCGGAAAAGAGAACAATAAACAAACAGGTTATGATTAACTTGTTGCTGAGAAATTTAGTGCCTAAATAAGATCCTATAAAGCTGCCTGCAATAACAGCAGGAATATAAAAAAGGATATTTGAATCAATTTTATTTAACGAGGATAGATGCCCGGCAAGCCCGGTTATCGAATTGCATAAAATTACCAATGCCGCCACTCCTGATGCTTTTTTAATCGTTGTCCAGTTCGCCATAATGATAATTGGGGAAAGAAAAATACCCCCGCCTACGCCAATCATTCCTGAGATCAAGCCTATCACTGCACCCATCATTAAGCCATATCCAAATGGCATTGGTCTAACTTCTGTTTTTGGTTTAATATATTCACGTAGCAACAATAATGTTGCAGATATAATCAAAAAAATACCCGCTATTAATTTAAAATAGTGAGGGTCTATTGTCATACTGCCGCCAATAAATGCCATTGGTAAAGATGCTATGGCAACAGGAATAAATATTTTTCGGTCAAAGAATCCGGATCTGATATATTTATAAGATACTAGTGTAGCAACACAAATATTTAAAACCAGTGAAATTGGTTTGATAGAATCAGGTGCGAATGAAAGCCACGCCATGGCTGCTAAATATCCCGAAGCGCCCGCATGGCCAACTGATGAATATAACGTTGCTATTATTGTAAATAAGATGATGGCCAGGATAATTATTGGTTCCATAAATTATATGCGAGGTTACATTTAGGTTTTGCCAATCAAACTTATTAAAAATGTTTAAAGTGCGCGCAATAAAAAAGGTGAAAACATTGCTGCTTTCACCTTCTCAAAACTACAAAATATGAATTAACGGTTAGGTTCGTCCTCTGGTGTACCTACAACTTTGTAGCTACGGTTATTGTCATTATCAAATGTTTCCTGGTAGTAGTAACCATCAGCAGATAATAAATATTTCTGTCCCGCTACATTCACCCTTTTGCTGTCGGATGGTATAGATCTAACCACATCCCCCATTTTTGGAGGTTTTATAGTTGATGCAGGCGCAGCAGGATAACGGGATGGTGCCGATGCAGATGCCCCTCCTTGTATTTGATTTTGGTTATAAGCTTCTGAACCGCCATTGTCGGTATCTAAAACGCCATCTTTACCGGCTACCTGGTAAACTACCGATCCGTCATCTTTAGTGATTGGTTCGTAGTAAACACCATTTAATTCATAATACTGTACGCCATTGATCACAATAGATTGTGCATTATCCGGCAGATCTTTGATCGCTGCGCCCAAAGGGGGCTCAACTACAGTATATTGGTTATTATTAAACTGGTAAAATAAACCGGCACTGTAAAAATATTGGTTAGCACCCCACCAAAAAGGATAATATCCGTAAGGTAAAAACCCTACATTAATACCTAAATAAGGCATGTAATAGCGGTTATAATAGCCATGATAGTTGTAGTAACCATTATATGGCCTTCCGGTTACACGATTGGTGCCTGTTGGTAAGCCCGGATAACTACGGTAAGACGGGCGCCCGGCACTTACAGCACCGTTTGCACCAATCCCGCTACGTGGGGCAACGGCTGTGCCTCGTTGCGGGGCAATGTTACCTACCGATGGTCGACCCATGCCAATTCCGGCACCACCGCCTACACCTCTGCCCATGCTGCCACCGCCGCCAATACTTCCTCCACCGCCACCACCGATGGTTCCACCGCCAAATGAGCCTCTTGCTCCACGCTGTGCGTCGGCAGTGGTAATTGATAAAGCCAATATCGCACTAAAGGCGATACCGATTAATTTTATATATGATCTTTTCATGATTGTATGATAAACGCTGATCTGATTTATAATATTGTTAGACAAACAAAAGCAAAAAGGTTTAACGCTAATTTAAAAAAATTAACACAAAAAACAGGCCGATTTAAAGGGCTTAAAGCGCCTCTGCCACTACAATAAACGAGTTGGAGAATTGCAGGGTAAAAAAGCCATCGTTTTGGGTTTTAAACATGGTTTCAGATAGCTTGTCAAGTCCGGTAAATTGCAGGTTGGTTGGGATAGATAATAACTGAATAATTTCTCCCGCCGGCTTCCATTTGCTGTAGCCGGATGCAACCGGGTATATCTTTTGGTTATTGTAAAATATTACCAGGTTTATTTGGTTGATGAATGGCAGATAATCATCCAGGTTTAATTCATCGGTAACTACATTTAATGCGGGGTAATTATTACCGGTTAAATGTTTTAAGGCAGATGATATCAGCGGCTCATTATTTACCTGTAGCAACTTTACATCTGATTGGATATCGCCATCAATATTATCGGTAATTACCCAATCTACCTTGATGCCGTAAGCATTTAGCTTCTCGGCAATGGTCTCAGTAACCATTACAGTTGGGCTCCATTCCAATAACTGACCCAGTAATTCATCATCAAAATTATCTAAACCCAACACCAATAAGGCAGGCTCCTGTTTTTCGCGAATGATATGGTGGGATGACATACTATAGTTCCTTTTTCATTATAGCAATATCCTTGCCTTTAAGATCAATTCTTTCCAATTGTTCCCAGCCTAATCTTTTGTATAAACTTTCGGCAGTGTGGGTAAAAAGGTAAAGCTCTTTTGTTCCCAACCCGTTCGCTATACGCTGTATCTCTTCGCAAAGTATCGCTCCATAACCTTTTCTCCTATGTTCGGGAAGCGTATAAACCAATGCCAACCAGGGCTGAAATTCTTTTAGCCGGGGAACAGCATCCAAAAGCCCAACATGATGATAAACACCCCCTGTTGCAATTGGTGTTCCATGTAATGTCATTACCAATTGAAAGGGCATTCCATCATTCGGAAAGCCATTCAGTCGTTCAATGGTCGCGGCTTTATCAATATTCCACTCATCAAAATACCAATCGGCAATTAGACTGGTCAATTCTGTATCGGCTGGTATTATTATTTTAAAAGCGGTATTCATCAAACTATTTTAACGCCTCGCCTACAGGTTTTCCTATGGTTCCGTTTGGTGCTTGTATATGTAACAACGCGGCAATGGTTGGCGCAATATCAGTCATGTGTGTTTCGCGGGTGGTTGAGCCATGTTTAACGCCCCAACCCATCAATATAAACGGAATATGCGCGTCATAAGGGTTCCAGGTTCCGTGTGATGTTCCCGTTGATGTCCTTCCCGCAGCCGGGTTACGGCCGCTAAACCAGCCCGGTTTTAATGTAATTTGTATGGCACCGCTTCGCTCGGCATTATAGCCGTTAATAATACGCTCACGTAAGTCATCAGGAATGTTTGCTGTTTGTGCTTTTTGCATATCCACCACAAAGGCTACAGCAGGTTGCTGCTGCAGGTATTGTATGCAATCGTTTTTTATAGCGGCTTCGTCCAGCCCTAAACGTTTAATAACTGGGTTGTTTAACTGAACCTGGTAATTGAGCATGCTTAACACTAATCTTTGCCCTTTATATTTTTCCAATAATTGCGCGTTAAGCCCCCTTAATGCTGCACCATCATCCCATGTTCCTGCCGGGATATTATGGTCCTTTAAAAAAGCGGTATTATGCGCCGCGCCATGGTCCGCAGTTAAAAATACGGTGTATTGGCCCTTACCCAATTTGGTATCTAAAAATGTAAAAAAGCTGGCCAGGTCACGGTCCAATCGCAAATAAGTATCCTCAATTTCAATGGAGTTGGTGCCAAATTTATGGCCAACATAATCTGGAGATGACAAGCTTAATGCTAAAAAGTCGGTAATCCCGTTTTGTCCCAACCTCTCGGCATTTATAGCAGCTTCTGCCAGATCAATAGATAAAGTATTGCCATAAGGCGTAGTGCGTATAATTTCTAAACTATCTTTATAAACTAATGATGTTTTTATGGGGAACGTTGGTGTTGTAGAGCCTTTAAACAAACCTTCGTACCTGGCATTATCCGCGGTACTTTGAGTATAAGTTTCAATTGGATAAAGCGTATTCCAATCCTGCGCCAAATATTTTTCTATTAAGCGTTTACCATTAAAATCCTTTACCCATTGCGGCAATTCTTTCATGTAATAAGTGCTGCTTATCCAGCTGCCGCTTTTATCATCCATCCAATAAGCGGCGTTTGCGGTATGCCCGGCAGGTAAAATAGCGCCCCTGTCTTTTAGGGCTATACCAATTACTTTCGACTTAAAATTAGTAGCCAGCTTTAATTCGTCAGTAACCGTTGTGGTTAACATATTACGCGGCGACATTTTACCCCAGTTGGAAGTAGTGCCTACCCCCTGTACGGTAGTATCAGAAGTGCAATACATTGACCTGCCTGTAGCTTGTATAATAAAGTCATTGCCGGCAATGCCGTGTATGGCAGGCGAGGTACCGGTATAAACCGTAGTATGCCCGGCGGCAGTAACTGTAGGTATGTAATCAATTATGGTGTTTTCGGCGGTAAACCCTTCGTTTAGCAAACGTTTAAACCCGCCGGTGCCGTAACGGCTATAAAAGCGGTATAAATAATCCCAGCGCATTTGATCTACCATTAAGCCTACCACTAATTTGGGGCGTGGCAGGTCCGTGTTTGCCGTAGCTGTTTTAGGTTTGTTTTGTGCCGATAAGGAAACAGAGCATCCCGCAAGCAGGATAAACAATAGGTTTTTGATCTTCATCACAATTGATTTTAAGGCAAATATCATTAAACAGATTAAAAACCAATATGATATTTACGTTAACAAGATACTAACTCCTGTTAACTTTCAAAAACTAAAAGACTGTGCTGGCTGGCCGTATGCAGGTCACGCCAAACCCGGTTGATCTCTGTATCAGGCGATGCGGCCTGTAGCCCGCAATAAGGGTACAAAGTGTCCACATAGCTGCGTGCCGCTTTGGCTAATTGTCTGCTGTTGATGCTTACCCATTTTAATGCTTCAGTATTGTTGTCGCGCCATGAAATATCAACTGCGCGATAAAAGGTAGTTCGCGCATCCTGCATTTCAGTTTTTATATGGTGCAGTTTTTCGGCAAGCATTGCTTTTTGAGCGTCTGTAAATTTATCAAGGGCCGCTCTTTGCTCAATAATGTCTTCGGCCAGATCAATAAAATGAATGGCCATGCCCGCCAGGTTAGCGGCCAAAGTAGCTTCGGCTAATTGCAAAAAAGGGTATTGATATAATTCGCTATCAATGGTGGTATGGTTTGGATCTATTTGAAAGCAACGATTCTTATCAACATGAACGTTGTCAATTTTAAATGAATGACTGCCCGTTGCTACCATGCCTATATATTTCCAGGTAGCTAATAATTCCACATCTTTTTTATCAATAATGAACGGGCGAATTAGAGGTGTTCCATCTTCATTTAATAATACTTCACCATCTTTTTTGATGATACAATTGGCGGTAAAATGCGTAGCGTGGTGCGCCCCGCTGGCATAGTTCCATTCGCCGTTGATGATATACCCGACGTCGGTAACAATAGCTTCTCCTGTTTGTGCACCGCTACCGGCTAAGCAAGTTTTCGCGTCAATAAATAACAACGGGGCAACCGACGTATCTATAAATCCCGAAAACCAACCGGCCCCACAGCATAGGGTAAACACCCAGCCAAAACTTCCGTCACACCAGCTTAAAGCTTCTTGTAATTGCACCAAGTCAGGCAATGAAAGAGCAAGCCCGTCATATTCAACCGGTATTAATGCTTTGAACCATTTTTGCTGATAGATGAGTTCTAATTGTTGGGGGTGCAGCATACCCATCTCTTCTGCTTCTTTGGTGCTGCCGCGAATGGTGTTTTGCCAATTAGCCTCAATAAAGGTTGATGGATGTGATATACTTTTCATGGCTGATAAGCTAAGATGTTTTTCTTGCGATAGATAGCTCGCCACTCAAAATATCCCCATATGGCTATCACAAATAAAAACAGGGTAAGCAGGCCAAATAGCGGCAGGTTTTTATGAAAAAGCAACGGAATGGCAAACAGGTTGCTGATATTTAATAATACCCAATTCTCAATTTTTCGCCGCGCCAACAACCACATTCCTGCCCAGGCGGTTGACGACACGAACGAATCCCAAACAGGTACGGTTGAATCAGTAAAATGCTTAAGCACCAGGTACAATATCAACCATCCCACAAAAACAATCAGCCCAACAATTACCCATTCTTTTTTGGTTGTCCAGGTTATTTTAATGGTTGAATTACCGCGCTTGGTTAGCCAGAATATCCAGCCATAAATGCTCATTACCACGTAATAAACATTCAGGAGAGACTCGGCATATAAACCTGCCGTGAGCAAAACATAAATACCTATTATGGTCCCGGCTATCCCGGTTGGGTACAGCCATACATTATTTATCCGCGCCAGCAATACCTCGCTAACAGCTAATGAAACAGCAAGCCACTCCAAAAGAGTGGTTTGCTGTAACTGTTGTATAAATAGATGTAGAGTATTCTGCATTAAAATCTTACGTTAAGCGACCCCAAAAAGTTAATTGGTGCCTGCGGGAAGAAGTAATTATAATTGTCCACTTTGCCCCCTGAAATAACGGGATAGGTTGCACCGTCCGACTGGTACTTTTCGCTGAAGATGTTATTCACCAATAAGCCAAGTTGAACATTTTTAACCCCTTTGAATGCGAAATTGTAAGCCAATCGCACATCGTTAACAAAATATCCGGCTAATGAGCGGCTTTGAGTGGAAGTATTGTCTAAATACTGCCTGCTTACATATTTACTAATGAAGGCTATCTCGGCATTTTTTAGTACTTTATAGTTAAGCGTGCTGCCGCCAATAAATGAGGGCGAGTAAGCAATATTGGTTGATGCATATTGAAACAGGTCATTAGTGCCTGTATCATAGTTATACAAATACTGCTTAAAGTTTTTCACCTTGTTGGTGCTTATGGTGGCGTTGGCCATCCAGGTAAGCGGTTTGGCAATCTGCACACGGGTGGTTAACTCCACACCCGCACGGTAGCTATCATCAATATTGGTACGTATGGCCGCGCCAACATCATTTAACGCACCTGTTAATACTAACTGGTTTTTATACAGCATATAATAGCCATTAACCGTGAAGCCAAATTTTGCTGTATTGTAATGGTAACCCGCTTCAAAGTCTTTCAGGTTTTCTGATTTGGGGCGACTTGCTGGCGATGAGTTAGTAAAATCATTACGGTTAGGCTCATGGTTGCCTACGGCTAATGACGCGTAAACGCTGCTATTGCCAAAGCTATAGGTGGCACCTACTTTGGGATTAAAAAAGTCAAGCAGGGCTTGTTGTTGTACGTTATTCAAATTACGATCGAAACCCAAAAACGAATAATCAACATGGCGGTATTGCATATCGCCATACACCAACCAGTTGCCAACATTCAATTCGGCACGGCCAAATATGTTAAAGTCGGTTTTTTTGGCAAAGTTGTGCGAGTATTCATATCCCGGGGGTACATTGGTGCTTTCCTGCGTCCACATGATCTTATCGTAATGATCGCCTTTGTATTCATTATACGCACCACCCAAAATGAATTTGAATTTTTGAGTTGGCTTGTAAGTGAAATTGTAAGTCGTGCCGTAAAAGTGGTTGCTTAACCATAGCTGGCGAACCAAATCGCTGGTGGTAATAGCTGTGCCGCCAATAACTACCGGGGTTAAGCCGTAACGGCCTACCAGGTCAGCATCGTTTTTGTATTCTTCATAATAGCCATAGCCACGGGTATAGTGCAACGCTCCGTTAAAAGTAAGCTTACTGCTTAAAGTATGATCATACAATAACTGGTAATGGTTTTGAGTGTAATTATCAGTTTGGTTATCATAAAAACCACCGGTTTTAGCGATGTAGCCCACTTCGTTATAACGCAGGTTGCCGGCTATCAATTTATCTTCGGATAAACCGTTCCACGCCTGGTAGGTTTTTTCATGGCCCGAGAATACATTCAATCTTAAAGTATTGTTTTTACCGTAGTAAGCGCCGCTTAAAAAGTATGATCGCAAATTAGATGAAGCGCGTTCTATATAGCCATCAGAGACCGTACGCGACAAACGGCCATCAAAACTGAACTTGCCGCCCAATAAACCTGTACCAATATTAACCGTGTTTTTAAAAGTGCCGTATGAGCCTGCCGAGTTGTTTAGTTCTGCATAAGCGGTGTCCTGCCTTGTATTGGTTGTTATATTAATACTTGCGCCAAAAGCTCCCGCGCCGTTGGTAGATGTACCCACCCCACGTTGTACCTGTATTTTGTTAATTGACGATGCCAGGTCGGGTAAATTTACGGAATATGAGCCTTGCGATTCGGCATCATTGATAGGTATACCGTTAACAGTTAGGTTTATCCGTGTGCCGTCCGATCCACGGATTCTTATGCCGGTGTAACCCACACCCGCCCCCGCGTTTGAACTTACAACCGCCGAAGGCGTTTGCTCCAGCAAATACTCAAACCCGCGGCCCGAGTTGTTTTTGGCGATATCGGCTTTGTTTAGATTGGTAAACGTAACCGGGGTTTTGGCGGATGCTGATATGCCCGTTATGTTAACCTCGTCTGTTACCTGGTTGCTGTTGTTTAAGGAAAAGTTAGCTGTTGCATTACCGCTTACAGTTAGCTTTTTTTGCTCAGGTTGATAGCCGATGTAGGCTACTTGCATCACATAACTGCCAGATTGCAGGTTTTCAATTTTGTAATTACCGGCAGCGTTAGATACAACCGATTGATTTTGAACAGTAATGGTTGCGCCGGGCAGTGCTTCGCCGGTTTGCTGGTCGGTAATTTTACCGGATACAGAGAATTGGGCCGATGCCAGGACAGGCAGCAGCAGGGCAAATAATGCCGCGAATAAATTTTTCAATTTGTTTGTAAATAAATACGTTAAACCATCTGCCCACCAGGGTACAATGTGCAGTACACTTAACTTGTTACCTCTCCCTACGCCGGCATTACCCGGATCAGGTGTAGCTCCCCAAATTCCTGTGAAAAAGAGCAAGTAGATTAACTACTTACTCCCCCTTCAGGGGGTTGGGGGGCATGGGTTTGATCTCAGCCTGTCTTTCAGTTTGGTAAAAATAGCTGCAGCGTATTTTATCGTTCCAAAGCAAGGCACCCCTTGAGAATTATGGGGCAAAGGTAGTAATCATTTGGCTAAAGCCAATTTTATTATGCTTTTTTATCCGTTGGTTGAAAACAATGGCAATGAATTTGCTTCGCATCATGATTCATTGCCGTCCCATTTATGGGCGGACGTAATAAAAATTTGTTAGGGGCTTTAGCCGAACAAAGCACCTTTAACCTTTTACCTTTCTGCTTTCATCTCAAAAACATTACTTTTGCAAACTTTATAAAATCGTTACTATGCTAAGAACACATACTTGCGGCGAATTAAATATTAACCATTTAGGCCAAACGGTAACTTTATGTGGATGGGTGCAAAAATCGCGCGACCTGGGCGGAACAACATTTATTGATGTTCGCGACCGGTACGGATTAACCCAGTTGGTATTAAATACGGATACCGATGCCACGCTGCGTGAAACCAGCCGTGAGCTGGGCCGCGAATTTGTTATAAAAGTAACCGGAACGGTTGTTGAGCGCTCCAACAAAAACACTAAAATACCAACAGGTGAGATAGAAATTACTGTTAAGGATATTGAGGTGCTAAACGCGGCTAAAATTCCTCCGTTTTTAATTGAGAATGACACTGATGGTGGTGAAGAGCTACGTGCTAAATACCGCTATTTGGATCTGCGTCGTGAGCCAATACGAAACAACCTGGTATTGCGCCATAAAATGGCACAGGAGATACGCAAGTATTTAGATGGTTTGGATTTTATAGAGGTTGAAACCCCGGTATTGATCAAATCGACCCCCGAAGGCGCACGCGATTTTGTGGTACCAAGCCGCATGAACCCGGGCGAGTTTTACGCCCTGCCGCAATCGCCGCAAACCTTTAAACAATTGCTAATGGTGAGTGGGTTTGACCGTTATTTCCAAATAGTAAAATGTTTTAGGGATGAGGACCTGCGTGCCGACAGGCAGCCGGAGTTTACCCAGATAGATTGCGAATTATCATTTATCACCCAGGAAGATATCCTGAATATTTTTGAAGGCTTAACTCGCCACCTGTTTAATACAGTTAAGGGTTTAGAACTGGGCGATTTCCCGCGTATGCAGTATGCCGACGCGATGAGATTATATGGTTCTGATAAACCGGATATCCGTTTTGGGATGGAGTTTGTGGAGTTGAACGATGTAGTTAAAGGCAAAGGCTTTGGCATTTTTGATAATGCCGAGTTGGTTGTTGGTATCAACGCCAAAGGCTGCGCAGAATATACCCGCAAGCAAATTGACGAACTGACCGAATGGTTAAAGCGCCCGCAAATTGGCGTAACCGGCATGATCTATTGCCGTTATAATACCGACGGTACATTAAAATCATCAGTTGATAAATTTTACAGCGAAGACGAGTTAACAAATTGGGCCGCTGCTTTTGAAGCAGAAAAAGGCGATTTAATGCTGGTATTAGCTGGTCCGGCCGATAAAGTACGTAAGCAATTGAACGAGTTGCGTTTAGAAATGGGTACCCGTTTGGGCTTGCGCGATAAAAACACATTCGCACCGCTATGGGTGTTAGATTTCCCGCTGTTGGAGTGGGATGAAGATACTGAGCGCTACCACGCTATGCACCACCCGTTCACTTCGCCAAAACCGGAAGATATTGAACTACTGGATACCAAACCGGGCGATGTACGTGCGAATGCTTATGACCTGGTAATAAACGGAACAGAAATAGGTGGCGGATCAATACGTATACATGACCGTGCTTTACAGGCGTTAATGTTTAAGCATTTAGGTTTTACAACCGAAGAAGCACAAAAACAATTTGGCTTTTTAATGGACGCGTTTGAATATGGCGCACCACCGCATGGCGGGTTGGCCTTCGGTTTTGATCGCCTTTGCGCTATTTTTGCAGGGCTGGATTCCATACGTGATGTTATAGCGTTCCCTAAAAACAATTCGGGCCGCGATGTGATGATCGATTCGCCATCAACCATTGCAGATGCACAATTGAATGAATTGAAAATTAAAACCGCGTTGTAATAGTTAAATTGTATTTTGGCTATCAAATAATTTTTGATTGAAAAATCAGTTATAAAGGAAAAACTTACATGAAAAAATACCTTTTACTATTTAGTGTTGTTATTTTAGGTTTATCGGCTTGCAAAAAAGTTGACTTTGCTGCCGAGCAGGCAGCCATTGACGACGCTAAAATTCAGGCATATCTGTCGGCTAATAATATCACAGCAACAAAGGATCCATCAGGCATTTACTACAGTATAATAAAACAAGGCACCGGTGCAGCTCCAACGGCAACATCAACTATACAGGTTGGTTATACCGGCAAATTGCTTAATGGAACTACATTTGAGTCGTCGACAAGTGCGGTATTAGCTTTATCCGGCACTATTAAAGGTTGGCAGGTAGGTATACTAAAAATTAACGCTGGCCCTTTAGGCGATCAAGCTAACGCGGGGAGAATACGATTAATAATTCCGTCTGCCCTGGCTTATGGAGCTACCTCATCGGGCAAAATTCCTGCTAATTCTGTGCTCGACTTTACTGTTACGCTAATAGGAGTAGGTATTTAATCTACCTTCTTGAAATCGTAAGGGTCGGTTTCTACCGCATCGCTAACCTTTACCCGTACATTTGTAATTCGTCCGGCTGCAAAACCAAAGGTGAAAACAGCTTTTCCATATATCGAGTCAGAGAAATTAGCATAAAACCGATTTCCGCCTAATGGTTGCAGCTTTACATACATTTTGGGATGATGCTCGAGGCGCATTTCTAATGTACTGTATTCGCCTAAAGAAACGTTCAAATTACCATAAACATCATTAATATACCTGCCGGTATAATTTATAAGTGCTTGCGCCGGGGGCAAATTTCGAAATACCGAGTCGCGTATCAGGCGCTTGGTCCGTTGTTCTTTAGCATCATCGGCTTTATATTTATTAAGATAGCTATCACTATAATTATGATACGGGAAGTTAAAATAAGCATCTAATATTTGCCAGCGCAAGGCCTCATATAACTCATTTTTATCGGTATTAGTTAATATAAGTATTCCCAAATTTTCTTGCGGTACCAAGGTGATGGATGACGAGTAGCCACTAACACGGCCATTGCGCATAACCAAATTGCGCCCAGCATAGTCTTGTAAAAACCAGCCTAAACCAAATCGTTCATTATCTTGAGTAGATGCAGAGGGTTGATTGCCGGATGATTCATGTTGTGTGTTTTTAATACTTGCCTCGGGTATAATTTGACGTGAGCCTACCTTACCATTATTTAACAGGGCCATCATCCATTTACTCATGTCGGCCATTGTTGAGCTGATACTTAAGCCTGCAGCCAGGTTATCCAATTCTGGATACGGAATAGGCGTTAAGCGACCTTCAACAATAGTATGTGGCACAGTGCGATTTAACACTAAAGGAAGCTCCTGGCTCAGGAGTACGGTTTTGTCCATTCCCAGCGGCATAAGTAAACTCTCCTTTAAGTAGATATACCATGGCCTCCCCGTTACTTTAGGTATCGCCTCAGCCGCAATTGAATAGGCATAATTAGTATAACCAAATGCAGAACGTAACGGATGCGCAGGTTTAATATGGCCAACTTTTTCAATTACCTGTTGTGTGGAAAGGCTGGTATTATAAAAGGTAAAGTTGCCCTGATTGGTTTTAAAACCGGCACGATGTGTCAACAGGTCATTAATAGTAGCGTCTGATGCTTTATTATCTAATTTAAAACCGGGTAGGTACCTGGTTATTTTGTCGTTTAGTGAAAGTGTTTTGTTAGCCTCCAGCTTGGTAAAAGCGGTAGCTGTAAATGCTTCGGTAATCTCTCCTAACATAAACAGGGTGTTCTCATCTATTCTTTCTTGCAGGCCTAACTCTCTGGTACCATAACCTTTCATTAAAACAACACGGCCGTCTTTAACAATGCAAATAGCTAACCCCGGTACACGCCACTGCGTTAATGCCCGGTTTACATAAACATCCAGGCTATCCCTAATAAATGAACTTCTACCCGACCCTTGTGCCCCGGCTTGCATTGCCAATAATATGCAGCCGACAAAAAGTATTAATGTTTTTTTCATAGTACAACGGATACTGTAAAGTACTATATAAATAACAAAGTTTTTGCGCTTTGTTTAATAAAAAAGCCCGTCGATTATCCGACGGGCTCATATCGTTGGTTTAAAATTAGGTTAATAGGAAAGAGGGTCAATGTTTTCAGAAACATCAGGCCCTTCAAAAGCTTGACCTGTTTTAATCGCTCCTTTTGGTAAGTCGCTTTCAAAGTCGGTTTTTCTGCCCAGCATGGTAAAGTTTTCGGCAACAATTTCGGTAGTATATTTCTTTACGCCCTCTTTATCTTCAAATGAGCGGGTGCGCAGCTTTCCTTCAATATAAACCAATTTCCCTTTTTGTAAATATTTTGCAGCCACATCAGCCAGGCTGCGCCAAAGTACAATGTTATGCCATTCGGTTTGTTCAACTTTGCGGCCATCTTTGTTAAATGTTTCGGTAGTTGCCAGCGGGAAGCTAGCTACAGACACACCACCTTCAAGGTAACGCACTTCAGGATCTTTACCCAGGTGCCCCACCAGTATTACTTTATTAATTCCAGACATACTTTAAATAAACGCGTAAATTTTATTTCTAATTTAAAAATTTATCTAAAAATATAAAAATTACTTTAGGTAATGCTAATTTTTTTAAATTTATTACTTCTATGAAAATCCAATTTGGTTTTAATTTAATTGGCGGCTGCGATATTTTAATAAACCTAACTTGCAGGTGCTGATGTGTAAGTATGTGTTTTTTAGGAGTTAACACATCCGTTATGGGAATATTATCGCCAAAATACTCAAGGGTTTCGGGCAGGGCCATTAAGTGTTCAATTGACAACGCGGATGTGGTTTCAATTAACGGCAGATCATACATATTTGCCCAAATATCATTTTCGCCCCTTTTGTTCATTAAGATGGTGTCGCCATCGGTAATTAAAAAATAATTTAAGAAGCGCTCCCTTATTTTAACCGTTTTTAATTTAACAGGGAGTGTGGTGGTGGCATTATTGGTAAATGCATAGCATCCGGTACGCACGGGGCAAATACCGCAAGCCGGATTTTTAGGTTTGCACACCATCGCGCCAAACTCCATCATGGCTTGGTTATGCAAAGCGGGGTGTTCTTTATTCAATAATTCATCGGCAACAGCCTGGAATTTTTTTTTGCCGAAAGTGCTGTTTATAGCATCATCAATGCCAAAATAGCGTGCTAAAACCCGGTATACGTTGCCATCAACAACAGCTTTGGCCTCGTTTGCTGAAAATGAGGATATGGCAGCAGCGGTATATTCGCCAATACCTTTTAGCTTGATCAGTTCATCATAACGTTGCGGAAATTTACCCTTATAATGCTCCTGAATGTATTGGGCCGTTTTTAACATATTGCGGCCCCGCGAGTAATAACCCAGGCCCTGCCATAGCTTTAATATATCATCTTCGGGCGCGGCCGCAAAGCTGGTTACATCCGGGTATTTTTCCATAAACCGGATGAAATAAGGCAGGCCCTGATCAACCCTGGTTTGCTGTAAAATAATTTCAGACAGCCAAATTAAATAGGCATTTGTGGTGTTGCGCCAGGGTAAATCGCGCTTGTTGTTTTGGTACCATTTTACAAGTTCATCGGCAAAGTTCATCGTTCACAAAATAAGCTATATATAACCAAAAAACGCCCTGTTTTACTACGCATTTGTAAACAAACAAAAAAAACACGCTAATTATTTCACTCTTTGGGAATAAAGCAATACTTTTGCAACCCCAAAACAGTTAAGTAATTATATATAAATAAAGTAAAATAGGATATGACTAAGGCAGAAATTATTACCGAAATTTCAACTAAAACAGGTATCGAGAAAGTTAGCGTACAGGAAACTGTTGAGGCGTTTTTTAAAGTAGTTAGAAACTCAATGGTTGAGGGTGAAAATGTTTATGTAAGAGGTTTCGGAAGTTTTGTTGTAAAAAAGAGAGCTAAAAAAACAGCGCGTAATATTTCAAAAAACACAGCTATAATAATACCAGAGCATTTTGTACCAAGCTTTAAACCTGCTAAAACGTTTGTTGAAAAAGTAAGAACCGGCAACAAAACCAAAGCAAGCAAATAATTTAAGTGATGAATAGAAAACAAATAGTTGTTATTGTAGCGGTGGTTGCCGTTATGGGCTATTTGTATTCGTTACCGGTTAAAGGGTTAGTAAAACCTAAAGAGACGACTGCAAATAGTGGTGTGGCCGGCGAGGATGAGGGCGTTCATCAGGTGGCTAACGTCACTGTAGCAACGGTTTCTGAAGCGGCTAAAGCGGCTATTGGTCCGGGGCTTTCGGCTAAAATTAATAATCTGGAAGCAGAGTTAACTAAAGCCGAGGATAAGCTATCCATTCAAAAACAATTAGCTACCAGTTGGGACGATGTAAATCAAGCCGCACCGGCAGCATTTTATTACCAGGAAGTTGCCCGCAAGGATAATAGCCTGGATAGCTGGTTAAAAGCAGGCAATCGTTTTAATGATGCTTACAAGCTTACGCAGGATACATCGGCACAGCCGGTATTTACACAAAACGCGGTAGAAGCATTTGAAAATGCTTTGAAACTTAAACCCAACAGCCTTGAGGCTAAAACAGGTTTGGGCGTAGCTTATGTAAATGGCGGCGCAACGCCAATGCAGGGTATAGGCTTATTGCGCGAGGTTGTAGCGCAAGAGCCTGATAACATTAGTGCAAACCTCAATTTGGGTTTGTTCTCCATGAAATCGGGGCAATTTGAGAAAGCGGTGGACAGGTTTAAAACCGTACTTAAACTAAAGCCAGACTTTGAAACTTATTTTTACCTGGCTGAGAGTTATAAGCAACTTGGCCGTAAAAACGAGGCTATAGCAGCCTATCAAAAATGCAAAGAATTAGTGGCCGACCCAGTTTTTGGTCAGCGCATTGAGGAATATATTAAGGAATTAAAAAAGTAACACATTTAAAAATTAAGAATTATGCCAAGCGGTAAAAAACGTAAAAGACACAAAATGGCTACCCACAAACGCAAAAAGCGTTTAAGAAAAAACAGGCATAAAAAGAAATAAGAGGCAATAGCCTTTTATTTTCTTTTTACTTATAGCGTTAGTACACGCTATAATTTGTTTTTTACCCTATTGTTTAATAAACGGGCAACCGTTTAAGAAATGGAGTAGCAGTTGATAAAAGAATTAATTATCGATTCATCCCCCAACGGGGCTACTATTGCATTATTACAGGATAAACAACTTGTAGAGCTTCATAAAGAGCAGATCAGCAACAATTATACGGTTGGTGATATTTACCTTGGGCGCATCAAAAAGATCATGCCGGGTTTAAATGCTGCCTTTGTTGATGTTGGTTATGAGAAGGATGCATTTTTGCATTACCTGGATCTTGGTCCGCAGGTACAAAGCCTGTTAAAGCTAACCAAGCAAGTGCGTAGTGGAGGGTATCAGTCAAAGCTGTTAGATAACTTTAAACTGGACGAAGATATTAGTAAAGGAGGCAAGATCTCTGACATACTAAATAAGAACCAGCTTATACCCGTACAGATAGCCAAGGAGCCAATTTCAACAAAAGGCCCCCGCTTAAGTTCGGACATGTCAATAGCAGGCCGGTACGTAGTATTAGTGCCATTTTCTGAGGTTGTTTCTATCTCAAAAAAGATAAAAAGCAACACGGAGCGGAATCGCTTGCGTAAAATTGTGGAGAGCATTAAGCCTAAACACTTTGGCGTAATCATCCGTACCGTATCTGAAGGCAAGGGTGTTGAGGAGATGCAGAAGGACCTGCTTGACCTGATATCAAGATGGGAATCATTTATTACCCGTCTGCCGGCTGTTGAGCCAGGCAAAAAGGTATTAGGCGAAATTGGCCGCACGTCAACCATCCTGCGCGATATATTAAATCCCGATTTTCAGCATATTTATTTGAACGATAATTCTTTGTATGAAGAAGTACGTTCATATGTACACGAAATATCGCCCGATTTAGAAAACATTGTTAAGCTGCATAAGCACAAGGAGCCTATTTTTGAGCATCATGGTGTTGATAAGCAAATAAAGGGCGCTTTTGGTAAAACGGTAAACCTTGCCGGTGGAGCCTATTTGGTAATTGAACATACCGAGGCACTGCACGTTATTGATGTTAACAGCGGTAACCGTACAGCTAATAAAGAGAACCAGGAAGAAAACGCTTACCAAGTAAATCGCGAAGCGGCTAAAGAAATTGCCCGCCAGTTGCGCCTGCGCGATATGGGCGGTATTGTGGTTGTTGATTTTATTGACATGCATAAGGCCACTAACCGTAAGGACCTGTTTGATTACCTGAAAGCCGAAATGGCGCATGACCGTGCAAAGCATACTATTTTACCGCCAAGTAAATTTGGCCTGGTACAAATAACCCGCCAGCGTGTACGCCCCGAAATGAATATTGTTACTACCGAACTTTGCCCTGCTTGCGGCGGCACCGGTACCATACGCCCAACCATTTTATTGCTGGACGATATTGAGAACAACTTCAATTACATATTAACCGAGCAAAACGAAAAAGGCATAACCCTGTGCGTACATCCTTACATAAAGGCGTATATTAAAAAAGGATTGGTTACCCGCCAGATGAAATGGTTCTTTAAATACAACCAGTGGATTAAGGTGAAGAGTAACCCGGCCTATCAAATTACCGAGTTCCACTTCTTCTCCTCAAAAGACGAAGAGATCAAGCTGTAAAATTTGATGTAAAGATATTTAAATGTGCAGATGCTTAGCGTTTGCACATTTTTTGTTTAATCTGTTTTGTCATTGCGAGCGAGCGCGGACAACCGAGCGTAGCGAGTTCATTGATACCATTAAAAACAAATAAAACATCAATAATCGCAAGTGGAAAAGTCGACAACATACAGGGTTTAAGATTGCCACGTCGTTCCTCCTCGCAATGACACGAGTGTTTAGGGACGGGTGGAAGGATAACCATGTTGACTTCTATAGGCCTTCCGTTCAGCCGTAAAATCCCACCATTGTTTTTTGCTGTCCGGGTGATTGGCATAATGTACGACTAACCGAAATTGATCCTCAACGCAGGGGTCAACTCTACTGCCTATCTTAATTTCGTATTGGTCTAATAATTCGGGACCTTTCTTATTCTTAAATTCACTCAAGTTATAGTAACCTAAAAATATCAGGTCATGGGCAAAGCGGATACCGATGGAGGGTATTTGCTGAAACTCAAATAACGCCTGTAGCGTTTTTGCGCGTTGCGATGATGAATTTAAAGCATGAATAATTTCATCAATAGCATAATCCATCAACGCTTTTTGGGTGATGCCTTGTTGCTTTAGCAGTAACTTTTCATCTGCGGTCAACTCGAGGTCAATCTTCTTTTTAGGTTGTGTTTTACCAAGCGCAGCATCATCTTGAGCATATGCGGCAGGTATCCAATCTAATTTAAGCCTGTGGTTATTCATGTACCTAAGATAATAAAAGGCCCAACAAATACTAAATAAATTAGCATTTTTATTTGCCAATAACAAATTAATCTGCACATTTGCACCTACGCATATCTGCACATTAATAAATGGCAAAATCCAAGATCGCATATTTCTGTCAAAGTTGTGGCTTTGAATCGGCTAAATGGCTGGGTAAATGCCCGTCGTGCCAGCAATGGAATACCTTTGTTGAAGAGATATTAGAAAAACCCAATGCTTCTGTGCCGCAATGGAAGGTATCGCAAGGCACAACCATGCAACGTGCCAATAAGCCGGTAGAGGTATCAGAAATTACATTTAGCGAAGAACACCGGCTATTAACCCCGGACAAGGAATTTAACCGTGTATTGGGCGGCGGTATTGTAGCCGGATCATTGGTTTTAATTGGCGGCGAGCCGGGTATTGGTAAATCAACGCTGATGCTGCAGCTGGCCTTAAATATGCCTAATCTGAAAGTGCTATATATATCCGGAGAAGAAAGCGACAGACAGATCAAAATGCGGGCGGAAAGGTTAGCCCCCCAACCCCCTGAAGGGGGAGTAATAGCAGGCGGAGCTAATCAAGCACCCCCTTTAGGGGGCGGGGGGGGCAAAGGGTGCTATATACTTACCGAAACATCCACTCAAAACATATTTAAGCAGATAGAAGAGCTTGAGCCGGATATTGTGGTGGTAGATTCAATACAAACCCTGCATTCATCCCATATTGAATCTACCCCAGGCAGTGTATCGCAGGTGCGCGAGTGCACGGCGGAGTTGTTGCGATTTGCTAAAGAAAGTGCCACACCGGTATTCCTGATAGGCCATATCACCAAAGACGGCATGATTGCCGGCCCCAAAATACTGGAGCACATGGTTGATACCGTTTTACAGTTTGAGGGCGACAGGCACCATGTTTACCGGATATTACGCACTATCAAGAACAGGTTTGGTTCGGCATCCGAATTAGGTATTTATGAAATGCTGGGCGAGGGATTGCGCGAAGTATCAAACCCGTCAGAAATATTATTGTCGCAACGCGACGAACCATTAAGCGGCATCACCATATCGGCCACTTTAGAGGGCATGAGGCCCATGTTGATAGAGACCCAAGCTTTGGTAAGCACATCTGCCTACGGAACGCCCCAGCGCACCGCTACGGGCTTTGACACCAAACGGATGAGCATGCTGCTTGCCGTACTGGAAAAGCGTTGTGGCTTTAAACTGGGTGCTAAAGATGTTTTTTTAAATATCACAGGCGGCATACGCGTTGAGGACCCTGCTATTGACTTGGGGTTGGCAGCCGCCATTATATCATCGCACGAGGATATCCCTATACCGTTTAAAACCTGTTTTGCGGGAGAGATAGGACTATCCGGCGAGATACGTGCTGTAAACCGCATAGAACAACGTATTGCCGAAGCACAAAAGCTAGGCTTTGAGCAAATATTTATCTCCAAATATAACCTGCCATCATCCGCGCAGGATAAAAAACGGATGGACCTGTCGCGTTATAGTATCGAAATAAAAGTAGTATCGAGAATAGAAGAAGTTTTCCAGTTGCTTTTTGGCTGATGGTCAATAAAAAAAGCTAGTGTAAAAACACTGGCTTTTTCATTATCTGCTTAAAACGTTATTGTACGGTTATCGCAATTTTGCGGATGGTGTTGTTGCCATAATCGGCCACATAAACATTGCCTTGTGCGTCTTTTGCTATACCCTGTGGATTGTTAAAACGTGCCGCAGTGCCTGCGCCATTAACATTACCAGAGGTATTTAAGGCTCCTGCTAATTTATATAGTACACCGGCCGCTGTAATTTCAAATATTCGGCCCCTCTGATCTGTAAAAAATAAATTATCCTGTGCATCTATAGCTAAAGCTGCTGGAGACCCGATCAAGCCAGGGAATGAAGTGCCACCTGCAAGTGTAGTAACAGCGCCATCAGTTAGGTTAATTACACGTATGGCATAATTATCACGGTCGGCCACGTATAGTTTAGTGCCGGCAGCATTTATGGCAATGCCTGCAAGTGTTTTAAATTTTGCATTTGCACCTGTTGCATCAAGAAAACCCGCTCCCGGATTTCCGGGATAACCGGCCAAAGAACCAACAACACCTGCCGAAGTAGCTTTACGTACCACATTGTTGCTGCGATCGGCTATGTAAACGTTTCCTGAAGCATCAACGGCTATTGCTGCAGGGTTATTGAATCTGGCAACGGTAGCATCGCCATCTACATAGCCGGGCAATGTTAAGCCTGTAAATGTGCTTACCACACCACCTGGTGTTATTTTTCTGATAGTGCTATTGCCCATATCGGCTACAAAAGTATTTCCCTGCGCGTCAAAAGCAAATCCTTTTGGACCATAAAATAAGGCAGAAGCCAGCGGTCCATTTGCAAAACCCAATGTGCCATTGGTTAAAGTAGCTACCGTGCCGGTAGTGGTCATTGTACGTATGGAGTTATTAAAAGTATCGCCTATGTATAAATTACCTGTTGCAGGGTTAAAAGCTAATGCTTCCGGTCCGTCAAAAAGTGCGCTGGCTCCGGGGCCATCTGTTTTTCCGGTGGTAGTGCTGCCGGCAATGGTAGTAACGTTGGTGGTTATTATTGCGGCAGAGGCATTAGTTTTAAAGGTTATTACACTGCCATAGCCAGTGCCGCTGCCGCTGGTTGCATAAGCGCGTACATAATACGTAGTATTAGCCGTTAAGCCGGTTAAACTACTGGTATATGCATCATAAGTTAAAGCATCAACGGTCTTTGTGTCGGCAACGGTTGGGGTTTGATTAGTTGAACTCCAGCATACACCTAAAGATAAAATTTCGCTACCGCCATTATTGTAAACCAGCCCACCGCTTTGAGCGGTAGTTTGGCCTACTTCGGCCACAATATTTTGTGTTACTACAATCGGCACAAAGGTAATAGGTGCACCATTCTCGGCTTTTTTACAGCCGCTGCCGGTAATAATAATAGTTAAGAACAGTATCGTTAAAAAAACAGTACCTGATATAATTTTTTTCATGCGTGTAATTAATGACTGCACCGATATATCGAATGCGGATGCAAAGATAATGTTATTTGCTTGGTTAGCTTAAACTAATTAAAGCTACTGCATTATCAATATTTTTTAAATATATAAGTTCAAAAATACATTTATCACCCATTGGTATACTTAATGGATTGATTTAACAAATATTAACATATAAAACCCACCTGGGCATTTATTGTTGTAAGTATATAGCATAATGTAAATGAAAATACTAACAGGTATAACGGCCATATTATTATCAGTAAACGTATTTACCCAAACACCACTACCGCACGGAATGGTTTACGGCGTTAAGCCGGATACTACCGCTATGTTGCCCGCCAACAAAATGGAATCCTTTATGGGTAAGCGAACACGCATTAGCACAACCATAAAAGGAAAAGTGTTAAAGGTAACCCGGCCAAGAGGGGGCTGGTTTACTATAGATGCCGGTAATGGAAAGGCAATAAAGGCGCATTTTAAAAATTATAAAATTAACCTTCCACGGAATATACAAGGAAGAACCGTAATAGTTGAAGGCGTTGCGGCCAAACAATTTGTTGCCAATGATATGCAGCACTATGCGGGCGATACCGTCATCAAAAAAAAGAAGCAAAGGGTAAGGGCCAACCCCAAACAGTTGCTTGCCTTTGAGGTAAAGGGGTTAATGGTATATAAATAAGGTGAAAGGATAAAGGCAAGAGCATTTAAAATAGAAAGGCGAAAAGTAAATACCTTTCGCCTTTTAGCTTTAACCTTTCAGTAGGCCTATTTGCTTAAATACATTGATTTTTCTTTATACAAATGCCTGAAGTATGGGTCTTCAAGATTAGGTATAAAGCGTATAGCCTCGCCGGTTGATTTCATTTCGGGGCCCAGTTGTTTTTCAACTTCAGGGAATTTATCGAAAGAAAACACAGGTTCTTTTATGGCATATCCTTTTGGCTTACGCTCAATTTTAAAATCTTTTAATTTGGCTACACCCAGCATAACTTTTGCAGCTATGTTGATGTAAGGTACATCATACGCCTTGGCTATAAATGGTACCGTACGTGAAGCGCGCGGGTTGGCTTCAATTACGTAAACATTTTCGTCTTTAATAGCAAACTGAATGTTCAGCAGGCCACGCACATTTAAAGCCCTTGCAATTTTTGCCGAGTACTCTTCCATTTTGCTGATCACATGATCTGACAGATCAAACGGAGGCAGCACAGCAAATGAATCGCCGGAGTGGATGCCCGCGGGCTCAATGTGCTCCATTAATCCAACTATGTGTACATCATCGCCATCGCTGATAGAGTCAGACTCTGCCTCTGATGCGCGATCAAGGAAATGGTCAATTAACACCCTGTTGCCCGGTAAGTTTTTCAACAAGCCAACAACCGCTTTCTCCAAATCCTCGTCATTAATCACAATGCTCATGCCCTGGCCGCCTAATACATAACTAGGGCGAACCAATACCGGGTAACCTACCTCGTGTGCAACCTCTAATGCTTCTTCAGCACTTTCAGCAACACCATATTTTGGATAAGGGATGTCTAATTCTTTTAACAGGTCTGAGAAACGTCCCCTATCTTCGGCAACATCCATATCGTTAAATGAGGTGCCGATTATTTTGATGCCGTGCTGGTGCATTTTCTCGGCCATTTTCAACGCGGTTTGGCCACCTAACTGAACTATTACCCCATAAGGTTTTTCAAGTTCGATGATCTCGCGCACGTGTTCCCAAAAAACAGGTTCAAAATATAGCTTATCGGCCATATTAAAGTCGGTAGATACCGTTTCAGGGTTACAGTTAACCATAATGGCTTCAAAGCCCGATTCTTTTGCAGCCAACAAACCATGCACACAGCTATAATCAAACTCAATGCCCTGGCCAATACGGTTAGGACCCGAGCCTAATACAATTACTTTTTTCTTATCAGATGATATAGATTCGTTCTCGCCCTCGTAAGTTGAATAGTAATAAGGCGTTTTAGCCGGGAACTCTGCCGCGCAGGTATCCACCATTTTATAAACACGATTAATGTTTAGGGACTTACGGCGCTGGTAAACATCTTCTTCGGTTACGTTGGTTAGTATGTATGCTATTTGCGCGTCCGAGAATCCTTTTTGTTTTAACGTGTAAAAGAACTCTTCAGGAATGTTCGTCAGGTTATATCGGCGTAGTTCAATTTCCAGGTTAACTATATCCATGATCTGATTCAGGAACCAACGATCGATCTTAGTAGCCTTACGTACAGATTCAATAGGCACGCCCAAACTTAAAGCATCGTAAATATGGAACAACCTGTCCCAGCTTGGATGCTCGAGGCTATGCATAATTTCATCCAGGTTGCGGCTTTGTTTACCATCGGCACCCAAACCTGCGCGGCCTATCTCTAAACTCTGACAAGCTTTTTGCAACGCCTCAATAAAGCTGCGGCCTATACCCATTACCTCGCCTACCGATTTCATTTGCAGGCCCAGCTCGCGGTTGGCTCCTTTAAACTTATCAAAGTTCCAGCGCGGTATTTTAACAATCACGTAATCCAAAGTTGGCTCAAAATAAGCCGAAGTGGTTTTGGTGATCTGGTTTTCTATCTCATCTAAATTATAGCCAATAGCAAGTTTTGAAGCTATTTTAGCAATTGGATAACCGGTTGCTTTTGAGGCTAACGCCGATGAACGTGAAACACGCGGGTTGATCTCAATAGCGATAATGGAATCATCGGCGGGGTTTACCGAGAACTGTACGTTACAGCCCCCTGCAAAATTACCAATGGCGCGCATCATTTTAATAGCCTGGTTACGCATTTCCTGGTAGCAGCGGTCGCTCAGGGTCATTGCCGGGGCAACGGTTATCGAGTCGCCGGTATGGATACCCATCGGGTCAAAATTCTCGATAGAGCAGATAATAATTACGTTATCGTTGTTGTCACGTAATAACTCCAGCTCGTATTCTTTCCAGCCTAAAACGGCCTGCTCCACCAATACCTCGTGCGTTGGCGATGCTTGTAAACCGCGACTTAAAGCCGCGTCAAAATCTTCTTTTTTATGTACAAAGCCGGCACCTTTACCGCCTAAGGTATAGCTTGGGCGTATTACCAGCGGGAAACCAATTTCCTGCGCGGCTTCTTTTCCTTCTAAAAACGAGTTGGCAATTTTTGATTTTGCTACCCCAACACCAATATCCACCATTAACTGGCGGAAAGCCTCGCGGTTCTCGGTTTTTTCAATGGCGGCAATATCAACACCTATAATACGTACGCCATGTTTTTTCCAAATACCTTGCTCGTCAGCCTCTATACAGAGATTTAACGCGGTTTGGCCACCCATAGTAGGCAGTACCGCGTCAATTTTTTGCTCGGTTAATATTTTTTCAAGGCTTTCGCAGGTTAAAGGTAGCAGGTAAATATGATCGGCAATCACATTATCCGTCATAATTGTAGCAGGGTTGCTGTTAATGATGGATACAGAAATACCTTCATCTTTTAATGAAAGCGCAGCCTGCGAGCCGGCATAATCAAATTCACAAGCCTGGCCAATAATAATAGGGCCTGAACCAATAATAAGTACGGATTTGATGGAAGTATCTTTGGGCATAGTGTTTTTTGGGTTATGGCTGATGTTTAACCATCAACTATGAACTACAATCTATGCGCTGAAAGGCGAAAAATCCCGGCTTCAGCGTCGGGATGCAAAGATAGAAAAATACGGCTATTAGGGATTTATTTTTTACATAAATTATTATAAATCATAACCAGAAGTTGTGATGTGGCATTTACACCCGTAAAAATTTAAAATTGAGTTTACTGATAATTAAAATTATAGCTAACTTAGGATGCTTATGAAAATTAAATTATTACTTGGTGCTGTTGGATTGCTATGGATAATTGCCGGTTGTAACATGGTAAAGTCTATGGTTAAATCATCCATACCCTATACGGCCGACTTAACTATACCCGTTTCTTCCGAAGT
>CAZTAU010000025.1:0-52849 GCA_964611565.1 uncultured Mucilaginibacter sp. | reverse complement strand
AGGATACCGTTGTAGTCAATAAATTTTTATACTGATGGCTCAACTCAAAATTCCACGAGTACTGGGGCAATAAAAATGGATTACCTGTTTGGTAAGTATATTTATTTATAATAACGTAAAATGGATTTAAATTTTGAAAACTTGGCCTGTCCAATCTGCGGCCAAAGTTTAGTGTTAAGCTATTTACAGCATCCATTTGGTAAGTAATAAAGCCACTTGGAAACAAGCCGCCATAATTGCGCGAAAAAGAGGAATCCTTCTGCGTGGCATTTCCTAACTGATTACCGTTATAGTCGGTATTTTCGTACCTTAAACCAGCCTGAAAATTTAATTTTTTATACTTTTTTTCTATCGAGGTGTATATGGCATGTATATTCTCGTTATATAAAAAATGGTTGCTTTTAACATTATCTATTATCCAGTTACCACCTATAAAATTTTCATACGTTGACAGGTTGTCGGTTTTTGTTGAGGATGATTTCCAACCTGCCTGTAAAGTTGTGTTTGCAGCAAGCCTATTGGTATAATCTATTTTACCTGATAAAATACTGATGTTGGATGGGATATTTCCACGCGAACGTTGATCATACCCGCCACTTGCCAATAATTGGTTGTTAAAATCCTGGTCGTTTACTCTTTTGTAACCCAGTAGATCGAAATCAGCTGATAGGTCTTGCTTATCTGATATAGCATGGCGTAAGTTTAAGTTTACAGATCCATTTTTAAAATTGCCGCCACTGCTGTTATTGGTAGATATAACGGAGTCTACAACCCCAACAGGATCAAGCCAGTTAGTAGTTGCCGTACCATTAAAATGCCGTTTAACAATCGAGCCTCCCAATACCAAACCAATAGTTGTTTTAGGTGCTATGCTATAATCAATTCCGGTTTTGATGGTATTGTTAAACGACCTACCCGGCGCATAACTGATTTGATCTAATTGAGAAACAACCGCTTTTTGTGCATCAAAATACTTTCGTAAGGCATACAATTCATTGACATACTCTGTGTAATTCATGCTGTAAGTCAAAAAGGTGTTTATCTTGCCTACACGATAATTAAGCACCAGGCTGTTGTTGCTTTTAGGGTATATACCGTAACCACCTGCTATAGTCAAATTACCATTAAAACCTTTTTCTTTTGTTTTTTTAGTTTTGATGTTGATGATACCCGCATTACCACTGGCATCATATTTTGCTGTTGGTGTGGTTATTAACTCAATTTGAGCTACCTGTGCCGAGTTCATACTGCTAAGCAGGGTGTTCAAGTCAGAGCCTGACAAGTAGGTAGGTTTATCATCTATTAGTACCATAACACCTGTTTTTCCCTGTAAAGCAATGCCGCCATTACGGTCAACTGTTACACCCGGCGATTTTTCCAGAACCTCTAACACGGTTGCACCGACATTAGTTACAGATGCGGCTACATCAACAATCATTTTTCCTTGTTCCATCCGTATCAAGGGTGGTTTAGCGGTGATATTTACTTCCTGTAAATCAGTTTTTTTCACGGTATCAGTTACCGCCTGGCTATAAGCCATATTAGATAGTAGTAATAGCCCAATTACACAACCTGCACTTTTAATGTATGCCATATACAATTTAATAGACACTGATTTTTTCCTCATGTTACAGCAATATAGTGCATGTGATATATTAAAATACTATAGCAAATCTTTATCGATCATGTTCAATATCTCGCTATTCTCATCAAACTTACGCGCAAAAAATGTCTCAGATCTTGTCAGCTTATCTAAGTCAGTTTTGTCCAAGGTACGCGGGTGCCCGCTTTGGCTGTTCCAGTCAACATAGCGCAGGTTATTATTTATAATATTTTCGGGTTGGTTAATGTTATTATTCATCACCATCGTCTGGAAAAACATTTCATCTGCCACATGGGTG
The DNA here is from genome assembly GCA_964611565.1 of uncultured Mucilaginibacter sp. Classification (GTDB taxonomy): domain Bacteria; phylum Bacteroidota; class Bacteroidia; order Sphingobacteriales; family Sphingobacteriaceae; genus Mucilaginibacter. The sequence goes on along the minus strand of CAZTAU010000025.1, from coordinate 50,948 downwards.
TATTTGAAGTAATTGTAAAAACGCTTGTCCGCATCTAAAAAGCGGATGATATTTTTTACTGTATTCATAGATAATGTCCACCATTGCGAGCCTTCATAAGGTGTTGTATCTCCCAAAAATTTACGCGGAAAAGGTTTACCTTTTGGCATATATGGGATGATCTTTTTCAAAACATCCCATATACCGTATTGCTTGTATTTGAGTTTAATATCTAAATAAGAAAACAGCGGATAGGTCAGCCTGAATTTAGGAAAATGGATATGATAATATAAAATACGGTCCAACCCTCCATTTTGCCAGTTAGGGCGAGGCATTATGGAGGTTTCTATATAGTCCTTGCCATAATTTTTCATTAAAAAGGTATGAAAATCAGCAGTTGGTTTTATAGGATAATCTTGTCCGCTTAATAATGTTACGTGCGATAATGGCTCTTTTGACTTTAATATTTCGCGCAACCCATCCAAACTTACCCTAATCATATTAAAGCCTGCCCATACAATGCCTTTGCGCTTTAACCAGGTTATTTTTTGGGGGTCAATAATCTCTTCAACTTTTTTGTAGGGAGTTAAATCAACCTTTTTATCAACGTGGATATAAAAAACAGAGTCGGGTGTATCTATAGCTTTTATCAACCTGATAAACTGTTCAGGATTTTTATGTACAAAAACCAGGTAGGCAAACTTCATTTAGTTCAAATATCCCTAAAAGTAATTGTATTCATCAATAAATAAAAATGATGTAACTTTATATCAAACCAATTAATCTAAAATTTACAATTAATGAAATTATCACAACTATCCTTAGGGTTAGCTTTAATAGCCCTTTCATTTAATGCGGTGGCACAAAAACTGGCCGACCCTATTCTTTTATGGCCAAGCGGCGCACCGGGTGCTACCGGTGTAAGCGATGAAGATAAACCGGCAGTAATTCCGTTTATTCCCGAAGCAGCCAAACGTAATGGCGCCGCGGTATTAGTGGTTCCCGGCGGAGGTTTTACCATTCGTGCTGTAGATCATGAAGGTGTGCTGGTTGCCCAATGGCTAAAAGACCATGGTATTACCGCGTTTTTATTGCGTTATAGACTAAGGCCCTTGTACAGCCGTAATGATTGGGTGTTGGATGGACAGCGAGGTATGCAATACATAAGGGCTAACGCTGCAAAGTATAACCTATCTGCTGATCGTGTGGGTGCAGTTGGCTTTTCAGCAGGTGCAACTATGATCGCCGATATGGCTGTAAGCCCTATTGCGGTTCAAGCAAATGCAGCAGACCCATTGACCAGTATATCGTCAAAACCCGATTTTATGATATTGGCTTATGGTTCTACCCGTATTGCGGACAATGTACCTAATACCACCCTGGCAGCCTTGCCCCCTACATTTATGTATGGTACGGTGGAGGACCGGGGCAGCCAAAGCGGTATGCTTGATATGTACACACGACTATATCGTGCCAACGCCCCCGTTGAGGCTCATTTTTTTAGAAACGGAATACATGGGACAGGTTTTGCCGTAGGCGATCCTGTATTGGGGCAGTATACAACAGCGTTGCATAACTGGTTGGCCTCAGGTGGGTTTCTTACTGCAAAGCCGCAAATTCCATTGGCAGGTGTGGTAAAATTAAATGGCTCGCCCCTTTTAGACGGGATGGTGATACTTAAATCTGTAGACGATAAAAATGCACCTCCCGTAATTGTATATATCAGGAATACAGGTACAGGCGAGTTAGGAAGATTTTTAGTGCCGAAAAACCAAGGACCTGTTGAAGGCAAATATAAAGTTGAAGTAAGACAAGATGCTACCCGATGGACAAGTAACTCACGCGAGCCATTTATGATCAATATGATGGCTAAACGCACCCTTACAGATGCTGATAATAAAGAATGGGGAGAATATATACGTAAGCGTGATCTGTCGCCAAGTATTTATAACCAGGGTGTTTTTTCACGTAAGCATCCAACAGATAAGGCAGATTATATTGTAGATATTAAAAACGGCAAGGAAGTGCTGATAGAGGTATTTAGTAAATAGAAAAATCAATCCATAAAAAAGCCCTTAAAATTCCTTAAGGGCTTTTTATTTAAACAATTATTATTGCCATCCCCCACCTACTGACCTGTACAAGCCAATAGCGTTAAGGAAGATGAATTTACGGGTATTAGCCAGTTCCAGTTCCGCATCTAATACGTTACGCTGCGCAGTGATAACCTCCAGGTAGGTAGCACGGCCAACCAAAAACAAATCATTTGATACACTTACCGCATTTTTAAGCGCGGCTACTTCCTGCAGTTTTAACTGGTAGTAGTTATTATAGTTATCAATACCTTTTAAGCCATTCATTACTTCCTGGTAGCCATTTAATATGGTTTTCTGGTAATTAAATACGGCTTGCTTACCTTCGGCAACAGTACGTTCATAATCTGCTTTTATTCGGGCACGATTAAATATTGGCGCAGTTAAACCACCCACCAAACCAAAAGCTATTGATGCAGGATTAAATAAAACCGCCGCATTAAACGCATTATAGCCCCCATAAGCAGTTATATTTAATGAAGGCATAAATGCAGCACGTGCGGCCTTAATATCGGCGTTCATGGCTGCTAATTGCAGTTCGGCTTCTTTAATATCCGGACGGTTTAATAACAATTGCGCCGGAACACCTGCCTTTAACAACCCCGGTAATTTAAGGGTATTGATGGATGTATCGCGGTCTATTTTTTTACCATAGCCGCCCATTAAATAATTCAATTGATTCTCGGCTTCGGTAATTTGCTGGTCAATTGCGTACTTTAAACCTTGCGTACGCTTTAACTGGGCCACAAACTGTTGTACAGCTAATTCTGTTGCCCTACCTCCCATTTTTTGTATCTCTATTAACTCAAGCGCGTTTTGCTGCAATACAATATTGCGCTCAATAACATCCTGCTCATAATCTAACGCAAGCAAATCATAGTAAAGCATAGCTATTTCGGCAGTAAGGGAAGTTACTACTAATTTATAACCTGCCCTGCTGGCTAAAAACCTATTATAAGCACCACGCTTTTGATTAGCCAGTTTTCCCCAGATATCAGCCTCCCACGAGCTTCTTAGGCCCACAAAGTAGTCAGGCGTTGGCCTGGTAGGTATACGCTGGTTGCCTCGAATATTTGGCGATAAATTGGTATCATAATTACCAACACCGTTTAAGGTATAATCACCAAATCTTTCTAAACCTGCAGTAGCGTTAAACTCCACTGTTGGGGCTAACCATGATTTGCTGTATTTCAAATTGGCCGCTGCTACTTCTATCCTTTGCATGGCCATCTGTATATCCGGATTGGCAGCAAGGGCCGTATCAACCAGTTTAACTAAGTATGGGTCAGCAAAAAACTGTTTTATAGGTAAACTTACAATGCCTGTAGTATCGCTATCTCCTGCATAAGTATCAGGAAGCTTGGTATTGGCCTTTAATGTAATTGCTTTATAATTTTTACATCCTGCAATAGTAAATAACAGGACAATTATAAAAGTATAAGGATGAACTATTTTTGACGTTCGCATATTCTTTTAGTCTTTATGATGATGGTCTACTATGATATCTAAATCCAGTATGTTATGGTCTTTCTTTTTCATTTTATTACCCATGCTGGCAAATAAAACATAAAGTCCGGGTATCAATATCAACCCGAATATGGTACCAAATAACATACCCCCTGCCGCGGCTGTACCAATAGAGCGGTTGCCCATAGCACCTGCACCGGTAGCAATACATAGCGGTATTAAACCTGCAATGAATGCCAGCGAGGTCATTAATATCGGGCGGAGCCTAGATACCGCACCTTCCACAGCTGCTTTTAATATGGTTGCACCTGCCTTTTGGCGCTGTATAGCAAACTCAATGATCAAAATGGCGTTTTTACCCAACAAACCAATCAACATTACTAAGGCTACCTGCGCATAAATATTATTCTCCAGTCCTAATATTTTAAGGAAGAAAAACGCGCCGAAAATACCTGTAGGTAAGGATAAGATAACGGGTAGTGGCAATAAGAAGCTTTCATACTGTGCAGATAATAACAAGTACACAAATACTAAACAGATAGCAAAGATATAAACCGCCTGGTTACCCGACAATATCTGCTCGCGTGACATGCCCGTCCATTCATAGGTGTAACCTTTTGGTAAGTTTTTCTCGGCAATGCGATTAATGGCATTCACAGCATCACCGCTACTATAGCCCTTTTCTGCATCACCAGTTACCATGGCTGCTGTAAACAAGTTATAACGGGTTATCTGCTCCGGTCCATGTACGCTTTTTAGCTTAACAAAAGTGGAGTATGGCACCATTTCGCCTTTATTGTTTTTTACTTGCAACTTCAAAAGGTCTTCCGGTTTCGCCCTAAATTCTGGCGAAGCCTGAACCATTACCTTATACATCTGCCCAAAACGAACAAAGTTTGACGCGTAAAAACTACCCATTAAAGTTTGCAGTGTTCCCATCGCTTTATCAATAGTTACTCCCTTTTGTGCCGCCATTTGCTGATCAACCACAATTTCGTATTGAGGGAAGTTGGCATCAAAGCTGGTTGATGTCCCCTCCAACTCGGGTGATGCATTGAGCGCGGTTATGAAATTATTAGTAACCTCTGCTGTTTTTTGCAAATCACCGGTTCCGCTTTTATCCAATAGCCTAAACTCAAATCCGCTGGAGTTACCAAAACCCTGTACTGTAGGTGGCGGGAAATATTCTATGGAAGCATCTGAGACGTTCTTGGTTTTTTCTTCCATTATCTCAATAATATCATTCACATCTTCTTCGCGCTCATCCCAAGGTTTTAAGCTGATCATCACCATGCCATAAGAAGCACCCGCGATATTGTTTATCAGGTTATATCCTGATAACGTAGAAACGTTTTCAACCGCTCCGATTGATTTAGTAGCTTCATATATCTGTTTGGTCACTTGCTCGGTACGTTCAACAGTTGAACCCGCTGGCGTAGTTACCGTAGCATATATCATTCCCTGGTCTTCATTTGGGATAAAGCCGCTTGGCAATACCGTACTAACACCCCATGTAGCAACAAAAAAGAATGCCAGCATAACTAAGGTTATTACCCTACGCCCGGCTATACGTGTCACTAACCCCGAATATTTATTTTGCAAGCCTTCGTACTTATTATTAAAGCCTTTAAAGAAGCGGTCGGTTAAACCTGTTTTCTTCCGGTTAGGATCATGCTTTAACATAATAGCGCAAAGTGCAGGCGTAAGTGTTACCGCGTTAATACCCGATATAACAATGGATATAGCCAGTGTTAAGGAGAATTGCCGGTAAAAGATACCAACAGGCCCGCTTAAGAACGCTACCGGAATAAATACCGCCGACATTACCAATGTAATAGCCATAATAGCACCGCTAATTTCGTTCATGGCACTAATGGTGGCTTCCATTGGCTTCATGTGTTCTTCGGTCATTTTTACGTGTACCGCCTCAACTACCACAATAGCATTATCTACTACAATACCTATGGCGAGGACGAGTGCAAAGAGCGTAAGCAAGTTGATGGAGAAGCCCAACATTTGCATAAAAGCTAATGAACCTACCAATGAAACAGGTACAGCCAAGGCTGGAATTAATGTCGACCTGAAATCTTGCAGGAACAAATAAACCACAATGAATACCAATATAAAGGCTTCAATTAATGTACGGAAAACCTCATGGATAGAAGCATCCAAAAAGCGCGAAACATCATAGTTTAAGTTAAAGGTCATACCCGCCGGGAACGACTTAACTTTCAACTCTTCCATTTTGGCTTTGATGTTAGTAATAACTTCACGCGCGTTTGAGCCAGGGCGCTGTTTGATCTGGATAGAAGCAGATGGCCGACCATCTGTACGGGAGATCATATTATACATCGCTGATCCAAACTCAATATCAGCAATATCGCTTAGTTTTAATACCGAGCCATTATTATCCGCCCTTATTACTAGGTTACGGTATTGATCAGCTTCAATAAACTTACCGGCGTAGCGTAATACATATTGTAATACCTGCGGAGCTTTATCAGAGCTTTGGCCTGTTTTACCGGGCGCAGCTTCAATATTTTGGTCGCGAATGGCTTGTATAACCTCGTCTGTTGAAATATTGTACGATACCATTCTATCAGGCTTCAACCATACACGCATAGAGTACTCTTTGGCACCCATGATCTCGGCGCGGCCCACACCATCAATACGTTTTAATTCTTGCAAAACGTTTATATCGGCAAAGTTGAAAATGAATTTTTCGTCCAATGTAGTATCTGAACTTAAAATATTCAGGTACATCAACATACTGTTCACTTCTTTTTCGGTAGATACACCGGCACGGATAACCTCTTCGGGCAACTCATCAATAACGGTTGATACCCTGTTTTGCACACTCACCGCGGCTAAATCAGGATCGGTACCAACGTTAAAGTTAACCTCAATATAGGTCAACCCGTCATTACTACAAACAGAAGACATATAGGTCATACCCGGTACACCGTTGATACCACGCTCCAGCGTAGTTGCAACGGCTTTGGCGCAAACTTCGGCGTTGGCTCCTGTATACTTAGCGGTAACAGTTACCGTAGGCGGAGCAATATCCGGGAATTGGGTAACCGGCAGTGTAAGTAATGCCAGTACTCCTAATAAGGTTATAATTAATGATATAACCAACGACAGCACAGGCCGTCTGATAAACATATTAAACATAGAAACAGGATAAGGAATAAATAATGCAGGTAAAATTTATTACCCGCTGTTAGTTCAAGTGCGATTATTGCTGCATGGCAAGCATAGCTTTATCCGCCGATACTTGTTTTGGCTTAATAATCATTCCGTCACGTGCGCTTTGTGAGCCTTCAAATAATATCCTGTCGCCGGCTTTTAAGCCCTCTTTAACCACGTAAAAATGCGATAACCTGGAGCTTGGTGTAAACTCCTTCATACGCAGTTTATTAGCAGCATCAACTATATATACATAGTTTTTATCCTGAATATTAAACACCGATTGCTGTGGTACTAATATTACATCTTCAGCTTTATGCTCAATGTAAATCCTACCTGTAGCACCATGTTTTAATAATTTTTTAGGATTTGGGAAACGTGCACGGAAATCAATAGAACCGGTAGTTTGTTCTATTTGCCCATCAACAGTTTCTATAGTACCCGGATGGGTGTATTCACTACCGTCAGACAAGGCTAATTTAACTTCGTTGTTTCCTTTATCAGGCGAAGTGTTTTTGGTGCGCTCGTATTGCAGATACTCAGTTTCAGGGAAACTAAAATAAGCAAACATTGAACTGATATCCGACAGACTGGTTAATAAAGTACCTTCGTCAATTAAGCTGCCTGCCTTAAGCGGTATGCGGTTAAGAACCCCGTCAAACGGTGCACGTATAAGTGTGTAGGCAATATGATTTCTAGCGCTTTGAACCTCTGCTTTAGCCTCTTCAATATTAGCTTTATCGCCATTTAATTTGGCTTTAGCTACATCCAGTTCTGATTTTGAAATCACTTTTTTATCAACCAAAAGTTTTACACGCTCTACTTCTAACTCACTACCTTTAGCTGCAGCCTCTGCATTACTTAACGCTGCTTGTGCACGTGAAAGCATAACCTTAAACTCCTGGTCGTTCAATTTAAAAAGAGGCTGGCCGGCAGATACTGCTTTACCCTCATCTACATAGATCTTCTCTAAAAAACCTTTTACACGAGAGCGTATCTCAATGTTTTTAACAGCCTGTATATCGGCCACATAGGTTGATCTTAAAACAGTATCTTTAGTACCCAGCGTTATTACCGGGAATTGCGCCACCTCTTCGGTAGTATCTTTAGTTTGTCCGTTTGATATACAGCCAGTTATAAATGTGCCTGCTGCTATGGCCATCAAAAGGTATATTGATCTTAAATTTTTCATTTTGTTTTTCCTGAAACTAATGTTTGTATGATACTAATGCATCACAAATAAATAATATGCCTTACGGTAAATTATACTGTACTGGCTTATTCAGAAAAAATTAGAATGGTTTATACCGGAACAGGAAATTGTAATATCCGGGGAGGAAAGCTCTGCTAAACAAATGCGCACCAAAAGTGCGATGTATATCTATAGCTATATTTCCTTTAACAAAATCAAGAATAATAGGTAACTGAACATTAAACTCAGCTATTCGTCGTGGCAATATTTTTCGGGGCGCCCGTTTATGACTGCGGCCTTTATTGTCAGAATTAGTATGGTCGTCAGTATCTAATACTGTATTATTATGTCCGTTTACTAAATCTTTATTGTAATCAATTATACCGGTGTTTTGTTTTTGGGTAATAGCTATCTCGGCTTTATTATTTGCATAAAAAAGCACGATTGAAGTGATCAACCAGGCAGCAACAATAAAATAAACCGATCTTTTAAGTACCATTATTACAAAACTAATTAAAAAAACGTTCAAAACTTTCCATTAATATCAAATTGTTTTATTTTTTTTAAAAAATATTCACCAAATAGTGTATTGTACTATAATTTTTACAATTAAAGCTTTAAATTAATATTGCTATAGGAAATAAACAGATGGCTTATTATAAATAAGATGCTTTAACACTCAAAAGGTTACAATTTATTTGTTCTTTTTGATGTTGATTTTGTACTTATAAATCTTTTGTTGGATGTAATTTGGGCCTAAAAAAACATTTTTTCGCTGCGAGGAATAAATACTTTTATGTCCGCTAAATAAATAAGCGGTAAAACAGGCAATTGTAAACAAAAGCAAATGTTCACTTCCAAAAAGTTCGGCACCCATAATAGTGCAAGCTAACGGTGTATTGGTGGCACCTGCAAATACAGCTATAAAACCTAAAGCCGCAAAAAGGCTAACAGGGGAATCGAGTAATACAGCTAATGAATTGCCCAATGTAGCACCAATATAAAATAGCGGTGTAACCTCTCCTCCTTTAAAACCTGTGCCTAAAGTTAGAATGGTATAAATCGTTTTCCATAACCAGCTCCAGGTATCTGCACCACCTATGGCAAATGCCGATGGTATGGTTACCGCTCCGGGGTATTGCGCATCAACACCAAGGCTCAAATAATCGGGTTTGCCTAATATATAAGTAAGTCCTATGATGATCACCCCTCCTATAACAGGTATTAGCCATTGCATTTTGATGAATTTTAAGAATAAGCTTTTTATTTGATGAACCCCTGCGGCAAATACATAACTAATTAAACCAAAAGCGGCCGATGCTATGATCACTTTACCAATTAATATCAAGTTAGCTGATACAGTTAATGCGGCTAATGCATCAATATGATATGTAGTATGATGAACTTGCCATGCACCTACTGCCCAATCTCCAACTATGCTGGCCAATAAAGCAGGTAACAGAGCTTTATACTCTAATTTACCCAATGTAAGCACTTCAATAGCAAATATTGCCCCGGTTAATGGTGTACCAAATACCGCCCCAAAACCTGCAGCTATTCCTGCAATTAACAGGGTACGCATCTCCATCTCATTTACTTTGAGCCATTTGCCAAACATAGCGGCAATACTACCCCCCATTTGCACAGCCGTACCCTCGCGCCCGGCCGAGCCGCCAAAAAGGTGTGTAATAATTGTGGTTAATAATATAATGGGTGCCATTCGCGCGGGTACACCTCCCCCCGGCTGGTGTATCTCGTCGATGATCAGGTTGTTTCCTTTTTCGGATGATTGACCAACCCTTTTATATATCAAGTGGATCAATATCCCCGCCAAGGGTAAAAAATATAACAACCAGGTGTGTTTAAAACGGTAGTGTATAGCAAAAGTAAGCAGCCATAAAAATAAAGCTACCGCGCTGCCGATGATTAGCGAAACTGCAATAATTAATAATATTAATTTGACTAAACCTGGCAGATTTTTATTCATCGTTCAAATATATAAGGTAAATCCTAATTAATATCTTTACAGCAATATCATATGCTTAAAATTAGCGAAATCTATATTTATCCCATCAAATCATTAGGTGGTATCAGCGTTAATAAAGCTGAAGTGACCGACCGTGGCTTTAAACACGACCGCCGCTGGATGCTGGTAGATAATAATAACCGTTTTTTATCACAACGTGAGGTAGCAACCATGGCATTATTAAAGGTTGGTTTGGGCCATGATGGATTAACAGTAGTGAATACTACAAACGGAGATACTTTACTAATTTCATTCATCCCGCAAAAAAAAGAATTTATTGAAGCTGTTGTTTGGGACGATACTTGCATGGGGCAGTTGGTAAGTGATGAGGCAGACAGATGGTTTACACAAGCTCTGGGACTGAGTTGCAAGTTGGTTTATATGCCGGATGATTCACTGCGGCCAACTGATCCCAGGTATACAGATAATAATATTACTTCCTTATCTGATGGTTATCCGTTTATGATGATCGGCCGGGCATCATTAGATGAATTGAATAGTCATTTAGATGAAGCGTTACCTATAAATCGGTTTAGGCCCAACATGGTGTTTAAAGGTGGTGCCCCCTACCAGGAAGATACAATGAACGAATTTACAATCAATGGTATTCACTTTAACGGCGTAAAGCTTTGTGCACGTTGCAATGTCACTACCATTAACCAGGATGATGCATCCAAAGGAAAAGAGCCTTTAAAAACGTTGGCGGGCTATCGTTCAAGAAATAAAAAAATATATTTTGGGCAAAATGTAGTGCATAAAGGTGTGGGGACTGTTGCTGTTGGTGATGAACTTATAGTATTAAGTACACATACCGAAGAGCGATTTATAATACCGTCTTGATTCTTGTATCTTAACTCTTGATTCTAAAAAATGAAACCAACCATAACCATTGAATATTGCCCAAAATGTAAATGGCTGTTACGCGCCGCCTACATGGCACAGGAGCTATTGACCACTTTTGAAGACGACCTATGCGGGGTAACTCTTCACCCCAGCGAAATATCAGGCCGTTACAGTGTAAGCGTTGATGGCGATAAAGTATTTGACCGCAAAGAACAAGGTCGTTTCCCCGAGATAAAAGAATTAAAGCAATTGGTACGGGATAAAGTTAACCCGGATAAAGATCTTGGCCATTCTGATAAAGTATAGCTAATCTGTAGTATTAGTTGGTGTGGATTAGTTTTTTTATATTTGTTAAAGATAATTGGTAATAAATGCTATCGAAAAAAACTAAATATGCTATTAAAGCATTAGTAATATTAGGTAAAAACGTCGACCAGCCACCTATGCAGATATCCAAGATCGCAGAGCTGGAACGCATCCCCAAAAAGTTTTTAGAACAGATTTTGCTTGACTTGCGCAATGCCGGTTTTTTATATAGTAAAAAAGGCGCAGGTGGCGGTTATTCTTTAAATAAAGATCCCAAAGAAATATTCCTGGTTAATATACTACGTATAACCGATGGGCCGGTGGCTATGCTGCCTTGTGCTAGTTTAACTTTTTACCATAAATGCGATGAGTGCCACCAGGAAACTACCTGTGGTATACGCGATGTGTTTGTTGAAGTTCGCGATGCTACATTAAACATTCTATCAAAAACCAGCATAGCTGATGTTATTGCCCGCGAAAGTAATTTGGCAATCCTGAATAATTAATTCTCATTTTATTGTTAAAATATGGATTTGAGAGTTGGAAAAACTACCAATTCCATATAGTATATATATCTTTGGATAAGTAATTGTAAAATATTACTTTTGCGGTTGCTTAAAACTAGCGTTTATAGCTATATTTAATATAAAAATTTTACCTCTTTAAACATTTTAAAGAGTTTTTATAAAAACAAACAACACACTATGCAAAGCTTCAGAACAGAACTGGAGAACCCTATTGTTGAAAAAGACATCATCGATCTTGAAAAAAAGATAAGGGCTTTTCGTGAAGGTACAATACATGATGAAAAATTCAGGAGCCTGCGTTTGGCGAGGGGAATTTACGGGCAAAGACAGCCCGGCGTTCAAATGATACGTATCAAACTACCTTTTGGAAAAGTTTCCTTTAAACAAATATTACGCATAGCCGATATATCTGACGAGTATGCAAGCAGTAACCTGCATTTAACTACCCGCCAGGATATTCAAATACATTACGTTAGCTTAGATAAAACCCCTGAGTTATGGGCCAAATTGGAGCTGGATGATATTACCGTTCGTGAAGCTTGTGGTAATACCGTAAGAAATATCACCGCCTCGCCTACCGCGGGTATTGACCCGAAAGAACCATTTGACGTTTCTCCTTATGCTTATGGTACTTTTGAATATTTATTGCGTAACCCGGTTAACCAGGATATGCCGCGTAAATTCAAAATATCATTCTCATCAAGCGATGATGATACCGCGTTTTCATTTGCACATGATGTAGGTTTAATTCCCAAAATTAATGCCAATGGCGAACGTGGATTTAAAGTGATGTTGGGTGGTGGTTTAGGTGCACAGCCTATGCTGGCTAATTTGGTTGAAGAGTTTTTACCAGAAGACCAATTAGTGCCTTATATTGAATCGATGCTGCGCGTGTTTGACCGTTATGGCGAGCGTACCAATCGTAACAAGGCGCGTTTAAAATATTTAATACAAAAATTAGGTTTAGAGGAAGTTTTACGTTTAGCACAAGTTGAAAGAACAGCTAATAAAGTTAAAACCTATAAAATAAACCGTGATGCTGTTGCATTACCTAACATACCACAGCCAACCGGTTTAGAAGCTATTGTACCAGTTGATGAATTGAAATATCAGCAATGGTTAGATACTAACGTGTTTGAGCAAAAACAAGCAGGTTATTACGGTGTGTATATTAAAGTACTTAAAGGTGATATTCCTACCCCACAGGCCCGTAAACTGGTAGAAGTTTTAAGGCCATTAGTTGCAGATGAGATACGTATTACAGCTAACCAGGGCTTAATGTTAAAATATGTAACAAAAGAGGCTCTACCTGCCCTATTTAATGGCTTGACCGAAATTGGTATGGCAGCAGCAGGCTTTGATAGCGTTGCTGATGTTACTACCTGTCCGGGTACTGATACTTGTAACCTGGGTATATCAAATAGCATGACCTTTGCTGCTGTGGTTGAGGACCTGATTTACAAAGAATATGCAGACCTGATATACAATCGCGATATTAAGATCAAAATAAGCGGTTGTATGAACTCATGCGGACAGCATAGTATGGCGCAAATTGGTTTTCATGGCAGCTCGTTGAAAGCAGGTGCACGTGTGTTACCTTCTATGCAAGTTATGTTGGGTGGTGGTATTGTTGGCGATGGTGTTGGCCGTGCCGGCGACAGGGTTATTAAAATACCTTCAAAACGCGCAACCGATGTATTGAGGACATTGTTAAATGATTACAAAGCTAATGCAACGGATACAGAGAACTACCATAACTATTACGACAGGCAAGGCAAAGATTATTTTTACCAAATGTTAAAACCATTAGCTGACTTAACTACCCTTACCGATGAAGAATTTGTTGACTGGGGACATGTTGAGACCTATGCATCAGCAATTGGTGTTGGTGAGTGCGCCGGTGTGGTTATTGATTTGGTTGCTACCTTGATATACGAAGCAGACGAAAAAATGGAATGGGCAAATGCGTCTTACGAGGCGGGTTCATGGGCCGATGCTATTTATCATGGTTACAGTGTATTGATCAGCGCCGCTAAAGCATTATTGTTAGATAAAGGCGTTAACAGCAGTACCCATGGTGGTATCATACGTGAGTTTGATGCACAATACGTGGATACTAATGAAATTTCACTAAATGGTAGTTTTAATAACCTGATATTACAGATCAATCAAAACGAGCCATCAGAAGAGTTTGCTACTAAATACTTAGCTGCGGCTGCTGATTTTCTTACAGCAGTTAAAGCTAAAAGAGAATTATTAGTACAGTCATAAATATAAATGACCCAGCTGACTGAAAATAACGAACTGATAGTCGCTCAGGAGAATAAAAAAGCAGGTAATCAACTATTTCCTGTTTTTTTAAAGCTGAACGAGTTGCATACTGTGCTTATTGGTGCAGGTAATGTAGGCTTAGAAAAGCTTACCGTTATTTTACATAATAGCCCCGAAGCACGTGTAACAGTTATAGCTGAAAATATAATACCAGCAATACATAAACTTGTAGCCAATTACCCAAGGGTAGTCCTCAAGCAAAAATCATTTACAGATGATGAGCTGGATAGCGCGGATATTGTAGTTGCAGCTACTGATAATAGCCCATTAAACGCGTTTATCCGTGAATCGGCACACCAGCGAAAATTATTGATCAACGTAGCTGATAAGCCTGATCTTTGTGATTTTTACCTGGGTTCTATTGTACAAAAAGGCGATCTAAAAATTGGTATATCCACTAACGGCAAATCGCCTACTATAGCTAAAAGATTAAAAGAAGTTTTAAGCGAAAGCTTACCTGCCGAGTTAGACACTACTTTGCAGCAAATGAATGACCTGCGTAATACACTTACCGGAGACTTTGCGCATAAAGTAAAAATATTAAACGAAGCTACTTCTGTATTGGTTGAACCAATTGCTGCCCCAAAACGTAACTTACGTTGGGTGATTTTTGGCACTATCATTTTTTCACTAATAGTAGCTGTAATAGCCTTATGGTATAATGATCCTGAATTTAGGACCTACGCCCAGGAAATTAACCCTGCTTTTTATTACTTTTTTGCTGCCGGATTTGTATTCGCGTTAATTGACGGTGCTATAGGCATGTCATACGGTGTTACATCAACCAGTTTTTCAATAGCAATGGGTTTGCCACCGGCAACAGCCAGCATGGGTGTGCATTTATCAGAAATTACCAGTAATGGTATAGCCGGATGGATGCATTATCGCTTACGCAATGTAAACTGGAAGCTGTATAAAATGCTGGTTATTCCGGGTATTGTTGGTGCGGTTTCAGGTGCGTATATTTTATCGTCGTTAGAAGAATACAGTACTTACACCAAACCATTTATATCACTGTATACCTTAATATTAGGTGGTGTTATTTTATCAAAAGCTTTAAAAGTAAAACGCAAAAAAAAATCGGTTGACAAGTTTAAAAATGTACGTCCTTTAGGCTTTTTTGGTGGTTTTATTGATGCTGTGTTTGGCGGTGGCTGGGGATCGATAGTTTTATCAACCCTGATAGCAGGCGGAAGGCACCCTCGTTTTTCATTAGGAGCTGTTAAACTATCCAGATTTTTTATCGCGATAACCAGTTCGCTTACTTTTATAACCATGACCAATGGTGTACATTGGGAGGCGGTAATGGGCTTAGTTATTGGTAGTGCGCTGGCATCTCCTATCGCAGCAAAAATATCCAGCAAATTATCTGTAAAAGCTATAATGGTAGCAGTTGGTGTAATTGTAATGATAACCAGCTTGCGCAGTATTATAATAACTTTAATGAAGATCCTTTAAGATATGAGCAGTGAGATAGTAGAAAATATAAAATGGCAAACCGCGGGTTTAGATCCTGTGGCGGCCTTGCAAAAATTGGCAGATCTATATCCGGGAGAAATTGTTTTTTCAAGCAGTTTTGGCTGGGAAGACCAGGTAATTACCCACATGATATTTGCTAATAATATCCCCATAAAAATTTTCACATTAGAGACGGGACGTATTTTCCCTGAAACTTACTATGTGTGGAACCGCACGATGGAGATATATGGTCAGCCTATACACGCCTATTACCCACAAAATGATCTGCTGGAGAAAATGGTAAATGCTAAGGGCCCTAATAGTTTTTACGAATCTGTAGACAACCGTAAAGAGTGCTGCGGCATACGTAAGGTTGAACCGCTTGGCCGTGCATTAAAGGGCAACCGTGCGTGGATAACCGGTATACGTGCCGAACAATCTGCCAACCGCCAGTTTATGGAGAATACAGAATGGGATGAAGGACATGAGCTGGTTAAGTTCCACCCTATTTTTGACTGGACATTGGAACAGGTAAAAGAGTATATCAAATTACACAATATACCTTATAACACACTACATGACCGTGGTTTCCCAAGCATTGGGTGTATGCCATGCACACGTGCAGTACGCGAAGGCGAAGATTTTCGCGCGGGCCGCTGGTGGTGGGAAGATGCATCTAAAAAAGAGTGTGGATTACACGAACACGAAGCAAAATAAATTGAATTAATAAATAACTGAATTATTGATTTAAATTCGCACCTTAATAATTCTTCTAATTGACAATAATGAGTAAACACAATCAACTGGATTATTTAGACAAGCTTGAAGCAGAAGCTATACATATTCTGCGTGAAGTTGCCGGCCAGTTTGAGCGCCCAGCGCTTTTATTTTCGGGAGGTAAAGACTCCATTACCTTGGTACGTTTGGCCGAAAAGGCTTTCCGTCCGGGTAAGTTTCCTTTTCCGCTGGTACATATTGATACCGGTCATAACTTTATTGAAACTATTGAATACCGCGACGCGATGGTCGAACGTTTAAGCGAAAAACTAATTGTTGGTTTGGTACAAGATTCTATTGATGAAGGAAAAGTAGTTGAGCAAACCGGTAAAAACGCAAGTCGTAACCCTTTACAAACCGTTACCTTATTAGATACTATTGCCAAACATAAGTTTGATGCTTGTATAGGTGGTGCCCGTCGTGATGAGGAAAAGGCCCGTGCTAAAGAGCGTATATTTTCTGTACGTGATGAGTTTGGCCAATGGGATCCTAAACGTCAGCGCCCGGAATTATGGGATATTTATAACGGTAAGATCCATAAAGGCGAAAATGTTAGGGTATTCCCTATTAGTAACTGGACAGAATTAGATGTGTGGAACTACATTCGTCGCGAAAACATACCGTTGCCAAGCATTTACTTTGCGCATGAGCGCGAAACCATTGTGCGTAACGGACAATTAATGGCGGCCTCTCCAGTTTTAAACATGGATGAGGAAGATGTGATAGAGCGCCGCACAGTGCGTTTCCGTACGGTCGGTGATATGACCTGTACTGCAGCGGTAGCATCTGAAGCTTTTGAAATAGACGATATTATTAATGAAATAAGCGCTTCAAAAATAAGCGAGCGCGGTGCACGTATGGATGATAAAGTATCTGAAGCTGCGATGGAAGACCGTAAGAAAGGAGGATACTTTTAATGGATATACTTAAATTTATTACTGCAGGTAGTGTTGATGATGGTAAAAGTACCCTCATCGGTCGTTTGCTATATGATAGCGATTCTATATTAGCTGACCAATTGGAGGCCCTGCATTCATCCAACCGTAAAAACGACGACGGTAGTATTGACCTTGCTATTTTAACCGACGGACTTAAAGCCGAACGTGAGCAGGGAATTACTATTGACGTAGCCTATAAATATTTCCAAACCGAAAAACGTAAATTCATTATAGCCGATGCGCCGGGTCATATTCAATATACCCGTAACATGGTTACCGGTGCTTCAAACGCCAACTTAGCTATTATATTAATTGATGCCCGTAAAGGTGTTATTGAGCAAACTATCCGCCACTCGTTCCTGGTATCATTATTAGACCTGCAACAAGTGGTTGTTTGCGTTAATAAAATGGATATGATAGACTACAGCGAAGAAGTGTATAACAATATCGTAAAAGATTACCAGGAACTAGCTAAAAAAGTAAACCTTCAAAATGTACACTTTATACCTGTAAGCGCTCTTAAAGGCGATAACATTGTAAATGTTACCGAAAACATGGCTTGGTACAAAGGCAAAAGTTTGTTGGATTATTTAGAAACCATTGAACTGGAAGCCGATAACAGCACCGAGCACGCACGTTTCCCGGTTCAATGGGTAATACGCCCGCAAACGGAAGAATTGCATGACTATCGTGGTTATGCCGGCCGTGTGTCAAGTGGATCATTTAAAGTAAATGATAGGGTTACCGTATTGCCATCGGGTTTTACTTCCACTATCTCGAAAATCGAATTCTTCGACCAGGAATTAGAAGAAGCATTATCAGGCACATCAGTTACTGTGCATTTAAATGACGAGATTGATATCAGCCGTGGTGATATATTAGTTAATAGCAGCTATCAGCCCAAAGTGTCTCAACTAATTGAGGCAGACCTTTGCTGGATGGATACCCGAGCTTTAGATACTACCCACACCTATTTTATACAGCATAACAGTAAAGTAACCCGTTGCAAAATACAGGAAACGCTTTATAAGGTTAATATCAACACTTTAGAAAAAGAGCAAAGCGAAGACTTTAAACTGAACGATATTGGCCGCATTATTATCAAAACTGCTGACCCGTTAGCATTTGATAGTTATGAAGAAAACAAAGCTAATGGCGGTGCTATTTTAGTAGATAGCCGTACTAACTTAACTGTTGGCGCTTTAATGTTGCGCTCAATAGCTGACTAAGTAATTTTTTATTGTGATTTTATACTAAAGGTCCGGATATATTCCGGACCTTTTTTGTTAACAAACAAAGGGGCCAAGAAATTAATCCTGACCCCTTGCTTATAAACCTAATCAATATTTCTTTTTAGAAGGCATATCGTAAAGTTACACCTAAGGTTCTTTGGTCGCCCAATACACCTGCGTATTGGCCTGCGTTACCACTGGCAGGTAATAACTGTTCAAAGTAGTTTTGGTTAAATACGTTACGTCCCCATACGTAAGCAGAGAAACCTTTTGTTGCTCTGAACCCTAAACGGGCGTTAACTATAGTATAACCGGCAATTTGTAAATAAGTTGATGGAGTTGGGCTTGATGAAAAGCGAGAACGGTAGTAATCATCTACACCAATGAAGAATTTACTTGCCTGGCCGAAAAACTTAGTATCAACAGAATATTCGCCACCTACAGATAAAATCCATTTAGATATACCCGGAAGCTGAGAACCTGAAATATCTTTAGAGAATACAGTAGTAGAAAAACCTGTTTCTTCTAATGGTAATGGCGCGTTAGTAAATTTTACATATTTAGCGTCAGTATATGCACCAGATGCAAAGAATGTCCAGTTTTTACCTGCTTGAATATTAGCATCAAACTCAACACCATGAACGTTTACCTTATCGGCGGTAGCAATATAACCACGGTTCACACCCGGATCAGGCGATTGAACGTTGGTTTGATAATTATCTATATCCGAGTTATGGTAGGTTACATTAAATATGATATTGGGGGTTGGGTTGGTTTTAACACCTATCTCAACATGGCGTGTTTTCTCCGGTTTTATTACTGCCAAGTCAAGCGCCGGCACACCACCAATGTTAGGGATGCCCGCAACGTTTACACCAGATGGTTTGTAGCTGGTTGAATAAGTTGCAAAAGCGTTTAGTGCTCTGCTTGGACGGTAAGAAGCGGTTAAGTTATAAGTGAAGTTTTTCTCTTCAAATTTAGTAGCGTAATACTGACTTGAGTACAAAGCTGTTCTGAAACCAAGTAATGTAGGGTCAGTAATAACTATACCCCCATTTGCTTTTCTATCGAATATAACGTCCTTTTTGTCATAATTAACCCTAACACCCGGGTTGATATGGAAAGCATCTCCAATTTTAAAATCAACGTTAGCAAAAGCAGCCGCTGTTTGTGATTTTTGAGAGGCGTTAGTAGATATACCATAGCCTTCAAATAAACCGGGGGTTTTCCATAACGCAGTATTAGTGGTACTTTGTGCAAAGCGCCATTGATCTTTACCGGCCTCTTCTCTACCGGTAACATCTATTTTTTGATCCAGAAAGAAAACACCAACTACACCACTTATTTTATCAGTAATCTCGCCTGAGTAACGAACCTCTTGCGACCAGTTCTTATGTTTCGCCGGGTTTTGAGATTTTGCTAATACTGATAAACCTGTAAAATCGCGATCATTTGATGGATCCCAATTCCAATAGCGCCATGCGGTAGTTGAGGTTAAAGTTCCCTGGCCTATTTTAGCATCAACATTTAATGATAAACCACCTAACTGGTTTCCTGATTTCCATGGCGTATCGTGATCGATAACACGGTCAAAAGGATTTGTTGATGGAACTTGATAATTTAAATCAGCAGTAATTGCAGCGTACTGGCGGTATGGTGCACGAAAAGTTGGTGCAACACCTGCAAATACCTGTGCATTACCAATTGGTTTTTGGTCAGATGCATCACCATTTAATGTAATTTCAACTTTATCAGATGGTTTGTAAAGAAACTGGAAACGGCCACCTAAGTTATTTATATTATTAGTCGCTTCGTTTCTGGCAACGTTGTAAATAGTACCATTACGTTGTGTCCCTGAGAATGCTACACGAAAAGCCAATTTATTGGTTAATGGACCTGTTACTGCCACTTTAGCCTGTATAAAACCTAAGTTACCAAAACTGGTTTCAAATGTAGCACCAGGTGTAAAGCTGGCCTTGCGCGATGTAATATTAACAGCACCCGCAGCAGTATTTTTACCAAACAAGGTACCTTGAGGGCCACGTAAAACTTCGATATTTTCAATATCTAAAAAGTCAAGTGTAGCAACCGCGGGACGTGCATAGTAAACACCATCTACGTAAAAACCAACACCCGGGTCCAAACCATCATTGGTTAAACCAAATGGTGAACCAATACCACGAATATTAACACCTGTATTACGTGGATTTGAAGTATACATCTGTAAGCTGGGGATCAATTCTTTAATACGGGTAACGTTGAACGCTCCGGATTTATCCACCTGCGTACCGCCAATTACCGAAACGGGGATCGGTACATCCTGTAAAAGCTCTCTGCGTCTCCTGGAGGTTACTACCACATCGGCAAGTTGGTCATCCTCTACCAGCTCTAACTCGTAAGGAGTATCCTGCAATTTTAATATTTGAAAATCCTGCGGTTTAAAACCTACTGAACTGATTCTTAAAAAGAATGGAGGCTCAATAGTTGGAGTTATTGTAAAGCGGCCTAATGAGTCAGCAATGGCAGTTGTATTTGTAGTTCTTACGGTTACAGTGGCAGATGGCACAGCTTCGCCCTTTGAATTTTTAACTACACCGGTTACTTTGTTTTGGGCAAATACTGCTGGTGATAGTAACAGAATGAACGTAGTTAGTTTAAGAAATTTAGTAGAAAGTTTCATGAAGATTTAGTTGTAAAAATTTTAATTAGTGGACTGTTAAATACTATTAAATGAAGATCAACAGCAACAACAGGCAGTGTGATACTGCATTTTAAGCGAGGAAAAAACAATTAAAGTATACATAATAGATAATGTCTATAGATTTGATAGACAAAAGTAAAACTAATAATTTGATGTGCAAATATTTTTTTTTAAAATAATTACATTCATAGATAAATTGAACCATCTATCTGATAGGCAGGGCATTGTCATAGTTTGCCATTTTTAACAATTTATTAACCTAAAAACAAACCTTTTCCTATATTTGCGCCGGGGTAAGTCTTTTACGGCCAGCTCCTCTTGAACTCCCCCAGGGTGGGAACGCAGCAAGGGTAGAGAGTTGAGCGGCGCGATAAAAGTAGCTTACCCTTTTTTGTGCCTAAAATTTTGACTTTTCCAAGTCATTTAAAACTCATTATTACTCGCAGGTCCTGCTAATCTTTAATCTTCAAACTTTAATCTTTAAAAACTGATTATCTTCGTACATGCTGGATATTCTCATTATAGGTGGTGGCCCCATAGGTATAGCTTGCGGACTTAATGCCCAAAAGGCAGGGCTGAACTTTGTTATTATTGAAAAGGGATGCCTGGTAAACTCCTTATACAACTATCCATCCACCATGACCTTCTTTTCTACATCCGAAAGACTGGAGATTGGCGGCGTGCCTTTTGTATCAACAAATAAGCAACCTAACCGTGCCGAGGCTTTAGAATATTACCGCAGGGTGGCAACCTCCAATAATCTGCCTATTAACCTGTTTGAAGAGGTAACCACTATCCTACCCAAAAATGATGGCTATACAGTTACTACAAGCAAAGGCACTTATCAGGCTAAGCATATAATTATATCAACCGGATTTTATGATGTAGCTGTTAAACTGAATATCCCCGGCGAAAACCTGCCTAAAGTACGGCATTACTATAAGGACCCACACTATTATGCTATGCAAAAGGTAGTTGTAGTTGGCTCCAGCAACTCGGCAATAGATGTTGCATTAGAGACCTATCGCAAGGGTGCTGAGGTAACCTTAGTCATTCGGGGTGATGAAGTGAGCCAACGAGTTAAATACTGGGTTAGACCCGATATTTTAAACCGTATAAAGGAAGGCAGCATTAAAGCGTATTTTAATTCGGAGCTGACTGAGATACGTGAACGCGAGGTGGATATTAAAGCACCCGAAGGTAAAATCACCATAGCCAATGATTTTGTAATGGCGATGACGGGCTATAAGCCAAACTTTGATATGTTAAAGCGATGGGGATTAAACTTATCTGAGGATAAATGTGCTCCTGAATATAATTCAGATACGATGGAAACCAATCTGCCCGGCGTATACTTAGCTGGCGTTGTTTGCGGTGGTATGGACACGCATTTATGGTTTATTGAAAACTCACGGGTGCATGCGGATATGATAGTGAATGATATAGTTGCGAAGCACAGTTAATATCAAATTACTGTAATCTTAAACCTAATCAACCGCTCACTTAATAAACTAATTAACTTTTTCCTTGTATAAGTTAAAAATAATGCAAACTTTTGCATCATATTTTAAATAAAGCAAATACATATAAAAATGAACTTTCAAAGCTTAAATAAGCCAACTGTCAGAGCAAACTTTGCTCCGGTTGCCGCTGCTTTGGTTTCAACTGTTTTATTTTCTCCATCACGACGAAGGCTGTTTATCCCACGGGTTTAATTGTCTGCTATCCTATTGCCCGTCAAATTGAAGTTTATTAAAACTTCTTCGATCCAAAAAACATTTAATTATTACGGCCACAAGCCAATAATTTAAACAGTAATTTTTTTCTACTTAAATGACCATACAAGATTTCGATATTCAGGTTGCTACTGCACAACATGCAGATTATGCCCCCGCTATTTGCGATGAGATGGCACAATCTGCAAAGGCACGTGGTACAGGAATTGCACAACGCACGCCTGAATATGTGGCTAACAAAATGCTGGAAGGCAAAGCCGTTATTGCTTTACACAAAGATGGTACCTGGGCCGGATTTTGCTATATAGAAACCTGGAGTCATGGCGATTTTGTAGCAAATTCAGGTTTAATTGTAGCACCCGAATACCGTAAGGTGGGTTTAGCCAAGGCAATTAAGCATAAAATATTTGAATTATCTCGCACTAAATATCCGGAGGCTAAGCTGTTTGGCTTAACTACGGGATTAGCGGTAATGAAAATAAATTCTGAGTTAGGCTATGAGCCGGTAACATACTCTGAACTTACACAGGATGAAGCATTTTGGAAAGGTTGTAAAAGCTGCGTAAATTATGATATATTGACGATGAAAGAACGCAAGAACTGCATGTGCACCGCCATGCTGTTTGACCCTGCCGAAAAAGCAAAGGATGCAGAAATAACCACCCCGGAAGAAAAAATTAAAGAGATTACCCATAAAGCTACCCTGTTCCAAAAGATTGAAAATGCAATAAAAAGCTTCGGGCAGGATTTAAAAATATTTTAACCGTAGAGACGCGATACTTCGCGTCTCTGATATCATATAACACAAAGATGCAAAGTATTGCGTCTGTACAAGAATAAAAATGGCAAAGAAAAAAGTAGTATTAGCGTATAGCGGAGGTTTAGATACCTCATTTTGTTGCATTTATTTAACCCGCGATTTAGGTTACGAGGTACATTCGGTAATTGTTAACACAGGTGGTTTTAGTGAAGAAGAATTAAAGAACGTGGAAAAACGTGCTTTTGAAATGGGTGTTACATCTCACCATGTAGTTGATGAAACTACTAACTTTTACGATACCTGCGTACGCTATTTGGTATATGGCAACGTGTTAAAAAACAACACCTATCCCCTTTCAGTAAGTGCCGAACGAGTTAGCCAGGCTACTGCTATTGCTAACTATGCCAAAGAAATTGGTGCCGAATTTGTTGCCCATGGCAGCACAGGTGCCGGTAATGACCAGGTAAGGTTTGATATGATCTTCAATATCCTAATTCCTGAAGTTGGTATCATCACCCCTATCCGCGATTTAAAACTAAGCCGTGAAGCCGAAATTGAATACCTGAAAAAACATGGTGTTGAAATGAATTTCGAGAAAGCTAAATACTCTATAAACAAAGGTATTTGGGGTACATCTGTGGGTGGTAAGGAGACTTTAACCTCAAACTTGGGATTGCCTGAAGAGGCATGGCCGACACAGGTTACCGAATCAGAAACCAAAAACCTGGAGTTGGTTTTTGAAAATGGCGAATTTGTAGGTTTAAACGGCATAAAATATGACCATCCAACCAAGGCAATACAGGCATTGCAAGCCATTGCACAGCCTTATGGGGTTGGCCGTGATATCCACGTAGGTGACACCATTATTGGCATTAAGGGCCGTGTTGGCTTTGAAGCTGCTGCGCCTATGATCATTATTAAAGCACACCATACTTTAGAGAAACATACTTTAACCAAATGGCAGTTGACCTGGAAAGACCAGCTTTCTATGTTCTACGGCAACTGGCTGCATGAAGGTCAGTTTCATGATCCTATTATGCGTAATATGGAAGCATTTTTAACCGACACACAGAAACACGTGAGCGGTAAGGTATTTGTAGAATTACAGCCCTACCGTTTCCAGGTAGTTGGTATTGAGTCTGATCATGATTTAATGTCGAATAAGTTTGGCAGCTATGGCGAGATGAATAACTCATGGAGTGGCGAAGATGTTAAAGGATTCTCAAAAATATTTGGCAACCAGGTAATGATTTACCACAAGGTTAACGGCCAGGAATAATATAAATATATGCCAATACAGATCAAAAGAATACACCCAAACGAATGGAAAATAGTTGTAGAACTATTTGACCAATACAGAGTGTGTTATAAAAAGGAATCTGACTTGGCATTGGCAGAACGGTTTATCCGCGAAAGGCTTGATAATAATGAGTCGGTGATATATGTAGCTTTGGTTGGTGAGAAACCAGTTGGGTTTACACAATTATACCCGAGGTATTCGTCAGGCAGAGCGGAAAAAAACTGGATATTAAATGATCTGTTTGTAGACGAAGAACATCGTAAGCAAGGTATTGGAGCCAAACTTATCAAACAGGCAGCTGATTTTGCAAAAGCAGGCGGAGCAAAGTTTGTTCAACTGGAAACAATGGTTGATAATTATACAGCCCAAAGCCTTTATGAGGGAATGGGTTTTATTAAGCAACCTCCCGATGAAGAATTTTATTTATATAGGTTAAATTTGAATTAGTATGGCACAGATAAAAGCAGGAATTATAGGTGGTGCAGGTTATACCGGTGGCGAAATGCTGCGTATTTTGGTTAACCACCCTAATGTGGATATTGCTTTTGTGCATAGCAACAGTAACGCGGGTAATTATATTTACGAAGTACATACCGACCTGTTTGGCGATACCGACCTGAAATTTACCGGCGAGTTATCAACCGATATTGATGTGCTGTTCCTTTGTGTTGGTCATGGTGATGCTAAAAAGTTTTTAGAAGCTAATGCGATACCTGATTCAGTTAAAATAATTGATCTGAGCCAGGATTTTAGATTAAGTCAGAATTCAACATTAAATACTAAGAGCTTTGTATACGGGTTGCCTGAGTTAAACAGGGATGCCATTAAATCCGCACAAAATATAGCTAATCCGGGTTGTTTTGCTACTACTATACAATTAGCCTTGTTGCCTTTAACCGCAAAAGGTTTATTGAATAATGAGGTGCATATATCTGCCACCACAGGTTCAACCGGTGCAGGACAAAGCTTATCGACCACCTCCCACTTTACATGGAGGAATGATAACCTTTCGGTTTACAAAGCATTTAATCATCAGCATTTAAATGAGATCGGCCAGTCATTAAAACAGCTGCAACCTAATTTTGATCAAACTATTAATTTTATCCCATACAGAGGGGATTTTACCAGGGGTATATTTGCATCGGTATATAGTGAATGCAAATTGACTGGAGAGGAGACTTTAAGGCTTTATAAAGATTACTATGAAGGGCATCCGTTTACACATGTAACTGATAGGAATATCGATTTAAAGCAAGTGGTAAACACCAATAAAGTATTTTTACAAGTTAAAAAATATGATAATAAATTATTTATTATCAGTATATTAGATAACTTACTTAAAGGCGCGTCCGGCCAAGCGGTTCAAAATATGAACCTGCTGTTTGACCTTGATGAACGCGCAGGATTACGATTGAAGGCGACAGGATTTTAATCCGACAGCCACCGCCGACCGTAACCCAATTTATTTAAGTATTAAAATTTAACAAAATGAAATTATTTGATGTATACCCAATTAACCCTATCAATATTGTAAAAGGCGCAGGTAGCTTAGTTTATGATGATAAAGGAACAGAATATTTAGATTTATATGGCGGTCATGCCGTAATATCTATTGGCCATACTCATGCACATTATGTAAACAGACTGGAAGATCAACTGCACAAATTGGGCTTCTATTCTAACTCTATTGAGATCCCTTTACAAGTAGAATTAGCCGAAAAGCTGGGTAAAGTAAGCGGTAAGGAAGATTACCAATTATTCTTGCTTAACTCTGGTGCCGAAGCTGTAGAAAACGCTTTGAAACTTGCCTCGTTTTACAACGGTAAAAAGAAAGCTATTGCCTTTACAGGCGCTTTTCATGGCCGTACCTCGTTAGCGGTTTCGGTTACTGATAATCCTAAAATTGTTGCCCCTATTAATGAAACTGATGATATCATTAGAGTTGGCTGGAATAACGAAGCCGAATTAGAGCAAGCGTTTGCAAACAACGAAGTATCAGCAGTAATTATTGAAGGCATACAGGGAGTTGGCGGTATACAGGTTGCTCCTGAAAGTTTCCTTCAAAAAATAAGATCGCTTTGCGATAAGTATAATGCGGTATTTATAGCCGACGGTGTACAATGCGGTTATGGACGTACGGGCAAATTTTATTCGCATGATTTTGCAGGTGTAAATGCCGATATATACACCATGGCCAAAGGAATGGGTAACGGTTTCCCTATTGGTGCAATTAGCATATCCCCTAAAATACAGCCGGCTTATGGTATGTTGGGTACTACGTTTGGTGGTAACCATTTAGCCTGTGCCGCCGCTTTAGCTGTACTGGAAGTTATTGAACATGATAATCTAATGCAAAATGCTGCCGAAGTTGGCGAGTATTTAATGGAAGAGTTAAAGAAATTTAAAGAGGTTACCGAAGTACGTGGTCGTGGCTTAATGATAGGTATTGACCTGCCTGCAGAATTTGCTCATGTTAAAAAGGACTTGCTATTTAAGCACCATATATTTACCGGGGAGGCTAAACCAAACGTAATCAGGCTATTACCTGCATTGAATTTAACCAAAGCGCATGCCGATCATTTTTTAGAAGCATTTACCCAAGTATTAAAACCGTCTGCGGTTTTATCATAACTACTACTATGAAACAATTTACTTCTGTAAACGATGTAACCGACCTGAAAGCTATTGTTGCCGAGGCTTTGGAGTTAAAGAAAAATCCATACACATACCAGCATTTGGGTAAAAACAAAACTTTGGGATTGGTTTTTCTGAATCCAAGTTTACGTACCCGTATGAGCACCCAAAAAGCGGCGCTTAATTTGGGTATGAATGCCATGGTGTTGAATATTGATCAAGAAGGATGGGCTTTAGAGCTGCGTGACGGCGTTATCATGGACGGTACTACAGTAGAACACATCCGCGAAGCTGCGGCCGTTATGGGGCAGTATTTGGATATTATTGGGGTTCGTTCATTTCCGGGATTAAAGGACCGCGAGGAAGATTATACCGAGGTTATATTTAACAAGTTTGTGGAATATTGCGGTATTCCTATAGTGAGTTTAGAATCGGCTACCCGCCATCCCTTACAAAGCTTAGCGGACCTGATCACTATTGAAGAATTAAAAACAAAGCCCCGCCCAAAAGTTGTTTTAACCTGGGCACCACATATTAAGCCTTTACCTCAAGCTGTACCCAACTCATTTAGCGAGTGGATGTGCAAGGCTGATGTTGATTTTACCATTACTCATCCTAAAGGTTATGAGTTAAGCACTGACTTTACTCAAGGCGCAACCATTACCCATAATCAGGATGAAGCTTTAGCGGATGCAGATTTCATCTACGTAAAAAATTGGTCGGCTTATGAACCTTACGGGCAGATATTTAAAGGTAACGAAGCTTGGATGCTGACCAACGAAAAGCTAAAAATAACAAACGATGCTAAGGTAATGCATTGCTTGCCTGTACGACGAAATTTAGAGCTTTCTGCCGAAGTTTTAGATGCACCCAACTCAGTTGTGGTGCATGAAGCCGGTAATCGTATATGGGCTGCCCAGGTGGTTTTAAAAAGAATGTTAGAGAATTTATAAAATCACAAAATGTATATTCCTAAAAAGTTCTTGATTACCGACAAGCAAGAAGCTATTAGTTTTATGCAGCGGTATAGTTTTGCTACAATTGTTACGGTAAAGGATGGTTTACCATCGGCTACGCATCTTCCATTTATAGTGTCATTAAGAGAAGATCAAATAGTTCTTACTTCCCACTTTGCTAAAGCTAATCCGCAGGCAACCGAAATATTAAATGGTAATCCATTGGTAATATTTGCAGAACCACATGCTTATATTTCACCTAAACATTACGAGCAAGTAAACAGTGTACCTACCTGGAACTATATTGCTATACATGCTTATGGCAGGCCTCACCTAATTGAAAGTCCGGAAAAGAAAGCTGCATTACTTGAGCAAACCATAAAATTTTATGAGGCCGATTATTTAAAGCAATGGAACGGTATGCCCGAAGATTATAAGTTAAAACTAATGCAGGGTATTATAGGATTTGAAATTGTAGTGGATGACTTACAGGCCAAGAAAAAACTCAGCCAAAACAAAACCCAAAAAGAGCGCGAAAATATTATTGCTGAATTAAGCAATAAACCTGACTCAACAGAAAGAGACTTGGCGGCTTATATGAGCAGGTTGAAATAATCTTACTTTTCCGGCTCAACCGTACGGGTTTTGCGGTTAAAGCTTCGAATAATCAAACGGTTATCGCTGTTTTTGGTGAAGTAATTAATGGCCCATGTTAAAAATACGGACGCTTTGTTAGCAAAGCCGGCTAACGACATGATGTGCACCAATCCCCATAACAGCCAGGCAAAAAACCCCTGAAAGTGAAGTTTGCCAATGTCAGCCACTGCTTTATTGCGGCCAATAGTGGCCATGGTGCCTTTATCGTGATACTTAAATGGCTCGGTAGGTTCATTCTTGATAAGGTGAATTAAGTTTTTTGCCAGATGTTTCCCTTGCTGCATAGCAACCGGGGCCACACCCGGGTGTCCATTAGGATATTCCTCGCTAATTATGGCCGCCACATCGCCAATGGCAAATACATTTTGATACCCTTTTATGCGGTTTATTTCATCAACTTGTATCCGTGAACCCCGTGCAAACGTAGCATTAGTCATTCCTTCCGGATACTCTCCCATTACACCTGCCGCCCAAAAAACGTTACGGGTTTTAATGGTGGTACCATCGTCTATTTTTAAGGTTAGGCCGTCATAGCTTTCCACGTGTACGCTATTAAATATTTTAACCTCCCCTCCCTCTAAAAACTGCTTTGCTTTTATTGACGCTCCTGATGACATAGCTGCTAACAACCTGTCCTTCCCTTCTACCAAATACACCTTCATATCATACTTACTTAAACCATGATAATCCTTATCTAATATCAGGTGACGCATTTCAGCTAAAGCGCCTGATAGCTCAACACCCGTGGGGCCACCACCAACAACAACAAACGTCATTAAAGCATCTTTTTCCTCTTTGTCTTTAGTTACTAAAGCTTTTTCTAAATGTTGTAAAGTAAGTCCGCGCAGATTCAATGCTTCCGGCATATTCTTCATCGGCATTACACATGATTCCAATTCCTTATTGCCGAAAAAATTGGTGTCGGACCCTGTGGCTACTACCAGGTAGTCGTAATGTATCTCGCCAATGTTGGTGCTAACGGTATTTTTTTCGGCGTTGATGGTTTCTACATAAGCCAGGTTGAACCTGAAATTATCTTGGTGTGTAAATATCCGGCGTATTGGGAAAGCTATAGAGTCGGCAGCAATAGCACCCATAGCCACCTGGTATAGTAATGGCTGAAAAGTATGGTAGTTATGCTTATCCAGCATCAATATATCAACAGGCGCATTTTTTAAATTCTTGGCTAACTGCAGGCCGGCAAAACCACCTCCTATAATTACTATGCGTGGTTTAGTTTGTTGTTGATCCATGTAATATAAATAATCGCAACAGCTGTAAATTAATCAAATTATGCATATATCGGAGTTTTTATGTACAACTGATTTTACAGTGAAGTGTTTTACCTGTCATTCTTTTAAAGCATAATTCATCAGGATTTACTTATTTTAGCATCCAAATATATTTTACACCATAACATGACACCCCTTCATATTATAAAAATAGGCGGCAACGTAATTGATAACTCCGAGAACCTGCATCATTTTTTAAAGGATTTTACAGCGTTGGATGGGTATAAGATATTGGTGCATGGTGGTGGTAAAGTAGCTACACAGTTATCAAAGACTCTGGGTATTGAAGCTCAACTGGTTGATGGACGTCGCATAACCGATATTGAAACTTTAAAGGTTGTTACCATGGTGTATGGTGGGTTGATCAATAAAAATATTGTAGCGCAATTGCAACGATATGGTACAAATGCTATTGGCTTAACGGGTGCTGACGGTAACTTTATACGTACTAAAAAACGTCCTGTAAAAACTATTGATTATGGTTTTGTGGGAGATATTGACGAAAAATCTATCAACCCTAATAATTTAGATAACCTGCTTAAAGCAGGCTTTACCCCTGTTTTTTGTGCGTTAACACATGATGGCGAGGGCCAGTTATTAAATACTAATGCCGACACCGTAGCATCGGCTTTAGCCGTATCTTTATCAAAATTGTACCATACCACCTTAATATATTGCTTTGAAAAACGTGGTGTATTACAGGATATTGATGATGATGATTCTATCATTAGAGAATTGGACCCGGTACGGTATGAAGAACTAAAAACAAAGCAAATAATTCACAGCGGTATGCTGCCTAAGTTGGAAAATGCTTTTACTGCTATATCTTGCGGTGTAAAAGCGGTAGTAATAGGTCGGTCGGACGAGTTAGCAGATTTAAAGAATAATAAGCCATTTGGCACACGTTTAAGTAATAGTATATGAGCGCACAACAACATATTGCCATTTTAGGCAGCGGTAACATGGGTTTGGCATTAGCCAAGGGTTTGGTTAAAGCGGGGATTTATACGCCGCAGCAAATAACACTTACCCGCAGAAGCTTACCCCCATTGGCAGAACACGCCGCAAATGGTTATAACACCACTACTGATAATGCAAAAGCAGTGGCAGGTGCAACTATTGTAGTTTTAGCTGTATTACCGCAGCAATTAAATAAACTATTGGCCGAAATTAAGCCAAGTATCAATCCGGAAAAACAATTATTAATATCTGTTATTTCAGGAGTTAATTGTGTGGATATACGTCAACAATTGGCTTTAGATGTGCAGGTTGTGCGCGCTATGCCCAATACAGCTATAGCCATTGGTGAATCAATGACCTGCATTGCTACCGATACCGGAACAGATAAGAATGTAAATCTGGTAAAATCAATGTTTGATACGGTTGGTGTGACCATACAAATAAATGAAGACCTAATGACCGCAGCTACCGCATTATGTGCTTGTGGAGTAGCTTTCTTTTTACGTGCGGTACGTGCAGCCTCACAAGGCGGTACCGAAATTGGTTTCCATGCGCATGATGCGTTGCAAATGGCTGCACAAACAGCTAAAGGCGCTGCTGACCTGTTATTAAAACTAGCCTCACACCCGGAGAGAGAAATAGATAAGGTAACCTCGCCAAAAGGCTGTACTATAGCGGGTTTAAACGAAATGGAGCACAATGGTTTTAGCTCGGCCATGATCAAGGGAATTAAGTTATCTGCTGAAAAAGCCGGCGAATTGTATAAATAATAACCTGTGAAAGACTTTAAAAAATATTATATCATTCCGGCTACCCCAGCGGAAGTTTACATGGCGCTAACCAACCCGGTTACCATGGAGCTTTGGACAGGCGAAGAAGCAGAAATGTCAACTGTACCTGGGTCTGAATTTTCTATGTGGGAAGGCAGTATCGTAGGTAAAAACCTGGAGTTTGAGCCGGATAAAAAGATAGTACAGCAATGGTATTTTGAAGGACAACCTGAAGAATCTATCGTGACTATCAAATTGCATACTGACAAAGCAGGTACATCCGTTGAGTTAAGGCACACCAATATACCTGAGGGAGACTATGATGATATGGTGGATGGCTGGAATAACAATTATTTTGGCGCGCTGGCTGATTTTTACGAAGGATAAAAAAAATCGCCCTAAAATTGTTTTAAAAATTTCAGGGCGATCTACTTGACTATTCAACTTATTTTTTCAGGGCTTTCACCTGCTCTTTTAAGCTGTCAATTTGCTGTTGCTGCTCTTTTATAGCCTCAACTAATACAGGTATTAAACTTTGTACATCAACTGACTTTATTTCAACTCCCCTTATATTGTTTTTACCAACGGTGATAAATTTATTTTTACTTGTTATTGCGGCCGGATATACATCCTGCACATTATTTACTGTAAACCCATATTGAGTTCCTTTAGGCAGGTCAAGTTGCTTATAATCTCGTGTGTTATAAGTATAACTAACAGGTTGTATAGCATTTACAACAGCTAATGAGCCCGTCATTGGTTTTACATCTTGTTTTAATTGCTCGTCAGTTAGGCGTGTTTGGCCAAATGCCACAACAGAAAATATAGTTAATGTGAAAATACTTAATAAAGTTTTCATAATCTTTTTTAATTTAAATGTTTAATAATAAAATACAGTAAATAGGCCAATGCTTATAGCATTAGCAACAGGTAGACAAGAATGTATTATTAACAGTTGGGCGGCGGTGTAAGAACCTCAGAGTAAACCCTATAAGAAAAATTACTTAAATAAGCTGGAAATGCAGATTTTAAATTACGTTCGGGAGCAGCAAACAAATGATAATCAATTTCAGGAATGTATTCTTTAGTAACACGATCATCAGTTCGCTCACGTTCCTTGGTAGCATCATCATCATCCTGATCGGCAGTTGCAGCCAGCTCAATTTTATATTTTGAAGCTGCTGATGAAACGATCAAACGTATACCTGTTTCAAACACCCCTAAAAGGATGATAACAACAGCCATATATGATATAAATCGCATTTTCATAAACAAACCAAATATAAAACAGAATTTTTTATTGTTTTAACAACGCCCAAACTTAGTAAAAAGTTTATGCATGCATAATAAACCAACAAATTTTTGCTATTTTTTTACCAGCGCTTAACTTTTAACAAAGGGTAACTCATTTTTTATATTTTTGTGGTGGATGGAGATACTGGTTACTTACAACTCCTGCCCTTTTTTAACCAAAAAATGAATATATCAGTAGTAGTACCTGTTTATGATGAGGTTGAATCATTACCTGAACTAACCTCTTGGATAAGCCGAGTAATGGACGAAAATGATTTTATATATGAGATCATTTTGGTTGATGATGGCAGCAAGGATGGATCGTGGGAATTAATAACACAATTGCGTCAAAGCAATCCATTTATAAAAGGCATCAAATTCAGGCGTAACTACGGTAAATCAGCAGCGTTAAATAAAGGTTTTGAAATTGCACAAGGCGAAGTAGTAATTACCATGGATGCTGATTTGCAGGACAGCCCTGACGAGATTCCCGATCTGTACCGCATGATAAAAGGAGGCCATTATGATTTAGTTAGTGGCTGGAAAAAAGAACGTCATGACCCGATAAGCAAAACCATTCCTACAAAATTATACAATGGTGTTACGGGCAGTTTATCGGGCATTAAACTGCATGATATGAATTGCGGTTTAAAAGCCTACCGTAACGAAGTGGTTAAAAACATTGAAGTATACGGCGAAATGCACCGCTACATACCCGTAATTGCTAAATGGGCAGGCTTTAACCGCATTGGCGAAAAGGTAGTACAGCACCAGGCACGTAAATTTGGTGTAACTAAGTTTGGCGGTTTACAGCGGTTCATTCGTGGTCCGTTGGATCTGTTATCCATTATGTTTGTTTCCAAATTTGGCAAGCGTCCTATGCACCTTTTTGGTTCATTGGGTGTATTAAGCTTTTTGGCAGGTAGTATTTGTGCTATATGGCTAATTGCCGAAAAACTGTATGCTATTGCAAACCATCATACTCATTACCGGGATGTAGTTGATAAACCACTTTTTTATATAGCGCTAACTGCAATAATAGTAGGTACACAATTATTTTTAACCGGCTTTATTGCCGAACTGGTTTCGCGCAGCGCCCCCGAGCGTAATAAATACCAGATTGAAGATGTTATTTGATGTGCAGATGCGAGGATAAGCAGATTTGCAGATGAACGGCAAGTTTTACTATTTCTTTCTAAACCAGCACTATTCATAATCAAAAAAATCTGCACATTTGCACATTAATCTAACAATGTTCTACAGCATCATCGTTCCCTTATACAACCGTCCGCAGGAAATTAAAGAACTGCTGGAAACCCTTACCTTACAAACCTATACACAATTTGAGGTATTAGTTATTGAGGATGGTTCGACAAAAGACGCCGCAGATATAGTAAACAGCTTTACTGATAAACTCAATATAAAATATTTTTTAAAACCTAATGAAGGCCAGGGATTTGCCCGTAATTACGCTTTTAAGCGCGCTCAGGGCGATTATTTTATCATCTTCGACTCTGACTGCCTGATACCCGAAGATTACTTGCAGATAGTTAATGATTCGTTAAATAAAAATTGGCTGGATGCTTACGGTGGCCCGGATGCGGCGCATCCATCGTTTACACCTGTACAAAAAGCCATCAGTTACTCCATGACCTCCCCTTTTACTACTGGCGGCATACGTGGAAACAAAAAAGGAATTGGCCAGTTTCATCCGCGTAGTTTTAACATGGGAATATCCCGCCAGGTATGGGAAAAGGTAGGCGGCTTTATTATTACCCGTTTAGGGGAAGATATTGAGTATAGCATCCGTATACATTCATTAGGTTTTAAAATAGGTTTAATACCGGATGCTAAAGTATACCATAAAAGGCGGGCTAACTTTTATCAATTTTATAAACAGATACACTTTTTTGGACGGGCGCGTATTAATATTTATAAATTCTTTCCAAAAGGATTAAAAGCTGTACATTTTTTTCCGGCCATTTTCACTTTAGGGCTTTTATTTACCATAATTACCAACCTTTTAAACTGGCCAATAGCTGTGTTATGTAATATTACATTAGGTATTATTATTATGTTGATATTTTTTCACGCCTGGTGGAAAAACAATTCATTAAAAATCGCATTTTTGAGTGTAATTGCCTCTTTTATCCAATTAACCGCATACGGCCTTGGTTTTATGCAGGATTTTTGGAAGCGTGTAATATTAAAAATATCATAATCAACATATATGTACCACCCCTTTTCTGTTGCAGAAACCATTAAAACTGCATGGGATATTTTCAAAAATAACTTCGTAACTATTATAGTTTATTCTACTATATCGTTCCTGTTGTTATCTATTTTAGCTGTAATTACTCAGTTTTTTTTTACACCTGATGCATTTGCAGGTACAATGCTTGTATCGTTTATATTAATATTTATGCAAGCCTATACCACATTGGGGCTATACAAATTGATATTTACGCTTATTGATAGTGAGTACTATGAATTTGAAATATCGCAGGTATTACCTGGTTTTAAAATGATAGTGAGTTATTTGATAGTAGTATTTTTAATAGCTTTTTTAATAACCAATTTTCACTTTTTAATAGTAAGGCTGGATAATTATCCTAATATACAAACCACTGTACAGGTATTAGCAACATTTGCAGGGCTTTACTTAGCCTTAAGAATAATGTTCTTTAACAACTTCATTGTGGATGATCAATCAGACGCTATTGAATCTTTAAAACAGAGTTTTGAATTGACCCGTGGATACTTTTTAAAGGTTTTGACAATGCTGGGTATCATTTTATTGCTGATAGCTTTACCCGGTATAATTGCTCAATATTACCCCTTTGTATCAGTAACTATAATATTCACCTATCCTTTTGTTAATATCATATTGGCAGTAACTTATCGCAAATTAGTCTACAGTCATCAGGATGTAGACGACGATATTGCCGAAACCAATTAAAAACTATGGGTTTAAAGGTCCTGTTAAGTAAGGTATTTGCGGCGTGGGTAAACAGGGATTTGAACTACATTCGCCGTCACGGTGTACAATTACAGCAACAAATTTTCAATAGTTTAATTACCCAGGCCAAAAACACGCAATTTGGTACTGACCATAATTTCGGGCATATCAAAACTTATGATGATTTTAAAAAACAAGTTCCTATTCGTGATTACGAGGAGCTTCGCCCCTATATTGAGCGCGTAACCGCGGGTGAAGAAAATATAATGTGGCCAGGTAAGCCAACCTATCTCACCAAAACATCGGGCACTACATCAGGTGTAAAATATATCCCTATATCCAAGGAAAGCATGCCCGAGCATATTAAAGCCGCGCGTAACGCTTTACTAAGCTATATACATGAAACAGGCAATGCCGATTTTGTAGATGGTAAAATGATCTTTCTTCAAGGCAGCCCCATATTGGCTACCAAAGCAGGTATTCAAACAGGCAGACTATCAGGTATTGTAGCGCATCATGTACCGGCATATCTACAAAAAAACCGCCTGCCCAGTTACGAGGTAAATTGCATTGAAGATTGGGAGGAAAAGGTAGATGCCATTGTAGAGGAAACTGCCAATGAAGACATGCGCCTTATATCCGGCATACCACCATGGTGCCAGATGTATTTTGACAGGCTATCGGCTTTAAAAAACGGTAAAAAGATCAAGGACATCTTTCCTAACTTTAAGTTATTTGTGTACGGTGGGGTAAATTACGAGCCTTACCGTGCACGTATGGAAGAAAGCATAGGTTTTAATATTGACACCATTGAAACCTACCCTGCTTCTGAAGGGTTTATAGCCTTCCAGGATTCACAAAAAGAAAAAGGTTTATTGCTATTGGTTAACTCGGGTATATTTTATGAATTTATACCCAGCGATGAATATTTTAATGAAAACCCTACCCGTATTAATTTAGCCGATGTGGAATTAGATAAAAACTACGCCCTGATATTAAATACAAACGCAGGATTATGGGGATACAGCATCGGCGATACGGTTAAGTTTCTATCTAAAAAACCGTATAAGATTGTAGTTACCGGGCGCATTAAACATTATATATCAGCTTTTGGCGAGCATGTTATTGGCGAGGAGGTTGAGCAGGCCTTAATGAATGTAGCCAACGAAGAAGGCATTGATATTGTAGAGTTTACGGTTGCCCCGCAAGTAAATCCAAAACAAGGTGAGTTACCTTATCACGAATGGTTTGTTGAGTTTGGCAATGAGCCTAAAGACCTAAAGGACTTCGGTATTAAGGTTGATAAAGCCCTTCAACAAAAAAATATTTACTATTTTGACCTTATTGACGGTAACATTTTGCAACCTTTGATCATCCAAAGCTTAAAGAAGGATACCTTTATAAACTATATGCGTTCGCAAGGTAAATTAGGCGGGCAAAATAAAGTGCCGCGTTTGGCAAATGACAGGAAGATAGCGGATGAATTATCTGCGTATATATTGTAAGTAACATTGAGTAACATAAAAAATATAGCTGTTTTAGGTTCAACAGGTAGTATTGGCACGCAAACATTGGAAGTGATAGAAGAAAATCCATCGCTATTCAAGGTTTATGTTTTGACTGCGAATAACAATGCTCATCTATTAATACAACAAGCATTAAAATTTCAGCCTGCTTACGCTATCATCTGTGATGAAGTCAAATACACCGAAGTTAAACAAGCTTTAGCTAACACAACTACAAAAGTACTTGCCGGACATTCTGCAATAATTGAAACGGTTACTCACCCAAAAATTGATATCGTATTAACTGCCATGGTTGGCTTTGCCGGCTTAGAACCTACTATTGCAGCCATAAAAGCCGGAAAAGATATAGCATTGGCCAACAAGGAAACCCTGGTTGTGGCAGGCCAATTAATTACCACGCTTGCTAAGCAACATAATGTTAAAGTATTACCGGTTGACTCTGAGCACTCGGCAATTTTTCAATGCTTAGTTGGTGAGCAGGATAATAATATTGAAAAGATTATACTAACTGCCTCTGGCGGACCGTTTAGAGGTAAAAATTTAGATTTTTTAGCGAGTGTAACCCGCCAGGATGCTTTAAAACATCCTAACTGGGTAATGGGTGCTAAAATAACTATCGACTCGGCTACGCTAATGAATAAAGGATTAGAGGTTATTGAGGCAAAGTGGCTGTTTGATCTGCAGGCATCGCAAATTGATGTAGTGGTGCATCCGCAATCTATAATCCATTCAATGGTGCAATTTGAGGATGGGTCCATCAAAGCTCAAATGGGTTTGCCGGATATGAAGCTACCCATACAATACGCGTTGGCCTACCCTACTCGTTTAAAAAATGATTTTAAACGATTTGATTTTACTGCTTACCCTAACCTAACCTTTGAAAAACCGGATATCAACACCTTCCGCAACTTGGGTTTGGCTTATGAGGCGTTAAACCGTGGCGGTAATATGCCTTGTATTATTAACGCCGCTAATGAAATAGCCGTAGCAGGCTTTTTAGCCGATGAGATTGGCTTTTTAACAATGAGCGATGTGGTAGAAAGCTGTATGCAGAAAATTAGCTACCAGGCGCACCCTACACAACGCGACTATTTGAATACTGATAAAGAAACACGCATATTTGCGCAAAATTTAATAAAACAAATGCCTTCAAAGGCTTACAACTTGATATAACAAAAGAATGGGTATAGTAATTATGGTTGGCCAGTTAATACTGGGACTTTCGATTTTGGTGATATTGCATGAGCTGGGCCACTTTTTAGCCGCAAGGGCTTTTGGTATTAAGGTAGAGAAGTTTTACCTGTTTTTTGATGCCTGGGGTGTAAGCTTGTTTAAGTTTACCTATAAAGATGTTGAATACGGTATAGGCTGGCTACCATTGGGTGGCTATGTAAAAATTGCCGGCATGATAGATGAATCAATGGATACCGAGCAGTTGGCCGGCCCGCCACAACCATGGGAGTTCCGTTCAAAACCGGCATGGCAGCGCCTAATTGTAATGTTGGGAGGTATTATAGTGAATGTGGTTTTAGCTATACTTATATTTTGGGTATTAACCATTCGCATGGGCGAAACCTATGTACCTATTGAAAATGCAAAACATGGTATTGTACCGGGTGTAATAGGTAAAAAAATGGGCCTGCAGCCGGGTGATAAAATCACCGAGGTTAATGGTGAAAAAGTGGAAAGGTTTAACGAACTTGTTGGTCCAAAGGTGTTATTGGATCATACGGTTTTAACAGTTGAACGTGGAGAAAAAACATTTAATGTGACCGTACCGCCAAGCATTATGAATGACATAGCCGATTATGGAGATAATGGTATGGAAGAGTTTATAAGCGGTCTACCTCGTTCAACATTTATGATTGATTCTGTGGTGGACAAAAGCCCGGCAGAAGCAGCCGGCTTAAAAGGTGGCGATAGTATATTAGCTGTAAATAATACGCCTGTAGTATTTTACGATGAATTTAGATCTCAACTGCAGAATAATAAAGGCAAAGTAATCGACTTAACTGTCAAACGCCGGGATTCAACTTTGCATTTAATGGCTAATGTAGCTGCCGATGGTAAGTTAGGTGTTTATCAAAAATTTGATCTGCCCGAGCAAAAAACTATTCATTATGGTTTTTTTGAATCGTTACCTATTGGGGCGGCAAAAGCCTGGAGTACTTTTACCAATAATGCCAAAGGCTTAGGTAAAGTATTTAAAGGCGATGTACAGTTTGATAAAACAGTTGGCGGACCTATAAAAATAGCTACTTTATTTGGCAGTACAGTTGACTGGGTACACTTTTGGAGCCTGGTTGGTGTTTTATCAATGGTGTTAGCGTTTACCAACCTATTGCCTATACCGGCTTTAGATGGCGGCCACGCCGTGTTTTTGATTATAGAAATGATTAAGGGCAAGCCACTAAGCGATAAGTTTTTAGAACGTGCACAAATAGTTGGGTTTGTATTACTAATAACCTTAATGGTATTTGTGTTTGGCAATGATATATTTAAGTTAGTGAAATAAATCACTAGCAAATAACTTATAATAAAAGAGGCCTTTTCAAATTTGAAAAGGCCTCTTTTATTGTTATGGTTTATAAAAATTATACAGCAGGGTCAGTTGGGTCAACCGCGTCATTAGCAACATCATAAGGTGAGCGTTCTTTTTTAAGAATAGCAGCAGTTACTAAACTAACTATCGCACCAAAAATAGCATAACTAATCGCTGTACCAAACACTATCATTACTTGTCCCCATGTTCCTCTCATAAAACTCATGGTTTTCTCAATTTGATCGTCAGGTGCATTTTGTGCTTCCATACCAGCTTGAGTGGCATCTAATACTTTATCCCACATTGCAGGGCTTAAAATTGCAAAATACAGGTATGTAAAAACGGCCAGTAGCAAGCCACTAAACAGTGAATATCTAAATCCAGCAGAAAACGCATTTCCATAAGTTATATATCCGCCTAATTCATCCTTGTATTCTTTTTGTGTCAACCACAAAAAGGCTATAAAAGGAATATAAGATATATATTTTGCGGATGAGTTTGGATCAACATCCAAAAACTCGAAAGCATAAGTTATTACGATAGCTGTAGCAGTGTAAATTAACGCCCATTTAGTAGCCACTTTTGTAGGGTTACTTTTTACTCTTTGTTCCATAATTAATTGGTTTTAGGTTTGTTTATGATTAATTGAATGACTGCAATATACCAATTACTGCCATATCAAATTCCTTGTTAATCGCATTATCGGCAATTTTTGCTTTAGCTTCTGCAGATGGATCTGTGTTTTGAAAGAAGCACATCATCGGGTAAAACAGTTCCTTCAATTCCGAATCTTCGGGTAGATCAACAGCCACTTTTTTTATTTCCTCAACCGGGCTGTCCATTAATATCTGGTTTGCTATTACCGGTTCATAAATACGGTATTCATCCTGAAATTCATCTTCATCTACCAATAAAAATTCCTTTAAATAATCGTCTAGTTCAGGTTCAATACGCTCGTCTTCGCATTCGTTTAAGTAAAGCAGCAGGTTCAATAATTCAGTCCCCCTGTCTAACGTTTTCTCTTCTATGGCTTCCCATTCAGGTGTATCTAAATAATCATCCTCCAGTTTTTTAACATCGGCGCTAAAAAAGTTGATCATTAGCAGATCAAAAAATATCTCACGCAAAATTTCCAACTGCGGGTTGCTGTCAAAAACAGCGTCAAGCGCGGCAACTTTGCTCATAAAATCTTTATCTGAAGCAAAAGCTACATTAAACTCATTATTCAAACCAGTAGCGTCAAAACTGCTATGAGCTGAAAATGCTTCTAAAGCTGCTGTTATTGATTTTTTTATTTTTGGATCTATCATGATTTCCTTGTTTAAAATTGTTGGTTATTGTTATAAGTCAACAACACCTTCCCCTTTAATTTCTGCCCTATAAAAGGCGAGTTGGAAGATTTTGATTGGTTATTCTCTTTGGTATAGGTCCACTCCTCATTGATGTCAAACACAACCAGGTTAGCTTTTTTTCCTTCAGCTATATTAGTAGTATCTATACCTAAAATCTTACGCGGGTTAACAGAAATTTTATTAATTATTGTATTAATGTCCAACCCGGCCTTTAAAGCGAGCGAGAAAGCTGTTTGCAAGCCAACTATCCCAAACTCGGCCACTTCAAATTCCACATCTTTAAACTCAATTTCATGTGGGGTATGTTGCGATACTATGGCATCTATAGTTCCGTCTTTTAAGCCGTTTATAAGCGCATCTGCATCGTTTTGAATACGTAGAGGTGGCTTTACTTTATACTGGCTGTCAAAGCCTTTTAATTCTTCATCAGTTAATATTAAATGATGGGCAGCAACGTCGCAGGTAACTTGTACGCCTTTGGCTTTAGCTTCGCGTATCAAATCAACTGACCGTGAAGTAGATATGGTACTAAAATGTATTCTTGAGTCGGTATATTCAGCCAGGTAAAGGTCGCGGGCTATCATTAACTCTTCGGCTAATGATGGTATACCTTTCATGCCTAGCATGGTACTTACTTCACCTTCATTTACTTTGGCCTTCCCGGCTATGGCCGTATCTTCCGGGTAGGAGAATACCAGTGCATCAAAACCTTTGGTATATAATAATGCGCGTTCCATTAACCCGGCATCCTGCACCGGGCGGTTACCGTCTGTAAAGGCTTTGGCGCCGCTTAGGTACATATCATACATTTCAGACATGTCTTTACCTTCGCGCTTATGCGATATGGTTCCCAGGGGATATACATCCACCAATGCATTTTTAGCACGGTTACATAAGTATTCCACTTCGGCCTTTGAGTGTACAGGTGGTTGTGTATTGGGCATTAATGCCACGCCTGTAAAACCGCCTGCGGCGGCGGCACGTGTGCCTGTCTCCAGGGTTTCCTTAGTTTCAAAACCCAATTCGCCTATATTACAATTCAGGTCGAAAAAACCAGGCGATACGTGCTTTCCTTTAGCATCAAACACGGTTTCATCCGAAATGATGTTTTGGGCAATTTTAGTTATAGTTCCGTTTTGGATTAAAATATCAGCAACTTTTTGATCAAAGGGTGAGTTGGGATCAACGATTGTAGCGGATTTGATAAGCAAATTCATTAGCGCTGCTTTAGGTATGTTTGTGACTATACCGGCTGCGCAACCACTGGCTTATCCAATTTAAAGAACCGGATAAGCAATATTTCGGCAGCCAGGAAT
Source organism: uncultured Mucilaginibacter sp. (assembly GCA_964611565.1). Classification (GTDB taxonomy): domain Bacteria; phylum Bacteroidota; class Bacteroidia; order Sphingobacteriales; family Sphingobacteriaceae; genus Mucilaginibacter. The sequence continues at coordinate 7,836 of CAZTAU010000025.1, read as the reverse complement.
ATCAATGCCAAAATTATACAAAGTTTCCATAATTGCACACCTAAATTTGTTTGGGTTACCGCATCTTTTAATGAGCCCTTGCTACCCAACAATATATTACCCCCATCTGGCAGGGATTTTTTAAGATCATCGCGTGAAAAATAGCTCAGGTCAGACTCGCTCCTGTTATCATTAAATGCCATAATAGCCAACGTACTGTCCTGCTTTTGCAAATTATAAAGCCCGGTTTGCTGTAACTGGTCAGAAACATACAATATGGTACTACCTTCCTGTTGTCTAACATCAGGTATAATGCTTTGGTTGCCTTTTACCAGCTTTAATAATTGCTTTTCGGATGTTTGTACCGAAGGTATTTCCATCGTTTGGTCATGGCCCAGGGTGTAGAATAAAGATTGATCGTACCCGCTTAATAATGCTATCCTGAACATTATCGGCACAAAAAGCGCATGGCGCGGCAAATTACTATACTCATCATTTAAAGGGACTGCAGATACATACACCTTCCCTTTCCCACTGCTGTAATTAGCCCAGAAGGTTCTGCCTCCCTGCATTTGCATTAAGCTTTCATTACGATTGCCTGAATTGCTTAGGCGATAGTATTTATTAATTTCAGGCAAGTCAGGATTTTGCGGAAAATTTTCAAATATGCTGACAAATACTGGGTTACGCATATTCAGAGCGGTCACTTTTGTTTTTTCTTCAACTTCACTTTCAGGGTAAGCAGCATTCATGGCTTGCAGAAAGTTTTTATAACTGGCTATATCCGCATCTACAGACGGGAATACACTTAGTATACCGCCTTTGCTTACATAAGTTTTTAATTGTTGTGCTAAACCAGGCGAAACGGTTTTCACATCGCTTATAGCAATTAATGGGTAGGTGCCTAATGCAGCATAATCCACATTACCATCAGGTACACGGGTAATTTTAAAAAACGGATCGGCGCTAAAAACGGCATTTAGGAAAGTGTTTGGCGCACCACCATCTATTAATAGGACGGGCATTTGCTGTTTTACATTAAACGAAAAGTAAAACTGGTTATCGTACACTACCGGGTTATCCTGTAGCGTAATTTCGCCTTTTTGCCAGCCTGGCTGCAGGCCCGAAAAAGTTAACGTATCATCCTGAATTGAACGTGCCTTTATGGTAAAGCCTCCTAATGCCTTTTGCGAACCGTTGATAAACACTTTTAAAGGTATTTTGGTAGAGTTTTCTTCTGAATAGTTATGTAACCTCACCACCATCTTTTCTGTTTCTCCCGGACGATGTATGGCATTTAACATCCATACGGAATCTACAGCCACATTTGCCAGGTTATTCCCGGTTAAATGTACCAGGTTTACGGTAACGCCATCGCCTTTAAGCGGCTGGGTATCGGTTATGTTTTTTTGAAAATCAGATATAATGTATAATGATTTGGTTGCGTTTAATTGAGACTCCAATAAACTTTGCTGCCTGTTTACAACCTGTTGCAGGTTGCGGCTGCGCGGGCTTATTTTAACTGCATCAACCGCGTCATTAAACTCCTCGCGGGTTAGTAGGCGCTGATGTTTGCCTTCAAAATCCTGTGTAAGTAATTGAAAACGGTCGTTTATATCATAAGCTGTTACTATTTCCTTAGCTTTCTTTTTGGCTTCATCTAATAATGAGCCCTCCCGGCTAAGGGTTTGCATAGAATAGGAATTGTCAATAAAAACACTGGCTACTTTTAACTTACCTGCATTTACAGCCTGCGGCCCGGGTATATATGGGCGGGCAAAAGCTAGTACCAAAAAAAACAGCGCCAACATGCGCGATGCTAAGATTAAACGTTCCTTTAAGTTCCTGCGGGATGATTGCTGCTCGCGGATCTCCTTTAAAAACTGCACATTACTGAAGTACACTTTTTGATATCGCCTAAAATTGAATAAGTGTATTAATACAGGTATGGCTAATGATGCCAATGCAAACAAAAAAGCAGGATATAAGAAATGCATTATTTTAGGTTATAGTTTAGCAGCTACACAAATGTAATTTTTAAATCGAAAAAACAGGTATTGATGAATAATAGTTTGTGTCTCAATTGTATTACAAATAGCTAAATGTAAATCATACAAAACAATATTTTCGACCGTACGGTTAAAAAAGTATGGATTGGTTTATAGGTTGTTCAGGCTTTCATTATAAGCATTGGAAAAATATGTTTTACCCGGAGGGTTTACCTCAAAAAAAATGGTTTGATTTTTACTGCAACCATTTTAATACCCTTGAGTTAAATGTAACTTTCTATCGTTTTCCGCAACTTTCATTTTTGCAGAACTGGTATCAAAAAAGTCCGGATAGTTTTCGATTTTCGGTAAAAGCGCCCAGGGCAATAACCCATTACAAAAAATTTATTAATGTAACTGACTTAATATCTAGCTTTTATGAAACGATAAATGATGGATTAAAAGAAAAATTGGGTCCGGTGCTTTTTCAGATGCCGCCTAATTTTATTTATGACGAGCAAAAGTTAACCCGCGTCATCAACAATCTTGATCCAACTTTTAATAATGTGTTAGAATTACGGCATGAGAGCTGGTGGAATAAAGATGTTTATGATATCCTTGCGGAACATAACATTACTTTTTGTGGCATGAGCCACCCCAGTTTGCCCGATGATATTATACAAAACACCCCGCTTATATATTATAGGTTTCATGGGGTGCCTAATTTATATAGTTCGCCTTATTCAATTGATGACCTCAAAATGATAGTGGATACCGTAAAAAAAAACGCTCACGCGCAACAAGGATGGTTTTATTTTAATAATGATATCAACGCATCAGCAATTACTAACACCAAACAGATGATCGGCATCATCCGTTGATTCTTGTTTATCTTCTCCTACGTTTTTTCTTTTTTACTACCTTTTTACGGATAGGTTCTTTTTTAACAACCTCTTGCTTAACAGGAGTATCAGAAACTTTTATAGAGTCTTTGCTTAATTGATTAACCGTAAATTCATTACCACGCAGTCCATACTCCAGTTTACGTTTAGCACCGGTTAACTTGGCTGTTGCTGTGTTGCCATCATAAATAGGAAATTCCCGTATAAACTTGCCTTCGCTGATATAAAAGTTATCCCCACCTCTATAACCATCGCGTTGCGAACTGGTTAACCTTGGAAAATCGCGTTTATTGGCTTTATTATCACTACCATACTCAAAGGCGTATATTTTGGTATAGTTGGTAGTATCTTTTCCTTTTGTTTGGATCAATATTTCCGGGTTGCCGTCAACATCCATGTCCGAATTATATACATCTACTATTTTACCGTCCAGGTCGCCGGTAGTAGTAATATATTCACGCGCCGATGAATCAGAATGCAGGATCATAAAGGCGCCCGTATCAACCGCGCCCCTGCCCCAGCTTAGTATATCATAATATTCGCCTGGAGCTACCTCTACTAGTTTATGGTACCTAAAAGGTTCCATAACTTTAGGTGCACTTTCTAACCGGGCTATTGGCGCTTTTTGCCCCTGGTTACATCCTGCTATTATTATGCCGCCCATCAGCATCAATAAATAAGGTTTAATTTGCATTGGTTTGGTTGGTTAATTATACATAATATCAGGCGATAACTCGCCTTTAGGTTTTCCCGGTATCGTCATAAACACTCTTAACGACCCCGTTATCCCCACATTAAAATATTTTAAAGTAAACTTATGAAATCCTTTCAATAATGGCACCGCGCCATCTCTTTCAAATAAGGCGTGCTTGCCATCATTATCCACCACTATCTGGTCATCAATTAATACTACCGAGCCATCATCAGATAAGGTTGAAAAACCATAAACACCATCTGCCTCAATATTAATGTAACCGTTGTAAACTATACCAAAAGGCTTATTGCCTGTACGGAAAGGCTGAACATTAAAGCTTTTGGCTATCAATGTATCTAATTGAGAGCTGGTATTTAGTTGAGTAGTACTATTGAATGTTCCGTTAAGCAACTGGTATTTTAATCCGGTCGCTGTACCTGAATATTGTATAGGTGGAAATGGTTGCTTATTATAAACCACCGTACGCACCACATCTCCCCTTTTACCGGTTGGTGTAATGGCTATGGTTTTTAATTCGCGGAACTGATCAGGCGGAACATTATAGGTCATTGGCTTAGTATACTCCAAATCAGTTTCGCGCGGATTGTATCCATCAATAGTATAATATACAATTGCTGTACTTACCGGTGCTTTTAGATTAACATCCAGCTGAGCACCAAATATGATAGTGTCTTTTGCGCCAATAACTTCTGGCACACGATAATTAAAGCCATTTTTATCCAACCGTGCTAAATGCTTAGGCATACGTACCTCTGTAAAGTTTTTATAGTTTTTGTTAGCTAACGGTGTCCATCCAATTTCTGATAGCGCAAGCATACGTGGCAATATCATATACTCTACCTTTTTTTCAGTGGCAATGTACTCTGTCCATAAATTAGCTTGCACCCCAATAATGTATTTCTGCTGTTCAGGCGTTAATACTGCCGGAGTTGGGTTGTAAGCGTAAATCATGCTTAGTGGTTTATAATTACCTATTCCTACCGGCTCGTTGCCTAATTTTCCCTGTGCGTGATCTAAATACAAACCCATATTGCTTGGTGTCATAATCACATCGTGCGATTGGCGAGCAGCAGCAATTCCTCCTGTTTCACCTGTCCAGCTCATTATAGTAACATTGGGTGCAATACCACCTTGTAAAACCTCATCCCAACCAATAGCGATACGGCCCTTTGCGTTAACCATTACCTCTAAACGTTTTACAAAATAGCTTTGTAGTTCCTGCTCATCCTTCAACTTATTTTTCTTCATGACCTCTTGTGCCAATTTTGAATTTTTCCAGTCATCCTTAGCTACTTCATCACCACCTATATGTATGTATTTACTTGGAAAAATGTCAATTATCTCTGTCAGCACGTCATTTAAGAAGCTAAACGTAGCTTCGCTTGGGCAAAAAACATCATGCCTTTCGCTCCAAGTACCGGATACGTTATAAGAACTTGGAATATTGCAACCGTATTCAGGATATGCTGTCAACGCTGCTTTTGAGTGGCCCGGCAAATCAATCTCCGGAATAACATTAACATATCTGTCGGCCGCATATTTGATTACTTCACGGGCCTCATCTTGTGTATAATAACCGCCATAGGGGGTGTTATCAAATTGCTGTGGCGTACGGTCATGATAGTTGCCTATTAAGGTTTCTGGCCTTACACTACCTACAGAGGTCAGTTTTGGATATTTTTTTATTTCAATACGCCATCCCTGATCGTCACTTAAATGCCAGTGAAAGTTATTCAGTTTATAAGTAGCCATCAGGTCGATGTACTTTTTAATAAAATCAACCGAGAAAAAATGGCGGGATACATCCAAATGTAACCCCCGGTATTTAAAACGTGGCGCGTCTTCTATCTCTGCACCGGGTATTTTCATACTTGCATTATGCTCTAAGGGTAATAGTTGCAAAAGCGTTTGTACGCCATAAAAAATACCTGCGCCCTTGCCTACTATAGTGATATTTTGCGGGGTGATCAACAAACGGTAACCCTCCGCAGGCAACGCATCAGCACCTGCCGAAGTAATGATAATACCATTATTTATTCCCTGCCCCGTATAGACTTGAGGCTTTACACTTAAACCGGCTTTTTTCTGTAGATAATCTGCCAAAAAAACTACGGCTTTATTGGTAACACTATCTGCCACCAATATCGTTTGTTGATTTAATATAAAATCGTTTGATAACTTTTTAACCGATACAGGGGCCGGTATTAAACTCAGGTACGGGTCATTATCTTGCGCATTTACAGTTATTGATGCAGAAGAAAAAAAGAAAAGTATGGGTAAAAAAAGCTTTTTATACATATTATCAGTAGCCGTATTAATTAATGACGGTGAAGTTAAAAGATTTTATAAAAAAATTAACTGTGTGAGTTAATTGTTGCAAAAGTATTAAACGAAAAAAGGGTTGTAAAATTTCAAATCTTACAACCCTTTTAATTAGCTATGGCTAATTAAGCCGTAACCACATGCTCTTTAGCTGCCAGGTAACGCTCGGCATCAATTGCAGCCATACAGCCCGTACCCGCAGCAGTAACCGCCTGTCGATAGATATGATCCTGCGCATCGCCACAGCAAAACACACCCTCTACATTAGTTAAGGTTGTGCCCGGCCTGGTTTTAATATAGCCGGTTTCGTCCATATCAATTTGTCCTTTAAATATCTCGGTGTTAGGGTTATGGCCTATCGCCACAAAAAACCCGGTAACATCCAGTTTGCGGTCTTCGTTAGTTTGGTTATTGGTAACAACCACACCATTTACGCTTTGTCCGTCACCAACAATCTCTTTAGTTTCGGTATTGTATAATATCTCGATGTTATGCGTATTCAATACACGGTGTACCATTGCTTTTGATGCCCTGAACTCGTCACGGCGAACGATCATATACACCTTACGGCAAAGTTTGGCTAAGTAGGTAGCTTCTTCGGCAGCGGTATCACCGGCACCTACTATGGCTACGTCCTGTCCTTTGAAAAAGAAACCATCGCAAACCGCACAGGCAGATACACCAAAGCCGCTATACTTTTGTTCGGAATCCAACCCCAGCCATTTAGCCGATGCACCTGTTGATATGATAACCGTATCAGCCAGTATGGTTTTACTTTCATCAACCGTTACTTTATGCGGCAGGCTCGAAAAATCCACCGAACTTACATACCCAAAACGGATATCAGTACCCAAACGCTCGGCTTGTTTACGAAAGTCCTCCATCATTTCGGGACCCATAATTCCATTAGGATATCCCGGGAAGTTCTCTACATCGGTAGTTTGCGTAAGCTGGCCACCGGCTAACATCCCGGTATACATAACCGGTTTTAAATCAGCGCGTGAGGCGTATATAGCTGCAGTATATCCTGCAGGACCTGAGCCTATAATAAGGCATTTTACGTGTTCGGTAGTTTCAGACATCTTGTTAAAAAATGAAGCACAAAAATAGCTTTTATTGACCTGCATGGCAATAGCTATTAGTCACTATATTGCCATTAGATTTGCACATATTTATGACTATTAACATTCAACCGTCAAAACGTAAAATTTTAGCTATATCAGGCAGCTTGCGCAGCGGCTCAACCAATCATAATATTTTAAAACATTTAGGCACTCTGATTCCTGCAGATGTGGAATACAAAATTTACAACGATTTGTCCGACATCCCTCCTTTTGACCCGGGTTTAGACAATGGTAATCCTCCTGAACCTGTTTTTAATTTAAGGCAGTTATTAAGCGAGGCCAATGGAATAATTATTTGCACACCTGAATATGCTTTTGGTGTGCCCGGCCAGTTAAAGAACATGTTAGATTGGCTGGTATCCAGCAGCACATTAGTTGATAAGCCTGTGGCATTAATTACCGCGTCATTAGCCGGTGAAAATGCGCACGCTTCATTGTTATTGACTTTAGGCGCATTATCAGCAAATGTGGATTTGGATGCTACTTTGTTAATTCAGTTTATCCGGTCAAAAATGGATAAGAAAGGCAACCTGACTGATAAAGAAACTATTAGCAATTTAAATGTTGTACTCAATGAGTTTTTGAATAAGATATACTAAACCTGTAATCTCTGCACATCCCCAATCACCCTGCCAATTTGACAAATAAAATACTTTGGAACAACCATTGATGAGTGCGTGTGGATAACAATATTAAGTCAAACAAATTAGCTAAATAAATTATGCAAGAAAAAGGAACCATTTCGATACACACCGAAAACATTTTCCCGATTATTAAGAAGTTTTTATACTCTGATACCGAGATAT
>CAZTAU010000024.1:0-57312 GCA_964611565.1 uncultured Mucilaginibacter sp. | reverse complement strand
TAATTATAAGTATGTTTAAAAGTCGTTCGCCTGGATCGCGAGCGGCTTTTTTTGTTAAAATATTTTCCCCGGGTTCAATATCCCATTTTTATCAAATACCTGTTTAATACCGCGCCACAGCGCAAAATGCGTCTCGCTATATTTTATCGGCATATAATCCTTTTGTACCAGGCCTATGCCATGCTCGCCGGAGATAGTACCGCCTAAAGCCACGGTCAATTCAAATATTTCGCTAACTCCATCTTTCAGCTTAGTGTTCCAATCCTCATCGCTCATGGATGCTTTAAGGATATTAAGGTGTACGTTGCCATCGCCGGCATGGCCATAGCATAACGAGTCAAAGCCATATTTAACACCAATAGCTTTAATACCATTGATCAATTGCGGCAGCGCGGCACGCGGCACTACGGCATCTTCTTCTTTATAAATAGAATTTGACTTAACCGAAACAGCCATAGTACGCCTGATGTGCCATAGTTCTTCCTTTTGGGCAAAGGCATCAGCAAATAAAACATCCATACAGTTAAACTGCTCTAAAACGCCATTTATCGCCTCGCATTCAGTAAATATCACATCGAGGTTAGTTCCATCAACCTCTATCAACAAAAAAGCCTGTGCGCCCTCTTTCAGGTCGAAAATAATACCATCGTGTTCTATCACCCATTCAAACCCTCGCCTTTCCATAAACTCCAGCGCCGACGGAACGATCCCAGCCCTGAATATAGCCGATACCGCGCTGCTGGCCGCTTCGTTAGTTGGAAACGAAGCCAGCATTAAGGCATTATGACTTGGCAGCGGTATCAGTTTTACTACAATTTTGGTGATAATACCTAGTGTACCTTCCGAGCCTATCATCAGCTGTGTCAAATTATATCCTGATGCATATTTTAAAGTATTAGCGCCTGTCCATATAATATCACCGTTAGGCAAAACAACCTGCAGGTTCAAAATATATTCGCGTATAGTGCCATATTTTACTACCCTCGGCCCGCCGGAGCCGTGCGATACGTTGCCGCCAATAAAGCAGCTTCCTTTACTGGCAGGATCAATAGGATATAATAAACCTTTATCGGCAGCGGCATTGATAAATTCTTCAGTAATTACACCAGGTTCAACCGTTGCCTGCAGGTTGGCCTCGTCTATCTCGATAATTTGATTAAACCGCTCCATGGCCAGCAGCAAACCGCCCATAACAGGCAACGCGCCACCGCTTAAACCTGTGCCTGCCCCACGTGGGGTTACGGGTATAAGGTTATCGTTACATAGCTTCATCAATGCCGAAACTTCTTCGGGTGTTTTAGGCTTGGCAACCACCTCGGGGTAATATACCAGATCCTCGGTCTCGTCACGACTGTATTTTTCCAGCCCGGCTTCGGCGGTTATTACCGCGTCGTCGCCTACAATGGCTTTAATTGCGATTAAAAGTTCGGAGGTTATTTTATTAAAGGCCATGTTATTTGTTGTAGGTAATTACCACGTTCGAGTCGGCTACTTTGCAGCCCAGCGGCGGGTTAAGCTTTTTAATGCTCACCTCTATTTTCTCGGCAAACGGGTATTTAGTTTTTATCTTGTTCAGCATAGCTTGTGCCACGGTTTCTATCAGCTTTTTGGTTTGTTTCATTTCTTCGCAGGCTATCTCGTACAGCGCTTCGTAATTTATAGTCTGTTCCAAATTATCCTCGCTTAGGTCGGATGCAGGAAAAAAACTCACTTCCATATCCACCAAAAAACTGGTGCCTAATTTTTGTTCTTCAGGATAAAAACCATGATAGGCAAAAAATTCGGCTCCGTGTAAAGCTATTTTGATCATAAATCAAAAGTAGATTTATTGATAACAAAAATGAAAAGCGATGGCAATTATTTCAAAAAATCAGCATACCACTTACCCGATGCTTTAATAACGCGCTGCTGTGTTTCAAAATCTACATGGATAATACCAAAGCGCGGGTTATACCCTTCGGCCCATTCAAAGTTATCGGTCAGCGTCCAAATAAAATAGCCGCTTACTTCACAGCCCTCATTTTTGGCGCGTAAAACCTGTTGCAGGTATTGCTGCAGATAAGCCACCCTTTCGGGATCATTAACCTCGCCATCATGCAATTCATCAGGGAAAGCTGAACCACTTTCTGTCAAGTATATCTTTTTGATCTGTGGGTAGGTGTTAAATTGCTTTAAAATATGGTAGATTGATTCCGGGTAAACCTCCCATCCCATTGCAGTGGTTGGCACATTACGCTTCTTAGCCTCTACTAATTTGGCATGTATATAAGGGGTAAACAAGGAATATTTTACGATCTCGCGCGTATAGTTTTGCAGGCCAATAAAATCAAAGTCAAACTCCAAGCTTTCCCTGTCGCCGGGTAAAATGTATTTTTCCATACCTTTTAAAACCGAAAGTTCAGGATAGCCTAAACCCAGTATAGGCTCAATAAACAAACGGTTAAGTAAGGAATCCACCCTTTTGGCAGCGTTTATATCACGAGGTTTATTAGAATATGGCTCAATGTGCGAACAGGAAAAGGTAGTACCTATTTGCACATCAGGCAATATCTCACGCAACACCCTGCCCCCTGCTGCCATACATAGTGTGGCATGGTGTACAGCAGGTAAAAAGTTTTTCAAGCCCGTTTTGCCCGGTGCGTGGATACCGAAAAAGTAACCTGCCCCGGTAAATACGGTAGGCTCGTTCATAACCATCCAGTGTTTTACCTTGTGTCCAAAACTTTTGGCACAAAGGGCAACATACTCGGTAAACCAGTCGACAATGGCTCGATTTGTCCAGCCGCCTTGTGCTTCGAGCGCCTGTGGCAGGTCCCAATGGTATAAGGTAAGCCATGGCTCTATGCCCTGCTCCAGGCAATAATCAATTACCTTGTTATAATGATCGATACCTACCTGATTAACCTCGCCCGTGCCATTCGGCAATAGCCGCGACCATGCTATAGAAAACCTGAAATTTGGTATATTGAGTTGTTTTATTAAGTCGATATCGCGCTGGTAGCAATTGTAAAAATCGCACGCGGTGTAATGGTGATGCCCGCCATGTATCTTTCCTTTTCTTCTAGAGAAAACATCCCAGATAGATTCGCCTTTGCCATCGGCATCGTGCGCGCCTTCAATTTGAAGAGCAGCAGTAGAAACTCCCCAGGCAAAATCATCGCCAAAGAGTTGTTTATGTAGATTAATATCAGCAATAGTAGTATCCATTAAGCCGGGCTAAACGCGAAGCCCAAAAGTATTACAATTAAATAAAAGAAACGTTTATTAAATAACCGCTTAATGAATAAATGAAGACCTCATGCTTTTTAAAAGCATCCACTCAAACAAACTGTTGAACAAATTTAATATAGCTTTCATAACCTTATCTTTTATGTTGATACTAAATTAGTGGATGGGTGTGTAGTTATGATGAGGTTAATGTTATGTTATTGTGAAGTTCTATTGACCAACATATTATTAATTCTTCCTTATTTTTACACACCATGAAAGCTTACTTTATCAAACTCTTCCAATACGACCATCACGTTAATCAAATTATCATTGATGCTATATCTACCAACCAATCGTCTGAGGCGTTAAAACTAATAGCACATTTGTTAGGTGCACAACAAATATGGCTGTCGCGATGCAAAGGTGAGAACAAGCTGACTGGCCCAATATGGCCCGATTGGGATTTGACTACATGCCAACAGGTATTAAATGATAACCATACTCAATGGATAGCCTTTTTGAATAGCGTAAATGATCTTGAACAAAAAATCACCTACCGCGATATGAAGGGCAACGAGTTTAGCAGTAAATTGGAAGATATGATAACACAGGTAACCAACCACGGTACTCACCACCGGGCGCAGATAGGGCAGTTATTAAAACAGGAGGGTAAAAGTTTACCTATAACTGATTATATTTTCTACATCCGCAATCAACATTAATAGTAATTTTGAACCATAAACTACACAACCATGAAAAAACTAATCATAGCCGCTTTTGCCCTGTTTGCGTTAAGCGCTTGTAACAACGGTAAGGAGGAAAAAGCACTGCAAGACGAAGTAATTAAAATACATGATAAGGTAATGGGCGCCGATAACCGGTTAATGGATAACAAAATGAAGATAGATACTCTATTGACCACCGTTACTGATACTACCCACAAAGCAGAATTAACCCGTTTGCAAACCGAATTGACCACTGCCGAAGAGGCCATGGAAAACTGGATGCAGAAGTTTGACCCCGAGCAGGCTAATAAATCAAGCGACGAGAAAGTGGCTTATCTGACCGATCAAAAAAAGCAGATCATGACCATTGATTCGTTAATGAACGCGGCTATTGATAAATCGACCCAATACTTAAATACGGTAAAAAAATAACATGAAGAAACTGATTGTCGCGGCAGCCATTATTATACTATACAGTGCATGTAAGTTTAACGGCGATACTGCTAAAACCTTGCCTATATATGGCGAGCGCGAAACCGCTGCTAAAACTGTAGACGGCAAGGAAGTTACCGACACTATTTACCATACCATACCGGATTTTAGTATGGTTAACCAATATGGCGATAGCGTAACCAATAAAAGCCTGGACGGTAAGATATACGTGGCCGATTTCTTCTTTACCACCTGCCCGTCGATCTGCCCTATTATGCACCGCAATATGCTAACCGTGTATAACGAATTTAAAAATACACCCGATGTTAATATCATATCCTTTACCATCGACCCAAAACATGATAGCGTAGCGGTATTAAAAACCTATGCCGATAAACTGGGTATTGCGGGTAATAGCTGGTTGTTATTGCAAGGACAAAAAGAACAAACCTACCAGCTATCTAAAAGCTTTTTGGTAACTACCCCTAAAGAGGACACTAAGGAAAAGTATATACACGATGGTTATTTTATTTTGGTAGATAAACAAAAACACGTGCGCGGTATGTACGATGGTACCGACCCTAAACAAGTTGAAAAGCTGGTAGTCGATATCAAAACTTTAAAGGCCGGGCCAGACCAACAATAACCAAATGAAAACAGGCATATTAAGCATTATTGGGTTATTAGTGGTGATCTTAATATCCTGCCAAAGCCAGGACGAGCTGGAGTTTAAACGCTATTATACAACCGGCAAGGTTGTTTACCAAAGCAAATGTCAAAACTGCCACGGCGATAACGGCCAGGGGCTATCCGCCCTGATACCACCGCTTACAGATAGTGTGTATCTACAAGCCAACAGGCACCAATTACCCTGCATTATAAAATACGGCTTAAACAAGCCTATACAAATACACGGCAAAGGCTTTTTTGGCCAGATGCCCGCTACCGACCTCGCCCCTGTTGAACTGGCCGAGGTTATTACCTACATCACCAACTCGTTTGGTAATAAAATGGGGGTTACTACTACGCAGATGGCAGAGGATGATCTGAGTGATTGTGAGTAGCATTCCCCATTGTCATTTCGACCATCGGGAGAAATCTATACACAAGTAGGCGTAGCATATGCATGGATTTCTCTCTACGTTCGAAAATGACATTTATTGTTTAATTTTACAACGCAAAACGTTCTATCGCTGCTTGCCTATGGGTGAGCGGAGGAAAGTCCGGGCAACACAGAGCATCCTGCTTCCTAACGGGAAGGCGCCCGCAGCGGGCGACAGCAAGTGCCACAGAAAATATACCGCCTCTTCGGGGGTAAGGGTGAAAACGTGAGGTAAAAGCTCACGGCCTTTACGGGCGACCGTAATTGCGGTAAACCTCAGGAGTTGAAAGACCAAATAGGTCCTGAAAGCGGAACTGCTCGCTCCCGTATCCCGACTTGTCGGGATCGTCAGGATGGGTAGGTTGATTAAGATTGCCGGCAACGGTAATACCAGATTAATGATAGAAGCCCCGATCTTGATCGGGGAACAGAACCCGGCTTACAGGTTTGCAGCTGTACACCCTCTCCCGTTAAACGGAGGGGGTTTTTTGTTAAAACATAGTTAACACAACTTAACACATTTCGGGTTAACACAGCAAATAAACAACTCAAAATCAATCAGTTAATTAAAACTAATGCAAAAATATATTAACCATGTTTTAAAAATATATTTTCCTGATAATCAATATATTAATAAAACAGGAAATAATTTGTGTTAACGTCCGTTTTACCCACCCGTCATTGGGTGATCACTAAACCGGGTTGTCACCCTGAGCGCGTCGAAGGGTTCGCGGATTGACCTTTGCCCGCTATGGTTCGAGGGCCTCACCATGACAACTGCTCAAATTAAACCAAACATAATCAGCACCTAACTGTTATATAACTAACCAAAGCTTATTTGTTATGGAAGGTATACACGAAAGATTTTTTGTACCGGTAACATCCGGCGGCAAAAGCAGGGATTTTGAAGTAGTGCCAAGCGTAGGCCATTACGCCATATTGGAAAACGACGAGACAGTGGCCGAAATTACCATTGGCGAGGATGGTTTGAAAGTAAAAAATAAAGTGCTGCCTAAGCCTGTAATGCAATCATTGCTCGAAAAAATTCAGGAACACGAAATATAAAACAGGATACGTTACTTTCCTACCCTGTCAATCGGCCTGAAACGTAAAGCGCTCCAGGTATCATCAATAGCTATGGCAGTTACGGTTGTAATACCAAATCCTTCGCCGGTGACACGAATGGTATCGCGGTTAATATCCGTTTTCACTTTTGAAGTTCCTTTGGGATAAGCAAACCATAATACACTGTCGGCTTCTATATTATTTAGTTGATTTTTAAGAAAGTCAAGATACTCTTGATTATTATTTATAAAGACTAAAGTATTTGCGCTTTTAACATTGCTGTCGAAGGCTGTTTTAAAACCCAATTTTATAAACGCTGCTTGTAATACAACCGGCGCGTTTATAACAACTCCGTTATTTTTAAACTTGAATTTTTTAATGGTGTCCTGCATTATTAAATATACTTTAACGGTAAATAGTACATTATTGACTAATACGATTATAAAGATAAATGATATGTGCCCAACCAATGAATTTGATTTTAAAATAAAAATCAACAAACACTCAAACATCCTCCCCCAAAAAGTGTTTAGTTTTCAATACAAATCATATATTAGCATTTACTAACCCTATACAATTACAAATGGCTAAAATTTTAATAATTGATGACGAGCGTGCCATACGCAATACCCTGCGCGAGATTTTAGAATACGAAGATTACGATGTAGAAGATGTAGACAACGGCGTTGACGGCCTGGAAATGATTGCCAAAGGCGATTACGACCTGGTGCTATGTGATATAAAGATGAACCGCATGGACGGCATGGAGGTATTGACCGAAGCGCTGCAAATTAAACCCGATCTGCCATTTATTATGATATCCGGCCACGGCACGGTAGAGACCGCTGTGGAGGCCAGCAAAAAAGGCGCGTTTGACTTTATATCCAAACCACCTGATCTGAACCGCCTGCTAATTACCGTACGTAACGCGTTGGACCGTGGTAGTTTGGTAGTGGAGACCAAGGTATTAAAACGCAAGGTATCTAAAGTTAGGCCTATACTGGGCGAGTCGCAAGCTATAGGTAAAATACAAGAAACTATTGACCGTGTGGCCCCTACCGATGCCCGCGTATTGATAACCGGTGCCAATGGTAGCGGTAAGGAGTTGGTGGCGAGATGGCTGCATGAAAAATCAAACCGTGCCAATGCCCCTTTAATTGAGGTTAACTGCGCAGCTATCCCGTCGGAGTTGATAGAGAGCGAATTGTTCGGCCACGAAAAAGGCTCGTTTACCTCGGCTATTAAACAGCGTATAGGTAAGTTTGAGTCGGCATCGGGCGGTACTTTATTTATGGACGAGATAGGTGACATGAGCCTATCGGCCCAGGCCAAAGTATTGCGTGCCCTGCAGGAAAATAAAATAACCCGCGTGGGCGGCGAAAAGGAGATTGAAGTGGATGTGCGCGTAGTTGCGGCAACCAATAAAGATCTGCTTAAAGAAATTGAGGCCGGTAACTTCCGTATGGACCTTTACCACCGCTTGAGTGTTATACTGATACACGTACCACCCCTAACCGAGCGCAGGGATGATATTGGCCTGCTTACGCAAAGCTTTTTAGAGGAAATATGCACCGACTACGGTATGCCTGTTAAAAAGATATCAGAAGCGGCTTTAGAGGCTTTAAAAGCCCTACCGTGGACGGGTAACATACGCGAGCTGCGCAACATGGTAGAGCGTTTAATTATTTTGAGCGATAAAACTATTACCGATGCTGATGTGAAAGCATTTGCTAATCCATCATCGCCTGCCCCTGCTGCAGCCGGTAATGCCGCACCACAAACGGATTTTAACCAGTTTAAAAACTTCCAGGATTATAAAGATTTTGCCGAGCGCGAATACATCAAATTCAAACTGGAAAAAAACAACTGGAACGTATCAAAAACGGCGGATGATATTGATATACAGCGTAGCCACTTGTATAGTAAGATAGAGAAGTACGGGTTGAAGCGCGGAGAATAGTGTAGTGAGTGGGCTGTCATCCTGAGCTCGTCGAAGGATGCGCGTAAAGGCCTTTGTCCGCTGATGGTTCGACAGGCTCACCATCACAACGCTCTTTTTATCGTTCATTTATGACAAAGTTCAGACTTACGGAGTTGCAGAAACTTCGTAAGTCTATCTACCTTTACACACAAATCTCACAAACCATACGATCATGAAAAAATTGACCCTTTTAATTGCCTTGTTTGCAATTACCTGCACTACTGCATTTGCCCAACTAACCAAAGAACAACAAATAGCCGAATGGAAACGCGCTAAGGCGTATACCAAAACTTATTTGGATGCGATGCCTGCTGACGGCTATACTTTTAAACCTACCGACAGTGTACGCACTTTTGCCCAGCAAATGCTGCATATAGTTGATGCCGCCGGATTTTTTATTCCTACGGCTACAGGTAAAGCCAACCCGATAGCTGCAAATGCAGAGAAAACAGTAGCACAAACCAAAGAAGCTACCACCAAAGCGGTTATGGACAGTTATGATTATACCATAAGCGCCATTGAAGCCATGACTCCTGCCCAAATGCAGGAAACCGCTACCATTGCCAACACAAAAATGACCAAAGGCATGGTCCTATTTAAAGCATTTGAACACCAAACACACCACCGCGGCCAAACTACACCATACCTGCGCTTAAAAGGTGTAAAACCACCGCAGGAAATGTTGTTTTAATACAGGGTGTCCTCCTGAGCCCGTCGAAGGATGCGTGCGATGGCCATTGCCCGCTATGGTTCGACGAAGCTCACCATGACAACGCTCTTTAAAAGCCTTATGAGTTAAATCTTGTGAGGCTTTTTTTGTATATTTAATTAATGAACCGCCTACTCCTTTTTTGTGTTGCTTTCCTCCTACTTTTTGCAAAAGCCAAAGGTGACCATTTGATCATAGATGGACGGTCTGTTTACTTTGATGGGATAAGCCCTTTAGAGCAATACCATGATATTAAAAACTTAACAAAAAAGCTTATTGGGTTTGATGGTTTAAGTTGCTATGATTGCGGGTGTATAAAGTTTGATGCCGAGTGAGAAATCATTAACGAAACCCTATATCTAACCAATATTTATAGTTGCAGTGGAAATCCTGCCTTAAAAGCGGATTTAAAAACACTGTTTGAACAAAATATAATTAACGGTAAAGTACCAGCCAATTGGTTTACCGGTGATTTATGGATACCAGCAGGCAAATCTCTATCTGCACTGGGTGCTACAGTATTCTATAATGCTGAAAGCCGTATTACGATTGTAAAGGGTAAAATAATAGCAACAAAAGATTTTAGTTATCCACACGCACAAGAACTGATCTATATAAACCAATACAGCAACGATGCGTTGGCCAAATTCATCTATTCGCATATTAATTGGGAAAAGTTGCCGCCTTTAAACGGTCAAGTAAAAAAATTTCTTCTCAGTTTTGAAACCGGTATTTCAGGAAGTCCCGAAAATGTTAAACTAATTCGCGAAAGCGCGGAAAACACGGCTTTTAAAGAGGAAGCCAAAAGAGTTATTGGTTCAATCCCATTGGGTGCTTATTACAAGCATGGTCAAATATTTAAACAAACATATACGATGCCCTTTACCTTCAGCGAAGAACTACGCAAAAAGTATTCCCAATAAGCCAAAAAATCACCGCAAAAAATATCCGCTAAAAAACCTACTTTTGCGCTAAATGAAGCACATACGCAATTTTTGTATTATAGCACATATTGACCACGGCAAAAGTACCCTTGCCGATAGGTTGTTAGAATATACCAATACCATTACCCAGCGCGAAAGCCAGGCCCAATTATTGGATGATATGGACCTTGAACGCGAGCGCGGTATCACCATAAAAAGCCATGCCATACAAATGGATTATGAGCTGGATGGCCAAAAATATATATTGAACCTGATTGATACCCCGGGACACGTGGATTTTTCCTACGAGGTGTCACGCTCCATTGCTGCCTGCGAAGGTGCATTGCTGATTGTTGACGCGGCGCAGGGTATACAGGCGCAAACCATATCTAATCTTTATTTAGCTTTAGAAAACGACCTGGAGATCATCCCGGTATTGAATAAAATGGACCTGCCCGGTGCTATGCCCGAGGAAGTAAAGGACCAGATTGTAGAGTTGATAGGTTGCAAACGTGAAGAAATTTTAGCTGCATCCGGTAAAACCGGGATGGGCGTACACGATATATTACGCGCTATTATTGAGCGTGTACCCGCCCCTGTTGGCGACCCGGAAGCACCGTTACAGGCATTGATATTTGACTCGGTTTACAACTCGTTTCGTGGTATTGTAGCTTACTTTAAAGTGGTAAATGGCGAGATACGCAAAGGCGATAAAGTAAAATTTTTCGCTACCGAGAAACAATATATAGCAGAGGAAGTTGGTACGCTTAAATTAAAGCAACAACCCAAAGATGTGATCAAAACCGGCGATGTGGGTTATATCATATCGGGTATCAAAGAGTCGCGCGAGGTTAAGGTTGGCGATACCATTACCACCATTAACCGCCCATGCGAAACAGGCATACAAGGTTTTGAAGAGGTTAAACCGATGGTATTCGCGGGTATCTACCCGGTTGATACTGATGATTACGAAGAACTGCGCGAGTCAATGGCGAAATTGCAGTTAAATGATGCGTCGCTGGTTTTTGAGCCGGAATCGTCTGCCGCTTTAGGCTTTGGTTTCCGTTGCGGTTTCCTGGGTATGCTGCATATGGAGATCATCCAGGAGCGGTTGGAGCGTGAATTTAACATGACGGTAATTACCACCGTACCCAACGTATCGTACCTGGCCTACTCTACCCGTAATGAAGAAATTGTTGTAAATAACCCGTCCGACCTACCCGACCCAAGTAAAATTGACCGTGTAGAAGAACCATACATTAAAGCCACTATCATTACCAAGGCTGAATTTGTAGGGCCGGTAATGTCATTGTGTATACAGAAACGTGGGTTCATTAAAAATCAATCCTACCTAACGTCAGACCGTGTGGAACTGGTTTTTGAGATGCCAATGGGCGAGATCGTATTTGATTTTTACGATAAGCTGAAAACCATATCTAAAGGCTATGCCTCGTTTGATTACCACCAGATAGGCTACCGCCCAAGTGATTTGGTACGTTTGGATATTAAATTAAACTCGGAGCCGGTGGATGCTTTATCATCATTGATATTCCGCGGTAACTCGTACGATTTTGGTAAAAAAATATGCGAGAAGTTAAAAGAGCTTTTACCACGCCAGCAGTTTGAAATTATTATACAGGCATCCATAGGTGCTAAAATTATAGCCCGCGAAACGGTGAAAGCTATGCGTAAAGATGTTACTGCCAAATGTTATGGTGGTGATATATCGCGTAAGCGTAAATTGTTGGAAAAACAAAAGGCCGGTAAAAAACGTATGCGCCAGGTAGGTAACGTAGAGATACCACAAAGTGCGTTTATGGCGGTGTTGAAGTTGGATTAGGGCGGTGTTTCTCCGTTCGTCATTGCGAGGAACGAAGCAATCTCTGCACAAGCTAATCAAAAAGAAAATGTTATTTAATGGCGAAAGCCTCACTTATAATTGCAAACGATGCCTATCATTAGAGATTGCTTCGTTCCTCGCAATGACGCTTAAATAGTAAATATGCAGCTTTTAGACGGAAAATACGTATCAGAAAAACTTAAAGGAGAAATAGCCGACCAGGCAGCGGCTTATTTGGCACAAACCGGGCGCAAACCCCATTTGGTGGCCGTACTGGTGGGCCATGATGGCGGCAGCGAGACCTATGTAGCCAGCAAGATCAAGAACTGCGAAAAGGTTGGCTTTCAGTCGACACTGGTGCGTTATGAAGATACCGTAAGCGAAGAAGAACTATTAAAAAAGGTAGAAGAGTTAAATGCTGATGCGGATATTGACGGCATTATTGTACAATTACCCTTACCCAAGCACATCGACCCGGAAAAAGTAACCGAGCGTATTGATCACCGCAAGGATGTGGATGGTTTTCACCCGGTAAATTTAGGCAGGATGCAGCGTAATTTGCCATCGTTTATTCCGGCCACACCTTATGGCATCACGTTAATGCTAAAAGAATATGGTATTGATACCGCGGGTAAACATTGCGTAGTTGTGGGCCGTAGCAACATTGTAGGCTCGCCTATGAGTATATTAATGGCGCGCAATACCCAGCCGGGCAACTGTACGGTAACTATTTGCCATAGCCGCACTCCTGATATTAAAAAATTTACGCTGGATGCTGATATCCTGATAGTGGCCATCGGTAAAAAGAATTTCATTACTGCCGATATGGTGAAAGATGGTGTTATTGTGGTAGACGTAGGCATGAACCGCGAAACATCAACCACTACCAAATCGGGCTTTAAATTGTATGGCGATGTTGATTTTGATAACGTAGCCCCAAAAGCTTCATGGATTACTCCGGTGCCGGGTGGTGTGGGGTTAATGACCATTATTGGATTATTAAAAAACACGTTGGCTTCGGCTAAGAAAGAGGTTTACTGCTAACATTATTTGTCATTGCGAGCATAGCGAAGAATCTGCCGAGCGGCGAATGCATAATTGATAGATTCTTCGTTGCACTCAGAAGGACAAAACCTATTTGAAGGCCTCTTTTATTCTTTCAAAAAGCGAAGTTATCCCTATATAAATACCGTCCTCACGCACCTCAACCGGGTAGGTGTACACAAAATCATTTTGGCCGGGATCGCCTTTGCCGGTTTGCAGGCTGTAACTATAGCGATGAAACGGGCAAATGATCTTGCCGTCCTTACACCAGCCACCGGCCAGTTCGGCACCGGCGTGGGGACATGAAGCGGACAAAGCATATACTTGCTGCTCATATCCTACAAGGCAAATACCTTTACCGCCCACCTTTACTTTTTTGATAAACGGCTTTGCAGGATCAATAACATCGGGCACTTTATACCACTGCATCAGGCTTAGAAGTCTATTTTAATATTCATCAACGATGGATCTTTGATCACATCATTCATATCGGCCATAATGGTTACCGTTTTTTTATCGGGTGATAAAATAGCGCGTGGGTTAACTACTTTTTTAACCGGTTTAGAAAAATTGAGCACCAACTTATAAGGCATCTCTATCAGCATAGCTTTAGCCATAGCAAAGGTTGATGAAGTTTTTTTTAAAAAAGCGTTGAACTTATCCTTATCAATTATGCGGTAAAACTTATGGGGAGTGACATCGTAATCATAATAATCCTGCCCCGCCACTAATTGTTGAGCGTCAAATGATTTGATATTTTTGTTGCTCTTAGCAACTTTACTAACGGGATTGTTCAATGATATTTTAGATATATGCTCCAGGTAATATTCCAATTCCTCGCTGTTCTTGGCCAGGTGATTAATGTTAACCTTCATCAAGTTTTTGGCAAGGTTCATCTTAACACTTAGTTCGCTGCCTTGCGCCATTTTCACCTCGTCAGGTGTCATTTTTAGTTGTGTACTATCCGGCAGGGCACTATAAAAATTAAGCGTAGTATCTTTTGCCATACCAAACTGTGGCGTTTCACGTACCGAGTCTGTCATCAGGTTCATTAGTACCGATACCGCCCGGCTCATATCAAAACCATAAACTACTTTAACTGACCCGTCCTCCTTGAAGTCATAATGCTCCTCAATATCCACGCACGAGGAGAAGCAAAGCATCATTAAAAGCAGAAAAAGGATGCGTGGGTTTTTCATTAAGGTAAATATAGCTGTTTTGAGGTGAAAGGAAAAAGGTAAAAGCACAAAGCAAATCTATCACGCAAATCTCACCTTTAACCTTTCAGCTTTCGCCTTTCCCCTCAAAAATGTACCTTTGCGGCCTATGGCACACCAGGTTCCGGAAGATGGCACATTGCTTCCTTTAATGGAAGAGTTTTATACGATACAGGGAGAAGGATATCATACCGGTAAAGCCGCTTATTTTATTCGCCTGGGCGGATGTGATGTGGGCTGCCATTGGTGCGATGTAAAAGAAAGTTGGGATGCCGAACTTCACCCGCTTACTACTGCCGACCAGATCGTACAAAACGCGTTGCCACATCCCGGCAAGGCTGTTGTAGTAACCGGTGGCGAGCCTTTAATATATAACCTGGATTACCTGACCGCGCAATTACAGCAAAACGGTATCAAAACCTTTATTGAAACATCAGGTGCCTATCCCCTTTCGGGCCATTGGGACTGGATATGTTTATCGCCTAAAAAATTTAAAGCGCCTATGTTGCAGGTATCGCAGCAGGCAAATGAATTAAAGGTGATCATCTTTAATAAATCTGATTTTCAGTTTGCTGAAGATAATGCTAAACTGGTAGGCCCTGATTGCAGATTATACCTGCAACCTGAGTGGTCAAAATCAAAGGAAATGACCCCGCTTATTGTGGATTATGTAATGAATAACCCCAAATGGGAGATATCGTTACAAACTCACAAGTATCTTAATATTCCCTAATATTTGTAACTTAGGATACAAACCCTGCGTATTCAGTAATAATGAGGAGTATAGTTCTGCTTATCTTATTGTTTCTTGTATCATTTAAGGTGGATGCACAAAACCGTTACAGCACCACTAATAAAGACGCTATACAGTACTTTGTGCAGGCTAATCATGCTATTGACGATCATTTATATGATGAGGCTATTATGCACCTGCAAAAAGCTATTGCTGCTGATGGTAAATTTGTAGAGGCTTATGCGCAATTGGGAGATGTTGCCCGGTTAAGAAAATATAACACGCAAGCTATCGAGGCCTATAAAAAAGTGATCGGCATCGATCCTGATTTTAACCGTGCTATTTATATTAAAATTGGCGAAGTAGAATTGAATGAAGGGCAATATGCCGATGCCGAAAAACATTTAGAAAAATACCTGACCTACCCCAATATAAGCGCCTCAAATCTATCTGCGGCACAAAAATTTTTAAAAGATACCAAATTTGCCATAGATGCTATTCAACATCCTGTGCCTTTTAAACCGGTTAATATTGGCAACGAGATCAACACCGTTGCTGACGAATATTCGCCCATATCAACAGCGGATGAAAAGACCCTGGTATTTACCCGCCAAATAAGCGGTAACGAAGATTTTTACCAGGCCACCAAGCAAACTAACCAATGGCAAACTGCTACTTATTTAAGTGCTCAAATTAATACCCCTACTAATAACGAGGGCTCACAATCCATATCGCAGGACGGAAAATACCTTTTTTTTACTGGCTGTAACCGTCCGGATGGCTTGGGCAGATGTGATATATACGTATCACAAAAAAAAGGCGATGAATGGGGTAACCCTTTTAATTTAAGTCCGCCAATAAATACTTCGGGATGGGAATCGCAACCATCAATAAGTCCTGATGGCCGTACATTATATTTTGTGAGTAACCGTGCGGGCGGGTATGGTGGTTATGATATATGGAAATCGACGTTAACTTCCAAAGGTTGGGGACCACCCGAGAATTTAGGGCCCAATATAAATACGGCTTTTAATGAGCAATCGCCATTTATACATGCCGATAATAATACGCTTTACTTTTGTTCAAACGGCTGGCCGGGCATGGGCAACCAGGACCTTTTTGTAACCCGTATGGGTAATGACGGCAAATGGGGCAAACCCGAAAACCTGGGCTACCCTATCAACACGCATGGCGATGAAACCGCGCTTACATTATCAGCCGATGGTGCAACAGCGTTTTTTGCATCCAATAATATAAAAGGATTTGGTGGTTTTGATATTTATACCTTCGAAATGCCTGCCAAACTACGCCCTAACGTAGTAACCTATGTAAAGGGAACGGTAAGTGACGCTAAAACCAAACAACCGTTGGAGTCGGCGGTGGAGATACTGGACCTGCAAAACACCCAACCTGTTTACCAGGACTATAGCTCGGAAGATAAAGGTGATTTTTTAGCTACGCTGCCAGCCGGTAAAAACTACGGGCTCAATATTTCAAAAAACGGGTACTTGTTTTACTCTGAGAATTTCTCGTTGGTAGGACGTGACTC
Organism: uncultured Mucilaginibacter sp.; assembly: GCA_964611565.1. Taxonomy (GTDB): domain Bacteria; phylum Bacteroidota; class Bacteroidia; order Sphingobacteriales; family Sphingobacteriaceae; genus Mucilaginibacter. The sequence continues at coordinate 40,782 of CAZTAU010000024.1, read as the reverse complement.
TAACAACCCATTTAATATTTCAGTATTGCTTGAGCCTATTGAGATAGGTAACAAAGTGGTGTTAAAGAACATATTTTTTGATACCAATAAGTTTGAAATTAAGCCTGAATCAAAAGCCGAACTGCAAAAGCTGATGGAGTTTTTAGCTTTAAATCCGACATTAAAGATCGAAATATCCGGCCATACCGATAATGTGGGCAATGACCAGTTGAACGAAATATTATCGCAAAACCGCGCTAAAGCGGTTTATGATCAATTAATTGCGAGTGAAGTACCGGCTGCCAGAATGATATTTAAAGGATATGGCAAAACGCAACCCATTGCAGCTAATGATACTGAAGATGGCCGCAGCAAAAACCGCAGGACAGAGTTTAAAATTATTGCTAAATAAAAAGCCTTCGGAATATCCAAAGGCTTTCATTTTTAATATCTTATCGAATTAGTTTCCTAATTCTGACATGAATTTTATGCGCATTAATTGTATTTCTTCACGGGTATAATCATCACTTCCTAACTCAACCAGTGCCTCATCTATTGAATCTACCTCAGCACTGCGAAAATAATCAAATACTTCTTCCTGCTTATCTTCATCAATAACCTCATCAATAAAATAGTTCAAGTTAAGCTTAGTGCCCGAGTTAACTATGGTTTCCACTTCCTTTAAAATCTCCTCGTACGATAAGCCTTTTGAGGCAGCAATATCATCCAGGTTTAAATGACGATCGATATTTTGAATAATGAATACTTTAAGCGCCGATTTATTGGCCGCGCTCTTGATCACCATATCAACAGGGCGATCAATATCGTTATCCTCTACGTATTTTTTGATCAGGTCAATAAATGGCGCGCCAAATTTTTGTGCTTTACCTGCCCCTACTCCTGATATCTGTTTTAATTCATCTGTAGTAATTGGATAATGCGTACACATTTCCTCCAGCGATGGATCCTGGAATAACACAAACGGCGGCAAACCTTTTTGCTTGGCCATTTTTTTGCGCAGGTCCTTCAACATTTGCAGCAACTGCGTATCTAATGCGCCACCGCCCTGTTTTGGGCCGTCATCGCTATCATCGTCATCAGCGGCCTCAATAACCTGGTTCATGATGAAACGAATGCTATGCGGGTTATCTAAAAACGCGTTGCCTGATTTGGTTAAGCGCAACAGTCCATACTGGTCAATATCTTTTGACAGGTAGTTATTTAATAATGCTTGACGCAATAACGAGTTCCACAAAATAGGGCCCTGCTCTTTACCAGACCCAAACAGGTCAAGTAAATGATGTTCGTAATTATGTATTTGCGGATTATCTTCGCCTATTAATATGCTGATGATATGATGATCGTCAAACTTCTCACCTATCTGTTTAATTAAGCTTAATGCTTTGTGCAGATGCTCCTCGCCATCAAAATACTGTTTAGGGCCACAGCAGTTATCGCACATGTTATTACAGCCAGCCTCGTTAAAGTTTTCGCCAAAATAGTGCAGCAATTGCTTACGGCGGCAAACAGACGATTCGGCATAGTCAATAACTTCTTTTAATATTTGCGTACCAATCTCTCTTTCAGAAACCGGCTTATCCTTCATAAACTTTTGCAGTTTATCAATATCCTTTTGCGAATAGAAAGCCACGCAAACACCCTCGCCGCCATCGCGGCCTGCACGGCCGGTTTCCTGGTAATAACCTTCCATGCTTTTAGGCACATCGTGGTGTATTACATAACGCACATCGGGTTTATCAATACCCATACCAAAAGCTATGGTTGCCACAATAACGTCCACATCCTCCATCAGGAATTTATCCTGCGTATCGGCACGTACTTTAGGGTCAAGTCCGGCATGATAAGGCAATGCCTTAATACCGTTTAATGATAATGCTTCGGCAACTTCCTCTACCTTTTTACGGCTAAGGCAATATATAATGCCAGATTTGCCTGTATTTTGCTTAACAAACTTAACTATTTCTTTTATAACGTTACGCTTAGCACGTACCTCATAAAACAGGTTGGCACGGTTAAATGACGATTTATAAATCGTAGCGTTATTCATCTGCAGGTTTTTCTGAATATCCTGCTGAACTTTTGGCGTTGCCGTAGCTGTTAATGCTATAATGGGTATACCGTCGCCAATGTTGCTGATAACCTGGCGTATTTTACGGTACTCGGGCCTAAAATCATGGCCCCACTCTGATATACAATGCGCCTCATCAACTGCCACAAATGATACATGGTTAAGGCGTAAAAAATCTATGTTTTCTTGTTTGGTTAATGATTCGGGCGCAACGTATAATAACTTTGTTTTGCCGCTCAATACATCTTCCTTAACACGGGTAATATCTGATTTGGTTAATGAAGAGTTTAAAAAGTGTGCTATGCTGTCTGACCCACCAAATGCCCTTAATTGGTCAACCTGGTTTTTCATTAATGCAATTAACGGTGATATTACGATAGCTGTCCCCTCGCTCATCAATGCAGGTAACTGGTAACACATTGATTTACCCCCGCCTGTGGGCATAATTACAAACGTGTCGTTACCTGATAGTATATTTGTTATAATCGCTTCCTGCTCGCCCTTGAAATTATCGAATCCAAAAAAATTCTGAAGATTATCAAAAAGCGATTTCTGGGCTTCTACCATTATTTATTTATGCTTGTTGTATTGTAATTTAAAAGTTTAAAGTAACAATTTTTTATGAATAAACGCAGTATTTACTTGAAAATTTTACGTAAATGTTATTAATGCTAAAAAACAATTTGCTTACTTAACCATTTATTGGGAACACTATTGCAATCCCCTCAATTATTTAATATAAAAAAGCGTTGATTTAAAAGATTAATATACAAATTTGCAATGGCTAAACCAAACAAACATTTACACCTATAATGAATAAAAATTACTATGCAATTATTATGGCCGGTGGCATTGGAAGCCGCTTTTGGCCCATTAGCAGATCATCATATCCAAAACAATTTATTGATATACTGGGTACCGGAAAAACATTAATACAGAACACTTATGAGCGTTTTTTAAAGGTTTGCCCTAAAGAGAATATTTACGTTGTCACCAACGAAAATTATACCGATCTGGTAAAACAACAGCTGCCTGATATGGCTGATGGCCAAATATTAACCGAGCCGGTAATGCGTAACACCGCGCCTTGCGTGGCTTATGGTTGTTTTAAAATTGAAAGCCTAAACCCGGATGCAGCTATTGTAGTGGCTCCTTCTGATCACCTGATATTGGATGAGGCAGCTTTTGTAAGCACAATCGAGAAGTCACTTAAAACGGCGTCAGAAAATAAATGCCTGATTACACTGGGCATTAAGCCATCAAGGCCCGATACCGGTTATGGCTACATTCAATACACCGATAATGTATTAAATAACGATTTTCATAAAGTAAAAACTTTTACCGAAAAGCCTACTTTGGAAATAGCCAAAACATTTATTCAAAGCGGCGATTTTTTATGGAACGCGGGCATATTTGTATGGTCGGCTAAAGCTATTGTTGATGCTTTTGGAGCGCACCTGCCTGACATGTTTGACATATTTGCCGAAGCACGTTCTCATTACAATACCGATAACGAGCGCAACCACGTTAACCAGGCTTACCAGCGTTGTACCAATATATCTATTGACTACGGTATAATGGAAAAAGCTGATAATGTTTACGTATTGCCATCAGAGTTTGGATGGTCTGACTTGGGTACATGGGCATCTATTTATGACCTTGCCGAAAAGGATTACGTAGGCAACGCAGTTATCCCATCAGAAAAAGTGATCATGTACGATTCATCCAACTGTATGGTTAATGTACCTGAGGATAAACTGGTTATTTTACAGGGATTGCATGATTACATTGTGGTTGAATCAAACAACACCCTATTGATATGCCCACGCGACCAGGAGCAAAACGTTAAAAAGGTGGTTGCCGATGTGAAGCAAAAATTTGGCACTAAATATATTTAGATATATATTTCCAAGCGTCATTGCGAGCGTAGCGTGGCAATCTCTACATAGGACAAGAAATCACTTTTGGATCTTAATTTGCAAGTGCAGAGATTGCTTCGTCCTCGCAATGACGCTTTATTATTTATTTCTTTGTCTTTATCAATCCACTCTTATACAACCCTATCGCGTGGTGGATAATTTCTTCTATCAACTCAACAGGCAAATCATCTTCAGGATCTATATGCAATACTTTAATCCTTGTTCTCTCACCGGCAACTAATTGCGGGTGATTAAGATGCTTCCCTTCAACAAAACCCATATAGAAATCACCTGTGGCTTTTTTTGTCCAGAAATAACAAAACATCCTCCCCTTATAGCAAAAAAATGGCATTCCGTATTTCCACTCCTGGGTAAAAGCCGCGTCCTGCTTTAATATAATATCCCGTAACGCCAGCATACAACCTCTGTAAGGTTCATTTTGCTGCAGGTAAAAATTATCCAATTGGGTTGTCATGATTTGCTATTGTTTTATTAATCAATACTTTGTAAATTTAATTAAACAATTTAAACCTCACCTATTATGGACCCATCACTAATTAACTGGCCCGCTGTACTTGTAGCGGCATTATCAGCTTTCGTCATTGGCGGCTTATGGTATAACCCATCAGTTTTTGGCAACGCCTGGATGAAAGACAGCAACCTTAGCCAGGAACAAATTGAAAAATCAAACATGGCAAAAACCTTTGGGTTTACGGCTGTATTTTCATTAATAGCTGCAGCCAACCTGGCCGCATTTTTGGCTGAACCTACTACCACAACTTCATGGGGGGCAACAGCAGGCTTTTTAGCCGGTATATGGACATTTTGCGCCATTGCCACCCACAGTATATTTGAGCAAAAAAGCTGGCGCCATATTTTTATAAATGGCGGTTATAGTGTGGTATCGTTAGTGGTAATGGGTGCTATTTTAGGGGCGTGGCGGTAAGCCCCCTCCGCCCCCTAAAGGGGGAACTTTTGAAGCAACTATCCTGTATTTTTCTCCCTTTAGGAGGTTAGGGGGCTAAAGCGCTGCCTTATCGCTTCATACAATATCACCCCGGTAGCTACTGATACATTTAGCGATTCAATCTCGCCGTACATTGGTATTTTGGCGAGGTGGTCGGCTATGCGGATGATATCGTTACGCACACCATCCTCTTCTGAGCCCATAATGATGGCCGTTGGTGCGGTATAATCAGGTTTGTAGATGTATTCGGTTGTTTTTTCGGTACAACAAACCAGCTGCAGGCCCGACTCTTGCAAAAACTTAACCGTCTGCATAAAGTTATCATGGCGACAAACCGGAATTTTATACAAAGCCCCGGCTGATGTCTTAATAGCATCAGGGTTTACCTGTGCTGAGCCTTTAGCGGGAACTACAATAGCGTGAACACCGCAGCACTCAGCGGTACGGGCAATAGCGCCCATATTGCGCACATCGGTAATAGAATCTAAAACTAATATTAGCGGAACCTCCCCTTTTTCATATATGGCTGGAATAATATCCTCTACCTTTTGATAAGTAATAGGCGATATAAAAGCAATTACCCCCTGGTGGTTTTTCATCGTGATTCGATTAAGCTTCTCCACCGGTACTTGCTGAGCTACTATCTGGTATTCATTCAGCAGGTCCTTTAATTCATTAAGCAAACCACCGCCAATGCCGCGCTGTATGTATAAAGATTCGATTTCTTTACCTGAACGGATAGCTTCCACTACTGCACGTATGCCAAAAACTACCTGGTTGCTTTCGCGGGGCTCTCTTGAATTATAGGCCATTTTTTAAACTATTAAATAAGGCAACAAAAGTAGCTATATTAATTGATTTAGCACTTATTGTACTGATAAGGCACTTTGGTATTTTTATTTAATTAACAAAACCAATCTTTATCAACAGGGAGATAACTTTTTGACCATCAGCAGCGTTATTTATATACCAACATCTTGTTAACACTGCAATGTTAATTCTGTGTAGCAAATTAACATTAAAAATAGCCTCGCTTAAATAATATGTTGAGCATTTTTTGATGAACAGGCGACGAATTTGTATATTTTTGGATGTATGACTTTTGAGAACGACACCCCCTTTAACAAGCCGAATACTAACGAACGTAGAAGCCGGATAACCAACCCTACACCTTACAGCGGACTTGGTAAACTACCCCCACAGGCAACAGACCTGGAAGAGGCCGTTTTAGGTGCGTTGATGTTGGAGAAAGATGCCCTGTCATCAGTAATTGATATACTTAACCCTGAAGTATTTTACAGGGATAACCATAAAAAGATATTTAATGCTATCCGTGTGTTGTTTGAAAAAACATCGCCGGTAGATATATTGACCGTTACCGCGCAACTGCGCAGCCAGGGCGAACTGGAAATGATAGGTGGCGCCTACTATATTACCGAGCTAACCAATCGTGTAGCATCTGCCGCCAATATTGAGTACCACTCGCGTATTATCATCCAAAAATTTATTCAGCGCGAGCTGATACGTATATCCACAGAAGTGATTAACAGCGCCTATGAGGACACTACAGATGTTTTGGACCTGTTGGACAAGGCAGAGAAAAACCTGTTTGACATAGCCCAAAACAACCTTCGCCGCGACTCGCGCAAGATGGATGACCTTTTGCATGAAACGTTAAAGGAAATTGAGGCGTTAAAAGACAAAAAAGATGGTTTAACCGGTGTAGCATCGGGCTTTACTGAACTGGACCGCATGACTTCGGGCTGGCAGAAATCTGATTTGGTAATTATCGCGGCTCGTCCGGCGATGGGTAAAACGGCATTTGTGTTAACCTGCGCCCGCAATGCCGCGGTTGATTTTGCAAAACCTGTTGTGGTTTTCTCGCTGGAGATGTCGTCAGTTCAATTGGTGAATCGTTTGGTATCAGGCGAGACAGAAATTGAGCAGGAAAAAATACGTAAGGGTACTTTAGAGGAATGGGAATGGCAGCAAATACACTCAAAAATTGGCCGTTTGGAGCAAGCTCCGCTAATTATTGATGATACCCCTGCCCTGAATATATTTGAGTTCCGTGCCAAATGCCGCCGTTTAAAATCACAGCATGATATCCAATTGATCATCATTGACTACCTGCAGTTAATGCAAGGTAAAAGCGCTGATGGTAAAGGTGGTGGTAACCGTGAACAGGAAATTGGTAGTATATCAAGGGCACTTAAATCAGTAGCTAAAGAATTAAATGTACCGGTAATTGCGCTATCGCAATTAAGCCGTGCGGTTGAGAGCCGCCCGGGTGGTTCCAAACGTCCAATGCTATCGGATCTACGTGAGTCCGGTTCAATTGAACAGGACGCGGATATGGTATTGTTCCTGTACAGGCCGGAGTATTATGGTTTGGATGTGGATGAGGACAACAACCCTACTCAAGGCGTGGGTGAGGTAATTATAGCCAAGCACCGTAACGGTGAAACCGGCCGCGTACGCCTGAAATTTGTGGGTAAATATGTGAAGTTCCAGGATCTGGATCAAAGCGATTCATTCCCTGAAGCAGCCAGCCCGTTTGCAGGTTTGGCACCATCACAAGATTTTGATAAACCAAGCAACTTCATTATCCGCCCATCACGTATGGATGATATTGATGATGAGCCGCCGTTTTAGCCCCCCAGCCCCCTAAAGGGGGAGTACTAAATATTAATTTGAAAAAGTATATATTTTTATTTGGTCTGATAACGCTATTAAGTAGTTGTTTTCAAGTGTTGGACTCTGGAACAAACGAAGTATTTAAAAATAGATATAGCCCTGCAAAAACAAATAGAGCTATCCTATTTCTCAAAGGCAGTAATGCAACTACTGACAACTCTTTACAAGTTTCTGTAAAAAGCAATGAAGATGAATTAGCCTAAACAGAGGTAGGTAATATTTTTACAACCGATTCAAATCATGGGAAAGCTATCCTTGATTCTAATGCTATAGATTTGCGTTGGATAGACAACAATAACCTACTCATTACCTACAATAAAGATTTAAGAACTTTTACTCAGGTTAAAAAGATGGGTAACATTAATATCAAATATATAATACGATAATAAGACTGTTCCCCCTTTAGGGGGTTAGGGGGCTTAGAAGATGAGTCCTAACACCACCCCGATCAATATCACTATCGGGGTTTTTATTTTGGTGAATTTGAGCAGCAGGAAAGCAGCTATCATAATAACATAAGCCAGCCAATCATCAAAAAAAGGACGTACCAGCAATATGGTGGCGGTGGCCATAAAACCTACGGCGACCGCGTTAATACCGCTTAATGAGTTTTTTATACGGGTTATTTTCTTTAGGTCGTTCCAAAAAGGCACAATGAATAATATCAATATTAATCCCGGTAGGTTAATACCTATTACCGCTATAACGCTGCCTAATATTTGCCCCCACAGTCCGAAGCCATTATTTCCTAATGCCATCCCCCCTAAAAATGAAGTGAACGAAAAAGTTGGCCCCGGCAATGCTTGTTGTAAAGCATATCCTGATAAAAATTCAGAGCTGGTAAGGTAATGCTTAAGCTCCACAAATTCAGTGTACATCAGCGGTACCAAAACCTGGCCGCCACCATGTATAAGGATTCCGTTACGGTAAAAATTTTCAAATAAACGTATAGGCAAACTAAATGGCGAACTGCGGTTAACTATGGCACCCAAAGCGGCAAACGCCAACAATATGCCCAAAAAATAAGCAAGTTTGGTAGGATTGGTATTAGCAAACAACTTCACACGTAACTCGTTTTCCTGCGGCTGGGTTTCTAATGCTGATGATATGATACCGCCCAATAATATTAAAATAGGAAACGCGTAAGGATTTTGCAGTATCAGCGTAACCAGTAAGGAGCCAATAGCCAACAAGGAACTTACACGGCTTTTTAAAAACCGTGTAGCAAAGGTATAGGTAGCATAGGCTACAATTCCTACTGCTATAGGCTGTACAAAACGTAACACACCGCTGACTACATCATGATTGGCAAACATTTTATAGCTCACAGCCGCCATGCCCATAATAGCAGCCGAGGGTAATACCCAAATTAAAAAAGTAAGTATAGCTAAAGGCGTACCTCCTACCTTCCAGGCAATACCAACCAAAGTTTGGGTTGATGATGGGCCGGGCAGTATTTGCGCCAGTGCATTTAGCTCCATTAATTCCTCTTCGGTAACGTAGTTGCGCTTTTCTACAAATTCGCGCAGCAAAATAGCAATATGCGCCTGCGGTCCGCCAAATGCACTAAATGTGTACAGCAAAACATCGCGCAGAAATAGAAAATCGCGTTTTTTCAAACTTCGCTTTTTAAAATATTTGTCATTTCGAACGAGGTACGAGGAGAAATCTTATACGCTGTACCTGTAAATCGTATAAGATTTCTCACTACGTTTCGAAATGACATAGTTTGATATTAGTTACACATTAATAATCGTCATCCTCATCATAACCAATTGCCTCGCGATAAACCGCCTGCAACTCAGAGAAAGCATGGTTATCACGTTTCTCTTTGGTAATCTGCATACCCTTCTCATAAATATTTATAGCATCCTGCTTACGGTTTAGCGCCTCGTACAATTTGCCTAAATGGTAGTAGGTACCGGTGTAATTGGGATGATTGCTGACCAAATCCTCGTAATAGCTTAATGCTTTATCTGTTTCATTTAAACGCAGATACTCGGTTGCCAGCGCGTACTTTAAAAATTCGTCATTAGGCTCATTTTTTATAAACTCCAGCAGCTTGGCTAATCTGTTCATCTCCATTTTAAACTCTCTCTTTTTTAACTAAATTTGCACTTATCAATTACAAATTGAAACAATATAAAACAATTTAGCACCCGATACCTTCATTATCATTAAAGAACGATCTGCACTATGAAAATTTTGGTATGCATAAGTAATGTTCCGGATACCACCACAAAAATAACTTTTACCGCCAACAACACCCAATTTAATACAAACGGCGTTCAATTTATCATAAATCCCTACGATGAAATAGCCCTGGCACGCGCCATTGAGCTAACCGAAGGCGGCAAGGGGACTGTTACCGTAATACATGTTGGCGAAGCTAATACAGAACCTACCATACGCAAAGCATTGGCCATAGGCGCTGATGATGCGGTACGCATTAATGCTAATCCAAAAGATGCCTGGTTTGTGGCTAATCAAATTGCACAGTACGTTAAAAACAACCCATTCGACCTGATACTTACCGGCCGCGAATCCATTGATTACAACGGCTCAAAAGTAGCCGGAATGCTGGGCGAATTGTTAGATATCCCATCAGTTTCTATTATTAAAAAAATAACGGTTGATAGTCAGCAGGCAACTGTTGATCGTGAGATAGAGGGCGGCAAAGAAATATTAACCGTTCCCTTACCATTTGTAGCCGGAACTGCCGAAGGGGTAGCAGAACCTAAAATACCTAATATGCGCGGTATCATGTCGGCACGTACTAAACCTTTGACGGTTGTGGAGGCTATGGAAGTAAATACCCTACAGGAAATATTAAGTTATGAATTACCTGAACCACGCGGACAGGTTAAATTGGTAACAGATGCCGGGCAACTGGTGGACCTATTGCACACCGAAGCCAAAGTGATATAATATGCCGGTTTTAATATATACAGAAAACACAGACGGTAAATTCAAAAAGTCGATTTTTGAAGCGGTAACCTATGCCCGTGACATTGCCGATCAAAATAATACCAGTTTAATTGCTTTGTCCATTGGTGCAGTTACCGCCGATGAATTGGCACAATTGGCTAAATATGGGACAGATAAAATATTAAATGTATCTGCCAATAATTTAAAAACATTTGTTAACCAGGCTTACGCTTCTGTTATTGCTGAAGCCGCTAAAAATCAAGGTGCAGATATTGTAATTTTATCCAACACTTTTTCCGGTCGCGGGTTAGCACCACGCATTGGTGCTAAATTACAGGCAGGAGTTGCGGAAGGTGCGGTTGCCCTACCCGATCAATCGGGCGGGAAATTTGTGGTTAAGAAAACAGTTTTTTCGGGTAAAGCTTTTGCTCTGGTTGAATTAACATCGGCCAATAAAGTAATTGCGTTAACGCCCAACTTATACCACATTACCGAAAACAATAAACCTGTACAGACAGAAGATTTCAGCATTGATACTAACCCTGCTGATTTTAAAGCTATGCTACAGGAAATTGTACGCTCAACCGATAAAGTATCGTTATCTGATGCAGAAATTATTGTTTCGGCAGGTCGTGGTTTAAAGGGCCCCGAAAACTGGAAAATGATAGAAGAATTGGCTGAAGTTTTAGGCGCAGCTGTAGCCTGTTCAAAACCCGTATCAGATGCCGGATGGCGCCCGCATAGCGAACATGTTGGCCAAACGGGTATATCTGTCAGTCCAAATTTGTATATTGCAATAGGAATATCCGGCGCTATACAACACCTAGCAGGTGTAAGCGCCTCAAAAAATATAGTAGTAATTAACAACGATGCCGACGCGCCATTTTTTAAAGTTGCTGATTATGGTATAGTTGGTGATGCGTTTGAAATTGTACCGCAATTAATAGCGGCCGTTAAACAAAAAATAGTAGCCTGATAAAAAGCTGTTGAGATGGGTAATAATATGAATAAAATAAAGCTGGATATTGTGGGTTTATCTTACAGTCAAACTCAATCCGGTGCGTATGCTTTGGTGCTGGGCGAGGTTAATGGCCGCCGCAGGCTGCCTATAATTATCGGCAGTTTTGAGGCTCAGGCCATAGCTATTGAGATAGAAAAAATGACCCCCAGCCGTCCGCTTACGCATGACCTGTTTAAAAGCTTTGCACAGGCTTACCACATTACTGTGCAGGAAATTATCATTTATAATTTGGTAGACGGTATATTTTACTCCAAACTGCTTTGCTCTGACGGTAAAAAAACTATTGAGATAGATGCACGCACCTCAGATGCTATTGCCGTAGCTGTTAGGTTTGATTGCCCGATTTATACTTACGAGTTTATACTTTCAAGTGCAGGTATTGTTATTGAGGGCAACGACTTTGTTTATCTTGAAAATATTGGCGAAGCTCCCGAAGACACTACCCCTACGCAAACTGCCGCAGGTTATTCATCCTTAAGTACTGATGAAATAAAAGCCAAACTACAGGAAGCATTAGCCGAAGAAGCTTATGAAAAAGCCGCTAAGCTGCGCGATGAACTAAACCGGCGTAAGGCTTCTTAATGTTGGGTATCGAATTTATATTTCCTTTGTCATTTCGACGAAGGAGAAAATCTATACACATGCCTTAGTCCGCTTCATGGATTTCTCACTATGCTCAAAATGACAATTTTGTTTATTATTCTTTTAAAATCCGAAATTGAACATCCGAAATCCGAATTAATTAGCTATTTTCCCCTTTAATTTAACTGAGTTTATCTTGTTTAAAACCACGCCCATATGAGTATTAAGTTGCGCTTAATTGTGATGAATTTCATGCAGTTTTTTATATGGGGAGCATGGCTGCTAACTATTGGCCGTTATTGGTTTGATAATAATTTAGGAACCGCCACGCAATTCTCGGCCATTTTTTCTACTATGGGCATTTCTGCCATATTTATGCCTGCACTTTCGGGTATTATAGTAGATAAGTTTATTAATGCCGAAAAGCTTTATGGAGTGTTACACATTTTAGGTGGGATAGTACTGTTATGCGTTCCCATGGTTAAAGATCCAACTTTGTTTTTTTGGATAATGCTGGCCAACATGGTTTGTTATATGCCTACGCTATCTTTATCTATTACGGTTGCTTACAGCGCCTTGAAAAATATCCCGCTTGATGTGGTAAAAGTGTACCCCCCCATACGCACTTTTGGCACTATAGGCTTTATTGCTGCGCTATGGACCGTCAGCTTAACCCATAACGAATCTTCACCAAACCAATTTTATATTGCAGGAACAGTTGCTTTAGCGTTGGGTATATATGCATTTACCCTACCCCAATGCCCGCCACGCTTACGCACAACGGAAAAAAAATCATTGATAGATGTGTTAGGATTAAGGGCTTTCACCTTATTCAAAACTCCAAGATTTGCTATATTCTTTGCGTTCTCTATGCTATTAGGTGCTGCCCTGCAGTTAACCAATGCTTATGGCGATGCATTTTTAGGCGACTTTAGTAATAATGCAATTTATAAGGACAGTATTGCGGTGAAGTACCCGGCTATTATTATGTCTATATCCCAAGCTTCAGAAACCTTATTTATCCTTACCATACCTTTCTTCCTACGCAAGTTCGGTATCAAATATGTTATGCTGTTTAGTATGCTGGCATGGGTACTACGTTTTGCTTTGTTCGCTTACGGTAACCCTACAGATGGTTTATGGATGATCATCCTATCATGCATAGTGTACGGTATGGCGTTTGACTTTTTCAATATATCAGGTTCGCTATTTGTTGAAACGCAGGCATCGCCCGAAATACGGGGCAGCGCACAGGGTGTTTTTATGATGATGGTAAACGGGTTCGGCGCATTGTTTGGCAGCCTTGCCAGTGGTGTTATTATTGATAAATATTTTACCCTTGCCGATCAAACTAAAAACTGGCAGGGTATATGGCTAAGCTTTGCTGCTTACGCATTAGTTATAGCAGTGATATTCCCGTTTGTATTTAGATATAAACACAACGCGGCATTAGAAAATGCTATAAAGCATGCCTAATACCGCGTGATAGTACTAATATCTTTCTATTAAAACAGCTTATATCCTAATGATAGGTTGAACAGGTTGATCTTGGTTGAATTTGCACCATAAGTTTGTTTGGTCAAACCCGCTTCATAACGTAGATCAACAGACAAGCTCCTGATATCAACGCCCGCACCTACCTGCCAGGCATAATTTTGATCTTTATAATCCAATTTAGTAATGCTACCCACAGCATTGCTATAACTTTGATCTTTATTAATAGCGAATGATACCACCGGACCCGTATAAAAACGGGCACCAAAACCAAAAGCACCAATCTTGGTACCAACCAAAACAGGTACATCAATACTGGTAAATTTTGCTTTGGTCATTACACCATTATCATTCAAGTTTACATTCTTGCTGGTTAAATAGGCTTCGGGCTGTACATGTAGCCCTAAAGCACCAAAACGCGCATAGATACCGCCTAAATAACCTGCCTGGTTATCGGCACTAAAAGTTCCTGTTTTTGATATGCTGGTTAAATTTGCACCTGCTTTTATACCAAACTGAAAGCTGGGTATTACCTGTGCAGAAGCCATATACACTGTGGCTAAACAAATTGCTAATGTTGTAGTGATCTTTTTCATAGTAGGTTTATTTGTGATTGTTATTGATTATAAAACCCCAAAATCTGTTTTAGGTTTTAAGTTAGGTTTCTGTCTTTAAACCAAACCTCATCAGGTTTGATTTCGATATTTTCCATTAGTGCTACCAGTTCAATAGCATCTGTTGAGGTTAGCACCAATTGCCTATTAGCAGTTTTTAAAAAACGCTGCTCAACCATTATATCCATCTGCTTTAATAAATAATCATAAAAGCCATTTACGTTTAATACCCCTATAGGATGATTATGCAAACCCAGCTGCAGCCAGGTTAGTACTTCAAAAAACTCTTCAAGCGTTCCAAATCCACCTGGCAGCATGATGATACCGTCGCAAAGGTCATTCATTAATTGCTTACGCTGATGCATATTTTCTACTACATGCATTTCGGTTAACCCGGTATGGCCAACTTCCTTATCTAATAAAAACTTCGGAATAACGCCAATAGCTTTACCGCCTTTGGCTAATACCGCATCAGCCAATAAACCCATTACGCCTACATGCCCGCCGCCAAACACTAAACTGATATTACGCGCAACCAAAACTTCGGCTAATTGTTCAACCGTTTGTTTAAGTACCGGATCGCCGTTATAATTTGCACCGCAAAAAACGCAGATAGATTTCATAGCAGTAAAGATATAACTCTTGGATTAGGACTATGCTAACGTATGTTAAAATTGTATTTCTTTTAATTGTTATTTGTATATTTAATTAATTATAAACCTTATCATATGAAAAAAATCTTATTAGTTCCATTTTTATTGTTGATGCTTACCATTAAGCTATCAGCACAATCAATTGTAAATCCAATTTTTGAAAATAGCGACAATCAAACGTGCAGAATTGTAAAAATTGAAACCACGCCAAACTTTACTATTGTAAGTTTTGAGCAAACAGCGGAAAATGACAATGCATGGGCAAGAATAAACAAAAGTATCTTTGTGCAAACCAATGTATCTGACAAGCATTACCATTACATTAAATCTGAAAACATAGCCATTGCTCCAGAAAAAACCACAATTCGTAATGCCGGCGACAAATTATTATTTAAAGTATATTTTGAAAGTATACCACGTACGGCACGTACAATTGATGTTATTGAAAAAGGCGGTGCCAAAAATTTCTATAACTTTTATAATGTAAGCCTAACACAATCAGAAAAAGTGGATATAATAGATGTTGCGATAGCCCCACCGCCACCATCATTTGCTTCAAACATAAATGTTAATAATGATATGGCCGGTATTATGGGGTCAATGGGTCCAATGCTTACAACCATGGCAACAAGTATGATGGATGCACAGTTAAAATATTATAAACAACCGGGAAAAATAACCGAAATAGCTAAATTAAACAAACAATTTTTTGATGCGTTGGTAAATGAAGGATTTACGCAAGATCAGGCGCTTAAAATAATAACTACGGAGAGCTTGTTGCCTAAGGCAAATATGAGCGGGAAATAATATTATTAATTATACTGAATTATAGAATTATTGATTGAAACCAGTAATTCTATAATTCAGTAGTTTATATTACCTGGTATAATTAGGTGCCTCTTTAGTGATGGTTATATCATGCGGATGCGACTCGCGGATACCTGATGAAGTGATGCGTACAAATTTAGCTTGCTGCAAACTCTCAATATTTTTTGCACCGCAATAACCCATGCTGGCGCGTAAACCACCAACAAACTGGTATATCACTTCAGCTAATGTGCCTTTGTAGGGTACACGGCCTACAATACCCTCAGGAACCAATTTTTTAATATCATCCTCCACATCCTGGAAATAACGATCTTTAGAACCCTGCTCCATAGCCTCTATTGAGCCCATACCACGGTATGATTTAAAGCGGCGGCCCTCATAAATAATGCTTTCGCCGGGTGATTCTTCTACACCTGCAAACAGCGAGCCTGCCATTATAGTACCCGCACCTGCCGCGATGGCTTTGGCGATATCACCTGTGTGTTTTATACCACCATCGGCAATAACAGGTACACCTGTGCCGCGCAAAGCTTTTGCCGCTTCATATACCGCGTATAACTGTGGTACACCCACACCCGCAATAATACGTGTAGTACAAATTGAACCCGGGCCAATACCTACCTTAACACCATCGGCACCTGCATCAGCTAATGCTTTAGCTCCGTCGCCGGTTGCTATGTTACCCGCAATAACCTGCAGGTCGGGATATTTTGCTTTAACCTCTTTTAATTTGTCAATTACACCTTTTGAATGGCCGTGAGCGGTATCAATGGCTATCACATCCACTCCTGCTTTTACCAGTGCATCTACCCTCTCCATTGTATCGGGCGTAACACCTACCGCTGCGCCTACACGTAAACGCCCCAATTCATCTTTACAGGCATTGGGAAAGTTTTTAAACTTCTGGATATCCTTGAAGGTGATTAAACCTATAAGCAGTCCATCCTTATCAACTACCGGTAATTTTTCAATTTTATGACTTTGCAGTATTTCTTCGGCCTGGGTTAGCGTAGTTCCTTTGGGGGCAGTTATCAGGTTAACTTTGGTCATTACTTCGCTAACCGGGCGGCTTGATTCCTTTTGAAAACGCAGATCGCGGTTAGTAATAATACCTTTTAGCTTACCATCATTACTAATTACAGGTATACCGCCAATTTTATATTCTTTGATGATCTTTAATGCATCAGCTACAAGAGCATCCTCGTTTAAAGTAACGGGATCTTGTATCATACCGCTTTCTGAACGCTTTACTTTGCGTACCTCTTCGGCTTGGCGGGCAATACTCATATTTTTATGCAACATACCCAAACCACCTGCCTGCGCCATAGCAATAGCTAATTGCGCCTCGGTAACGGTATCCATTGCAGCGGATACCAACGGAATATTTAACCTGATCTTTTTGGTTAAAAAAGAACCGGTATCAACATCGCGTGGTAAAACTTCTGAATAAGCCGGGATTAGTAAAACGTCGTCGTAAGTTAATCCTTCGGCAACAAATTTTGATGGGTCTGACTGCATAGCAAATAATTATTTGGAGGTATTATTTGCCGGGCAAAGCTAAGCAATTATTTCGGATTTCGAAAGTTGGATTTCGAATTTACAAATGGGTGATAGTGTAATCTACTTTGTCATTTCGAGCTTATGCGAGAAATCTATACATCTGCATTTTAAACTGTGTATAGATCTCTCACTACGTTCGAGATGACAGTACTGATACTATTCGTACTTCCCTACAATCACTTTATAAAACTCATCAAATTTTAAATACTTATTGGCAAATACCTGTAATTCGGGGGCGGTTATGGTTTTAACTGTTTGTATATAACGCTCGTAATAATCATAATCCATACCTGAGAAATATAAGTTTTTAAATTTATCCGCATGCGAGAAAACGTTCTCCAAACTGCCTAATAATGAACCTAGCATATAGTTACGTACCAAGGCCAATTCTTCATCAGGTATCAACTCGGTTTTTAGCAAGTTAACCTCTTTCTCAATTTCAACCACAGCGGCTTTACATACATCAGCCCCTACCTCGGTAGCTATAAATAAAGCGCCGCTTTGTTTAAACGAACTCATGCCCGAACCTATACCGTAAGTATACCCCTTGTCCTCGCGAATATTATTCATCAACCTTGAGCCAAAATACCCACCTAATACCGTATTTAAAACCTGCAATGCAGGGAAATCCGGGTGTGTGCGGTTAATTAAGGGCATACCCATACGTATGGCAGATTGTAAAGCTTCGGGCTTTTCAATAAAATAAAACTTCTCGTTTGAAGGCTCCAAATCAGGCTGGCTATTATCCGCTGGTTGGTCAGCATTTGCCCATCCCTTATCAAAAGTATCTGTTAGTAAGTCAAGTGTTTGCGGGACTACCTTTCCGGCTATTACAATAGTACAGTTAGATGGTTGATACATCTGCCTAAAAAATGGCAGCATATCTTCCCTATGTAAGGTTTTATAGGTATCTAATTCGGTATTTAACCCATAAATCGTATTATCGTATAAAGCCTTATTAAAAGTACGGCGGGCAACTACATCATTTTTTTGCAGACTAACCTGTAGCTTTTGCTGTTGGTTACGAATAAACGTTTCTAATTCCTTTTCAGGAAATACAGAATCGGTTAAAATAGCTTTTACAACAGGCAACGTATCCTTTAAATGCTTATTTAAGCTATATAAAGTTACCTGCGAGTGGTCGAACGAATAATCAACCTGCAAAAAAGCGCCGTAAAAATCAACTTTATCCGCAATTTCGGCAGCTGATAGCTGGCTTGTACCCTCGGTAAGCATGGTATTTACAGCCATATTCAATAACGGCTTGGCAGGGTCAAAACGCAGGTTATTAAATATCCATTCAATACGCACCAGTTCCTGGTCGCCCGAATTAAAGCAAAAAACATTACAGCCGTTGGCCAGCTTTTTATGTTCGGGCTTTATTAGGTTTATATTATCAATACCTTTAAAATCAGGTGCTAATTTTCTATCTATCATAATTATTATTCTGAATCACAGATTCAGGCTTATTTATTTGATTACACTGATTTAATCAACTAATCTGTTAAATCATTAAAATCAGTGATTCTGACTATTGTTCTGCTAAATATATAAGTGTTGATGAATTATCTTTTCTGAATAATTTATTGGCTTCCGCTTTGATCTGTTCAGCAGTTACCTGTAAAAACTTTTCGGTTTCGTGGTTCAAGCCATCAGCATCGCCCAGTAATTCAAAATAAGCCAGGTTCATGGCTTTATCCAACAATGACATTTCAGAGAATATCATTGTAGATTCTGTTTTGTTTTTCACCTTGATTAACTCATCTTCGGGTACGATTTCTGCTTTTATTTTTTCCAGCACTTCCCATATAGCTGCTTCGGCCTGCTCAACAGTTACACCATCCAAAGGTTTACCTTCAAATACAAACATCCCTTTATCCATACTGCCGGTCATGTAAGCATGTACCTCACTGAAAATTTGTTTTTCCTGCACCAACTGGCGGTATAAGCGTGACGAATGCCCACGAGATAAAATATCCGACAATAATTCCGCTACATGATAAGAAACATCTTTACGGCTTCCCATCTGGAAAGCGATATAAACATCATTTAGCGGCACTTTGGCTGTAACAGTTTGACGACGCTCTTCGTGTTGTTCATCCTCTTGCGGTAGATCGCGGCTGTACTTTTCGCCTGCGGGAATTGGGCCAAACCATTTTTCGGCCAATTGTTTAACATCTTCCGTTTTTACATCTCCCCCCACTATCATTATAGCATTTTGCGGATTGTAATGCTTTTTAAAAAATGCTTTTACATCTTCCATTTTAGCATCAGCAATATGCTCAATGTTTTTGCCTATAGTATCCCATTGATAAGGGTGCTTTTTGTAAACCATTGGGCGCAACTTCAGCCATACATCGCCATAAGGCTGATTTAAATAACGTTGCTTAAACTCCTCTATAACTACGCTACGTTGCGTTTCAAGACTCTTCTCATCAAAGGCCAGGTTAAGCATACGGTCGCTCTCCAGCCAAAAAGCCGTCTCTAAATTTGACGAAGGCAGCGTTATATAATAGTTAGTGATATCATTACTGGTAAAAGCGTTATTCTCGCCTCCTACGCGCTGTAATGGCTCGTCATAACTGGGTATGTTAACCGATCCTCCAAACATTAAATGCTCAAACAAATGGGCAAAGCCGGTTTGATCCGGGTTTTCATCGCGCGAGCCAACATCATACAAAATGTTAACCACTGCCATTGGGGTGGTACTATCTTCGTGAACTATTACTCGTAAACCATTATCAAGCGTAAACCGGTTGAATTTAACCATGTAGTATTATAATTTTTAGTGGTGGACAAATGTATAATTTTTACATAAGTTGCAATAATTATAAAGTGAGTATTACATTTATATTATGCTTACACACGACGAAATAGTTAAACAGTTGGCAACCAGTATGGGTAAAACCACAGTGGTTGATTTAAGCAAAAAACTAAAGGAGGAAAAATTTCCTTATCGTGATGTTATTGACCTGACTTTTCATCCTGATAAACAAATAGCTTTCAGAGCGGCATGGCTAATGGATTCCCTATATTTTGATGACCCATTGTATTATTTAGATGATATTGATTACCTGCTGCAACAAATCCCTGGTATTAAATATCCTGCCAGCAAAAGGCATTATTCCCGAATAATATTAAACCTCACCTCACCAAAGGCGCCAAAGCCAATACAGGATAAGCTGGCAGGCCTGGACCTTGAGCCGGTAGTTGAACATTTTTTTGATTGGATGATAGACCCCAAAGTAAAAGTCGCGGTTAAAGTTTTTGTTACTGAAGTGATATTTAACTTGCGCGACAGGTATTCGTGGGTAAATGAAGAACTAAGCAACCAAATACAATTTTTAATGCGTGATGGAACGGCGGCTATACAAAGTACGGGGAAGAAATTACTGAAGGGATTAATAAATGAATATCGAATAATGAACCCTGAATATTGAATGATGAAGTACTTCGGAGTTCGAAATTCAACATTCATTATTCGATATTACTAAATTACGCCGTCGGCCTATCTTCACCGTGTAAATTATGGCTTACCTGGTGATGATGCAGCTTAGCAGCAATGGCTGATGAGCTATCATCGGCATAAGTACCGTAGGCATTCACCAATAAACCTTTCAAGTTATATTTACGGGAGTGTACCGCATATACTATTGACATATCAGCCGGGTTACTTGGCCCTTCAAAACGGTGAAATTCGTCTATTTCAAAATCATCGGCTGTCATGGTTATATGTCGTGATTTATCTTGCACAGTATCTCCCTCTAAGCTTAAATTAGCTTCGTATCCTCTTTTCATTAGGTCGTTAGTGGCATCCACTAAGGTTTCATAATTTTTCATGATGTAGCAGGTTATTAACAGGAAAGCTCATTTGCTGTTCCTATTTATTAAACCTGAAAACCGGGGATGTTGTTTTGAAATAAATGGAAAGTTACACGGTACGGTTAATGTCCCAGTTCTCCAGATGATCGGCCACCCGGCGTAAAAACATACCGCCCAAAGCACCATCAACCACCCTATGATCGTATGACATAGACATATACATCATATGACGCACAGCTATTACATCACCTTCTTCGGTCTCAATTACGGCAGGTTTCTTTTTGATAACACCTACGGCCAATATGGCTACTTGTGGTTGGTTAATAATAGGCACACCCATTATATTACCAAATGAACCTATGTTTGTGAAAGTAAAAGTGCCGTCCTTTACATCATCGGGCTGCAGTTTGCCTGCGCGCGACCGTTTAGCCAGGTCATTAACAGACTTGGTTAATCCTATTAAACTTAACTCATCGGCCTTTTTAATAACCGGAACGATCAAGTTACCATTAGGCAAAACGGTTGCCATACTGATATTAATAGCCGATCGTTTAATGATCTGTGTACCATTAACCGATATATTGATCATCGGGAAATCTTTAATGGCTTTTACAATAGCTTCAATAAATATTGGAGTGAAAGTTATCTTTTCACCTTCACGCTTTTCAAAATCATTTTTAACCTTTTCGCGCCACATTACCAGGCCGGTTACATCAGCTTCAACAAATGAAGTTACATGCGGCGATGTTTGCTTGCTCATTACCATATGGTCGGCAATTAAGCGGCGCATACGGTCCATCTCTATTATCTCATCGCCCTGCGCCATTGTTGCAGATGCAGCGACAGATTTTGGTGCAGCATCCTGAACCGTTTGTTGCGGTTGAGGAGTTGGTTGTTGTACCGGCGGTGTTTGTTGAGTTACCGGTTGCTGCACTGGTGCAGATTGCTCAATCACAGGTTGCGGTGCAGTCACAGGAGTTGGCGCGGCAGCTGCCACAGGTGCCGGGCTTTGGGCCGCAGGCTGTGCGCCACCTTTTTGTTTTATCTGAACGTATTTTAACAGATCATCCTTAGTTAAGCGCCCTTCGGCACCAGTACCTGGAATGCTGTCCAACTCTTGTACGCTTATATTTTCCTGTGTGGCAATATGCTTTACCAATGGCGAATAAAACCTGGCAGAGTTTTTAAAAGTCTCATTAAATGTACCTGCCGATTGTGGCCGGTCACCTAATAACTCAGTACCAGGTATTGCAGCTTCAGGTGCAGGCGGTGGTGTTAACGGCTGTTGTGGCACTACAGGTGGCTGTGCTACAGGTTGCGGAGCAGGCTCTGATTTTGGTTCAGGCTTAGCTTCCGGCTCGTCGGTTTCAATTATGGCTACTACATCGCCTACCTGTACTACATCATCCTCTTTACAAAGCTGTTCAACCAAACGCCCTGAAACAGGTGATGGCACTTCAGAATCAACTTTATCAGTAGCAATTTCTATTACCGTATCATCCGCGTTAATATAGTCTCCCGGCTTTTTAACCCATTTAACTATGGTTGCTTCCGCAACACTCTCGCCCATCCTCGGTAATAATAATTGGTATTTAGCCATTAGAAAAATATAGTTCGACGGGTAAAATTAGATAATTTAATTTTTACTTTTTAACATCATTAAGTAAAGTATTCAACATTCCTAAAGCCGATGTAGCGCTTCTTTCAATGTTTTGCAGCCGCTTATTACCAAATGTGAATTTTTTCACTTCTGTTTTTTGGGCCGATGCAACTGCTATCCATACCGTACCAACGGGTTTATCCTCGGTACCACCGTCTGGACCGGCAATACCTGTAATAGCAACAGCATAGTCTGATTTAAAATTAACTAATGCTCCCTGCACCATCTCGGTGGCAGTTTCTTCGCTAACAGCACCAAATTGTGTCAAAGTATTGTGATTAACACCTATAATACTTTCTTTTAAATTATTGGAGTAGGATACTGCACCACCCAAAAACACTTTTGATGAACCTGCATGTTGGGTAAACAAATGCGAAAGATATCCACCGGTACAGCTTTCGGCGACGGATAGGGTAAGACCACGCTTTTGCATCATATCCAATATGGCTTTTTCAAGTGCCACATCTTCCTCTGCAGCTACAATGCTACCCATACGTTGTATTAATTGCGCCGCGTAATTGTTAACTTCATCTATTAATATCGTCTCATTATCTCCATAGGCACTTAAACGTAAACGCACCTGGCCCAATTTGGGTAAATAAGCCAGTTTAATATGAGATGGCAATGAGTCTTCTATATCTTCAATCCTTTTAGCCAAAAACGACTCGCCCTCGCCTACCGTTAAAATGGTTTTATGAACTATTGAAGGAAGTTTGAATAAACTTTTAATCTTAGGTATCACTTCTTCCTCCATCATGTACATCATTTCAAAAGGCACACCCGGCATTGATACGTATATTTTGCCACCCTCATTAAACCACATACCGGGGGCGGTACCATTTTTATTAACTATAACTTCGCAATTTGACGGTACCTGGGCCTGTAACCGGTTAATATCCAGTAATGGCCGGTTATACTTAGCAAATATGCGCGTTACATTATCCAGTGCATCGGCATTTTCAACCATACCCACATTAAAATATTCGGCTATGGTTTTTTTGGTGATATCATCCTTTGTAGGGCCTAATCCACCGGTTATCAAAATAATATCCGCCCTTTTTGCGGCTTCGGCTAAGGCGGTTAAAATATGCTCTTTATTGTCAGATACGGAAGATATTTGCTTAACACGTATACCGGCATCATTCAACTGCTTAGCCATCCATGCCGAGTTGGTATCTATTATCTGGCCTATCAGTATTTCGTCGCCTATGGTAATTATTTCTGCAAGCATATTATCGGTTATTGAATTGATTAGCAGTATAATCGCTCCTTTTACTTAGTTTAAGATCCTGTAAAATTGTTGAGTTTACCCTTAAAGTAACATTATACGACTTATAAAACCCAAATGGCAACCATTGTACCGACAAGCTCCAGCAATGCAAATTGCGATAAATAGCAAAAGATGTAGCACTGCTTACTTTAAGCGCCCTAATATCTAAGTTAGTATTGTATTGTATTTTCCAATTTTTGGTTATGCTAACGTCGCCATTTATCATTAGCGTATTGGTTACTTGTGTGCTAACTACCTGATTGGAATAGTTAAAGTTATAACTTAAGTTAACATTCCACGGAACATTAAAATCAATATATGCCGCGGGGTCGCCATTTATTAACGATAGCCTTGCGGCTTGCTCGGGATCCATATTTTGTAAAGTACCGCCAACTGGCAGTGGCCGTTGCTGTTTCTTAAATGCTGATGAATTTAAACTAAGACTGGTTGACAGATTAAATGAAGCCAATATAGGGAACCGGCCATCCTGCCATGAAAAGCGGTTTACAGCACGTGCGTAGCGTATAAGCTGCCCATTAGCAATAGTATCTCGTACCTGTACTGAATAAGGATTTAACACCCCACCGAAATTAATAGCTAATTTACCTTTAAATAATGAGGTATGCCCTGAAATGCTAATTGGGCTAAGCCTAAATGAATCAGCAGCAAAATTGTAAAAAGTAGAAAAGTTTAAACTTTGCAATAGCTGTATTTTTCTACCATCTGCAGAAGTATCTGTACTACTGGGTCTCATTTTAGCTTCCAGGTTATTATCCACGCTTAAACTAAGTCCCGCTTGCCTTCCACCACCAGGGCCACCAAAAATACCCTGCTCAAAAATTGAATATCGTTGTGAAATTACCGGGTAAGGTATAGTGGCACTACTTACAATTGCCTTGTTATAACTATAATCAAAAGAACTGTAATTAGGCCGGTAAGCAAATGATATATTCGGTGTCATTACGTGCCTTATTGCTCTTACCTTTCCTTTTAAGACTAATAAACTATAAACTTTAGTTGAAACACCTGCTCCTATGCCATACTCACCAACCCGCTGAAACCCGGGAACAGTATCAGTAACTAATGAATCTGCACGCGCATATCGCTTCCTTATGGTTTGAAAATACCATCTCTCCAGGTAATTTAAACTAGTAGTAAACTGAAAATATTTTAGCACGTTTAAACTCATACCTACCGGTATTTGATGCTGTACACCATTTTGCATCCTTTTGGTAAGGGTTTTTTGTGTAAACAATTCCGATTCAGGAACACCAATAACTTTATTGGTTGCAGATAAGTTATACCCGACAGTAATGCGCTGATACCATTTTTGCGTTGTTACTCGTGTTTTTGAATCAAAAGGACTAATGGTTGCCATACTAAAATTCAAAGTAGGCAGATCCATAGTAACCGTTTTTTTGGATAGGTCCTGGCTATGCGAAAGGCTTACTGTTAGATTAAACGGAGTTCCCGCCCAATTTTTTCCGTAGGCAATACTTGAACGAAAGTTATTTTGGGTTAATGCTTGTAAATTAAAATTAGAAGTAGCAGCATTGTTTTTATAAAATGTTGATGTACCCGCATTTACCGATGCACTGAACGTGGTACCGGGGCGTGAGTTTGAGTTTTTACTATGCGACCATGTAATATTAAAATCCTTTTGTGCCGGATCGCCCTGAAGGCCATAAACATGGGAGCCATAACTCAACGCTAAATTACCCGAATATTTATACCTATCCCTATAATTTAATGTAGTATTAACTTCAAATGAGCCGTTTGAATAATATGTGCCCATAGTAGTTAAATCGGCATAATCGCTTAACCCCAAATAATAACCAAAATTGCGCAGAAAGAAACCTAATCGCTGGTCTTCACCAAAAGTAGGCAGTATTACACCCGAAGTGCGGGAATTCATTTTAGGAAAAAAGCCAAACGGGATACCTATAGGTATGGGTACGCCTTCAATTTTTAAATAGGCAGGGCCTGATATTATTCTCTTTTTTTCTACTATCCCCCATGTAATAACTATACCAAAGTGGGGATGATCGGGTTTATCGCAAGTACTAAAAATTTGATCCTTAAGAGCCGTTTCTGTGTCATTTAATTTTTTTGCCAACCCACCCGATAAGTAATTACCCTCCTGTTCAGAATAGGCATTCCAGACAAAGCCTTGCCTGGTGTCGTAATTATAACGTATAGAATCGGTAGTAATAGGGCTTTCGCTGCCCTGTTTAGATATCGGGCGATTAACATACCGCTTGGTTTTAGGGTCAATACTTCCCCTGGCAAATAATATGTGCGTTCTTTTATTTACCTCTATATAATCAGCATCTAATTGAAAATCGCCATAAGTTATCCGGGCACTTCCATATAGATATACTATTTCCTTATCGCTAGAATAAACGGTGGAATCTAAAGCGTTGGTTTTTAATTCAAAATCCAATTGGCTTTTACTTTTTTTTGTGGTATCACCAAGCTCCGTAACAGAATTAATAGGTAAAATAGCCGAAGAATCTTTACCTTTAGGAGAATTTGTAGGTATTACAGCCCCGCGTCTAAGGGTATCAGCAACAGGCTTATTATTACCGCCTACGTTGCCCTGACCTGCAGCCGTTAACCAATTTACCAGTAAAGAAACAACGATCAGAAAAAAAAGTCTGGTGAATTTCAAATTAATTATAAATAGTATTGTTGCAGATATAATAATATAATATTACAGCGTTCAAAAATAATGAAAATTAAAGCATTGAAAACATTGATTTACGCTTTATCAGCATTTGTATTTTGTTTTTTGGTATTTATACCCACGTCTAAAGCTTCTGTTAAAAACGATACCCTGGTAAATAGTGGCTTTAAAATTAAAACCATTATTGTTGATGCGGGGCATGGTGAACGTCCATCTGGCGGTGGGCGTTATTCGCCCGGCGCTGAGGGAACCTATTCTTTTGAAAGAACTGTAACGCTTGCTATAGCACAAAAATTGCAAAAAGCCATAGAAAAAAACATGCCTGATGTAAAGGTAGTAATGACACGTACTACACCTGAAGATGTACCTTTTCAAAAACGCGCTGATATTGCTAATCAAAATAAAGGCGACCTGTTTATTTCTATACATTGTAATGCCTTACCAAACAGAACTGTACGCCAGGTAGTCGGGCGCAAAAAGGGGAAGCCTGTATACAAAAACGTATCGGTACCTGATCGTTCTGGCAAAGGTGTATTAATGTTATTGTATAGCACAGAACGTACGGGACCGCAATTAGATGCGTTACGTGAAAACGCCGAAATTGGCGGCAGTCCGAATGATGCCAGAACAGCCGAAGCTCAGGATCCGCAAACGGTTATTTTAATAAATTTACTAAAAAACAAATATCGAAAACAAAGTATCCACCTTGCTGACTTACTAAATAAAGAATTTATACTAGACGGCCGCAGAAGTGAGGGTTTAAGGGAACAAGTTCTGTATGTGCTTGACCATACCGCGATGCCATCAGTAATGGTAGAGACCGGTTATATTAATAATAAAGAAGAGGAAGATTTTTTAAACTCAGAAGAGGGACAGGAAGAAGTGGCAAACGCCATACTAAGAGGCATAGAAAATTATAAAAGAGATGCCGAAAAAAGATCGGAATAAAACAAAAGGCCTATTTTAGGAGTATTATACCCAAACTGGTATGATCTAATATATGAAACTATCTAACGAAACAAAAATAGGCGCACTTACCGCCGTAGCAATAACTATATTAATATTAGGTTATAGTTACCTGCGCGGAAACGATGTGTTTTCCGGATCAAATAGATTTTATGCAATTTATCAAAGCGTAGATGGACTTGCCGTATCAAAACCTGTATTAGTGAATGGTTTCCAAATTGGCCGCGTATCTAAAATGGAACTGCGCGATAATGGGCATACCATTGTTGAATTTAAAATAGACGACCAATATAAAGTACCTAACAATACAATGGCCAGGTTAGTTAGTACCGATCTGTTAGGCGGTAAGGCTATTGTTTTTGAACTTGGCAGTAGCCAGGCATTGGCCGAAGATAAAGATACCCTACGAGCCGATGTAGCAGGCAGTCTGGCCGAAAGCCTGCAGCCTATTCAAAAAAAAGCAGAGAATTTGATGATTAAGCTGGATTCATCGCTGGCTTCTATCAACCGGATCATGAACCCCAACTTTGAGCGCAATATTGACCGTAGTTTTGAAAGTATTGCCAACTCCTTACAAACATTAGAGGGTACAACCAAAAAAATAGATGCCCTGGTAGCCGGGCAAACCGGGCATATTAATGGCATTTTAACTAATGCTGAGGCTGTATCACTTAATTTAAAAAATAGCACTAATGGTTTAACAGGAGTTACTGCAAACATGCAACGTTTTAGTGGTGACCTGGCTAACTCAAATATTAAACAAACGTTAGACAATGCCAACAAAGCTGTAGCCGACCTGCAACAGGTAGTAAGTAATATAAACAGTAATAAAGGTACATTGGGATTACTAATGCGTGACGATTCATTATACCGCAACCTGCAATATGCATCGAAAAACCTGGATGCACTGTTTATTGATGTTAAGGCTAATCCAAAACGTTATGTGCATTTCTCTTTATTCGGCAGGAAGAACAATAAATAGTTATTAAACTATGGCAAACGTTCGGCCTTCAATAGCTAATTCAGTAGCCGGAAAAACACTTTTTGCTTCATCCAGTAACTCGTCTAAATTTTTGTAACGGGCCGAAAAATGGCCTATGAGTAGCTTTTTAGCTTGAGTTTGTGTGGCTATTTGCGCGGCCTGCAAAGCTGTGGTATGAAATGTTTCGCCGGCCCTATCCAACATATTGTGTAAAAATGTGGCTTCGTGGTACAGCAGGTTTACATTATTTATTTGCTGAAAATATTGAGGATTAAAAATGGTATCTGAACAATAGGCGTAAGCCTTAGGTTGCTCCGAATCAATGGTAAGTGTATCATTTCTATATAGTGTGCCATCCTCGGCTATATAATCCTTACCCTTTTTTAAAGCAGTATAATACTGCACCGGTACTTGCAACTCTTCCAGTTTATCTTTCAGTAATTTTCGCTGGCGCTTTTTTTCCCTGAATAAAAATCCGGTACAGGCAATGCGATGATCAAGGGGTATAGTTTCAACCGTTACATCCTCGTTATCAACAACCAACTCTGCCCTATCGGCATTGGTAATGGTAAATTCAATTGGGTACTGTAAAGTAGTTTCAGAGTATTTAAGCTGCAGGTTAATTATCTCTAATAAATGTGCGGGGCCAAAAAGTTTCAGCTCCTTTTTGCGGCCATTTAAATGCATTGATGATAGTAATCCTACTAAACCCAGGTAATGGTCGCCATGCAGGTGGCTGATGAAAATATGATCTATACGGCTGGCTTTAATATCAAAACGCAGCATTTGTTGTTGTGTACCTTCGCCACAATCAATCAAATACAACCTGTCGTTAACATTTAATGCCTGCGATGTTGGGTTTCTATTATAAATGGGAGTTGCAGAACTGCTTCCGAGTATGGTAACTTCAAACTTCATACCGGGTAAACAATTATTAATTTTATTTGATTTCTTTCTTCAGCTCTTTTTCTATCTCTTCCATAAAAATCAAATCAATAGCTTCTTCAGTTGATGGAACTATGGAAAGTACATTCTCTAATTGTGAAATAGTTATAAGGCGAGAAACTGCATCATTTAAACCGGTAAGAATAAATGAACCTTCGGCATTTTTACATAAACGATGGCCTACCAGCAAACTGCTTAAGCCTGATGAATCGGCAAATTTAACTTGCGAAAGATCAAGAATAATATTTCTTTGACCCTCGGTATTGATAAGGATCAACTCGGATTTTAATTGCGGCGTAACTAATGAATTTAATTTTGACTCGTTAAGCTTTATTAAAATATATTTCTCGTGTTTATCTACAGCAAACTTCATTCTTCTCTGTTATAAATTATATGCTAATATATGTTTTATTTTATAAATAAAACTACAATATGGCTAAGGCATTTTTAATTGCCGTTTCTACCCGGGTTAATATTTCCTGGTTTGTGGGTTTAATAAAAGCTTCGCCGGTAATTTGTTCATAAAGCTCAATGTATCTTTCTGATATAGATTGAACCCTCTCCTGCGTCATTACAGGCACTCGCTGGCCATCTTTACCCTGAAAGCCATTCTCAATTAACCACTTGCGTACAAACTCTTTAGAGAGCTGCTTTTGCGGCTCATTTGCCTGCTGACGGGCTTCATAACCATCGCTGTAAAAATAGCGTGACGAATCGGGTGTATGTATCTCATCAATCAAATATATCTTACCATTGGCTTTGCCAAACTCATATTTGGTATCCACCAAAATTAGCCCCTGCTTGGCGGCAATTTCGGTACCGCGTTTATATAATTGGCGGGTATAATTTTCCAGTTGCACATAATCTGCTTCAGATACTATTCCTTGTTTTAATATTTCCTCGCGGGATATATCCTCATCATGTCCTACTGCCGCTTTGGTTGTTGGGGTAATAATAGGCTCGGGCAGTTTATCGTTTTCCTTTAAACCATCAGGAAGGCTTACACCGCATACCTGCCTTTTACCGGTACTATACTCGCGCCAGGCATGGCCGGCTAAATAACCACGTATAACCATCTCCACCTTAAAAGGCTCACAAATTAAGCCAATGGTAACGCTTGGATCTGGCACAGTTACTACCCAGTTAGGCACAATATCGGCAGTTGCTTGTAAAAAGCGTGCTGCTATAAGGTTAAGTACTTGTCCTTTAAAGGGTATAGGTTCCGGCAGTACCACATCAAATGCGGATATGCGGTCGGTAACCACCATAGCCAGGTATTTATTATTTATAGTATATACATCCCTCACCTTGCCTTTATAAAAAGCAGTTTGGCCCGGAAAGTTAAAGTTGGTTTCTTTTATTGCATTCATTGGTTGAAGATTGAAGATTAAAGATTGAAGATTAGTTTTATCAACTAATCACTAATCTTTAATCTCTACTAACTATTACTGTATATCCCCGTAAGCTGCTAATATTTTACGTACAAGTTTGTGCCTTACTACGTCTTCGCCGCTTAGGTAAACAATTTCAATTCCTTTAATATCTGTTAATATACGCAACGCGGTATGTAAACCCGATTGCTGTTTTTTAGGTAGATCTATCTGCGTAACATCACCTGTAACAATAAACTTTGCCGATGGGCCCATACGTGTTAAAAACATTTTTAACTGCATATCGGTAGCGTTTTGTGCCTCATCCAAAATTACAAAACAGTTATCCAGGGTACGGCCGCGCATAAATGCCAGTGGCGCAATTTCAATGGTACGGTTCTCCAGGTAAAATTTCAGTTTTTCAGCCGGTATCATATCATCCAAAGCATCATACAACGGGCGCAAATATGGGTCGATCTTCTCTTTCAGATCTCCCGGTAAAAAACCCAGATTCTCGCCTGCTTCAACTGCCGGGCGGGTTAATATGATACGTTTGATCTCTTTATTCTTTAAAGCCCTTACTGCTAAAGCTACTGCTGTGTACGTTTTACCGGTACCTGCGGGGCCAATAGCAAACAAAATATCGCTTTTGTTTATGCTATCAACCATTTTGCGCTGGTTGGCGGTGCGTGCCTTAACCATTACACCATTAGGGCCAAACACAATAACTTCGCCACTGGCAAACTTATCGGCAGTTTGATCTGTTGTTGCTTTTGATGGGTCTAATGGTTTTGAACCCAGCACCCTTTCCAGGTCGGTAATATTTAAATTTTCGAACTTTTCAATATGCTCCAGCAGATGATTAAACTTTTCTTCAAAGATGGTTAGCTCATGCTCGTCGCCTAAAACTTTAACCTCGCTGCCACGCGCAACTATTTTAAGCTTAGGGTATTGTTTTTTAATGATCTCAAAATGATCATTATTCGGTCCCCATAAAACAGCGGGGTTAATGTTTTCAATTGATAGCTTAAGTTCGTTCAATAGTAAATGATTAATTTGTTCCGGATTTTTATGAATTAAAATTGAATATTTGCAGCAGCAAAAGCTTCTTACAAGATTAGCAATAAATATTTTAAAAATTAATGGCAATAATAACTTTAACTACTGACCTGGGCGATAAAGACATTTATCTGGCTGCCCTTAAAGGAAGTATTTATAAGCTACTGCCAAAGGTAAATATTGTTGATATTACCAATAGCGTTGCCGCCTTCAATATACAACAAGCCGCTTTCATTTTAAAAAATAGTTTTCATTATTTTCCGGATGATACGGTACACTTAATTGGTATTGATACTGTGTATAGCGGCCAAACCAAATACCTGGCCATACGGTATAAAAACCACTATTTTGTTGGGGCCGATAATGGCATCTTCTCCTTAATGTTTAACGATGAACCTGATGAAGTGTTTGAAATAAATATTATGCAGGACTTGAAGTTCCTACACTTTCCGCTGGCTGATATTTTTGTAAAAACCGCCTGCCACTTAGCAGCCGGCAAGGATATTAACCTGATAGGTTTGCCTGTTAGCGGAATAGAGAAAAAGATGAACCTGCAACCTGTGTTAGAGAAGAATCTAATCAAAGGGATGGTGATTTATATTGATTCGTTCCAGAACGTGATCACAAATATTACCAAAGATCTGTTTAACCAAATACAGCAAGGCCGGCAGTTTGTGTTAACTTTTAAACGTAACGAATCCATTAATCACCTGAGCTGGCATTACAGCGAAGTGCCCGAAGGTGAAAAGTTGTGTTTATTCGGGATAAGCGATCATTTAGAAATTGCTATAAACAAAGGGAACGCCAGCGGGTTATTAGGGTTAAATTTGGGTGATAGCGTGATCATCGATTTTCAGGCGTAATACCACCCTACATCATCTTACGTTAAAGGGATGACTTAATCTTTTAACCATGAAAAACATCACCCTACTTGCCGTTACATGTATTTTGCTTATAGGAAACGCTTTCGCTCAAACAAATTC
The DNA here is from genome assembly GCA_964611565.1 of uncultured Mucilaginibacter sp. Classification (GTDB taxonomy): domain Bacteria; phylum Bacteroidota; class Bacteroidia; order Sphingobacteriales; family Sphingobacteriaceae; genus Mucilaginibacter. The sequence goes on along the minus strand of CAZTAU010000024.1, from coordinate 7,708 downwards.
CGACTCCTTAGCCTACGAATTACAGCGAACAAAAATAAACAGTATGCTTGCTGTACGCTCGCAAAAGTTTGGCAAATATGATCAAAGCCTGAGCCAGCATACCGGAATATTTGGTTTACAAACCAAAAAAGACATCCGTCGTTCAAACGACATTTTAATGGACATTGTTAAAACCGACAATGCCATCTACAAACAATTAAAAATTTTACTGGATTACCGTACGTTTCAGCAAACTCAGGTTGCAGACAAATCAAAAGAGATTGAATCAGCCAATCTGCATTATATGAATACCATAAATACTTTGCGTAGCCAGAACGAAAAATTAGTTAAGGAAACCACTGATTTACAGTTGAAGAATGAAAGGTTATCCAGAAACTATGTGTTAACCGTTATACTCATAGGAATAGGTATAGTATGGTTTATACGTCGAAATTACAATAGAAAATCTGTTAGCAACATCTAAATTTTTTCTATATTGAGGGCATGGTCTTCGGGCTTGTTACTATTGATTACTAAATGAAATTAACTATACACGGGGCTGCCCAACAGGTTACCGGCAGCATGCACTTACTGCAGGTTGGCCAATATAAAATTTTAGTGGATTGCGGGCTGGATTATGAAAAAGATCGTCCCCTAAATGACAACGAGAATTTCCCTTTTAATCCTGCCGATATTGATGTGGTGATATTGACCCACGCGCATATTGACCATTCGGGCAATTTGCCTACGTTGGTGCGTATGGGGTTTAACGGGCAAATATTGTGCACCCCTCCTACTGCTGATTTGACTGAATTATTGTTATTGGACTCGGTAAACATATTTATGCATAAAGCTAACAAAGGCCGCAAGCATAACCGGGGAAGAAGTAAGTACAGCAACAACAACATCCAGCCCTTATACCTGCAAAAGCACGTAATGGATACCATGGAACGAATGGTTACAATCGCATTTAACCGTCCCTTCCGTATCAATGGGGATATTGAATTGACTTTTATTCCTGTAGGCCATTTATTAGGTGCCGCGGCTGTAGTTTTAAAAATAAATGACGAGGGCACAGAAAAAAGCATTGCCTTTACCGGCGATATAGGCCGTAAAAACTATCCTGTACTGGAAGACCCGCAAACCATCCCTGCTGTTGATTACCTGGTATCCGAATCTACCTATGGTGGCCGTAACCATTCCAAAGATAAAAGCGTCGAAGAAACACTGGTCGAAGTAATTGATAAAGCTTGCGTTAAAGAACAGGGGCGCATCATTATCCCGGCATTTAGTATTGGTCGTACACAGTCGTTAGTTTATTCTTTAAATAAAATATTCAGCAGCGGCTTGTTGCCGCCGGTTAAAGTGTTTGTTGACAGCCCGATGGCATCAATGGCGACCGGCATCTTTAGGAAATACCATGAATTGGTAAACAAAGAAGCGCAGGACTTTTATAAAATGCAAGGCGATGAGTTTGAGTTTGACAACCTGACCTATGTAGAAAGCATGAAGGATAGCCGGCAAGTATCTAACTATTTTGAGCCCTGTATTATCATTTCATCAGCAGGGATGCTGGAGGGTGGCCGTATACAGGACCACTTGTTTTATAATATCCAAAACTACTATTGCACCATTTTATTTATAGGCTATTGCGCCAAAGGGACATTAGGGCATCGTTTATTAAGGGGCGATTCTATAGTTCATATTAAAGACCGCGATTTGGCGGTGTATGCCACCATTAAACAAACGGATGTGCTAAGTGCCCATGGCGACCATGACGACCTAATAAATAACATTAAACAGCAGGATAAAGGCAAACTAAAACAGGTATTCCTGGTACATGGTGAAACAACCAGCATGCAGTTATTAAGTGATGCATTGGTGCAGGATGGCTACGCCGTTACTATACCTGAAAAGGGAGTGAGTTATGAATTATAAATCTCCCACGCGTCATTGCGAGGAACGAAGCAATCTCTACATAGGACAGTCAAGTGGATAAATGTCTTTTAAAAACGGGCATTCCGGTTTTGATTTGCAAGTGCAGAGATTGCTTCGTTCCTCGCAATGACGGTAGATAACAAAAAAGGCGGCTTGAAATCAAGCCGCCTTTTTTGTTTATATGCTTTTCTTACTTTTTAAAATGATCAATGATCAAATTAGCAAGTTCAACACCTATACGCTCCTGTGCTTCGTTTGTAGCTGCACCAATGTGTGGAGTTAATGAAATTTTAGGATGTTTAGTTATTGCTTCCAATGGAGTTGGCTCATTATCATAAACGTCCAACGCAGCAAATGAAACCTGGCCGCTGTTTAAAGCGTCAATTAAAGCCAATTCATCAATTAACCCACCACGTGAACAGTTAACCAGGCCTACACCTTTTTTCAACCGAGCTAGCTCGGCGGCGCCAAATAAAGCTTTGTCAACAAATGGGGTATGCAAAGTAATAAAGTCAGCTTGCGCGATAACTTCATCAAGCGTAGCTGTTTTAACAGTTACATTAACTTTTGTACCACCTGTACCTAAAACAATTTCAACTTCGGGTTTAAAAGGGAAAAGGTCATAAGCAATTACATCCATACCAACACCGATAGCAATTTTAGCTACCTCGCGACCGATACGGCCAAAGCCTACAATACCTAATGTTTTGCCGCGTAACTCAACGCCTTTAGCGTATGCTTTTTTAAGGTCGTTAAATTTGGTAGTTCCTTCAACCGGCATTTTGCGGTTGCTGTCTGCTAAAAAGCGTACACCTGTAAACAAGTGGCCAAAAACTAATTCGGCAACTGATAAAGATGAAGAAGCAGGCGTATTATAAACACCAATTCCTTTTTCTTTAGCGTATTCTACATCAATATTATCAACACCTACACCACCACGGCCAATCAGCTTAAGGTTAGGGCAGGCATCAATTAATGCCTTACGTACTTTAGTAGCACTACGTACAGTTATACCATCATAGGCTTGTAGCTTGGTAGGCAATTCATCCTGTGGTATGTTGTTGGTATCAATAATAAAACCGGCATCTTCCAATAATTTTTTTCCTATTGGATCTATACCGTCGTTAGCTAATATTTTGATCATTTTTTGAAGATTAAAGAATGAAAATTAAAGATTAGTTATTGACCAGCGAATATTCACTAATCTTTAATAACCAATCTTCAATCTTTACTAGTTATTTATTTTTCTCAGCAAATTCCTGCATCGCGTCAATTAATACGTGTATGCTGGTGATAGGTAACGCGTTGTATATGGAAGCACGGAAACCACCAACACTACGGTGGCCTTTAATACCTACTATGCCTTTTTCGTCGCAAAGTTTCAGGAATGGTTTTTCAAGCTCAGTATTTTCCATCACAAAGCAAACATTCATGTATGAGCGATCTTCCTCAGCAGCAACTGCCTTAAACAGTGGGTTACGGTCAATCTCTTCATATAATGCTTTCGCTTTAGCTTCATTAACTTTTTCTATTCCTGCTACACCACCTTTAGCTTTTAACCATTTAAGGGTAAGCATTGATACATATATAGCAAACACAGGCGGCGTGTTATACATTGAACCACCTTCAATTTGTGTTTGGTAGTTAAGCATTGCCGGTATTTTACGGTCAATTTTGCCTAAAATATCGTCTTTAACAATAACTAATGTAGTACCTGCAGGACCCATATTTTTTTGAGCACCGGCGTAAATAATACCAAAATCAGCCACATTAATTTCGCGGCTGAAAATATCTGATGACATGTCGCAAACAACAGGTATTGGCGATTTAAAGAATTTATGTAATTGTGTACCGTAAATGGTATTGTTTGACGTTATATGGAAATAAGCCGCGTCAGCAGGTATTTCAAAATCTTTAGGGATGTAAGTAAAGTTAGCCTCTTTTGAAGTAGCTACTACTTGTACTTCGCCAAAAAATTTCGCCTCTTTTAAAGCTTTGTTTGCCCATACACCCGACTCTAAATAAGCAGCTTTGCCACCGTCAGGTAACAGGTTATATGGTGCCATAGCAAACTGTGTGCTCGCACCACCTTGTAAAAATAAAACAGAATAGCCTTCGGGTACGTTAAGCAATTCTTTAACTAATTTTACCGCTTCGTCTAAAACAGCTTCAAATTCAGCCGAACGGTGTGAAATTTCAAGCAGGGATAATCCTGTGCCGTTAAAATTTACTACCGCTTCTGCAGCTTGTTTTAAAACTTCCTGAGGTAAAATGCCGGGTCCGGCACCAAAATTATGTTTCATATAATTTGTTATTGGGTTTTGCTAAATTGACAACTTTGTCTTTAGACGGGGCGAAGTTAGTCAATTTGACAAAATATTATACTTTTATTTGCGCTTTTTATAAAATAATACAAAAACAAGACAATTATGCCATTCCATTTAAAATATTAAAAAAATATAGGGTTTTTATTAACAGCCTTGTATTGCAACCGATTACTTTACCGATTTTAATTGCGCAATTGCATCTGTAGGATTTGCCGATGAGAACACTGAATTACCCGCTACCAGCAAATTAGCACCGGCATTTATTAATTTATTGGCATTACTCATATCCACACCACCATCAACTTCAATCAATAATTTAGGGTTACTTAAAGCACTTATAGAGCGGATATCGTGTAGTTTACTATAAGTATTTTCAATAAATTTCTGTCCGCCAAAGCCCGGATTTACAGACATGATCAATACCAGGTCCAAATCGGCCACAATATCTCTTAACAGATCAACACGGGTATGCGGGTTTAAAGCCACACCCGCTTTACATCCCTGCTCTTTTATAAATTGTACTGTACGATGTAAATTTGGACAGGCCTCATAGTGCACGGTAATGTTATATGCGCCCGCAGCTGCAAAAGCTTGAATATACCGGTCAGGATCATTAATCATTAAATGGACATCCAATGGTTTGGTGGCAATTTTATTAACTGCATTTAGTACCGGGAAGCCAAAAGAGATATTAGGCACAAATGCTCCGTCCATTACATCCACATGTATCCAATCTGCATTGCTGGCATTAAGCATTTCTACATCGCGTTGCAGGTTACCAAAATCGGCCGCTAAAATTGATGGAGCTATAAGGTGGGACATTTGTTGGGAAGATTAAAGATTAGTTGTTACAATTTGATTGCTATATCAAAGTTAGTTGTCTGTAGAGTAATATCCTAACTAATCTTTAATCTTAAGCAACTAATCTTTGCGAAGCACTCAATCACAATGCTGCAGCAGGTCGTAGTATTTTTTCATAAGCACTACATCATAGTTAACCAGCGAGCTATATGCTTCGGCTACCAGCTCATTTAAAATTGACGCGCCAAGCTGCCCTCCCCCATTAGGGATGGATTCATAGTAGGCTATTAACTCTTTAACCCTTATGATCTCATATAACAACAATTGTATCAGGTCGGCTTCGGGACCCGAAGGTGAGCCTGATGTGTTGTTATTTTTTAAAAAATCTAAAGGATCATCTGGTACGGATGGCATAATAAAAAAGGATCTGACTTTAGCTTTTTAGTAACTACTAACTACCATAAGTGGCAAAATGTGGGTTTTGTTTTAAAAAAAATAAAAAAAGGCGTTTAAACAACAAAAGCCTTAAAAAAGGCTTTTGTTGTTTAAACATTTAAGAGATTTTTATTATTGATTGCTTTCCGGGCGAGGCAATAAAACTTTACGGGAAAGTTTCAACTTACCTTGCTTATCAACATCTAATAACTTAACGCGTACTTCGTCACCTATTTCAAAAATGCCGTCCATAGTTTCAATACGTTTATGGTCAATTTCTGATATGTGTAACAAACCGTCTTTACCTGGCATAATTTCAACAAATGCACCAAAAGGCATTATTGATTTTACTTTACCTTCATAAATCTCGCCAACTTCTGGTTTTGAAGCAATGTTTTTAATACGGGTAACCGCTTTATCAATAGCATCTTTGTTATCTGCAAATATTTGAACTACACCCTGGTTACCAACTTCCTCGATAGAGATTGTAGCACCGGTTTCGCGTTGCATTTCTTGTATAATTTTACCACCGGGACCAATAACCGCGCCGATAAATTCTTTATCAATGCGGATGGTAACAATACGTGGGGCATGTGGTTTGTAATCTTCGCGAGGGGCTGTAATAGTTTTTGCCATTTCGCCTAAGATGTGTAAACGGCCATCTTTAGCCTGGTTTAAAGCGTTGGTTAACACTTCCCACGAAAGACCGTTTATTTTCAAATCCATCTGCACAGCAACAATACCATTTTTGGTACCTGTTACTTTAAAGTCCATATCACCTAAGTGATCCTCATCACCCAAAATATCAGAAAGGATAGCATATTTAGTACCCATTTCGTTGGTGATCAATCCCATGGCGATACCTGATACAGGCTCTTTAATTTTGATACCCGCATCCATCAAGGCCAATGTACCGGCACAAACGGTAGCCATTGATGATGATCCGTTTGATTCTAAAATATCAGATACCACACGAATAGTGTATGGATTTTCATCATCAGCAGGTAATACACGTTTTAATGAACGCATTGCCAAGTTACCGTGGCCAATTTCCCTACGGCCTGCTCCCCTATTAGGACGAACCTCGCCGGTTGAAAAACCTGGGAAATTATAGTGTAATAAGAATTTTTGGTATCCGTTAATGAAAGCACCATCGATCATTTGCTCATCATCCTTAGCACCTAAAGTAACTGAGGTTAATGATTGGGTCTCTCCACGTGTAAATACTGCAGAACCGTGAGCAGCTGGCAAATAACCAACTTCGCTCCATATTGGGCGTATTTCTGTGGTTTTACGGCCATCTAAACGTTTACCTTCATCTAATACCAAATTACGTATAGCATCATACTCTACATCATGGTAGTATTTTTTAGCTAAAAATTTAGTAACGTCATCAATCTCGCCTAAAGTAGCTATATACTCGTCACGTACTGCTTTAAATTTAGCACCACGCTCGTCTTTACCAGACGCTTCGCCTGCAATAGCATAAACTTTATCATAAGTTGCAGCATAAATTGCTTTTTCTAATTCATCGTTGCTATGCTCATGGCTGTAAACACGTTTTTCGGTTTTACCAACTTCAATAGTTAGTTCTTTTTGAGCTAAGCATTGAACTTTTATAGCTTGGTGAGCAAATTTGATAGCTTCCACTAATTCAGCTTCCTGTATCTCGGCAGCTTCACCTTCAACCATGTTTATATCATGCTCGTTACCGGCTACTATAAACTCTAATGTCGCGTTAGCTAATTGGCTTAAGGTTGGGTTAATAACCAATTTACCATCAATTTTAGCTACACGTACTTCAGATATAGGCCCGTTGAACGGGATATCAGAAACAGCTAATGCTGCCGATGCCGCTAAACCTGCTAATGCATCGGGCATAATGTCTTTATCAGCAGATATCAAAGAGATCATTACTTGTGTATCCGCATGATAATCTGACGGGAACATCGGGCGTAAAGCGCGGTCAACCAAACGAGATATTAAAACCTCATAGTCTGATAAACGTGCCTCGCGGCGTAAAAACCCACCGGGGATGCGGCCTGTAGCTGCATATTTTTCCTGATAGTCAACTGAAAGCGGTAAAAAGTCAACACCTTCTTTCGCTTCAGGTGATGATACTACAGTAGCCAATAACATGGTATCACCCATTTTTATTACTACAGAGCCATCGGCTTGTTTGGCCAGTTTTCCGGTTTCGATCTCAATGGTGCGGCCGTCACCTAAAT
>CAZTAU010000023.1:0-57457 GCA_964611565.1 uncultured Mucilaginibacter sp. | reverse complement strand
TAATTAATCATTAACATAACCAAAAACTATATATATTGTCACTTATCGCAAAACGTATGCGAGACGTGCTATTGTATTTATAAGAGTTAAAAAAATGTGTATGGTTTAATACCGCAGAAATTATTTTGGTAATTATTAGCTATGTTTGCTTCAATTGCCGACAGGCAAATATTTTACCATTTAAAGCACCCTGTTTAGTTAATGCTGAGCATCGACGAAATTAAAAAACCCATAGCCGCTGATATTGATGTTTTTGAAGAACGCTTTAAAACTTCCATGCAAAGCAATGTGCCGCTGCTTGACCGTATTACCCATTACATTGTTAAACGTAAAGGCAAGCAAATTAGGCCCGTGTTTGTATTTTTTTCGGCCAGTATTTGCGGCGGTATTAATGAGGCAACACATCGGGGAGCTGCTTTAGTTGAACTTTTACATACGGCTACTTTAGTGCACGATGATGTGGTGGATAATTCGTATCAACGTCGTGGCTTTTTCTCCATTAACGCTTTATGGAAAAATAAAATAGCCGTTTTGGTAGGCGATTACCTGCTATCAAAGGGCTTGCTGCTATCGATAGAGAATAAAGATTATAAATTACTCCAGATCGTATCTGAAGCGGTAAAGCAAATGAGCGAGGGCGAACTTTTACAAATTGAAAAGGTGCGCCGCATGGATATCAGCGAGGAAGTTTATTATGAAGTTATCCGCCAAAAAACGGCTTCGCTAATCGCTTCTTGCTGTGCCTGCGGGGCGGCATCTGCCGTGGCCGATGACGAAACAATTGAGCGAATGCGGTTGTTTGGTGAAAAGATTGGCATCGCCTTCCAGATAAAAGATGACATGTTTGATTTTGGTACAGATGACGTAGGCAAACCGGTAGGTATCGACATTAAAGAAAAAAAAGTTACCCTACCCTTGATTTACGCGCTGAACAATACCGACACCGCGACTAAAAAGAAAATGATCAACCTGGTTAAAAATCATAATGATGAGCCTAAAAAAATTGCCGCTATTATTGATTTTGTAAAACAAACAGGGGGTTTAGCTTATGCCGAAACACAAATGAAAAAATACCGCGAAGATGCCTTTGCTATATTAAATACCTTACCGGCCGGCGATGCACGCACGGGACTGGAACAGTTAGTACAATTTACCACCGAACGTAATAAATAAACATGTCAAACGAAATACTTTTTATTGGCGGATTTGTAGTATTCATCTTCTTAATGATGGCAGCCGACCTGGGTATGTTTGGCAAATCAGAAAAACCCGTAAGCTTAAAGCAAGCCGCTATTTTAAGCGCGGTTTGGGTAAGCTTTGCACTGGGTTTTTACTGGCTGATATTGCATTACGGCCATTTACTGCACCAGGTAGATAGCTTTGCCCGCCTGCAGGAGATCAACCAAAAACATCTGCATAAATTAACTTTCAACCCCAATGACCTCGAAGCCAGCCTGCAGTTATACCGAAAAAACCTTGGCCTGGAGTTTATTACCGGCTATGTAGTTGAGTATGCACTATCGGTTGATAATATATTTGTAATGGTGCTCATATTTGGGGCCTTTGGTGTGCAGCCGCGGTATTACCATAAGGTATTAGTTTGGGGCATAATAGGCGCTATAGTAATGCGTTTCCTATTCATTTTTGTGGGGGCAGCATTGATAAACCAGTTTCATTGGATATTGTATGTGTTTGGGGCTTTCCTAGTGTACACCGGTGTAAGTATGTTCCTTAACCGTAACCAGGAGGAGGAGATAGATCCCGAAAACCACAAGGTAGTCAAACTGGCTTCCAAATATTTTTCGGTGCACCCTAAGTTTGAGGGCAGTAAATTCTTTATTAAGCTCAATGGTAAAAAATACATCACCCCCTTATTCCTGGTGCTGTTAATTATTGAGTTTACCGACCTGATATTCGCCGTTGATTCTATCCCGGCTATATTCTCTATCACTAAAGATCCTTACATCGTATTCTTCTCTAACATATTTGCCATTATGGGGTTGCGCTCCATGTTCTTCCTACTGGTAAATATTATTGAGAAATTCCATTATCTAAAGGTTGGATTAGCCGCTTTGCTAACCTTTATAGGCTTAAAAATGCTGCTGGCCAATTGGGTAGAAAAAATTGGTTTAACAACGTTAAACTCGCTTATCATCATATTAAGCATTTTGGTGATAAGTGTGGTGGCCTCACTCATCTTCCCTAAAAAGGAAACCGCGCACGCTAAGAAATAAAAACATTCGCTAACAAAGAAGGCCCCGAAATCGGGGCCTTCTTTGTTAGTAGCACGATGCTTACTGTTCAGAATCGATCAGTATAATTTTTACTTTCATCGCATCAGGTTTAATAGGTGTAACACCATTAGGCGTTTGTGCATATAGTACTATATTTCCCGTCTCATGGGTATAGCTATAGGCTACATTATTAAACGTGTAAGGCGCTTGCTCATAAACACCCTGATTAAAATTAAAATAAATTAATACGCCACCATTTTCATTAAAATAACTGTCAATTTCAGGCAGGTCGTCCATAACTGAGTAATACGATCTGCCATCGGCACTTAATACCCAACTGCTCACCGGCACGTCGTAGATTATGGTTTGATTTGGGTTTGGCGTAATGTAGGTTTTTTTGCAAGATGATAAGCCAATAGCTACCACCGCAATTAATAGGATTGATAATATTTTTTTCATAAGGATACAGTGTTAATTATTATATAAGACGATATCCTGCAGAAAGGTTTAAAATTATTTCAAAAAAAATCCCCCGATGCTATCGGGGGATTGAATTACTTATTTAGATTCTTCCTCTTTGGGCTTCTTCTTATCGGGCTTATCCGCTTTGGCAGTGGCCTTTTTATCCTGTATCTTGATCTCGCCAAGGTCCTTGTCAAAATCAACCACCATGGTATCGCCTTCGGTCAATTCGCCTTTTAGTATTTCTTCGGCAATTGGGTCCTCCAGGTATTTCTGGATAGCACGTTTTAACGGACGTGCACCAAATTGCGAATCATATCCTTTTTCGGCAATAAACTCTTTAGCGGCTTCGGTCAGTTCAACTTTAAAACCTAAACCGGTTACTCTGCCAAATAGGGCGCTTAATTCGATATCAATAATTTTAAAGATATCTTCTTTGCTTAACGAGTTAAACACGATAACGTCATCAATACGGTTCAAAAACTCGGGTGCGAAGGCACGTTTTAAAGCATTCTCTATCACACCACGTGAATGAGCATCTGCCTGTGTAGCTTTGGCATTAGTGGTAAAACCTACCCCCTGTCCAAAATCTTTTAACTGGCGTGCACCAATGTTTGATGTCATGATGATGATAGCGTTCCTGAAATCAACCTTACGGCCTAAGGAATCAGTTAGCTGTCCTTCATCCAATACCTGTAACAGGATGTTGAATACATCAGGGTGAGCTTTTTCTATCTCATCCAGCAATACCACAGCGTATGGTTTACGGCGTACCTTCTCGGTCAACTGTCCGCCTTCTTCATAACCTACATATCCCGGAGGCGCACCCACTAAACGTGATACCGCGAATTTCTCCATGTACTCGCTCATATCAATTTGTATCAGCGCGTCTTCGGTATCAAACATAAAACGGGCAAGCTCTTTAGCCAACTCGGTTTTACCCACACCTGTAGGGCCTAAGAAGATAAATGACCCAATTGGCTTTTTAGGATCTTTTAAGCCTGCACGGGTGCGCTGTATGGCACGAGTTAACTTTTTGATAGCATCATCCTGGCCAATAATTTTTCCGCCAATAGTTTCGCCCATTTGCAGTAATTTTTGGCTATCTGCCTGGCCAACTCTTTGCACCGGTATACCGGTCATCATAGATACTACCTCGGCAACATTATCTTCAGTTACGGTATAGCGTTTTGATTTAGTTTCGGCTTCCCAAACAGATTTTGCCTGGTCAAGTTCCTCCAATAAATTTTTCTCGGTATCGCGCAGTTTAGCCGCTTCCTCATATTTCTGGCTGCGTACTACTTTGTTTTTCTCAACCTTTATCTGCTCTATCTTTTGCTCAATATCTAAAATCTCCTGCGGAACATGGATATTGGTCAAATGCACACGTGAGCCCGACTCGTCCAGCGCGTCAATAGCCTTGTCAGGTAAAAACCTGTCGGTTATATAGCGGGTGGTTAAGTTAACACAGGCGTTAATAGCCTCGTCGGTATAAGTAACACCGTGGTGCTCTTCGTATTTCTCTTTAATGCGGTTAAGTATCTCAATAGTTTCGGTAACACTGGCCGGCTCAACCATTACTTTTTGGAAACGACGGTCCAAAGCGCCATCTTTCTCAATATACTGGCGATACTCGTCTAAAGTAGTCGCGCCAATGCATTGTATCTCGCCCCTGGCCAAAGCTGGTTTAAACATGTTTGACGCATCTAATGAACCCGATGCACCGCCCGCACCAACTATGGTATGTATCTCGTCAATAAACAAGATCACGTCAGGCGATTTTTCCAGTTCGTTCATTACCGCTTTCATACGCTCCTCAAACTGGCCGCGATACTTGGTACCTGCCACTAAGCTGGCCAGATCTAAAGTAACCACACGCTTGTTAAACAATACGCGGCTCACTTTACGCTGTACTATACGCAGTGCCAAACCTTCGGCAATGGCACTTTTACCCACGCCCGGCTCGCCTATTAGTATCGGGTTGTTCTTTTTACGGCGTGATAGTATTTGCGATACACGCTCTATCTCTTTCTCACGACCAACAATAGGGTCCAGTTTGCCATCCTCGGCGGCGCGGGTTAAATCGCGGCCAAAGTTGTCCAGTACCGGGGTTTTTGATTTAATGTCTGATACTTTTTTAGGCTGGCTAAAGCTGTCATCATCCTTAAAATCATCCTCGCCACCGGTTGATGAACCAGGCATCTCGTCGGTTATGTTATTTTTATGCGATTCTACCTCGCCTTTAAAAATCTCGTAGTTAACATTAAACTGCATCAATATCTGCGATGCGATGTTATCCTCATCACGTAAAATCGACAGCAGCAAATGCTCTGTACCTATCACATCACTTTTAAAAATTTTAGCTTCAAGGTAAGTTATCTTCAATACCTTTTCGGCTTGTTTAGTAAGGGGTATGCTGCCTATATGTACGTTAGTCCCTACCGTTCCTTTTACAGCGTCTTCAACTGCACGGCGCAGTTTAGCGGTATCAACCGCCAATTCCTTTAACAGTTTTATAGCAACGCCATCGCCATCACGAATAAGCCCAAGCAGCAAATGCTCGGTACCTATATAATCATGCCCAAGGCGTAAAGCCTCTTCGCGGCTATATTGTATTACATCTTTAACTCGTGGCGAAAATTTAGCTTCCATATATTATCCTCGATTAATGCCCTAATTTATCAAATTGTTCGACTGGTAGGGCGCATTGTTTTTCTAACTTATCAACAATATTATTGCCAATATTTATTAACGCCCAAAAACAGACATTAATATGATATCGCAATCTATTAAAAGTTCAACTTTATACAACCTTTTGTGCAAAAAATTATGCGTTGTTGAAGCTTCTTTATAGTTATACGTTAATTATTACCTTTTGGATGGCTTAAACCGCTAATAGTTTAAGTAACAATCATGCTTTATTTCCCCGTTTTGGGGCGATTACGCAATAACGGCAGATGTGTGACAGAAGGGCAGGTGTTAGTGATTAGGTGGACAAGTGCGATTCCCTCCCACCGGGAGGGTGAAGGGAGGGGTTTTTGCTAAGCGATAAACTAATCTCTAAATCACAAATTAACTAATCACTACTACGGCGCTACCTACGGCCCGCGCTATACGCTCATACGGCTGCAGGCATTAGGCCCAGGGCCGGTATCCGCTGCTATCGCTAACGCAATCATTTCTTAGCCAATTCATACTCCCCCCAAAAATCTACATGCGGGTTTCTTTTGGCAATACGCATATTTAAGTCGTCTATTCCTTGTTGCATTTCCGGCGTTACCGCTACTACACCTACTTCACGCAAATTCGAATCCATTACTTTAATATTCTGCGGTGGTGTGTTACCATTCTGCGGTGGTTTGTTACCGTTAAATATCACATGGTAAGAAAATTTTGAAGTACCATTTACAGCAAGGCCCAGTTTTTTAAGCGGTATTGCCAATTCCATTGTATAAACTTTTTTATTATCCATACGGCTTGCAGCTTGTATATTCTCGCTGTTATATATGGCCAAAGTATCTAGTCCGGGTATCCCTTTAACAACGATCCATTTAAATTTTTGATCAATTGTTTTATTGTTTTTAATCATTAATTCATTGAGATGATCGGCTGAAGTATCTCTATCTACTTGACCACCAGCACCTCCAAAAGTAAAGGGGTATCCTCTTTTATCGGCCACCGGGTAATGAATGCTTATTTTATCTGCATCGCTTTTTCTGCCCGATTTATGTATGGCCAACTCAAAGCCATAGCCGGCAATGGTATTGATCATATTCAACGTTTTTGATTGTAATACCAAATACAAATTATCATTATCATTGGCCATGGTGTACCAACTATCTGCGGCGGTGTTATATGCCTCAAACTGGTTATTCCATTCGGTAGCCTTGCCATCTATTTTAATATTAGCAGGCGCGGTAACACTATTAGTTTGGACATTGGGCAATTTTTGCGCTACTACTGTAAAACCGAGGGATAGCAAAAGGACCAAAACAAGGCATTGACTAAAAATGATTTTCATAAAAATATGATATGTGTGATTTAGGGTTAGTTAAGGTAAATATAATTTATGAAAACGGATAATTTGTAAATTATTTTACCCCCGCTGTGCGAAGTATCTGACTTCGTACGATTATGTTAATAGTTTTTTGACTATGGTGAGCAAGGTAAGTGTAGTCGCAGACTATGGCATAGTTGTCCGAAGTTATTAAACTTCGGACAACGTGTGATTATTATTTATGCATTTCTTCTACTGATAATTTTCCATCGCAATTTGGATAATGTACGCATCCATAAAAATCACTGTATCCACTTCGTAATACAAGTTGCCCTCTACATTTCGGACACTTTTTGGGTAATGGATCGGGTTCCGTTCTTCCCATTAATTCTAAAAGAAATTTACTAGGCTTGGTTACATTATACAATAAATAGTTTTTGTATCTAGCTCGGGTGATCGCTACATAAAACACACGTCTCTCTTCAGCATTTTCGAAACTGTCGCCCTCGTAAAGAAGATAGTTTAGCAGCGGATCATCAGCAATTTCCGATGGAAAGCCAAGCGTTCCGGAATCAACATCTAGTAATATGGCATAGTCGCAGGTCATTCCCTTTACAGCGTGTGCGGTATGATAGTTGATAGTTAATTCCGGAAACAACTCACGCAAAGCTTTTAAATTAGTTGGGGCATTACGTTTATAACGCCCAATAAGAAAAACTTGAGCATTTTTCTGGACTTCAGCAATTTCATTAAGAATACTTTTTATTGCACTTGACTTGGCTGATATATATTGTTCACGCCCCCCACTGACCACAGGCATTTTAACAAAAGAAAAACTGACATGCCCATCGGGAACTATCTTATTTGAGGTTAGTTTCTTTTTGATTTGAGAGGGGTTCTTTTGAATGAAATTGCTTGTTGTATCCAATATTTCGCTATTAAAGCGATAGGTTTTTAAAACCGGAGTTTGGCTTGTAACACCAAATTGTTTTTCAAATTGAGTAATTATAGAAATGTCGCTACCTGCAAATCGAAAAATAGACTGCCAATCATCACCTACTGCATATAATTTGACTGCGGGGTTTTGTTGTCGAATTGCCTGGATTAATTTATATCTCCCCAACGACATATCCTGAAATTCGTCAACCAAAATGTACTTGTAAGGTTTGGTATATTTTCCTGCCCGAAAATACTCTGCGGCATGATTTATCATGTCGTTATAATCAATCGATGAAGTGTTTTTCAAGTAAGACTCATAGGCTTTATACAAAGGTTTAAAAACATCTAAAAAGACTTTAAAACGTTTATCAATTCCTGGCCTTAATTGCTCTAGTTGTATGCCATTAGATTTCATTAAACTTAAAAAAGTATAGATCAAATCCATAAAGTCTTTATACTGCTCAGACTTTTTCATAAGGGTTAGCAACTCCTCTGGACTTCTCTCGCGAAGCATTACACCTTCTTCAATAACCTTCTCTTTCAATTTATTAACTAAAATCCCTTCATGATTTTCATAGGAATATGTCTTAATTAATCGTGTTTGATACTTGGCGTGGATTTCCTCTTTCCAGGCGATACCGGCATGGTATGTTTCTTTCGCTGTTTCATGTGGGGGGCTGACTGCAAAAAAGCTTGGGACATTGCCATCTTTATCTATTCCGAAATGCTCATGCCACAGTTCATATTCAGGTAAATAAAAATCCGGTTGATAAACACCGTATGTCGGGTTGCGATCTTCTTCCTTTAAGGGGTAATGACGTTGGTACTCATATTCTATTCCGTTCAAGCAAAAGAAATTGCCGATCTCCATTTCTTCTTTACTCTTAACCTTTATTCCATCTATGGTAACGTTTCTAACGCTTTCTTGGTGAACGTTATAATCATTTTTGTTTTTAAACTCAAACTTGTCCTTTTGCGGTTTGTTAAAAAAAGCTAAAAAATTTACCGCTTTACGTTTAAAATCGAAGTCATGTATAAAAAGCTCATCAAATTGTTGTTGCAAAAAAGCTTTGGCTTCTTCATCGTCACCATCAAATGCCAGCAGGATTTCATTTGTTGAACAAGTCCGACTTACCAAAAAACCATAACTGTTAAACGTTTTTACTTCTAGTTTTTTTGCTTCAGGAATATGCTGACAAAACCGCATACATCGCTCATACATTTCTTTTACTGCGTTCTTGGTAAATGAAATCACGAGTAACTCTTCCGGTAAAGCAAGTTTCTTTTCTAAAATATATGCAACCTTTCCTGAAATAGTTGTTGTTTTTCCGGTTCCAGCACCCGCTATAACAAGGTTATTATCCTCGTCACGAATTATAGCTTCAACCTGATCTGCAGATAATGGATACTCTTCCAATTTGTCAAAAAAGTCGGCATACTTTTTTGCTTCGATTGGAATGAACATGTTATTATAATTCTGCCGTAAAATATAGGATTGGTCATAATAGCTCGTAAAAACTTTTAGTTCTTCTACATAGTCATTTGACAATCCAAGTTTTTCAAAACCAGATTTAATGCTTTCCCGAGTTTCTTGGTGGCTATGTAAAAACGATTGTTCATCCCAATTTGAAAAATACTTTTCAAAGTTGGTGAGTTGCTCAAATTGCTGGTTTGCAAGCCTAACGTGTTCTCTAATAGCTATTAATTTAAGCTGACGAGGTTTTCTTAACGCTTTTAAACGAAGAAAATAAATGATAGCGGTTATAGCTAAAAAACAAATTATGATAATAAACACTTGAGACATCTGTTTAGATATTCCGCTAGTTGGTCGGCTTAGATTATTCTAAAATACAAGTTTTTATGATCAATTTTCAAAGAACTGCATCGCACTACTTACCTAACGCGCTGCGAATACATCAAATATCGGAATAAGCGGATGTAAGTATGGTGACAGAGCTTTGTCAGTGCGGCTAGTTTACCCCTCCTGGCCTCCCCTGATACCAGGGGAGGTGCCATCAAAGCGATAATAATTTTTTCAATTTGATTAATGAGCGCAAAGGCCTGCCGGAAAACGCGGGCCACGCGTTAATGCCACGTGCGGGGAAGGATTTTTCCGGCTTGATGTATTCACAGGTTGTTTGTTTTTTATAGGCGTTCATGAGGTCGCTACGCTTAGTCTTGGTTACTTTGCATCTAAGCCAAAAGTAACAGCCACCGCGGCAATTGAGCGGCGGTTGATTAATCTGGGACTACA
This sequence comes from uncultured Mucilaginibacter sp., assembly GCA_964611565.1. Taxonomy (GTDB): domain Bacteria; phylum Bacteroidota; class Bacteroidia; order Sphingobacteriales; family Sphingobacteriaceae; genus Mucilaginibacter. Next base: position 47,571 of record CAZTAU010000023.1, on the reverse strand, counting down.
ATAACGTTCGACTGATTAGCACCATTAGAGATTGCCTCGCTATCGCTCGCAATGACGCGGGGATAAAACATAATACTTTATCAAAAAAATTTGCGTAACCAAACGGTTTCATTTACATTTGCGTAACCAAACGGTTACTAATTGAAAATTTGAATGAGACGAGATGTTTTCCAGGCTATTGCCGACCCTACCCGGCGCGAAATTATTGGCATGCTGGCCAAACAGCAACTAAACTTAAATGCCATTGCCGATAATTTTGACATCAGCCGCCCGGCCATATCAAAACATATTAAAATTTTAACGCAGTGCGGGCTCATTACAATCAGTCAACAGGGCCGTGAGCGCTATTGCCAGGCCGATTTGAAACAACTGAAACGGGTAGCCGAGTGGACCAACCAATACCGTGCCTTCTGGACAGCCAAACTGGATGACCTTGATAGTTTTTTAAACCAAACAAAACCCCAATAACTATGGAAACACAACCATTAATTGTAGAAAAGAAATTAAATGCTCCTGCCGCCCGCGTGTGGGAAGCACTTACCAATAACGACCAGATGCAGCAATGGTATTTTAAGATGGATAATTTTGAAGCTCGCGTTGGTTTTGAATTTAGCTTTTCAGGGCAGGGCAGCAAAGGCGAAAACTATAAGCATAACTGCCGCATAACCGCTGTTATACCCGAACGCAAGTTAAGCTATACGTGGGCTTACGAAAATCTTGAAGGATCATCAGAAGTTAGTTTTGAGCTTTTCCCTGATGGCGACCAAACGCTGGTACGCATAACGCATACCGGTTTAGACAGCTTCCCTAAAAACAATCCTGATTTTGATATATCAAGCTTTAACCAGGGTTGGAACCATATATTGGGAATCAGCCTGAAAGATTTTGTGGAACAAAAAGCCCGATCACAGGCTGTCATCCAAAAGCTCCGTTGACACAGCGGGGGTCGCACCTTCGTATGCTTCGACGGGGCTCAGCATGACAATGCACTGAATCCGTTATTTTTTAATTGATAATTTCGCCTTTACTAACTGCCAATCTCTCCCGCCATTTTTGTAGTTCTTCGGGGCTTATCTTTACCCAATCAGTTACTTCGCCAATAATTTTTAACGGTGCCGTACTACGATAGGAGCGTGAAGGATTGCCCGGGAATTTTTTGTCGGTAACATTGGGGTCGTTCTCAAAACTACCGGTTGGCTCAATAATGTAAACCCGTTCGTTTCCGTCGCCCTTGGCTAATGCCGCGGCAAGCCCGGCGCCATTGATCAGGGCGGTAAAATAAATATGGTTCATCACTAGTTCTTCCTTGTAATTAGACATTCCTCCGGGTGTTAACAGATCACCCACTTGCAGATCTGCCCTGGTACCATGATAAAACGGACCTTTATCGCCCAATTTATCATCTGATGCGGTAGCTAGTTCCTTATTTTTTTGAGCATTATTAAGGTCGCCCAGGTCTTTATAGCATTTAGCGATATGGGTATATAGTGATGCTAATGCACTTTTAACCGAATCGCTATCTACGTTTAGTGCAAATTGCAAAGCCGTTTCAAACCATTTGAGTTTATCAGTTGCAATTGTTTGAATCCGGGCCAGGTAATAAGCCGACAGGTATTTTTCAAAATCATTGGTTGCTTCGTTATATGCCTGGAGAAATATTTTGCCGGCTTCATCCCGGTTTCCATTTTCTTCCTCTGCCATGCCCTGCATACAAAGCTTTATAATAGGATTATGGGGGTTAAATTCCATGTGTTAAATATTTGTTTACCGCAGGGTTGTTTTTACTCAACAACCCCGCGGTTTTAAAGTTTATTCAACTGTAGCCGTTTTCACCTCCCCGGCCTTCCTGTAATTGCTCATAATAACGCCGGTTGATGTAGTGGTGCTTTCTACTAACGTAAATGTTTTGGGTATAGCATCGTCGCCAAACAATCTTTTTCCGCTGCCTAATATCACGGGGTAAACGTTCAGCCAAAATTCGTCAACAAGGTCGTGTTTTAATAATAGTTTAACCAGTTGGCTGCTGCCCCATATTTTAAGGTCGGGACCGTCAGTATTTTTTAATGCTTTAATATCCTCTACACTATTTAGCAACTTTACATTTTGCCAGCCTGTAGCCAACGCGTCCGTTGGTTTTACGGTGTTGGATATAAAGTATTTATTCACCTCATTAACACCCGGCCATTGGTCTGCATGCTGCGGCCAGTAGCCGGCAAATATCTCAAATGTCTTTCTGCCTAATAACAGGTCGGCGGGGGTCATTTGTTTTTGCATTACCTGCCCGGCAATATCGTCGCCCAATGGTGCTGTCCAACCACCGTATTTAAACCCGTTTGATGTGTCTTCGTCCTGTCCGCCGGGTGCCTGCATTACGCCATCCAGCGTAATGAATGATAAAACAATGATCTTTCTCATAATAATGTTCTCCTTTAATTTTTTTAGGTTTTGTATACAACAAATCTCGGTATAAAAAGAAACCCGGGTGTGGGTGGTATACGGCAAAAAAGGGGCTAAATACGACAACCCAAACCTGCCTGGTTACGATTTACACAAATTAACCAAATTAATTATTTAAATAAAGTTGGTGACAGTGCATTGTCAGTTTAAGTTTTGAGGGTCTTACTTAAGGTCATAAAATCATGGTTAACACATTTTGAGATGTTAATTTTATAAATATTTGATTATCAGTTAAATAATGAAAAATAATTTCGAAATGTGTTAAGTTGTGTTAACCATGTTTCCAATGCCTTTACCGGCCTATCAGCCAAACGGATAGTTTGATGTTTTGCTTGCAGATGGCTTTACTATTGCCCATATTTGCCCTTCATACAATAATTAGCTAATTCACTCAATCACTCATTACAATGTCTGACGAGAAGATCATATTTTCAATGGCCGGGGTAAGTAAGGTTTACCCGCCGCAAAAAACTGTATTAAAAAACATTTACCTGTCGTTTTTTTATGGTGCCAAAATTGGTGTTATAGGTTTAAACGGTTCGGGTAAATCGTCGCTGTTAAAAATTATTGCCGGTATAGATAAAACCAATATTGGCGAGGTGGTATTTTCGCCGGGCTATACCGTAGGCTACCTTAGCCAGGAGCCCGAACTTGACCCCAACAAAACCGTACGCGAAGTGGTAGAAGAAGGCGTTGCCGCTACTACTGCCCTGCTTAAAGAATATGAAGAGATCAATGAGAAATTCGGTTTAGAGGAGTACTATGGCGACCCGGATAAAATGGATAAGCTGATGAACCGCCAGGGCGAATTGCAGGATCAGATAGATGCCGTAGGTGCCTGGGAACTGGATAGCAAACTGGAGCGCGCCATGGATGCCCTACGCTGCCCGGAGCCGGATACTAAAATAGCTGTACTATCGGGTGGTGAGCGCCGCCGTGTGGCTTTATGCCGTTTATTGCTGCAAGAGCCTGATGTACTATTATTAGATGAGCCTACCAACCACCTGGATGCCGAGTCTATTGACTGGCTGGAGCAGCATTTAAAACAATATAAAGGCACGGTTATAGCCGTAACCCACGACAGGTACTTCCTGGATAATGTAGCGGGATGGATACTGGAACTGGACCGTGGCGAAGGTATTCCATGGAAAGGTAACTACTCTTCATGGCTGGACCAAAAAGCAAAACGCCTTGCACAAGAGGATAAAACCGAAAGCAAGCGCCAGAAAACTTTAGAGCGCGAGCTGGAGTGGGTGCGTATGGGACCAAAGGGCCGTCACGCCAAATCAAAAGCACGTTTGGGTAACTATGAAAAACTTGCCTCCGAAGAAACTAAGGAGCGCGAAGAAAAACTGGAGCTGTTTATTCCGCCGGGCCCGCGTTTGGGTAATGTGGTGATAGAGGCCAATGGCGTAAGCAAAAGCTATGGCGATAAATTATTGTTTGATAACCTGAGCTTCTCCTTACCGCCTGCAGGCATTGTAGGTATCATTGGGCCAAACGGGGCTGGTAAAACTACATTGTTCCGCTTAATAACCGGGCAGGACCAGCCTGATGCAGGTACTTTCCGCGTGGGTGAAACCGTGGCCCTGGGTTATGTTGACCAAATGCATGATGACCTTGACCCTAATAAATCTGTTTGGGAAAACGTTACCGGCGGCTTAGAAACCATTATGGTGGGTAACCGTCCGTTAAACTCAAGGGCCTATGTATCGCGCTTTAACTTTAACGGTGCCGATCAGCAGAAAAAAGTGGGCGTGCTATCAGGTGGCGAGCGTAACCGTGTGCACCTGTCTATCACCCTAAAAAAAGGAAGCAACGTTTTATTACTGGATGAGCCTACCAATGATATTGACGTAAACACTTTACGTGCGTTAGAAGAAGCCTTAGAAAACTTTGGCGGCTGCGCGGTGATCATCAGTCACGATCGTTGGTTTTTAGATCGTATCTGTACGCACATATTGGCATTTGAAGGCAACTCGCAGGTTTACTTCTTTGAGGGTAACTACTCTGATTACGAAGAGAACCGCAAAAAGCGGTTAGGTGATGTTGGGCCGAAAAGGATCAAGTATAAAAAGCTGACAGATTAAAAAATTACATCAGGCTAACCTAATCGGTTAGCCTTTTTTGTTACTGCTGTAGCGTTTTAAAACTAAAACCATTATCTTGCGTAACATGCAGTCAATGGATTTTAGCTTACTAAGGTTTACCTTTTTTGATGTGCTGGATATAGTACTGGTAGCGCTATTGATCTATCAGGTATATAGCCTGGTGCGTGGCACAATAGCGGCCAATATTGTTATTGGTATCGCGATTTTGTACACCATTGATTTCGCGGTGAATGCCCTGCATATGAAGTTGCTCAGTAAAATATTGAGCTATTTTACTGATGTAGGTATTATATTAGTTATTGTAATTTTTCAGCAGGAAATACGGCGGTTTTTATTACTTGTAGGTAAAAATGCCTCGCTGCAGCGCAACAAAGCCTGGTGGCGCTATTTTTTTGGCAAAGCCGAAGTGGAGAAAGACAACTACCTGCGCATAAAACCCATTATTGATGCCTGCAAAATATTAAAGCAAACCCGTACAGGGGCATTAATCGTTTTCGCAAAATATTACGATGAACAGTTTTATCAAAACAGCTGCGAAGTGGTGGACGCCAAAATTTCCAAGCGCCTGCTGGAAAGTATATTCCAAAAAACCAGTCCGCTGCATGATGGCGCGGTGATCATTGCCGAAAACAAGATCAAATCTGCCAGTTGTATTTTACCGCTTACCGATAAGGAGGACCTGCCCGCTCAGTTTGGTTTGCGCCACCGTGCCGGCATTGGCGTCACCGAAGCTAACGAGGCTACGGCCATTATTATATCAGAAGAAACCGGCGAAATATCCTACGCCAAACAGGGCCGCGTAAAAATGAACGTGAGCTTCGCCGAGTTGGAGAAGATGTTGAATAAGGATTTTTAGGTTCCCTTAGCTTAATATTCTAGCCTTCTGAGTTTGGTACTCCTCTTCCGTTATGGCACCACTATCTAACAGATCTTTATATTTCTGCAGGTCGTCTGCTTTTCTTGATTCGGCTCCAAAATCATAAAACGGTTGTGTTGTTACCCGGGGTGTACAATAAATGATGATGATACCTATTATACCCAAAACTGCTCCCAGTAGCAGTCCTACAAATGGGCCAACTGAACGTTTTTTACCTTCTACATACCCCCATATTGGAAATAAGAGATAAATACCTAATATTACAATTACGATGATAATGATCTCGGGTGCGCCTAATGACATGATTTAAGATTTTTGGTTACCCCAAGGTAGCAATAAGTTTTGAAAACAGCACCTTACATTTTAGGTGCCGTTTGCTTCCTCTTATCAACTACAGTATCGGTTTGGGTTTTACAATTGGCATAGGCGAATTATCCCGTGGTTTTAACACCGGCATAGTTGAGTTGGTATTAGGCTTTATAACCGGCATGCGGTCCTGTTTGCTGGTATCTACTTTTGCCGGAGCTTTTTTAGCCTGCGGCGGAGTTTGCGCGCTTAACCTGGCAGCAACGCCTACCAGTATTAATAGAAGCAAAAACTTTTTCATAACTGTTATTCATTTATTCTAAATCAATAACAGCAAAAAGGCTGCCTAAATTAGGCAGCCTTTTTATTTTTTTGAACCCTATTTAATAATGTAAGTCTTTGGACCAATTTCCCTAACCCCCGCATCAGGGTTAACTACCGGCATTTTTGAGTTACCCTGCATTTTAACTATTGGCATATTTGACTGCCCCGCCATTTTTACTATCGGCATAGGGTTATAAGCATATTGCCTGCTCGAATCAGGTTTACGACTGTCAATTATTTGCGGATTAACCCTATTAGGTTTTTGCGGGAATAAATAAGTTAAACTATCAGGTAATTTATTGAAAGGCATTATCTCCAATTTAGCCTGCGCTTTTAGTTGCACTCCGGCACCTATCAGTATAAATAAAAATAATAACTTTTTCATAACACGGTTATTTGGTACAACTAATTTAATAAAACTTTATAAATGAAAGTGTTAAAAATTATTTATTAGCCGCAATTTCACTTACCGCCTTATCAATAGCCTGTATAGATGCCCTGTCATTTTGCTGTGTTAGTTGCTGTTTTAGATTTTGCAATAAGTTGGACAAAGGCGTAGCTAAACTTTTATACTTCATAGCCATATCTTTTACCTGTGCTATACCTTGTTGTGCATAAGTTGAATTATTCACCTTAGCTATCATCCCTATGAACTGCCGCACCATAGTAACCTTGGCATTAATAGTGGCTTTATCAAATTCATTATATACAAATGGCCATTGCTCAGCAGAGCCATTGGTTGCATAAATGCCGATCAGCGATGTGGTTAATGCACCACGGTTATCTTTTTCATAAGTTTTTGCCAGGGTAAATCCTTGAGCCGGATCAAGTATAGTAATACCGTTTAAGGCAGCACCCTGTATGGCGTACGATTCGCTGGCTAAGGCTTGTTTAAACAAAGTCATGTTGCCGGGTACCTTTAAATTAGCTAACACAGTTAAAGCCGCTGCACGCACCAAATTATTATCATCTGTTTGCGCTAATGATGCCAATATGGATTGGGTTGCATTGCGCACACCATCATTCGTCATATCCAATCCTTTTATGGCTTTGATACGCAGGCCGTAATATTTATCGTTTAATGCGGCCACTAATACGCGTTGTGCTTCTTTATCACTTTGCACCGCTAAAGCTGCATCAATTGCTTCAAAACGGTCCATGTATAATGGGGCGTTAAAATATTGGTAAACGTACTCAGCTAACTTTTTGCTTTCTGCTTTCTCGGCTAATAATACCTTATCACCATCCACATTCACCAAGTCGGGTTTGGCGGCTACTTTAAAAGTTAAAGTATCTATTGTGTTGCGCATCCAAACCATGTGGCGCTCTTTTTTTCCACCGGCATAAATATCTATCGCCATAGGCAAAATAAATTTTTGCCCTGCCTGGGTTTGCTGCAAATAAACGGTTTGAGTTTTGGTAGTTTCATCCCATTTATAACCAATTTTTAATTCAGGATGGCCCGCGCCAAAATACCATTGGTTAAAAAACCAGTTCAGGTCGCGGCCACTTGCTTCTTCAAACGCTAAGCGTAACTGATGTGCTTCGCCTGATTTTAAGGCGTTAGTTTTAAGGTAGATGTTTAAGCCCTTGTAAAAGGCATCTTTTCCTAAATAATTACGCAACATATTTAATATGTTGCCCCCTTTTTGATAGGTAACCACATCAAACATGTCTTCCTTGTCGTCATAATAAAAACGTACCAGGTCCTTGGTTTTATCTTCAGGATCGCGCAGGTAACTTTGCATGGCGGTGTAATTATGCGCGTCGCCTGCGTCTTGACCATATTTATATTCGGCCCAAAGCGCTTCACTATAATCAGCGAATGATTCATTTACGGTTAAGTTGCTCCAGCTTTCGGCAGTTACATAATCGCCAAACCATTGGTGAAATAACTCATGCGCAATGGTGCTGCGGCCCTGGTCGTAATAAGCATCCAACAACTCTCGGCGGGTTAATTGTACATATTCGCCATGCAGGGTGGCTGTGGTATTCTCCATCGCGCCGCTTACATAATCGCGCACAACAATTTGCGCGTATTTATTCCATGGGTAATCTACTCCTAATATTTTCGAGTAAAACTCCATCTGCTCAGGTGTTTGCCCAAATATTTCTTTGGCAAAAGGTGCATATTTAGGCTCCAGATAATAATTCACCTCTTTATCGCGCCATTTGTCTTTATAAATTTTAAAATCGCCAACGGCCATCATAAATAAATAGGGCGCGTGTGGTAGTTCCATCTTCCATGTGTCGGTACGTGTACCATCAGCGTTAGGCTTTTGTAAGGCTAATCTTCCGTTTGATAAGGTAACATATTTGGCAGGTACGGTCATGCTGATTTCCTGAGTAGTTTTTTGCGCTGTCCTGTCTATCGTAGGGAACCAGGCCGATGAACTTTCAGTTTCACCTTGCGTCCATATCTGGGTTGGCTTATCTTTTTCTGTTCCCAACGGATTAATAAAATATAGTCCCTTAGCATCATTAATAGCCGCGCTACCTTTGGCTTTTAATTGGTTTGGTTTGGCGGTGTAATCAATATAAATTGTATAACTTTCATTATTACGATAGGTCTTATCCAATTGAATAGCTAAAGTCAAACTATCATAAGTATATTTCAGCGGTACATTTTTCCCTGCCTTTACTACAGATACATTTTTAATATCCATCCCTTTAGCATCCAAACGCAAGCTATCTGTAGGGTAAAAATGCGGTTTAATAGTAACCCATTCTTTACCATATAAATATTGCTTAGCGTAATCAAACCTTACATCCAGTTTGGTATGCACCAAATTGTTTATCCTGGCAGGAGTTTCACGGTAAATTTTAGTTGGGTTGATGGTGGTTTGCTGTGCTTTAACAGGAGCAACAAGGCCAATAGTGATAATAAAACCGGTCAACAAACCGGCAGCATAGTGTTTCTTCATTTTAATATAAGATCAGTTATCAACGAAAATAAGCGTTTTATTCTTAACAAAAGACACCAAAGTACCCTATGCGTTACAGATACACCACATTTTTTATTGAAATCGATTGCACTAATTAATTTGCCATAGTATATTTACCGTAACCAATATACCTATTATGAATATTAAAACTACGCTTGGCATTGTCTTGGCTTTAAGTACAACCATTATTGCCCCATCACTTGCTCAAAATAAAAAGGGCTATACCAATTTGTTTGATGGTAAAACCCTTAAAGGATGGAAACGCCTTGCCGGCACAGCCGATTATAAAGTACAAAACGGTGCTATTGTAGGTACTACCGTAGCCGGATCTGGAAACACCTTTTTAGTGACCGAAAAAGAATATGGCGATTACGTGTTGGAGCTGGATGTAAAAATTGATGATGTTGGCAATAACGCGGGTGTCCAGATACGCAGTCATTATGATGCCGCAGGCAATCGTGGAAAAGGAAAAGTTTACGGCAAGCAATTTGAAATTGACCCGTCTGACCGTAAATGGACCGGCGGTGTATATGACGAGGGCCGCAGAGAATGGCTGTATCCCTTAGAGTTAAACGCCAAAGCGAAGGACGCCTTTAAAATTGGGCAATACAATCATATAAAAATGGAATGTATTGGCGATGAAGTTAAAACCTGGGTTAACGGTGTAGCCACTGCTTATGTAATTGATACTTTAGACCGCACTGGGTTTATAGCTTTACAAGTACATTCTGTTAATAAGCCTGAAGATGCCGGCGAAAAGGTTTATTTTAAAAACATACAAATTAAAACTACCGGTATTACTCCAGAGCCGTTTGCCAAAAATATTTATGTAACCAACCTGCAGCCAAATACACTTAGTGAATACGAAAAAGCTGATGGCTGGAAGTTGTTATTTGACGGTAAAACCAATAAGGGATGGAGAAGCGTACGCAATATGAGTTTTCCTGCCAAAGGATGGGATACCGAAAATGGCTACCTAACTATAGAGGGGGCACCAGATAAGTCAAGCCAAATTGGCGGAGATATTATTACCGAAGAAAAATACGGCCCAATGGACCTGTCGTTTGATTTTAAATTAAGCGAAGTGGCTAATGGCGGATTAAAATATTTTACAACCTTATCGCAAGGCACTACGGGTTCGCCGCTTGGGTTAGAGTACCAGGTGTTGGATGATGAAAAGCACCCGGATGCCCGGGCAGGCCGAAACGGCAATAGAAAACTAGGTTCATTATATGATTTGATACCGGCCACTAAACAAGCCCGCTTTACCAAAAAAATAGGCGAATGGAATACCGCACGTATTGTGGTATATCCAAACAACCATGTGGAGCATTACCTAAATGGGGTGAAAGTATTGGAATATGACCGCGGAGGTGCAGCATATAAAGAAGCGGTAGCAGCAAGTAAGTTTAAAAACGACGTTAACTTTGGCGAGGCAAAAGAAGGATACATCCTTTTACAGGATCATGGCTGCCGGGTAAACTTCCGTAATATGAAGTTGAAAAGATTGTAATAGGAGTTTATAGTCGATGGTCCATAGTCCATAGTAAAATTAACCATGGACTATAGACCATCAGCTATTGACTAACAATACTGCTCAAATGCGCCGATCAGGTTATCAGCAATCATTTGCGCGGGGCGGCCCTCAATTTGATGGCGCTCAATAATGTGTACCAATTTACCATCTTTAAATAGTGCCATTGATGGTGATGACGGAGGATAAGGCAACATATAGTTACGTGCTGTATCAACTGCGTCTTTTTCCATGCCAGCAAAAACGGTTACTAATTTATCAGGATGCTTTGCGCTTTGGGCCGCCATTTTTGCTGCCGGGCGCGCATTAGCTGCCGCACAACCACAAACTGAATTTACCATTACAAATACAGTACCTTCGCTTTCAATGGCGTTTTTTACGGCTTCAGGATCTTTCAATTCTTCAAAACCAACTTTGGTCAAATCTTCCCTCATTGGGGCAACTAAATATTCTGGATACATATTTTTTGTTTTTCTAAAAACTTCACAAAAATAGCAAATCAATCAGAGCTATCCTCTTAAAATCAGAATAATAACATTTTGCTGACGATACAATTTATTAACAGCATTGTTTTACTTTGGCTAAAATTTTTTCAATTTAATGCCGTTTTATGGATGGTAGTTTATAAATTGCAAACCCGAATCATAATTTATGAGGTCAAAAAAAGTTAAAGATGTTAGTACAGTTGTTATTTTAAGCAAGAACAAGCAAGCTGTTAAAACATTACAAATTAAAACCAGGCATATCACCAATTTGAAGCACTATGCGTTAAGCATAGTATTGGTTATTTTATCATTAGCCGGTTTTATTGCTTTTTTACAACACAAAAACCAACAAAAAGAAATAGAAAAACAGTTGTTGGTAGCCCAAATAATAAAGCTTAAGGGCCAAATACCTCCTACTATATTAGATGCAAAAGGCAAACCATCTGCCCAAACCTATATACAGGCTATTGAACTTAAGCTAAAAAAAATAAACGATTATCTTAAAAAGCGCGGATTAAAAGGTTTTGCAACCAAAGCAGTAGGCGGCGACAATAATGCCGAAGGCGCCAAACTTACCGACAAGGAAGTTTACATGGCTTATGATGAATATTTAAGCAAACTGGTAAATACTGTAGCGTTTACCCCAATGGGTTACCCGCGCACAACTTCCTTAACTTCATTTTTTGGATATCGTAGCGATCCTTTCTCTTCCGCACGTGCCGAGTTTCATCCTGGTATTGATTTTAAGGGGCACCGTGGCGATGGAGTAAAAGCCACCGCTGATGGCAGGGTTGTTTTTGCAGGATGGTTTGGCGGATATGGCAATTGCGTACGCATAAGACACAAAAACGATTTTGAAACCCTTTATGGGCACTTATCAAAAATCAAAGTAAAAATAGGACAAAAAATATCCCTTGGAGATAATATTGGTTTGGTTGGCTCGACCGGACATTCAACAGGCAATCACCTGCATTACGAAGTACGTAAAAACGGCAAACCGATAAACCCGGCCAAGTTTTTAACTTTAAATAACTAGCACATACCACATGGGTGTTTTTTCAAAAAAAGACAAAGTTGCGTTAGATCTACAAGCCATATCAACCTTTATTGCTGAGGGTGCTGTTATAGACGGAAATTTGAAAGCACCTGCAGTTGCCCGTGTAGACGGCCAAATTACGGGTGATGTAAATATTGCCGAAGGATTAATATTAGGCGAAAAAGGCAGCATACACGGCAATGTTAGCACCAAAGACATGGTAGTATATGGTGTAATTACCGGTAATATTAATGTAGAGTCGCTTGAAATTAAAAGCACGGGCAAAATAAACGGCGAGATTAAAACAGGTGCCTTACTTGTAGAAACCGGAGCCATATACAATGGTACATTATCCATGTATCAGGAAAATAAATAGTTAATACCATTTCTGGTTGTACTATAAATTTTATTTTCATATTATTTTATACTATTTTTGCGGCTAAATCAAAAAAATATTATGTCGTCATCAGTAGAAACTGCATACACCAAGTACAAAGTAAAAGATATTTCATTGGCCGAGTGGGGTCGTAAAGAAATTGAGTTAGCCGAAGCAGAAATGCCGGGCTTAATGGCCTTACGTAAAGAGTACGGACCATCAAAAGCGTTAAAAGGTGCTCGTATTGCAGGTTGCCTGCATATGACTATTCAAACTGCTGTTTTAATTGAAACATTGGTTGAGTTAGGTGCCGAAGTTACCTGGTCATCATGTAATATATTTTCAACTCAGGATCATGCTGCTGCGGCTGTTGCTGCTGCGGGTGTATCTGTTTACGCGTGGAAAGGTTTAAGCGAGCCCGATTTTGACTGGTGTATTGAGCAAACTTTATTTTTTGGCGAAGACCGCAAACCATTAAACATGATATTGGATGATGGTGGCGATTTAACCAATATGGTTTTTGACCGCTACCCTGAATTGGTTGCAGGCATTAAAGGCCTATCAGAAGAAACTACTACCGGCGTACATCGTTTATATGAGCGCATGAAAAATGGCACATTGCCAATTCCTGCTATCAATATCAATGACTCTGTTACTAAATCAAAATTTGACAACAAATATGGTTGCCGCGAATCGTTAGTTGACGCTATCCGTCGTGCTACTGATGTGATGATGGCCGGTAAAGTTGGTGTTGTTTGCGGTTATGGTGATGTAGGTAAAGGATCAGCAGATTCATTACGTAACGCAGGTGTACGTGTAATTGTGACTGAAATTGACCCTATTTGTGCTTTGCAAGCTGCAATGGAAGGTTTTGAAGTTAAAAAACTAAGCACTGCTATTGCCGAGGCCGACATTGTAGTTACTGCTACAGGCAACCTGAACATAGTCCGCGAAGAGCATTTCCGTAAATTAAAAGATAAAGCCATCGTATGTAACATTGGCCACTTTGATAACGAGATTGACATGGCCTGGTTAAACCAAGCTTATGGCAATACCAAAATTGAAATTAAGCCACAGGTTGATAAGTATACTATAGACGGTAAAGACGTTATTGTTTTAGCCGAAGGACGTTTGGTAAACTTAGGTTGTGCTACAGGCCACCCTAGTTTTGTAATGAGTAACTCGTTCACTAACCAAACTTTAGCGCAATTAGAACTTTGGGGTAATGCATCTGCATACGAAAACAAAGTTTATACTTTACCAAAACATTTGGACGAGAAAGTTGCCAGCTTACACTTAGAAAAAATTGGTGTTGAACTGGAAGTACTTAACCAAACTCAAGCTGATTATATTGGTGTACCGGTTGCGGGTCCGTTTAAACCGGAATACTACCGTTACTAAGCCCGTAAGGTTTATAAAAGTAAAGGCTTGATCTTAAGATCAAGCCTTTTTAGTTATAGTATTTTATTTTTCGCTTGGTACTGTATGATCGTTCGTTATTATCCACGGTAGTTTGTTGTAACCAATTACCGGCCTTATCAAAAATTTTGTAGGCATGGCTAATCGTGTAAATATTGCTTTTTGTTTTTTTAGGTACGTTTGAACCCCACCGAAACACAGCCGAATCAATTTCCAGCAATACATTCCCCCTGCTATCATACTGATAATTTTTTTTACTTATCCGTCGTCCTTTTGCATCCAGATCAATTTCTTCTACACGGTTATTATATTTATCATACAGGTATAAGGTTTTATAAACCGCTTTTCCAATTATAATGTCTTGATTTTTATCATAATGATAAACATAGCGAAGCTTTAATTTACCTTTTTTATCAAGGTAATAAATTGTATCCATTTGACCTTTGCTATAGCGATAAATAACAATCGGTTGTTTAAATTTATTGTAAACGATATGGCGAGCCGCCAATAGTTCATTTTCTTTCCTTGCTTTCAAATCAAGGGTATGAGAATGAAAACGGATAACTTTACCACTGCTATCAATTTCACTATCTATCATTTTAGTACGGTAGCCCTTGCGATCATAAAATGTTGTAATTATGGTTTCCTTTATCTTAGGATTAAATATCTTAAGGAACTTTGGATCATTGATCTCATGGTGATATTCTGTACATGATTTTACTCGTCCCTTTAAATTATAGTTTTCCAAGTCATTTTTATGTACACCTTTAATAGGCTCTTTAAATACAAAAGCACTCCAAATAATAAAGGCGCTCACAATGGCAACTGGTTTAAGCATGGTAATTATTTGTAACTTCTTTAAAGTTACTAATTAACATGAAATTCCATCTTAATAGTTATCGAGCCGGTTTTTTCGCGGCTTGAAGTATTAAAAGCACCGCCATAGCTATAATCTTCGTTTGAGTTTTTACCGGTTATTTGAAAAATGCCCATCGTAGCTTTCTTAAGGTCGCCTAATGAGCTGCCTGCATTTTCGGCAATAGCTTCGGCACGAGCTTTTGCATCGGCACTGGCTTTACCCAATAGTTCCATTTTAACCTCGTTTAGTTTGGTGTTGTAAAATAGGGGTGGCGACGAATTAAATTCAATCCCTTTCTCTATCAACTCGGTCGCCTCGCGTGAAATTTTATCCACCTTATCTACATCGGTCGATTCAATTTTTACGGTTTGCATTAAATTATATCCTGTAAAAGTTTGCCCGGTGTTTCTTCCGTTCTCATCAAAACTCATCGCAAAATCTTTATTAATATTTACCGATGAAAAAGTGATTGCCGAATTGCTAATACCTTTTCTATTCAAATAGGCGCGTATAGTACCTTCATCGGCTTTCAATAAAGCATAGGCCGTTTTCAGGTCCATTGATTTTTGCGAGTAGGTGCCGCGCCATACAATTAAATTACTGGAAAAATCTTTTTCGGCCAAACCGGTAACCACAATTGTCTCCATGTCGTTGGCTCTTGATCTGTAGGCGTTACCAATAATGGCAAAAGCTATAATAGCTGTAATGCCTATAATGGCGGCTGTTACATATGGTCTCATAAAGTATGTTTTACTTTATGACATACTATTCGTCCAAATGTTTAAAGTAATATTGATATTTGCGTGTAATCCTACTATATGGCCCATTTATCTGTCAACATTAATAAAATAGCTACACTGCGCAATTCGCGAGGGAGCAACAACCCCAACTTGGTACAGGTGGCATTAGATTGCGAACGCTTTGGTGCCGAAGGCATAACCGTACACCCACGCCCGGACGAAAGGCACATCCGCTATAATGATGTATTCGACCTAAAAAAAGTAATAACAACCGAGTTTAATATTGAGGGTAATTGCCAGGAACAAAAGTTTATTGACCTGGTATTGGCCAACAAACCTGCACAGGTAACTTTAGTGCCCGATGCTTTGGGACAAATAACCTCTAATCACGGCTGGGATACTATTGCTAACCAAGCCTATCTAAAAGACACGATAGCCGTGTTTAAAAACGCGGGCATCAGGGTATCCATATTTGTTGACCCCGACCCGAAAATGGTAGAAGCAGCCGCCACAACCGGTACCGACCGTATTGAATTATATACCGAGGCCTATGCACATCAATACCATCGACATAAAGAAGCGGCTATTGCACCTTATATTGAAGCTGCGAAAGTTGCACAAAGAGTTGATTTAGGCATAAATGCGGGGCATGACCTGGATTTACACAACTTGCGATATTTTGCTGAAAATATTCCGGGCTTGCAGGAAGTAAGTATTGGGCACGCTTTAATAAGTGATGCTTTGTACTATGGGCTTGAAAACACCATACAATTATATTTAAGACAGCTGGCTGTTTAATAGTTTATTCAAGTATTATAATTTTAGTTGAATAAAAATTACAATTTTTATAATTTGATACGTGTAATGATTATGAGTTGTAATAAAAACTTATTACTTTAGAGAATTAATGTATTTTACCAATACAACTAATAGGAATAACTTTTTTAATTAATTTGCGTATAAAGCAAAGTATGACTACTGAAACCCGCCCTGTACACATTTTATTAGTTGACGACGATGAAATAAACAACTTTATTTCCATTAAGTTAATTAAAAAAGCATTGGCTAATGCAGAGATATCTGCTTGCCTTAATGGTAAAATTGCTATTGATGAGCTGAGCGAACTGCAAAAAACAAATCCGGATAAGTTGCCTGATTTTATTTTGCTGGATATTAATATGCCTATAATGAATGGGTGGGAGTTTCTAGACGAATATAAACGCCTGAATATTGACTCAACAGGTAAAAGCAAAATTTATATCATCTCATCTTCGGTATTTAGTAATGACATTAGCAAAGCGCGTTCATACCCACTGGTAAAAAACTTTATCTCCAAACCGCTTAGTGTCGAAAAAATACGCGAAATGTTGGAAGGTGGTGGCGCTACGCTTTAAGCCGGCGATACACTAAAACCACCATCATTATAAGCCACCTTTCCTACTGCTGTTGATTTGGCATGATAAAATAAACAGGTCCAGTTTTCACTAGCCGCTATTTTACCGTATTCTTCTCGCAACTGCATAGCTTTACGGCCATCATAATCATATTTGGCTATAAATTTGCGTATTAGCTGTTCAGGCTCCGGCAATTCGTCACCGCCAAAAAAACATTTATCATTACCATCTTCTACCCAAAAAACCTGGTGATAAGGGCAATGCCCACCAGAAAGCCGGTACCGTATCCCCGATTTAAATTCGCCACCCCCATCAACCAAAACCAAACTTTTTAAATTCTTTAATGCGTCAAATATCTCTACATGGTATGATGATGATTTGCCGGTAAAAGCAAATTCCCACTCTTGCTTATTGATTACGTGCGTAGCATTTGGAAAACTGGGCTGTAATTGGCCGTTACGCTCAACTACCAGTCCGGCAGAATGGTCATAGTGTAGGTGCGACATTAAAACTAAAGTAACATCCTCCGGCTCAAACCCGGTGTTCCGTATATGCTGGTGTAATAATAATTCGTCGCGGGTATCTTTATAGCCCAGTCCCGTATCAAATAATATCAGGTCGGTATTGGTTTTAACTAAAAAGGGATTTACGTGGATAAATAATGAGCCCGGCCTGTCTTTAGCATTATCTGTTTGTGGATCAAACGGGATGAATTTTTTTGAACTATCTACCGAGTATGAGCCTTCACCCAAAGCAAAAATTTCCATTATAATTAATTTGTATTTTACGAGTTAATTACCTGTTATAATAACCCAATAAGTATATTTACTGTTTTAAGCGATAAAGATATGAATAAACGGTGGTCGATACGAGCAACGGCTGATGATACGGTAGTAAACAACTTAGCAGGCGTACTCTATATTGATACTGTTTTAAGCGCTTTGTTAGTGCACAGAGGTATCACTACCTATGATGAAGCGCGCTATTTCTTCCGCCCGGACCACCGCCACCTGCACGATCCGTTTTTAATGGCTGATATGGAAAAAGCAATATTACGTATCGAGAAGGCCATAGCAAATAATGAAAAGGTTTTAATATACGGCGATTATGATGTAGATGGCACTACTGCGGTAGCTTTAGTATATAGCTTTTTTAAAAATCATCACGCCAATATTGCGTATTATATTCCGGATAGGTATACCGAAGGCTACGGTATATCAACTCAGGGAATTGATTATGCAGCCGAGAACGGCTTTAGCTTAATAATAGCATTGGATTGTGGCATCAAATCGGTTGACAAAATTGCTTATGCCAATACTAAAACCATTGATTTTATAATTTGCGACCACCACACTCCCGGAGATGAATTACCTGCGGCTGTTGCTGTGCTTGACCCCAAACGCGCAGATTGCGAGTACCCTTATAAAGAATTATCCGGCTGCGGTATTGGCTTTAAACTGGCGCAAGCCTTCGCCGAAAAGAATGACATACCATTTGAAGAAGTCAGCATCTACTTTGACCTGGCTGCAGTAAGCATTGCCTGCGATATAGTACCTATTACCGGCGAGAACCGCATACTGGCTTATTATGGACTGCAAAAAATAAACACCAATCCCTGCATCGGCATAAAAAAACTGATGGATGTTGCGGGGCGTACAGGCAATTTTACCATATCAGACATTGTATTTTTATTGGGTCCGCGTATTAATGCAGCCGGCCGAATTGACGATGCCAAACACGCGGTTGAATTATTAATTGCTTGTACCGAAGAAGCCGCTAACGAAAAAGGCGAACTCATCAACATCAAAAACACCGAGCGCAAAGGCCACGACCTGCAAATTACTGACGAAGCCTTAAGCATGATTGATAGCGATGATATATTAATCGGCCGTAAATCAACCGTTGTATATAACGAAAACTGGCATAAAGGGGTAATTGGTATTGTCGCTTCGCGATTAACTGAGAAATATTACCGCCCAACTATTGTATTAACCCGTTCAAATGGGCACGTGGCAGGCAGCGCACGCTCTGTTTTAGGCTATGACCTTTATGAGGCACTATGTGGCTGCAGCGACCTCTTAATACAATTTGGAGGGCATAAATACGCCGCGGGCTTAACCATGCACCCTGAGAATGTGCCGGCTTTTATTGATAAGTTTGAAGAAGTAGTAAGTGCTACCATTACGGATGAGCAATTAATCCAACAAATAACTATTGATGCCGAAATAACATTGAGTCAAATAGAGCCTAAATTTTTTAGGGTATTAAATCAGTTCGCGCCATTTGGGCCAGAGAATATGCTACCAGTTTTCATCACCAAAAATGTGTATGTTAGTGGTAATGCAGGATTAGCCGGGAGCAAACATCTGAAGATGGCGGTAATGCAGCCGGGGTCTTCGGCTTTTGATTGCATAGCCTTTAACCACAGCGAGTACCTTGATCAAATAAAAAAAGACTTACCTTTTGATATTTGTTATACTATTGAAGAAAATATCTGGAAAGAGAGAAGATCGATACAGTTAAATATAAAAGGAATAAGGTTTAGTGAATAGTAATTGGTGATTAGAGATTAGTTGACCTATTAAAATGAATTTAAGAGCAGAACATTTAATTAAAAAATATAAGCAGCGTGCAGTTGTAAATGATGTATCATTCAATGTATCGCAGGGCGAAATTGTGGGTTTGCTTGGCCCGAATGGTGCGGGAAAAACCACGTCATTTTACATGATAGTAGGCTTAATAAAACCCAACGAAGGCACCATTTATTTAGATGATGAAGATATAACTACCGACCCTATGTATCGCCGCGCCCAAAAAGGTATTGGGTATTTGGCACAGGAAGCATCGGTATTTCGTAAACTATCTGTTGAAGACAATATTAAGGCGGTGTTAGAAATGGGCACCATGAACAAAGTACAGCAGGAAGAAAAGCTGGAATCGTTAATTGATGAGTTTAGCCTGCATAAAGTACGCCGTAACCGTGGCGATTTATTATCAGGTGGTGAGCGCAGGCGTACCGAAATTGCCCGCGCCTTGGCTGCCGAACCTAATTTTATATTGTTAGATGAGCCATTTGCAGGTGTTGACCCTATTGCAGTGGAAGAAATACAGACCATGGTGGCTAAATTAAAGCACCGCAATATTGGCATATTAATTACCGACCACAATGTGCAGGAGACGCTATCCATTACCGACCGTGCATATTTACTTTTTGAGGGTAAGATATTGGAGTCGGGCGTGCCTGAGGTATTGGCCGAGAATGAGATGGTGCGTAAGGTGTATCTTGGGGCGAACTTTGTATTGAAACGAAAAACATTTGCTCAATAACCGATAAGCCTATGTCATTATTCAACTCCGTTTTTACCTGGTTCATGAAAAAGCGTATCCACCAGATAGAGCTTTTTATGAAGTATCCTAACGAGGTACAACGTGAATGGTTTGAGCAATTGATATCATCGGCAGAAGATACAGAGTGGGGACGTAAATACGATTACAAAAGTATCAGCACCCCGCAACAATTTAAGGAGCGCGTACCTATACAAACTTATGATAGCCTTAAGCCTTACATTGAGCGTATGCTTAAAGGCGAGCAAAATATTCTATGGCCATCAGAAATAAGGTGGTTTGCCAAATCATCGGGCACCACAAACGACAGGAGCAAGTTTATACCAGTTAGCGAGGAATCATTAGAAGAATGCCATTTTAAAGGTGGTAAAGATCTGTTGACCATCTACTTTAACAACCGCCCGGATGCGGGAATGTTTAATGGCAAAATATTAACACTTGGCGGTAGCCACCAAATAAGCCAGCTAAGCCCCGATACATCTTTCGGCGATCTTTCTGCTGTGTTGATGAAAAACCTGCCGCTATGGGCAGAACTACACCGAACACCCAATCTTGACATTGCCCTGCTGGAGAACTTTGAAGAAAAGATAGAAAAGATGGCGCATGCCACTAAAGATGTTAATGTAACCAGCCTTAGCGGTGTACCTACCTGGAACTTGTTATTATTTAAACGTATACTTGAAATAACCGGCAAGAATAACTTATTGGAGGTATGGCCAAACCTGGAGCTTTATTTTCATGGCGCTGTTAACTTTACTCCCTATCGCGAGCAATTTAAAAAATTGATACCCTGCGATAAAATGTATTACCTGGAAACCTACAATGCATCAGAAGGTTTTTTTGGCATCCAGGACCTGGAAGAGCCGGGGGATATGCTATTAATGTTAGATTATGGTGTTTACTATGAGTTTTTGCCCTTAGAGCATATGCATGATGAAAACCCGGCTACGCTGAACTTAGACGAGGTAGAACTGGATAAAAACTATGCCCTTATCATCAGCACCAATGCAGGCTTATGGCGCTATTTAATTGGAGATACCATTAGGTTTACATCGTTAGCCCCTTATCGTATTCAAATTACAGGCCGCACCAAACATTTTATAAATGCCTTTGGCGAGGAACTGATAATTGATAATGCCGAACGGGCATTAGATGAAGCCTGCCAGCAAACAGGAGCCGTTATCCGTGAGTATACTGCTGCACCTATATATTTTAATGATAAAGAATGTGGCGCCCATGAATGGGTGATTGAATTTGAGAAAAAACCAGCTGAATTTGACCGCTTTGTTGACCTGTTGGATGAAACCCTGCGCCGCGTAAACTCTGATTATGACGCCAAGCGTTTTAAGGATATGGCATTACGCCGCCCGCAAATACAGGTAGCCCCAAAAGGCACTTTCTTTAATTGGATGAAGAATAAAGGCAAATTAGGCGGCCAGCATAAAGTACCGCGCCTGGCCAATAACCGTGAGTACGTAGATAGTATTTTAAAGATGATGGAATTGGTGGTTAAGTAAACAAACTATAGCTTCCACTTGTAGCATTATAATTTATTTTACGTATTACCTATAAAACAACCATGAAAAACTTTATATATATACTTTGCCTTGCTTTAATAATTGTCAGTTGTAAAAAAAATGGTGTACAACCAAAAGGATATTTAGGCACCTGGGAGTTAAAACAGAAAACGGGCACTATTGCCGGCACTACTACTACCTATCCCAGTAACGAAGGTCACCTGCTTTTATTAAATACGGATAGCACTTATCAACGATATTCGGATTTTCAGCATTCGGAAAAGGGTACTTTTAAAATTGTTAAAAACGGGGTAAACTGGGCAAATAAAACTTATGATGCCATTTATTTTGATAACAGCACAACTGCCGATTATATTATATTAAACGGCAACGAGTTAACTATCGGCAATACCTTTCCGGATGGGGTTACTTCACTTTACGAACGGCGAAATTAAATTGTAACATTATTCCCTATATCAACGTATTGGTAGCAATACCATGAAAAATATTTTTTTTGTTATCTGTTTTATGGCGGTAATTACCGGCTGTGAAAAAAGCGATATACCAAATAGTGACCTATCAGGCAGTTGGGAGTTAGTTAGCCAAACAGGCATGGACTATAATGAAACCTTTGCTACGGGCCAGGGCAACATTTTGCAATTTAATGCCGATAATACCTACAAAGTATTAGCAAGATCGCTGGTGATCAATGAAGGCACTTATCGCCTGATTAAAAAAGGTGATGCACCTTTTAATAAAAATTTTAATGCTATTTATATGGGCGAAGGCGGTGTTATGAATGCTATAAGCTTAAAAGCCGACTCATTAATTATTAGCACCGTGCCTAATGATGATAAAGGTAACCTCATCATGGATGGAGGGTCAACCATTTATATCAAACAAAAATAGCTATTAACTATTTACAGCCTGCCAAACTTTTACTGCTTCAACGGCCTCTTTAACATCATGCACACGTAATATATTGGCACCCTTGGTTAGGGCGATGGTGTTTAATGCCGTTGTTCCGTTCAAGGCCTCATTGGCCGTAACACCTAGTAAACCATGTATCATTTTTTTGCGGGATATCCCTATAAGAATAGGTAACTCTAATGGTTCAAACTCCTGCAATCGGCTCATTAAGATATAGCCATGTTCAGGCTTTTTAGCAAAACCAAATCCCGGGTCAATTATTACATCATTTAACCCCAGTTGTTTAAGCTGATGATATCGCGAAGCAAAATAATCATACACCTCGCCAAACACATCTTCATAATCAGCCAGCTGCTGCATGGTTTTAGGGTTGCCCTTCATGTGCATTAATATATAAGGCGCTTGTAAACGGGCTACCGTGGCAAACATATTTTCATCCAGTTGCCCGCCTGATATATCATTAATCATATGAGCCCCGGCTTTAATAGCCGCTTCGGCAACTGACGAGCGAAAAGTATCTACAGATAAAATGGCTTCGGGATAAACGGCAACAATAGCCTCAACAACAGGTAATAGCCTGTCTGTTTCTTCCTGTCCCGATATATCATCCGCACCGGGGCGTGATGAGTACGCGCCAAGATCTAAAAACGTAGCCCCTTCCGTCAGCATTTTACCGGCTTGCTGTATAGCTTCATCAACCGCTGGTTTGCGGCTCCTGGCGTAAAAAGAATCAGGGGTAAGATTTATTATACCCATCACTTTGGGTGTGGACAGGTCTATCAATTTGCCGCCCGCATTCAGCGTTACCTTTTTATTAAAAACTGTATATTTAGCCATTGGTTGATCTTACAAAATCAGCCATAAAGTTATCAACTTTATTAATTTATAATCTAAGTGTGAAACCTTTTAAAGGCGCAAAATGGGATGGAAAATTAGCCCTGCACCACACTTATAACAAAAGTGTTCCGACAGTATGAAAAATATTGAACAATACATCAGCAGAATACGAAGCGGTAATTAATGTTTGCAAAGGCCTTTTCATGAAAAAGACCTACGATTATGGTACAGCCTGGCGCATTTTACGCCCCGCATCAATAACCGACCAGCTTTTTATTAAAGCGCAACGTATACGTACCCTCGAAGAAAAAAAGGTATCAAAAGTTGGCGAGGATATTACCGGCGAATATATTGGCATTGTAAACTATTGCGTTATAGCGATGATGCAACTGGACTGCGCGCCTGATGCCCCTGTTGAACTGCAGCCTGAAACGGTAAGCAAATCATTTGATGATTATGTTACCGAAACCAAGGACCTGATGTTTGCCAAAAACCATGATTATGGCGAGGCTTGGCGAGATATGCGTATCAGCTCGTTAACCGACCTGATATTGATGAAGATATTACGTGTAAAACAAATTGAGGATAACCAGGGACAAACCCTGGCATCAGAAGGCATAAAGGCAAATTACCAGGATATGTTGAACTACGCGGTGTTTGCCTTAATTAAACTGGGTGTAAAATGAGAAATGGCATCATATGGTTTTGCAGGATAGCGGTAGGGTTACTTTTTATATTCTCGGGCCTGATAAAAATTAATGACCCGCTTGGCTTTTCGTATAAGCTGGAAGAATACTTTGAGGTATTCCACATTACTTTTTTAAATGGGTTTGCGGTAGGCATAGCCGTAATACTTTGCGCGTTGGAGATCATATTAGGTTTTGCTTTGTTGATAGGTGTACGCGCTAAACAAGTAGCCTGGGGATTGCTGCTGCTCATCATCTTCTTCTCGTTTTTAACGTTTTACTCTGCCTATTTTAAAGTAGTGCAAACCTGCGGTTGCTTTGGCGATGCCATACCGCTTACGCCTTGGCAATCATTTAGCAAGGATGTGGTTTTACTACTGCTGATACTGGTTCTATTTAAAAATAGCGAAGCAATAAAACCATTGTTTAATACTAAAACCAGCGATCAACTTTTAATGGCATCAGTGGTAGTTTCATTTGGTTTTGGCATTTATACCCATAATTTTTTACCGGTGATAGATTTTTTACCGTATAAAATTGGAAACAATATTTTGGAGGAGATGAAAACTCCTCCCAGCGCCAAACCTGATGAATATGAGCTGACTTATAATCTTCAAAACAAAAAAACATCTTCCATCAAAACCATGACCGATAAGGAATATTTGAGTACAGGTATCTGGAAGGATAATAACTGGGTAGTTGTGGGCAACCCGGAAAGTAAGCTGATTAAAAAAGGGTTTACCCCTAAAATTACCGACCTGAATATACAGGATGCGCAAGGCAATAACTATACGCAGGAGCTTTTATCAAGCCCTTATTATCAGTTATATATTGTGGCCTATAATTTAAAGGCAACAAATAAAAAAGCTATTAATCGCATCAATGCTTTAGCGGCAAATTTGACACAGAATTATAATGTGCGCACCATATTTTTAACTTCCAATTCGCCAACTGATGCCGCGGCATTTGCTAAGGAACACCGTTTAATAAGCGAAATATTTTATGCTGATGGGGTACCATTAAAAAGCATGGTGAGGGCAAATCCGGGTTTGCTATTAATAAAAAACGGAACGGTTATTAATAAATGGCATTACCATAATATGCCTAAATATGATACCCTGGTAAAAGAATACCTGGCAAAATAATATGATAAAATATCTTACCCGCAAATTACTTTATGGCCTGGCGGTTATGCTGGGTGTGGTGGTTGTGGTATTTTTTATGTTCAATATTTTACCTGTCGATCCTGCCCGCATGACCCAGGGACAGCGTGCCGATGTACAATCATTACAAGCTGTACGTGTGGAATTTGGTCTAGACAAACCCGTACCGGTACAATTTGCTTATTATATCAATGACTTATCACCCGTAGGCATCCATTTAAATTCCGTAGCCGAGCAGCAACGTTATGGTTATGTGAAATTATTTGCGGTATCGTCACAAAAAGTTATTGCCTTAAAATGGCCCTATCTGCGCCGCTCCTACCAAACTAGTAAAGATGTAATGGGCTTGCTAATGGAGGTAGTGCCCAACACGCTCATATTGGCATTAACGGCAATGCTGTTCGCCATTATCATCGGGGTATTTTTAGGAGTAGTTAGTGCCGTCAATCAAAATACGTGGATAGATAAACTGGCAGTGGCTTTTTCCACACTGGGTATATCGGCACCATCGTTTTTTGCCGGGATAATTATTGCCTGGCTGTTTGGGTTTTTATGGAGTGATATTACCGGACTGAATATGTCGGGCAGTTTGTATAGTTATGACCCTTTTAAAGGCGAGGTAATGACATGGAAGAATTTAATACTCCCCATGATTACCTTAGGTTTGCGCCCACTGGCTATTATTGTACAACTTACCCGCAATGCCATGTTGGATGTTTTAGGCCAAGACTATATCCGCACGGCCAAAGCCAAAGGATTAAGCCATAATGCTATCATCTATCGCCACGCGTTAAAAAATGCCTTAAATCCGGTAATTACGGCTGTAGCCAACTGGTTCGCATCATTAATGGCAGGTTCGTTTTTTGTGGAATATGTATTTGGTTATAACGGCTTGGGTAAAGCAACAGTAAATGCTTTAGAGATGTCGGACTTCCCGGTTATAATGGGCTCTATTTTATTTATAGCTTTTATTTTTGTGGTGATAAATATTATAACGGATGTTGTTTATGTTTGGGCAGATCCGCGGGTAAAACTGAACTGATTTAATATGAAGATTTTTTTGATAGGTTTTATGGGCTGCGGTAAAACTACATGGGGCAAAAAGCTGGCAGCACATTTGGGCTATGAGTTTATTGACCTCGACCATGTTTTGCAGGACAAGGTGGGCACAACCGTTGCGGAGTATTTTGCCTCCCACGGCGAGGACTCCTTCCGCAAACTCGAATCGTCCCTGCTAAAAGAAACAGACTACCCTGAAAATACCATTGTATCTACCGGTGGTGGCTTGCCTTGCTTTTTTGATAACCTGCAATGGATGAACGCCAATGGCAAAACTCTGTATATTAAACTAAGCCCTAAAACTTTGGCCGAGCGTCTTGAAAACTCTAAGACCGTACGTCCGGTGCTGCAAGGTAAAAAAGGCGATGAGCTGGTTGCCTTAATTACAGAAAAACTGGCTGAGCGCGAAGGCTATTATCAGCAAGCTACCCATAGCATTAGCGGGATAGACCTATCGGCGGAGAAGATGGCGGCTACCCTTGGAATAAATAGTTAATTTCAAAGAACATTCCTTCATGCCTATAAATATCCATTCAGATCTGAGGGATATCAAATGTCGGGCTTTATAAATTCAATAATGCTGACAACGTGCTGTCAGCATCCATAACCTGTTGATATTAAGGCAAATGTTAACAAATAAATCATACTGGGTTGATGTTAATGTGCCGCGTTATGCTTTATCTTTAGTAAACCCATTGCAGGGTTTGTAAGATTTAACTTAAACCGGCTATATGACATGGAGAAAATTTAGCGGCGAGGTCATTCAATCGCCCATTATTGAAGAAGTTGAGCAAGCCATTGAACGCGAAAGCCTATTAGGCAACAAACTAAAAGTCTGCATCGGCACCGACTCGCAGGTAAAAGGCAACATCACTGATTTTGCAACCGTAATTGTTTTTCTGCGCGAACAACGTGGCGGATTTATGTTCATTCACCAGGAACGTACGTCGCAAAAAATGAGCATCAAAGAAAGGATGTTAAGCGAGGTGCAAAAATCAATCGAGATCGCTTACACTCTTTGCGATTTATTGGACCTGTATGATGTTGACCTGGAAGTACACGCCGATATTAATACCAACCCCCAGTTTAAATCAAACCAGGCTTTACATGAAGCAATGGGGTATATTTTAAGCATGGGCTTTGTATTTAAAGCCAAGCCGGAGGCTTTTGCCAGTTCATATTGCGCTAATAAGATAGTACAGTAGGTTGTAAGATTGTTCAAAACAATCCTCACTTCTCCGTATTATTACTGAGTGAAAACTTATCATCTAACTTTCGAGCAAAAGCTCCCTATTCCGCTGGCTGAAGCCTGGGACTTTTTCTCTTCCCCGCTTAATTTGGCCAAAATAACTCCCCCAGAAATGCGGTTTGTTGTTACATCATCCTACAAAGCTGATGCTAAAATATATCCGGGCATGGTAATTACATACAAAGTATCGCCCTTGTTTGGCATTAAACTTAACTGGATGACCGAGATCACTCATGTAAAGGACCAGGAATATTTTGTTGATGACCAGCGTGTGGGCCCTTACGCCATATGGCACCATGAGCATCATTTTGAACCGATAAAAGGAGGGGTTAAAATGATGGATAAATTAACCTATGCTATCCCCTATGGCATAATTGGACGTTTTGCAAACACACTTTTAGTAGCCAAGGAGGTGCAAAAAATATTTACTTACCGCGAGAAAGCCATTAATGACCTGTTTGGGGTTTATAAAGACAAATAGGCCGACCCTTGTACAATACCCCTGTCGGCAATACGCTTATCAATATAATACTGTATCTCTGATTTTTTGAGTAACCAGTTTGGTGCAATCAATAATTCTCGGTCAGATAACCCAAATAAGCGTTGTATCACTATATCCGGGCGCACCAGTGGTAAAAACTCGCATAAAAAATCGGTGTACTCATCAAGCGTAAAAACTTTAAATGGTTCGCGTTTATATTTAACACCCATTACCGATCCTTCAACAATATGCAGGTGATGAAACTTAACAAACTTTATCTGCGGGAAACGGTTGATCTCGTCCGCATAGCGCAGCATCATTTCATGAGTCTCCCACGGGAAGCCAAAAATGGTGTGTACGCATACATCTAATTTGCTGTTTTTAACCAAATCAAGGGCTGCTACCAGTTCCTCATGGGTACAACCACGGTTTATCTGCCCCAAGGTATCATTATAGATAGATTCCATGCCCATTTCCAGGTCAACATCAAATCTATCGGTGTAGCTTTCTAAAAGTGCTACCTTTTCGGCATCAATACAATCCGGCCGGGTACCTACTGACAGGCCTACAATATCTTCGGTCCCATAACTCAAAGCCTCATCATACATCATTTTTAAATAATGTGCGGGGGCATACGTATTGGTATTGGGCTGAAAATATATTATAAATTTATCGGCGCGGTTACCTTTGCGGGCACGTTCCATACCCTGTATAACCTGCTCGCGTATGGATGGATTGTTACGAGAAACAGAAGGTGTAAACGAATCTACATTGCAATAAGTACATCCGCCAAACCCTTTTGAGCCATCGCGATTAGGGCAGGTAAACCCTCCATCAATAATAACTTTAAATACACGCTGCCCGTTATATTTTTCGCGCAACCATGCACCATAATTATTATAATTTTTAAACCCTTCCTTAACCGCTGTTTCTGTAATTTGCATTGCTACAAAGATACAAATAATTGGCTATGCACATTTTATCGCTTAAATGTCAAAATATACCCAACAAATGGTTAATTATATACGTTAAAACACCCATTAAATTATTTTTACCAAAAATTTGCTTAATTACCACATTTTAAATTAGTAAATTAGATTTTATTATATTTACTTATGCAATTAATGTATTGTAAATTACAGTAGCATGGCGGCCGAGAAGATAACAGTACTATATGTAGATGATGAAGAAAATAATTTATTTTCCTTTAAGGCTACTTTCCGTATTAAATATAATGTACTTACTGCCATCAGCGGCGACGAAGCTTTAAAGATATTGGAAACCAAAAAGGTTCATATCATTGTTACCGACCAACGAATGCCTGAAATGACCGGGGTTGAATTTTTAGAAAAAGTGCTGGAAAAATACACGGACCCTATGCGCATACTTTTAACCGGCTATGCAGATATGGGTGCCGTTGTTGACGCGGTTAATAAAGGTAAAATTTTTCATTACCTGGCCAAGCCATGGAACGAAGAAGAACTTGATTTAACAATAAACCGGGCGTACGAGAAGTACCTTGAAAAAATTGAGTTAAAAGAGATGAACGAAAAGCTGGCAGGCTCAAATGATCAGCTGGAATTTTTACTTCGCCAAAAATTACTTTCTTAACTTATTCCTGTGTTTTTATTTTCATCATTAGCGATAACAGTTTTTCGCGGGTAAAGGGCTTTTCTATCATACTAACAACCGTAGCATGGGTTAGTATTCGGTAGATGTCGTTTGCATTTTTGCTGGATGATAGTATATGGATCTGATATTTCATTTTAATATCCAGCGGAAATTTTTCAAACTCATCAACAAATTGAAAGCCGTTCATAATAGGCATTCGTAAGTCGAGCAAAATTATGGTTAATGGCATATCGCGTCTATCAAAATCTGCACGTATCTGGTCAATCACCTCGGTGCCATTCGTGTAGCTCTTCACTTGCAGGCTTTTATCCGTATGCTCAATAATTTTGCGAGCAACAAAACAATCTAATTCACTGTCATCAATCACTATAAATGATAGTTCCATTATTGTATTAGATAGAAGGAATTGTTACTTTAAAGGTTGTTCCCTGATGCATAACTGAATTTACTTCAATTTGCCCGTTTAACTTTAACAATGCGCTTTTTACGTTGTATAATCCAAATCCTGATCCAACCTCCTGGGAATTTGCCCTATAAAACAGATTAAAGATTTCGCCAATATGACTTCCTAAAATACCTATACCTGTATCTTTAATATATATGGTTGCT
The DNA here is from genome assembly GCA_964611565.1 of uncultured Mucilaginibacter sp. GTDB lineage: Bacteria > Bacteroidota > Bacteroidia > Sphingobacteriales > Sphingobacteriaceae > Mucilaginibacter. The sequence goes on along the minus strand of CAZTAU010000023.1, from coordinate 17,200 downwards.
ATGGTTTTCTCTACCTCAATAATTACCTCAACTTTTTTATCTGTCCTGGTTTTATCCTGGTATTTAAACGCGTTTGACAGCAGGTTATTAAATATTAATTTTAAAGGCATAATATCACTGCGAAATACCTCATCCTGCCTGATGCTTATGTTAAATTCGATACCATTTGTTTTAGACAGCACCACATAAATATCTTTTAATTCATCTATTAACTTTTTATAATCAATTTCAGATACCTTTAATTCCCCCCGCTGCAAACTATAATAGTCATGCATGCTTAAAATGTAGGTATCCAGCTTTTTTAATGATTTTTCCATTAAAAAAAGCATTTCTTTCATTTCTTCAATATCATCAATCTCGCGGGCAACATTTATAGCCCCTAATATACCCGACAATGGCCCTCTTATATCATGGCTTACGCTATACGCAAATTTATTCAATTCGTTATATGCCTTTTCCAGCTCGTCATTTTTAATTGCCAGCATGGAGTTGGCCTTATAAAATTTATTAGCCTCATCAATAGCCGAAATGATGTCTGCTTCGGCCCAGGGTTTTTTAACATACCTGAATATATTACCCTTGTTTATTGCGTCAATTATTGATTCAACATCAGTGTAAGCCGTTAATAAAATACGTACAGGTAAGGGATAGCTTATCCTGATATCCTCAAAAAACTCAACCCCGGTTTTATTGGGCATGCGCTGGTCGCAAAAAATTATCCTGATATCAGGATGGTTCTCCAGGCAACTTAGTGCCTGAGGCACATTCACTGCTGTAAGGATATGATAATCAAGCCGCAGGGAGGCTTTAAAACCTACCAGATTATCCGGCTCATCATCAATGTATAATATTTTTATTTTTTCCGGCATTGTAATATTCTTAAAGTATCAAAAAGGTATTTTCATCAAAAAATAAAGCATGATATACAATAACAAACATCGTATAAATCCTTTATACCGCCTATTGCTTTTTTATGTTGCCTTTAGATTAAAAATAATTGGTATTTGCAGTATAAATTCCGTTCCTTCGCCCACTTTACTATTAACTATTATTTGACCATTGTGCTTTTTAATAGTGTTATAGGTTATTGACATACCCAAACCTGTACCCTCGCCAACCTCCTTAGTGGTAAAAAATGGCTCAAATACCTTTCTTTGGGTTTGCTCATCCATTCCTATTCCGTTATCCTTAATAGTAATGTAAATATTATCCGCATCGTGATAGGTTTTTATCAATAACTCTCCGCCCGGGTTGTCGCCAAATTGCTTTTGTATGGCATACACCGCATTTGATACAATGTTTAAAAACACCTGGTTTAATTTGCCCGCGTAACATTCAATAAGCGGCAGCTCAGAGTCGTACTCGGTTATTACCTGAATTTTATTGTTCAACAGGTTGTTTGCAATAACCATGGTCGACTCCAGCCCCTCGTTCATGTCAGCCTTTTTCAGATCATCCTCGTCCAGGCGCGAGAATATTTTTAAGCCTTTAACAATTTCGGCCGTGCGATTGGCCCCCTCATTAATTCCTTTTATCAGGTGTTTAATTTCAAGTGCCAAGTAATCAAAATCCAATTCTTCTTTATAATCCTGTATTTGCTTTTTCTTGTCGGCCGCAGGTGCATCTGACATGCTTATTTCCTCTATTTTGGCAAGCGCGTCAAGCACCATTTCTACATCCCGCTTTAATGGATTAACATTAGAGGTAACAAAGTTTATAGGGTTGTTTATCTCATGCGCAATACCCGCAGTTAATTGACCCAATGAAGCCATTTTTTCTGATTCCACCAATTGCGATTGTGTTTGCTTCAGATCATCTAATGTAGTATTTAGTTCATGGTTCGTCTCGTTTAACTCATGGGTTCGCTCTTCTACTTTAGCTTCAAGCATTACATTTTGTTCGCGTATAATACGTTCATTTTCTTTTAATGCAATCAAGGTTTCTTCCTGCGATTTTTCTTTCTCGGCTTTAAAAATATTTATCTTATCGGCTAGGGCAAAAGATAGTAGAACCGCTTCCAGGGCGCAACCAATGGTCATAGCATAATTAGTAAATGTATTATAAGGTAATACATTAAAATCTCCAAGAAACCAGATAATTATACATAATATTAAAGGGATCCAAGCGACAATAAAGAATTTTGCGGGCCTATAGCCACGACGTGCAATAATTACAGAAACTGTTAAGATGTAAATTGAAACAGGACCACCAAATGCTTGTATAATTTGATAACCAGTAAAGAAATAACCGTTTACAATGAAAATTATGTCAATTATATAAATTGCATATATAATATATGAAACCTTATCAAGTTTTGGAATAAACTTCTTTGTATTCAAAAACTGTCTTACAAACTCTAGCCCACTTATATTTACTAATGCTGTTAAAACAAAGAAAGATCTAATGGCTATAAAACCGTTATTTGGCCATAAATATTGAAAAGTATAACCCTCATAGGTTGTTTGAACCAACCCTACAATTAAAATGTAAGCTACGTAGTACAGATAAATGGATTCTTTTAAAACTATATAGATAAAAAAGTTATAAAAGAACATTACGAGCATGAGGCCAAAAAATATCCCGAAGGAAATGTTTCTGGCAAGATTACTATCCATAATGCTTCCCTTTTCTCCCAAAGAAATAGGCATACGCATTTTTAAAATAGATTTCACCCTGAAATAATACGTTACTGTTGAGTCGGTGGGAATTTTTAAATCATATACAAATTTATGATAGTTGATCATCCTTGAGTTGAATGGATACACTTCACCACTTTGGTTAACTTTAAACCTACCATGATCCGGGTAATAAAAGTCAATATTCTGCAAGAATGACTGCTCAAACTGGAGCATCAAATTAGGTTTACTACTTTTATTAGTAACCTGAACTTTCATCCATACCGGCACCTTAAGCAAACCAAAATCAGGCACTTCTTCTGTTGAAGTACGAAATTTTGTTTGCTTTTGAATCGTGTTTATATTTTGCGTTCCGGCAGAGTCTATGTAATATTTAATATTGCTCCCTACAAATATTATATCTTGCTTGCCATCATATATTATTTGTGCTTTAGCGGTTAGGGTAAAAAATGGAGTTAATAAAACGAAAATTAATAGTTTGCTGCTAAAACAAAATCTCTTCATGTGTATGTGGTTTATCGGCTTATAAAGCTGTAACCTGCTTATGCATTTGGTAAATATATAAAAGATGATTCAATTGATCTCCTTAATGATCGTACTTTTGGTTCACCGGTTTTGTCCAATCTAAACATAAATACAGGCTGTTTATTTGCTAACTGAGGCAACAACACATTAAGTTTAGTTTGTAGTTTTGTTAACTCATCTCTAAAATATCCATCTAACGAGTCATCTGTTCCATAATTTAGTCTTGCCAGTAAAAACATCAGCTGTGAAATAGGCTGAAAAGAAACGCCTGCTAAATTGGCTTCTATCCATATACGTTCAACAGCGCGGCCACCTTTTAAAAAATCAAGTTCAGAGTATTGCGGCATAGTAATTACACCTAACGCCGATGAAGCCGCTACAGCTTTATTTACAAGTTTGGTAAATGCGCCACCGCCCTTTAGTTGTCTTAAAAAAGCAATAGCCTTTGCGTCCGATGCTACTTTAAATCCGGCCAGTTCTGAGTTTGTGGCACCTAATGAGTTAACGTCCAATCCATCGCGCTTATGTTGTATCTCGTCAGGTGTCCATCTTAATTCATTGGTAAACGTGTCGTAATGGCCCCGAGGGTGTAAAATTCTTAGCATTTCGGCTGATGCTAATATTGCACCCAAACTTTTCATCACAGATACGTCATCAATAATTAGCAGTTCCGCACCCTCATATGATTGAATAGATGATTTTAACCGATTGAAAAAATCTGGAGGCAATGCTTCTCTAACAGTAAGGTCACGCGTAGTAACCCTTTTTGAAATTCCGGGTTCCAGGTAAGCTAATTTTGATTGGGATTCAGCTTTTTTAAACGTAATAAATGCAGCTAACTTTGAGTTCTCCTTATCGGGAAAATAATCGCAATTAGCTTCCAAAGCTAATGATGATGCTTTAATACTTATATTTTCAATTACAGCGCCTATGCCCACGTAGGAGCCTAGGTGATTAAAATCAAGTAACGAATATGAAAAATGCTCATCATGAAAAATAAACAAGCCTTTCGAATTGTATAGCAATTTCCATGGTTGTGAATTACCTCCAGACGGGGCTAAAATACCCGCTTCGGCTATTTTTTTAATGGTGTCTTCGCTTAGCGTTACACTATCTGTTTTAGGAGTAAAATGCTTGACAATTTCAATCATTTCGTTTTTAGTCAGTTCGGGCGGGCCGATGTATGACGCCTGAATGGTTGACTGGGACTGATTATTTTCATCTTTAATCAAATCCTCCAGATCAATGTAGTACCGGCCCGACTCATGGTACTGATCAAGTAATATTCGTCGTGAAACATCAGTAGTTAATGCCCCGCCAAGTGTAACCGATGATGCCAGTTGCGGCCATGTGTTGATAGATTGTTCAACCTCAAGCATAGAGGCTTTTAAACGGGTTGAAATGGTTTCAGCACCAATCATCCTTAATATGTAAGGTATCTTTTGTTCGTTGGTAAGATCTTTAATATTATTTGTGTCTAATCCATCGGCTAAACCATGCAGTATAGGTCTGTTAGGTTCCAGATCAAAACGCTCAACGTCCATCATTCCACGGTCGTTGGTGTCCATTACCACAGGTATCCTCAGTTCACGGGCTTTGAAGCGGCTTTCTATTTTTACATCAAGTCCATCGCATACCTCCACAAACAGATCTAACTTACCATCGCCGGTAAAAAAGTCGTCAATATTACCTGCATGCAAGCCATCGTTAAATATTTTAACATTTATATAAGGGTCAATTTCGGCAATTTCGCGGGCTGCAATAATTGTTTTGTTAATACCCAGGTTTTGCACCCCGGTTCTAATACGGTTTAAGTTGCTTAATTCTGCAGTATCAAAATCCGCTAACCGTAGTTCGCCGCAAATACGTTCCATGGCAATAGTTAATGCAATTGACTGGCCCACAGACAAACCGACAATACCGATCTTTTTAGATTTTAAGATAGCTTGTTCGTCACGGGTTATCTTATATCTATTACGGTTGGTGCGTACCTCTACAAACTCTTCTTCATCTAATAAGTGCACCAGCTTTTTACTCCATTTATAATAAACCCATACACCATATTCGTCAATGTTTCTTCCAGCCAGGTGGTTACTTATTAGTTCCGGGTATTCGTCTGCTTTTAATTTAATGGATGGATGCTCGCTTTTAACCAACTCTTGCAGTTGGCCATATATTTCATCATAAACAAATGAAACTTCCCCTTCTGTAAATAAAGATTCAAATGTTGCTTTGTCGGCCGCTAAACTCAATCTTAATATTAACGGTTTATACGATTGTTGAATATTTTTAGAGCTTGCCAACAGGCTTACGATATTTTCCATGAATATATATTAAAATATAGGCCTTATATGAGGATATAGTCGAGTATTTAGTAACAGGCTAAAAAAATTCAATATCTTTTTCGTCCATCTTATGTTGAAAATAACTTTTTTGGGCGTTAGCTATAGTTTCCTGTAAGTTCCATCTATCTAATCCCGGTATATTCACATTGTAATGAATAATTATTTCCTTTTTCCTTAGTACTTCTGTTCTTATCACAGTAGGGTTTTCCCGTACCCTAAATACAGCCTCTTTGTCTTCCGGTTCAGCATGGGCCATAGTCGCAACATCCCTTAATAACATTGCTGTGGCTACCAAATCCAGTTTGGGATAATAAAAAGTTCCATCGTTACCAATACTACCCTCTAGTTGCATGCCTACACATTTAACAGGCTTAATGGTATATGGTGCACATAATGCAAAAAGGGAAGTTAACCCAATTTGGTGGGCCACTGCTACCGCAGTACGTATTAAAAATATACAGCCAATACCATAGCCGGCTATCTCGCGCGAGTTCCATAAACCACACAATTCACCGGTGCCATGTTGGGCAAATTTCCACACCAATTCAAATATACCTTTATCCATTGCCCCTGTAGCTTGCTCTATAGGTAATGGTTCGGATCCGCCGGCAACATGAACCCTTGCACCACCATACACCCTTTTGCCATCCATTGATTCTACAATCATAACAAAGGCTGCAGGATTTTTTGTCCATTCATTTTTTGATGAAGTAACTTTGGTAACGCCTATGCTGGTTAAAACATGGGTATGGCCTTCAATAAAAAGCTGACAGGTTTCGGGCTCATCAATAGCTCTGAAGGCTCTAAGCCTGACTTCGGGCTTATCTTTATTTAAACTATCCTCCATTTAAAAACTCTAATGCAGATCATATAATTCAGAAAATTGCAGGCTGCCATTTTGCTAATATTTATATTTTAAATCAATAATACCCAATGAATACAATATATCTAAAAATTTAGTTTATTAAACTACTGATAACCAATAATTTAAATTTAAAAAGCAATTGATTTCCTTAACTAAGCATAAATATAACACATTAGTTTATAAATTTTAATTAGTTAAGTAGCGGACATGTAGTATTTTTAAAATTTACTTAACTATTGCATACACGGTCAATAAAATTTCTATTACAAATGATGTAATAATGCAAATAAATAATACCTTAGAAAGATTAATTTTAAACCACTACTATCCACCGTTATAACCGATTTTTAAATTGCAAAGCAATTACACTATGTTGATGATTAACCTAACCTATCATTATGAAAAGACGTAACTTTTTAAGGAATATGGCTATAGCTATTCCTGCAGCATCATGTATGTCATATTTTGATTTGCTGGCCGCACCTAATATTAAGAAAGTTAAAATTACTAACATTAAGTGCGTACGTGTAAAAATTGGTTTTAGGCCCAGTTTAATAATTAAAATAGAGACTGATGCCGGTGTAGTTGGTATAGGCGAATGCCATCATGACGAAAACAGCCTTGGTGCTAAAGACATGGTGCAAAGTGTATTTAAGCCTATTTTAGTAGGACAAGATCCTTACGATCTGGAAAGATTGGTTTTTAAAATGAGCACCCGTACTTCTTATTACGGCGGTAACCATGGTATACCAACACACTCTATTACCGGTGTTGAAATTGCGCTGTGGGATTTAGTAGGCAAATTAAATGACCAGCCTGTATATAAAATTTTAGGTGGCGGTGCTCATCGTAAACAAGTGAGGGCTTATTGTACCGGTAGGCCACGCGACCTTTTAAGTAAAGACTCATGTGCCGAATTTGCTGAAAGAATGAAGAAGCAAAAGTTTACCGCGGCAAAAGTTGATTTTGTGAGAGATCAGGCATGGGAGCGTTTAGATAACCGCATGATGTCTAACAAAGAGATTGATAAAAATGGAAAAGGTTTTCAAAACGTGCGCGATGCAGTAGGAGATGATTTTGATATAGCTGTACATACTCATTGGGAACTTGATTTTGATAGTGCATTACGTTTAGCCCATGCTGTTGCCCCTATTCGCCCGTGGTGGTTAGAGGATCCGCTGCCTATAGCTTATAATGAGCAATGGGTTAAATTTACTGAAAGGTCACCTGTGCCTGTTTTAACGGGAGAAAACTTATATACCCGAGAAGACTTTAGGCCATTTATTGTTAATCAGGGTGTTAATAAAATTGAAATAGATGTATCAATGGCAGGCGGATTATTGGAAGCTAGAAAAATTGCCGACTTAGCCGAGTTGTACTATATGCCGGTAGCAACACATAATGTTGCCGGGCCAATAGCTACAGTTGCATCTGCACATTGGGCAGCAACTGTACGCGAGTTTGCGGGCCACGAGGCGTTTATGAATAACCCCATTAATGCTGATGGAAGAAGCTGTAATGGCGACCCAGAAGTATTAGGTTATGGTGTTGACTTATTAAAAGACGGCTATCTTCAATTTAATGATAAACCAGGGTTGGGTATTACTTTGAATGAGAAGCTGATTAAAGAGAAATACATGATGCCGGGTGAAACCTGGTGGGAATAAACCCAATATTTATATGTGTAGATCGTTATAAAAATATGATGAAGAAAATATTATATTTATTTACCTTACTAATAACAATCACGTTTACCGTAAGTGCACAAACGGTGGATGAAAAAGCGATTGCTGATGCAGGCAATCAGTTAAACCAAGGTTTAATAAACCGTGATGTTAAGGGATTGGATGAACTGGTAGCTCCCGAATTATCATATGGCCACTCAAGTGGTGCTATTGAAGACAAAGCCGCTTTTTTAAAAGCTGTTGCTACCGGACCTGTAAAGTATATATCCATTAATTTAACAAACCAAACCATACAGGTTAATGGCGATAATGCTATAACCAGGCATACGCAAGATCTAGATCTGGTTAATAACGGCACACCGACCAAGCTTAAGATTGGCAACCTGCTTGTTTGGCACAAATACAACGGCAAATGGAAATTAGTTGCCAAACAAGGTTTTAGACTTTAATACATATTAATCATTATTATAAATCAAAAATGAATTTTTCACTAACCCCAATTATTAAAAAACTTAAACAGAAGAAAACATACGCGGTAATTTTTTTACTGGGTATTGTTGTAGTTTATTCTGCTTACAAAGCATTTGAAGAGCATCCACGAGTGTGGAGTTCATACAGAGGGAACCCTGGAACAAATCCTTATTCGCCTTTGACGCAAATCAATTCAAAAAACGTACAAAACTTAGAGGTAGCCTGGCAATTTGGCCCTGGTGCCTTACCTCCGGGTTCTACTCCTCCGGCAGGTGGTGGCAGAGGTGGCTTTGGCGGCGGCAGCCAATCAAACCCTATTGTAATTGATGGGGTAATGTACAATATCATGAACCGCAGAGTTTATGCTATTAACTCAACTACAGGTGAGCAAGTTTGGGAATTTGACCCATCAGCCAACGGCGTTACCGGTCAACTATCTCTTAGGGGAGTTAGCTATTGGGAAAAAGGTGACGATAAGCGTATCATGACCAGCGTAGGACCAAACCTTATAGCTATTAATGCTAAAACCGGTGCATTAATAAAAACTTTTGGTGTTGACGGCAAGGTTGATATGCGGGAAAATTTAATACCTGGCGTTGATCATAAAACTATTACAAATGTAAGTTCGTCATCTCCGGGTGCTATTTATCAGGATCTGATAATCATGGGTTCAAAAGTGGATGAAGATTATGGTGCTGCACCTGGTCATATCAGGGCATACAACGTAATAACCGGAAAATTAGCCTGGATATTCCATACTATTCCCCATCCTGGTGAATATGGATATGAAACCTGGCCTAAAGATGCCTGGAAAGAATTTGGCGGTGTTAATGACTGGGCAGGTTTAAGTGTTGATCCCAAACGCGGTATGGTATTTATAGCTACCGGTGGCATATCATATGATTTTTATGGGGTTGATCGCCCGGGATCAAATTTGTTTGCAAATAGTGTTGTAGCATTAGATGCTCGTACAGGTAAACGTAAATGGCATTTTCAAACAGTCCACCATGACCTATGGGACTGGGATCTTCCTTCGCCACCGAACTTAGTAACAATTACTAAAAACGGCAAAAAGATCGATGCGGTTGTGCAACTTACCAAAAGCGGGTTCACCTTTGTGCTTGACCGTGTAACCGGCAAATCATTATTCCCTATTGTTGAGAAAAAAGTTCCAAGATCTGATATTCCGGGTGAGCAGGCATGGCCGACACAACCTATACCTACGTTGCCAAAACCTTTTGCTCGCCAGGGAATTACTGAGGATCAAATAGCCAACTACTCGCAAGCTTCTCATGATTCTGCTGTAAAAATCTGGAAAAATTTGCGTTATGAAGGTATATATACCCCTCCATCTGTTAAAGGCACCTATCATAGTCCGGGCAGTAATGGTGGTTCTGATTGGGGCGGTGGTACATTTGACCCAAGAACTAATATCCTTTACGTTAAATCAGATGATAAGCCCGAGATTATCAGAATGCAAAAAATTGAAAACAGGGCAATCACCAACCAAACTGATTTTGAAATTGGAAGAACATTATATATGAGTAACTGCGTTGCCTGCCATGGTGCTAACAAAGGCGGCGATGAGAATTATCCATCATTGGTTAACATTCAAAAAAAGATGACTGATGAGCAGATAATTGCCAAAATTAAAGCAGGTGGTGGCAGAATGCCGGGTTTTGCAGCAGCAATTGCCGGTAAAGAGGCCGCAATTTTAGCTTATGTATTAGGAAATGACACCAAAACTTATGTAACTGCACAATCAGGCAATGCTCCTGCTCAACCTACGCAAAAAGTAAGATACAAAAATGTTGTTGCTTACCAGGAATTAAGGCAGCCGGATAGAAAACCATTTTTAAAACCGCCATATGGTACGTTAAACGCTATCAATTTAGCTACTGGTCAATACGTATTTAAAGTAACTGCAGGTAATAACCCTTCATTACAAACACCTGGCGGACCTCTGACTGGCGTAATTGGCAGCTCTGGCGCCATATCAACTGCAGGTAATATAGTATTCTGGGGCGGCGGCGGCGGCACTGACCGTACGTTTAAAGCATATGATTCAAAAACAGGCAAAATCATATGGGAAACCACGTTACCTGGCCCGCAAAATTCTACGCCAAGTACTTACATGGGTGCTGATGGCAAACAGTATATTGCTATAACTATAGGAGCAGATGCAACTCATCCAAACGGTTCTGTAATAACCTACAGGCTTAAAAAATAAGCTATTAACTATATTCAATAAAAAAGGTGCTTCAAAAATTGAAGCACCTTTTTTATTAGTAGTAAACAAATAATTATTTATTGCGTAGAGACGATTCTCTTACAATAAGTTCATGATCCATTAATATATCTTTGGGCTCTGATTTATCGTACTTAAACAGCAATCGCTTTATTAGCAGCTTAGCCGATATTTGCCCCATTTCATACCCTTTATAGTTTATAGTGGTTAAATTTGGTTCAATAATACAAGTTAATGGGTCATTATTGAATCCTGCAAAAGCTATATCATCCGGAATTTTCAAACCGTTTCTTTTTAATACCTGCATACAAGCTATTGCACATTGGTCATTCGCAGCAAAAATACCATCAGGTAACTGTTTCATTTTTAATATCTCTTCGGCCACTGTTACACCATCCTCAGGGCTCAAGCCAGTTTCGATAACCATTTTGGGGTCAAATTCAAGCCCGTTATCCAACAAGGCCTGCCTGTAACCATTAAACCTGTCAACATAAACTTTTTGCAACTGGTTGCCGGTTGATTGAAATATTTTTTTACATCCCTGTTGTATAAGGTGATTAGTAACTTCGTACGCGGCCTTAAAGTTATCAATATGTATACCCGGATAATTCTTATTTTCAGATATACGGTCAAAGAATATAACCGGTGTATCGCGTCTTATAAAGCTTTCCAGGTGTGCAATATCCTTTGTTTCACAAGCTAATGAAACCAATAAGCCATCAATACGGTTGCTATACATAGCTTCAGCACTGGCAATCTCCTTTTTTGTATCCTCTAAAGATTGACTTATTATTAGGGTATAATTTGCCGCACTAAGCTCCTTTTCAATGCCGGCAATAACCTGCGACATGAAAACACTATTTAATTTAGGTACAATTACACCAATAATATTGCTTCGCTTATTACGCAAGTTGCTGGCAAATGAGTTAGTTTGGTAACCCATTTCAACTGCTGCCTCCAAAATCCGCTTTTTAGTTTCTTTATTGGTACCGGCACGATCCTTTAACCCTCTGCTTACAGTAGCTGCTGAAATGTTTAGTCTTTTTGCAATATCATAAATTGTAATATCTTTCTCCGGTTTGTCCATATTGTATATCAGTACACGAATAATAATCAGGCCTTTTACAGAGCCTGGTTTAGGATATGTAAATTTATTATATTATTTGGTAATAGCTACTTAGGGTAGCAGATAATTTGATTTTTAACAGTTTTTTAACAGATATAATCCGTATTAAAACAAGTAATGCAGCCAATAGGCTGCATTACTTGTTTTAATTGCTTTTTTAACTAAATATTATGGTATATCCCAGAATACTCTACGAGTTACATCATCTGTACCACCTATACTTGCAACAGCTGCTGCATAATTTGCAGCATTAGCTGACCGTTCAATACTAGGATAAGGCACACGGCGCGCAAAACCACCTGTTGACGCCGGTAGAGGAGTACCGTAAGGGTTAGGTGTTAACGCAGGTAAACCTGTTCTCCTGAAATTAGCGAAGGTTTCCGCAGTATTACCTAAAGATACTATCCAATATTGAGTGTTTATTTTTGCAAGATCAGAAGCAAATACTCCCGTTAAAGCAACAGCCGGTTGGCGTTTATAACTTTGATAGTTTAAATCAGGTATAGCCATCGCGTTAGGATAAAGCCTGTACTCATCCATTGATGCCCTAATACCTGCCTCGTAATAACCCACAACGCTACCCGTTGATATCCAGCCCCTTAGACGTGCTTCTGCCAACAATAATTGTGTTTGAGCAAAAGTTGCCACAAAAAGTGGTGCCGTATTGCTACCAAAAACGTTATAATTTAACTGAGTGTATCTAAAGCCTGAAGAATTTGCTCCTGTAGCAGGGCCCTTATAGTCTGGTTTAGAAACTATGGTAGCATTATCATACCCTACCGGGAAACCAAATTGGTTAGCTAAAACCGTGTCCTGTGGAGCACCACCGATACTATTTGGGTTTGAGTAATAGGCTGCAATATATTTGCCTCTTGGGTCGCCGGTATTTTTTAATTGGTTAACAAAAGGTTCATATAAATAATAGTTGAATGGATTTGTACCCCTTGGCCCGGCGTTCAACGGATTCTGATCAGTGGAGTTAAATGGCACATAAGCGTCATCAGCTGTACTGGTCATAACACCTGGCCCACTTACCGCATCAGCAACAATAGTTTGTGCCGTAGTAGTATTTAATTTAGAGTAACGCATCCCTAAACGCAGCATTAAGCTACCAGCTAATCTTTGCCATTTAGGTATCTGTACAGTTTTATCTGTAGCGGTAAGGCTGGTTCCATAAAATATATCAGTGTTTACAGCAACACCGGTATTTGTAGCAGAAGCAGTTGTCGTTAATGCTGCCCTGGCTTCTTTCAACTCCTTATATAAATCGGTATAAATATCAGCACCTTTATCATACTTTGGTGTAGTGATGCTGGCAGCAGTACCTGTATAAGCTAAATTTGCTTCGGTATAAGGCACATCTCCATAAGTGTCTACCAATATCATATAGTTCATGGCTCTTAATATCCTTAGCATCTGCAATAAGTTGGCTTTGGCCGGATCCCCTTTTGCCAAAGCAATTGCACGATCTAATAACCTAACAGCGCCATCAGGGGCATTATACATTTGGTTCCATCTTGTTTGATTATAAGTTTCAGCCCCAAATAACCCATTAAATTGATAACCTACGGTAGCTCCGGCGTTATATGCATTAACAAATTGTTGTACAATGGTAGCTTCAACTTCCCAGCTTCCAGCGCTAACTCTACGTTGGGCCGAGCTTAACAATATGCCTGGTTCCATAGTTATCAGGGCATACGGACTTTGATTTTTTTCTACAAAACCTTTATCGCAACTTACAAGGCTAAAAACCGTTGCAATTGCAAATAAAAATTTAATGCTATTTATATTTTTCATAATGCTAATTTTAGAATTTTACGTTTAAATTAAGACCGAACGTACGAGTTGTTGGCAATGCGCTTTGCTCATATCCCAACCTGGTATCGCCTGTAGAAGCCATTGCTTCAGGATCAACATCAGGTATAGCTTTATGCAAAATTGCAACATTACGGCATGATGCAGATAAGGTTAATCCTTTAATATATTTAACATTTTTAACCATATCAGAGAAATCATACGTTATGGTAATGTTTCTAAGTTTTACAAAATCACTTGCAAATACAAACGGATCAGCTATCTGGGTGTTACGATAGTCAGTATAAAAAGTTTGTGGGTTAACACCAACAGCTCTTTCGGCATTTGATGCACCGGTGCCTTGAATTACAGCAGGGAATTTTACACCACCCTCGCGGCCAACTAATGAAGCTTGGGTTAAACCTTGTCTTAAACCATTAAGTGCGGTTGATGAAAATACTTTACCACCAAACTTATAATCAAGGTGTACCAATAAGCTTAGCTTTTTGTAGCGAAACGTGTTATTCCAACCACCTGTCCATTTTGGATCAGCCTGGCCAAAAGTTACTTCACTGGCAGATCTGATTAATCTACCGTCAGAATTAACCACAATGTCTCCGTTTGCATTTCTTAAATAAGTAAATGACTGCAACTGATTCATTGCCATACCTTTTTTGTACATCAACTTGCCTAAAAACTCGTTACCATTTGCGTTAAATTCATTAACCAACTGGTCGGTTGCTCCAGCAGCTAATTGCAAAACCAAACTCTCATTATAAGCAGCGTTCAGTGATGAATTCCACGTAAAATTTTTGGTTTTTATAGGGGTACCCTCAATTAAGAATTCCAAACCTCTATTACGTAATTGGCCAAGGTTTACAGGTGTTGATGTAAAACCAGACGCTGCTGAAAGCGGTGCAATTAATATCTGTTCGTTAGTACGCTTATCATAAGCAGCGATATCAAAATTTAAGCGGCTACCTAATGTTCTGATCTCAATACCAATCTCTTTCTCAGTTACACCGAAAGGTTTAACGTATGGATTTGGATACTGACCACCAAAATTGGCAATATTGTAGCTAATGCCATTTGCAACAAATGGATTGGCATTCAAATTATAATTAAGTACTCCTGAAAAATTATTAATACCTGAGGCGCTACCTGTTGCTGCATAACTTGCTCTTAACTTACCATAATTTAACCAAGATACATTAGAAAGTAACTCAGAGAAAACAAAGCTACCGCTCACTGAAGGATAGTTATAAGAATTATTGGCATTTGCAACAATGCTTGCTGGAGGTGTTAACACTGAGAACCAGTCTACACGATCAGTAACGGTTAAATATAAAAAGTTTTTGTAGCCAAAATCTGCTATAGCGTAAAGAGAGTTTACGGCGCTTCTATTAAAATCATAATTTACATTTTTTTGTACCCCATTCTCAATAGAATAAAGGTCCTTTATAACCAATCCGTTTGCAGTAGTGCTTCTAATACCACTTCCTCTGTCATCGCGTATGTTACCACCCACCGTTAATTCGGCAGTGAAATCACCAAACTTTTGATTATTTGTACCCATCAAGAAATCGTAATTCATATTACGCTGTCTTGACATGTTAACATTGTAACTACCATTATAAGCGGGACCAGTATTATTTTGTAAAAGGTTAGACGCACCTACACCATGCGGGTTATTACCTTCAGTAAGTCCGGTTTGGTAATCCATAGCAACCCGTCCTTGTAAATACAACCATTTGGTGAAATCATATCTAGCTGTAGTAGTAGATAAGAAACGATCGCCATTTATTCTATTAAACTGGCGAGGATTTGAATAGTATGGATTTAACAAAGTAGTTTGGAACGCTGATGATACACGCTCACTTCCGGTAACAGGGTCAACAGCGCTATCTCTGAATGCTTCAATTGGAATAGAGGGACTCATGCGATAGAAGAAGTTAGGAGCCCCTGCACCCTGAAAACCTACTTGAGGAGGGTTGTTGTTAATCTCGTTAGCGTAGTTCAGATTAAATGAAACATTTAATTTTTCTGTGATCTTACTGTTCACGCCAATATTAAATATTTTCTTGTGATAGTCGTTAACCGGCGAAATACCGTTTGCATCTGTGTTAGAGAATGAAAGCCTGAAACTGGTGCTTGCATTACCGCCAGAAAGTGCTATAGTATTAGTAAATGAAGTTCCGGTTCTGTAATATTCAGTTATACGGTTAGGATGAGCTACGTATGGCCTTTTAATACCATCAAAATACATAGCCTGTAAATTAGGGTCATGTTTAGCACCCCAAGTTTGGCCGCCTCCGGCTATAGCTTCACCTACGGTTGTAGGCATTTTACCAGTCATAGTCACCGGATCCCAAACACCCATACCGTACACCGTTTGGTAACGGTTATAATCTAATACCTGGTCGGCACCAAAATTTGAAGTAAATTCTACACCAAATTTGGTATTTTTAGCACCACTTTTGGTTGTGATAATAATTGCACCATTTGCCGCTCTCGATCCATATAACGCTGCTGCTGTACTACCTTTTAACACCGTCCAGGTCTCAACGTCATCCGGGTTAATTTGTTGCAAAGCATCGCCCCTGTCGGTTGTGTTATTTGGATTAACGCTATTTTCGCCCTGATCCATCGGTAAACCGTTGATAACAAATAGGGGAGAATTACTGGTACTAACATTGTTACCGCCAAAGGCTGCCTGTCCACGTAAACGTATTCTTGTACTTGAACCCGGGCCTGCAGCTGGAGGAGAAATATTTAAACCTGCTACTTTTCCTTCTAATGAAGTCATGATGTTGGTTGTACGGTTTTGTTGAAGTTCGTCAACAGCAACCGTAGTGGCAGCATAACCTAATTTTTTTGATTCACGTTTAATGCCTAATGCGGTAACTACAACATCACCTAAAACATTCTCGGCTGTCTTCATAGTAACATTTATCTCCGTTCTGGTACCTACAAGGGCTTCAGTAGTTTCAAAACCAACATAGCTAAATACTAATGTTGAATTTGCATTAGCAACAGTAATACGGTAGTTACCATTAACATCTGTACCAATAGCGTTACCTGTAACGCCTTTTTCAGATACGGTAACACCTATTAATGCTTCGCCTTTGTCATCTACAACTTTACCTGTTACAGTTTGGGCTATAGTTGCTTTGGTAGCCGTATTTGATCTTGTTATGATAACTGAATTGCCAGAAGCATCATAAGCTAAATTCAGTTGAGGCAATATTTCATTTAAAACACTTGCAATGGTTTTGCTTCTTGCTGAGACTGAAATTTTTCTGTTAGAACCGATTATTGCTGAGCTATAGGTGAATTCTACACCCGATTGCTTTGTGATGTCGGCCAGTACTTTGCTGACCTCCTTATTTGCTACGTTTAATGTAATTTCTTTGTCAAGCGCAACCTGGGCAACTACATTACTGGCCAGTGATGTTCCTAAAGAAAAAATTATCGCAGCATAAACTAAAGTAATACGCATAATTAC
>CAZTAU010000022.1:0-58494 GCA_964611565.1 uncultured Mucilaginibacter sp. | reverse complement strand
TCATAGTTACCGGCTCTTTTATAACATCATCATTTATACCTGCACGGTTAACAAATAGCGTACCGTGTCCCTTGGGACTTATTTCGCTTTTGGGGCGACCATTGCTGTAATAATAAAGTGCTAATGATTTTCGGCTACGATCAGGAGGGCAGGTAAGCGGATTAGGATGCCCGTGATATGAAAAATCTGTGGTCGAAAATATGGCTACCCGGTTAAATATGGGCAATACCTTTTTTTCAGCCCTGGTCATTGTTTTGTCCCATAACTCAAAATGCCCCCCATAACTTTCGTCCCAATCTTTATTTAAGTAAACTAACAGGTTTATCCTTCGTTCCAATTTAAAATCTTCATGCTTATTAAAATCGGCATGTACCTTTAACAAACCGCCTGGTTTAATTTCATGATACCCGCCACCTGAGAAATATGGATCGGGTAATAATTTTTCTTTTATACCGGTAAGTTCCTGTAAAAATTCAAGTACGGGTTGTGAGTTCAAAAAATGAGCAAATGCTTTAGTTTTGTCGCTAAAATATTTTTCACCTTTAGCCTCAAGCTTTTTCTCGTTATGATTGTTATAAGTTATAATGTCTTGTTGTTTTGAAAGATCAGGAAACTCATCAGCTATTTGGCTTAAAAAATCTTCATTAAAAAAATTATCTAATACAATACTTGGAAACGGTTTTGCATTTATATATTCTTCATGCTTGTCCTTTCCAAATTGTTTAAGATCCGTAATATGGGAATTAAGATAATTCATAGATTTTTTATTTGAATATTATGCGAAGATAAATAAATATTAATGATGACATTATAAATTATGATACGGACATTTCACGCAGGAATTTTATGAAATACGTACTTATTGATATAATAAATTAAATTACTTTTACCAAAAATATGCATGATAAATAAGATACTAAGGCCCATTGCAAAATTAATTATTACCATAGGTTTTCCATTTACTTTTTTAGCCTCGTTGTGGTTAAAATTGGTTAGAAAAGTGGGAATTGGTTATATGGAAGAAAAAATATTTATGCAGGTGGGGGTTTTGCCAATAATTGATCATTATTATGAGCCTCTTATTAATCCTAAAAAATATTTAATAAAGTCGTTAAGAGAGGACAGGAACTTGCCCGGTATTGATATGAATACCGATGAGCAATTACAGTTATTGGCAAAGTTTAACTATTATGATGAACTGGCAAAATTCCCGCTTGAAAAACGAGAGCAATCAGAATATTATTATAACAATGGTTTTTATGAAGCCGGTGATGCTGAATACTTTTATAGCATAATACGACATTTTAAGCCTAAACAAATTATTGAAATCGGCAGCGGTTACTCTACCCTAATGGCCCAAAACGCTTTTGCGGCTAATAAGGCCGAAGATCCTAATTACGCTTGCACCTATAAATGTATAGAACCTTATGAACAACCCTGGCTGGAAAAACTGAATGTTGATGTAATTAGGAAAAGGGTTGAAACTATTGACAAATCGATTTTTGAGGGGTTAAATGCTAATGACATTTTGTTTATTGATTCAACCCATGTTATAAAACCCCAGGGCGATGTGCTTTTTGAGTATCTGGAAGTACTACCCATACTAAAACCCGGTGTTATTATACAGATACATGATATACATATGCCTAAAGATTACTTGAGCGATTGGATATATGAGCATAGGTTATGGAACGAACAATATTTACTGGAAGCCTTTTTAACCTTTAATAATAAGTTTAAAATAATTGGCTCATTAAACTATTTAATGCACCATCATAACGAAGCGTTTACAAGTAAGTTTCCGATATATAAAAGCAAGCCAAGTCATGAAC
The DNA here is from genome assembly GCA_964611565.1 of uncultured Mucilaginibacter sp. Lineage (GTDB taxonomy): Bacteria > Bacteroidota > Bacteroidia > Sphingobacteriales > Sphingobacteriaceae > Mucilaginibacter. The sequence goes on along the minus strand of CAZTAU010000022.1, from coordinate 56,662 downwards.
CCGGCGCATTTTGGATGATAAAAACTGCTTGATTCCTATTTCTTATAAAGCTGTCTTTACCATATAAATAAGTTAAATTTGCTTAAAACCTGCAAAATTTGAAAAAACGTGTAATAGCTTCTTACAAAAAGTTAAGGGAAACTAATATCCTGTCAAACTTTTTTAATTTAAGCGGTATACAGCTTTCAAATATTGTATTGCTTTTTCTTATAATACGTAATGTAACCGGGGTTGCGGGTATTGATATTTTTGGCCTGGTTATGGTTGCCAGCAGATTTGCCCAATTTATTGGGGCAATAGTAAATTATGGCACCAACTTATCAGGCGTTAGGGATGTGGCTTATAATATTAATGATAATACTAAATTAAGCATTATATTTTGCAACATCTTATGGATACGCAGTACCATATTTGTTTTGTTTATATTGATATTTATTGGGACATATTGGATAAACCCCGACTCAAACGCACATGTTTTAGCTATTCCAATTGTTTTGGCCGAAGTTGTTAACCCGTTATGCTTTTTTATCGGCACTGAAAAAATACGGCTTTACAATGTGTATAATTTTTTTTCAAATATAATTGCCATTATAACCATATTAATATTTATTAAAACACCCGAAAGTGCTTTTTGGGTTAACTTTATTTTAGGCACACTTAATGTAATTACTTATTTGGGTTTACTTATTTATTTAAGCAAAACGCTTAAAATTTCTTTTCGACTACCTCAAAAAAATGAGTTTTACAAAACCATTAAAGACAATTTTTACCTTACAGTCAATACCATATCCGGAAATTTACAGCAATCATTAATTATTTTTGCGTTAAATTGGGATAAGTCAATTTTTTTAGGAGCCTACACTTTGGCTGACAGGGTTATAGGGCAATTTAGGAACTTATTAAATATTGTAGCTAATGCTATTTATCCAAATGCTGTGCACCTATACAAACAAAATATAAACTCATGGAATATTTACCGTCGTAAAACCAAATATGTGTTCAGCATGGTATGTTTGGCAGGCGCTGTGTTCATATTGATATTTGCCGATTTTATTATATGCCCTATCTTATCTCCAATACACGATGCAAACTCAGCATTGCTTTTAAGGATAATGGCATTTGTACCCGTTATATCGGCTTTAAATGTACCCAATATGCTTGATCAGCTCATAAAAAACAATACAGTTTATATGTTTAAAGTATCGGTTGTATTATTATTTATAGCTGTACTATTTGCGCTTATTTGCATACGTTATGATAATTATTTGGTTATTGGTGCTTTCACCCTGGTAGTTGAAACTAGTGCGTGGTTAATGTTTGAATATGTTATTAAAAAACCTGTAAAACAATATGCCTAAACCGGTTGCATTAATACTACTTAACTGGAATACACCGGTGCATACGGCAAATTGCATTGCATCACTACAGCAGTATTGTGATGAACAACATTTTGATATTATTATAGTTGACAATGGGTCGACCGATGACTCAATATCTGTACTTAAAGCTCAATACCCAAATCTGATATATATTGAAAATGGCGAAAACCTGGGCTTTGCCGAAGGTAACAACCGGGGGCTTGAATATAGTATTGCGCAAAACTACATCTATTCATTAGTTATAAATACCGATACCCTGGTTGATGAAGATATAGTGATTAAATTAAGTCATCATTTAAATAATTATCCAAAAGCTGCTGCGGTACAGCCAGCCATATTTTGGCTACATGATAAAACCAAAATATGGAACGGAAAAGGTGGCTTTAATCAATTGCTTGGCCTAACCTTTACCGGTAAAAATGTACCTAAAGTAACAGATACATTTGAAGCCGCGCAATGGGTAACTGGCTGCTGTATGCTGCTAAGAAATTCAACTCTATTAAAAACAGGATTATTTAACAAGAAGTTTTTTTTATACTATGAGGATGTTGAACTATCCTACAGGCTTAGAGACCATGGCTATGAATTACACTATCTGCCATCGTGTAAAATATACCATGAGGCTGGAGTATCAGCAAAATTAGATGCGCCAAAAAAAGAGGGTTTCTTATCTCCTATTATTCATTATTATATCAGCAGGAATCGTATATGGTTTTTACGCAAATACGGCAACGTATTTTTTTATCCTATATATATATTGGGTAGTGCCCTCTATTACACTACCTTGTGGTTATATTTTATACTGCGTGGCCGTAACGAAAAGGCACGGCTATTATTTAAGGGCGTAAAAGAAGGGGTTTTAACTCCAAAAAAGCTAATTTGGCTTAAAAGTAAATAATACCCAAATGTTATTCATTTTCCCACTCATCTATATCGCCTCATTTGCTATAGCATTAAAAGAGGTACTTAAGGGCAATAAAGACGGGGTGCTTACATTTATAATCTTCGGGCTGCCATTATATTTTACTGCCATGTCTGTATCGTTTACACTTGGTTTTAAAAGTTTTATCCCATTTTTTCAATTTTTTAAAGAGCTGATCATTTTAAGTGTGCTTGTTTTAAACATTCTAAGTTTAAAAACACGCCCCAGGTTTCACTTGGTTGATTATGTCATATTTGCATTTTTAGGCTATACATTTTTGTATGTAATATTACCTATCGGCGACCAGTCAATTGGCACAAAGCTACTTGCTTTAAAAAGTACTTCTTTTTTTGTAGTGGTATATTTTGCAGGCAGGTTTATGGATATTAAAAGTGTTTATATTAATAAATATTTTAATTACGTTTTGCTATTAACCATTGGGGTAGGTGCAATAACCTTTTTTGAGGTACTATTTAATCAGCATCTGCAAACCCTAACCGGCTATGCAGAATATAGCTACTACTTTTTAAATTTTGAACCTAGCGGTAGTTACGGCCTAAGCACTACATTTGAATCTGAAGGTGGCTATAAACGCTTTGCCAGCCTTTTTGCAACACCGCTTGAGCATGCAAATGCAACCTGGATGGCACTAGCTATAATTATAGCCCTATTTACACAAGAAGATAACCGGTTTAAATTTACTTCAATAGGCCTATTAGGTTTGGGCGCATCGCTAATATCAATCATATTTGCTCTTTCGCGAGCTCCATTGGCAAGTTATTTTTTAATTATATATGTATATGCCCTATTAACCCGTAAAAAGTATATAACCTATACTGTGCATACTGGTGTAATTATCGCTTGTGTTTACTTGATATATTTATTTACCAGGTTTGAAGCCAACAATACAGGTGGTATATTGGAGGTTTTAATGAATACCATTGATTTCAGTAACCCATCAAGCGTTGGGCACTTAATACAATGGCTGGAGGGTATTGCGGCAATGATAAATAATCCCTTAGGCCTGGGCTTAGGATCATCAGGAAGGGTTGCTGCTACCGTAAGTGAAAATATTGGGGGCGAAAATCAATATATAATAATTGGGGTGCAAACGGGTATTATTGCTTTACTTTTATACTTGTGTATATATATTTTACTACTTAACACCGGGTTAAAATGGTGGCGGCATTTAAATGGCAAAGAAAAAAAGCTATGTATAGCTGTATTACTCATGAAAGTTGGCTTTTTTATCCCTTTACTAACCTCAGAGGTAGAATCATCTTCTTATATAAGTTATTTAAACTGGTTTTTATCCGGCCTCCTAATAAACATTATTATGAGACACGTTGCACCACCATTAAATCCCGAACTTAATAATGCTTGAGAAGTTAATAAAAATATTAAAAAATGATCCTCAATATAAATGGGAATCGCCTTACACAAATAAGGATATGCTTTGTATTGGCCTAAACAGAGCTGTACAGGTTATAAGAGGGTTGTTCTTGAAGCCCTTCTTAAACAAATCAATCGGGTTAGTGTTCTTAGGCAGAAATGTTATAGTAAGACACGGTTATCAATTATCAGCCGGTAAAAATTTAATATTAGAGGACAATGTAAGTATAAATGCCTTATCCTTTAACGGTATCATATTAGGCGATCATGTTTCAGTAGCTCGCGATTCAATTTTATTCTGCACCGGTGTAATCGCCCAAAAAGGTACAGGTATAATTATTGGTAATCGCACAGGTATTAGCGCCCGTGCCTATTTGGCCGGACAGGGAGGTATTACTATTGGCGATGATGTTATTATGGGCCCTAATGTTCAAATATTTTCAGAAAACCATGCCTTTGCTGACCTGAACATAACTATTAAACAACAAGGCGTAATAAAACAGGCGGTTAAAATTGGCAACAATTGCTGGATTGGTGGGGGCGCTACTATTTTAGCAGGTGTTACCTTAGGTGACGGATGTGTAGTTGCTGCGGGCAGCGTGGTAAATAAATCGTTTCCGGATAATACAGTAATTGGTGGTATACCGGCAAAGGCAATTAAAAATCGTGCAGACGCAAATGAAATTATAGGCACTTGATGAAAACAGCAATAATTACAGGAATTACAGGACAAGACGGTGCCTACCTTGCACAGTTATTAATTAATGAAAATTATAAAGTAATTGGATTAACCCGTAGCTACAATAATTTCAATAACAAAGGTTTAAAATACCTCGGTATTGATCATAAAGTTATTATAGAGGAATGTGATTTACTTGATTTTTCGAGCATTATAAAGATCCTGTTAAAGTATAAACCCGATGAATTTTACAACTTGGCTGCACAAAGTTCTGTGGGTATTTCATTTGAGCAGCCAATAGGAACCATTAATTACAATACACAATCAGTACTTAATATATTAGAAAGTATACGGCTTTTAAAACTTGACACCAAAGTTTACCAAGCATCAAGTAGCGAAATGTTTGGACAAGTAGCTTCTTTACCGGTTAGCGAATTAACCCCTTTACATCCTTTAAGTCCTTACGCCATATCAAAAGCCTCAGGATATTGGATAGGGATAAATTACCGCGAATCATATGGTGTGCATTGTGTAAATGGGATTCTTTTTAACCATGAATCTTATTTACGTGGGCCTCATTATTTTATAAAAAAAGTAATTAAAACATCATTGGACATTAAAAACAGTGTTGCTGATGTATTACGCGTGGGCAATATTGATGTAAAAAGAGATTTTGGTTTTGCACCAGATTATATAAGAGCCATGTGGTTATCATTACAGCAAGACAAAGCCAGTGATTATTTAATATGTTCAGGAACATCCGTTTATTTAAGAGACATTATAAATTATGTTTTTGAATACATCGGGATCAATAAAAACAAACTAATTGAGGACCCTACATTATTCAGGCCCACTGATATTGAAGATATGTATGGTGATAATACCAAAGCTAAAACCTTGCTTAAATGGGAATATGATAAATCGTTTTTTTATGTTTTGGATATATTGATTGAAGAGGAAAAGGCCAATTATACTAAAGCTTTTTAATGCAAAAAACATTAAATATTGCAATAGATGTACGCTATTTACGAATAGCTAAAACCGGAACACGCACTTACTTAGAAGAACTGTGTAAAGAATTTAAAAGCCTGCAGAGTACTGATCTTAAATTTCATTTTTTGGATAGTGGATTACCTGTATATACCGGTAATAATAAAATTTTAAAATGGATTGAACATTTAAGACATCAGGCATGGAAACAGTTTGTTTTACCTATACTAGCATTTTTAAAAAAAAGCGATATTGTTTTTTGTGCCGATGATTGTGTACCGTTGCTACAATTAGGGTATAAAACTATCCCGGTTATTCATGATTCATTTTGCTTTGAATCGCCACAAAATTATGGCAAACTTTGGCTTTGGTTGTATTTTAATACTGCTATACCTGCCGCAAAAAAATCAGCTTTTGTAATAACGCCTACTGAATGGTCGAAGAAACAGATAAATTACCATACTGGTATTACTAATGAACAACTGATTGTAATTGCCGAAGGTCCTAAAAGCTTCAATAAAACAAAAGGTAATAGTGTTATTTTAAATACTCACAATCTAATCCCCGGCAATTATATCCTACATACCGGCTCCATGTTTAAGCGGAAAAATATTCCCGCATTAATTGAGGCCTTTGGTAAAATAAAAAACGATGGTTATCCGCAATTAAAATTAGTATTGGCAGGCCCTATCCCTGCTAATAAAGCCGAGAATGATCATCAACTCATTTTAAATGCCATTAAAAACGCAAGGTTAGAAAACGATGTAGTGTTGACGGGTTATTTGAGTGATGACGAATTAAGTAGCATTTATCAAAATGCCTTTATGTATGTATTTCCATCTGTTAACGAAGGGTTTGGAATACCTATCTTAGAAGCGTTTAGTTACAATTTACCTGTGCTGGTTGCAAATAATACTTGTTTGCCCGAGGTTGGTGGCGATGCTGTTTTACAATTTGACCCTTTTGACACCAATGATATTTACACAAAAATAAAAACGGTAATAAATAATGAAAGTATGCGCAGGGAGATGATCAATAAAGGTCAACAGCGTTTAAAAGATTTTTCATGGCACAAAACAGCCACGCAGTTAATAGAAGTATTTAAAAAAGCTATTTAACTATTTAAAAAAACCTCAACATGCTCATCAGCTACAGCTTCCCAATTAAATACACTTGATGCGCGTTCATGGGCTTTCTGAGCCAAGTTTAACATTTCGGGATAGTTGTTCTCGCAAAAAATAATTTCGGTTGTTAATGAGCTTATATCGCCTTTTTTAAACTTACGTGCGGTATTTAAAACAGCATACTCATTCTCTTCAATATCACTTACAATCATTGGCACATTTAAGCCCATTATGGTCAATACAACGGGTGATAATCCCTCCACATCTGATGGTTGAATATAGCAATAAGCATTTTGCATTAGTACATTTACATCATCGCCATATACATATCCAGGAAAAATCACTTGACCATTAGCCATATCCATTATTTGCTTTTCGTAGGATGATGGATTAGGCGAGCCTCCAATTAATACCAGCTTTTTATTAGTATGGGCATTTTTAAATGCCGGTATTAAATAATGCAGGCCCTTATCCGGAATAAATCGGCCAACAAATAAATAATAACCACCTTTTTGAAGATCAAGTTTTTGCAAAATACTTGTATCTGCATTCCCTGCTTCAACCTCGCTGCCAAAAGGGATAAACTTAAATGTTTTATTAAATTTTTCTTCAAAAAGCTTTTTAGCAATAACATTATCAAATATTACCTCATTAGGTAGGTGAGCTGTTAAATAAGCCGATAGTTTTAAATATACTTTACCATACCATGGCCATTTATCTCGCTTCCAATCTACCCCATCCTGGCTTATAAATACTTTTTTACCAAACAAACGTAACGGTAATGCCCAAATACTATTACCGCCGTTTTGTATGTGTACCACATCGGCGGTATTATTAAAAATAATGTCAAAAGTGCATTTCAGGGAATGTAAAAGGGTATCAAATCCTTTTTTAGATGTAGTTTTAAAAGTTTTAACTTTTACACCTTTGTAGTCAGTAACATCTACAAAAACCTCAGGATACCTACGATTATAAGCGGTAACGGTATGCCCCCTTTTAACCAATCGCGGAAATAGTTCAAGAGCAAATTTATCAGCTCCAGCAGCGCCATTTGCCGGGGGTATTGACCGAAAGCCAAAAGCCGCAATACGCATTATTAATATGAATTATTCAACAACAACACCCTCTTCTTTAACCGGGTTAATTTTGTTCGCTTTTAAATAATCTAGGTAATAATCAGCAACATATTCACGCAAAGCTATTTTCCAATCGCGCATAATATTCATATTACGAAGCTCTAACTTTTTATTAACCAAACGCTCTGAAGGTGGGCGCGGAGCAAAATAAGTATCTTTAAAATAACTTGATGTTACTTCATGGAAAGTTACTTCACTTTCCAGATCTAATAATTTAACTAACTCCTCTGCCACTTCACGTCTGCTGGTTTCACCATTACAAACCAAATTGTATAAGCCCCAATACTCACGTTCAATTAATAGCTTAACATTCTTAGCAAAATCAACTGTAAATGTTGGTGTTCCGTCTTTATCATTTACTATATGTAAATCACGCTTTCCGCTCGCTAATTGCTTAATTATTTTATTAATGAATTTTTTGTCTTTTTCGGGGCCACCACCCATCATCCAGCCTGCACGGCAAATGATGTAACGCTTTGCATTTTCACGCACATAACGTTCGCCCATATATTTTGACCGGGCATAGTGTCCTAACGGGTTAGGCTCATCCCAATCATCATAAAAATCTTTGGTTCCATCAAATATCCCGGCTGTACTTATATATAATACCGGTATATCTAAATTATTAGCTATAAAAACAGCATTTTCAACAGCTGTGGTGTTTGTTAAATAGGTGTCATCTAAATTTAACTCGCAAAATTCAAGATCGGTATATGCGCCTAAATGAAATAAATAATCGGGCTTATAAGCATATACATCCTTTTTATACTTTTCAAAATCACGGAAGTCCAAAAAACTCAACCACTTTTCATTTACATCCTTATCTGTGCATTTAACTTCGTAATCATCTTTAAATATGCGGTAAAATGCTTCTCCAAGCATACCTCCCGCGCCAGCAATGTAAATTTTTTTCTTCATAGATGTAGAACCTTAACAGTGTTATTGGATCAATACAATATTCACTATCTCTTCAAAATTAATATATTTTGATTTAGTAACCGAATATTTTTTTGCTAAGTGACAATAATCGTATTAGTTTAATAATATATTTTTAAATTTTTAAATAAAATCACTTGACATCAACAATGCTTTAGTCCTAAAACTAAAAATATAATAATTAAAGTTTTGATTAAATAGCTACTAGCTAAAAAACTATTATCAATGCCAATTTGATATTATTATAAAGACACAGGAGTATAGTATTGATGTACCCAAATTTTTTAATTTATTTTATAACTATATCTGATTTTAATATAATACAGGCATCTTTGACTTTTGTTTGTTTAATTATAAATAAAACTATGATAGCAATGCTTTTTCAATTTAAAAATAACTAGTTGTGAATATTCTTGTTGTAAATTGGGCATGGTATCCTACGGGAGGCGATTGGACATACGTTGAAAATGCAGTAAATATTTACCGGCAACACGGGCATACGGTTATACCATTTTCAATGAAAGATGAAAGGAACTTACCAACCCCTTATAGTGAATATTTTATAGAAAACATTGATTATAAAAAGGTAAATAAAAACAGCATATCCGATGGTGTTAAGGTAGTGATGAAAAGCATCTACTCGCACGAAGCAATAAATAAACTTGCCAAACTATTAGACGATGTTAAAATAGACTTTGCACATATTAACGTTATACACCATTATATTACTCCTGCCATTTTAAAAATATTAAAGCAAAAAAATATTCCCATTATTTGGACACTGCATGAATATACCCCAATTTGCCCGGATAGTATTTTTGTAAGTCATGGAGAAATTTGTGAGCGGTGTTTTGGTGGTAAATTTTATAATTGCATAACGCACTCTTGCAAAAAAGGTTCATACCTGGCAAGTACTGTCGCCGCATTAGAAAACTATGTGCACAAGTATCTTAATTATTATAAATATGTAGACTATTATGTTTGCCCCTCTGTCTTTCAACATGAAAAATACAAACAATTTGGTTTTTTTAAAGATAAACTGGTTCAACTATATCACGGTTATGACTATACCGAGGTAGAACGGGAAAAATCAATTTCTAAACCAAATGAAGAACGCTACATAGTTTTTGTAGGAAGGCTTGAAAAAATAAAAGGGCCCAAAACGTTGTTAAAAGCTATGCAAAGCAACCCTGACATTAAACTTAAAGTTATAGGCAGCGGTTTACAGGAGGACGAATTAAAATTGTTTAAAGAAGATAACAATTTGAACAATGTTAGCTTTTTGGGCAAAAAAAGCAAGCAAGAGGTTTTACAAATAGTTAACGGTGCCGACTTTTTAATATGCCCATCAGAGTGCTACGAGGTTTTAGGGTTTACCGTAGTTGAAGCAATGTCACTAAATAAACCGGTAATAGGCGCAGCAATTGGAGGAATACCGGAAATGGTTATTAATAATTATACTGGTTTATTATTTGAACCCGGTAATGTAAAACAGTTGGCGGCATGTATCCAATTACTGTTTAACAACAAATCATTAATTGAAACAATGGGCAATAATGCGTACCAGCATATCAGTCAATTAATAAATAACCAAAAGCATTTTAAAGGTTTACAAAAACTTATCCCTTGTTTATAAGAAACTATAGCTGTTAAAAGTTGTTATATGGCGGCTGGGGCCTTTAATGTACTTATGCGTTTCAATGATATAATATTTTATATTTGTAACACTCAGTAATCCAACTTGCATGCGAATTAAACACATACTATACTTTTTATTCTTTTTCTTACTAATTTCCTCACCATCAGCTTTTGCACAGGAAATATCTTTAAATAATATTCAGAATTTCAAGGTAGAACAAGCTAGTGATGAACAAATAACCAAACTATGGGAAAAGATTCAAACTACAGGCCTATCCGAGCAGGAAGCTTACAAGGCTATGGCTTCAAATGGGCTTCCGCCAGATCAGGTTCAAGCGTTTAAAGACCGGATTGCTTTACTAGGTTTAAAAAGTAAAACATCTACAACCTCCACTAAAATTGTAGAAAAAAAGGCTGAAGATTATACAAGAAACATTAATGATACCATTATAAAACCAACACCGGTAACATCTAACTTGGCCAACCCTGCACTAAGTATTCGCGGAACTGAATTTTTCACGCAATCCGGAGTCAAATTTGAGCCAAACTCAACCATGGCTACACCTAAAGGCTATGTTTTGGGTCCAGGTGATGAAGTATTAATATTGGTAACCGGGTTAAATCAAACTACAGTACGCTCCAAAGTTAGCCCTGATGGTAATATTCAAATCGATTATGCAGGGCTAGTGTATGTTAACGGTTTTACCATTGAACAAGCAACTAAGTTAATTAAAAACAAACTTAACAAAGTTTACCCTGCTTTAAACTCGGGGCAAACACAATTAGCGGTAAACCTGGGTAATACACGCACCATCATGATAACTATAGTTGGCGAAGTTAAAACACCGGGCTCATATAGACTTTCTTCTTTATCTACTTTTTTTAACGCTTTGTATAGTTCTGGTGGCCCAACTGCCAATGGATCATTAAGAAACATTAGGCTCATACGTAATAACAAAGTATATAAGATTGTTGATTTTTATACCTTTTTAGATAAAGGTTTACTTGACGGGAACATACGTTTAGAAGATCAGGATGTGATTGACATACCGGTTTATACAAAACGTGTAGCTATAAATGGAGAAGTAAAAAGACCGGCGATTTACGAATTGAAAGAAAGTGAAAAGTTAGCTGACCTTATAAACTATGCCGGAGGTTATACAGATGTAGCCTATAAAGGCACTGCACGTATTGACCAGATAGGTACTATAGAGCGCGAAGTTAGAACTGTACCGGCCAATCTTTTTGAAAATTACACACCACGTAATGGCGACAAGGTACAGATAGAGGCCATTACCAATAGATATAGCAACAGAATTGTTTTAGAAGGCTTAGTATACCGCCCAGACATTTATGAGTTAACAGCGGGCCTTACTTTAAACCAGCTGCTAAAAAATGCCCAGGGATTAAGGCCCGATGCTTATACCGAGCTAGGCTATATAAAAAGAACTCTTCCTAATTTAGATAAGGTTCAAATTTCTTTTAATCCTGCTGATGTTATTGCAGGTAAAAATGATTACCCATTAATGCGTGAAGACTCGGTTGTCATATTAGGCCGTGAAATATTTATTACTAATCAAAAAATAACCATACGTGGCTTTGTTAAAAACCAAACTGTTTTAACCTATCGTAAAGGATTAAAATTAACTGATGCTATTGCCATTGCCGGCGGCTTTGCAGATGAAGCTGCTGATCATCGTGTAGAAATAAGCCGGGTAATAGAAAACAAAACTGATAGTGTAGCCAATCAATTGGTTAGTAACATTATTGTTGACATGCGAAGCACCACAGACCCCAACCGCGAAATGGAGTTAAAGCCATTGGATGTAGTTAATGTTCCGCGGCTACCTAATTACCATACTTTGGGTACTATAAAGGTTAAAGGGGAGGTAGTTTCTCCTGGAGATTTTGCAGTACAAAAGCGCGATGAAACTGCTATTGAGTTATTACAACGCGCAGGAGGTGTAACACCTTACGGCTCGCTTGAAAACACACAGATATATCGTAATGGTATACGTGTAAATCTCAAATTGAGTTCTAACATGTCTAATGAGGACAAAAAAACTATGATATTATTACCTGGCGATAGTATCTATGTTCCTCGTGTTATATCATATGTAGAGATTGCAGGCTCGGTAAACAATCCACAATATATAAGTTATAATGGCCGTCGCTTTAAATATTATATTAATGCAGTAGGTGGCATTACTGAAAATGCGAGGCTAAAAGGGGCATATATTAAATATCCGGATGGTTTAAGTAAGCCGGTTAGACATTTCTTATTCTTCCGTAATTATCCTATTGTTAAACCCGGAAGTAAAATTGTAGTGCCAGAAAAATCGCCTAGCAAAATAAAAATAGGAATTGGAGATCTGGGTGGTATTGCTGCGGCGTTAACCGCATTGGTAAGTATTGTTGCTATTTTATCTAAATAAAAATGAGCCAGGAAAATCTTCCCTATCCATATGAGCCGGAGTTCTCAATAAAAAAGCTCCTTGCTGATAGATTACATGATGTTAGGTATGTTTTTTCCTTTAAAAAAACACTGGTTTTTATTGCCATTATAGGTGCATTGGCCGGTGCGTTAACTGCCTGGTTATGGACACCAACTTACACCGCCAGGCTTACCTTTGTAATTGACGACTCAAAATCAAGTGGCGGTGGTGGGGGGTTATCTGCCTTAGCTGGAACATTTGGTATAAGTATGGATATGTTAAGTGGTGGCAATGGCGTATTAGCTGGTGACAATGTATTAGAATTAGTCAAAGGCCGTAAACTTATTAAAGCAACGTTATTAACAGCATATGATAGTACAGAAACATTAGCTGACCGTTATGCTGCTGTTAATAAACTTAATAAAAAATGGTTGAAATATAGTCCGGATGGTAAAATCACCCGCTTTCCGCTTGGTGGGCTTAATAATAACCGGTTACAAGACAGCTTGCTTCATGAAATGACTATTTTGATACTTTCTGGTGAATTTAGCATAGCCAAACCCGATAAAAAATTAGGCTTTTTTGAGGTGAATACAACTATGAAGGATGAAAAACTAGCATTGCTTTTTTGCAATAGAATAATAAAACAAGCTACAGATTTTTTCATCAATACTAAAACCAAAAGACTAAGAAATAATATTAGTAGGTTACAAATGCGTGCGGATAGTATTGGTGCCATTTTAAATCGCAGGACTTATTCATTATCATCAGCTAACCAAAGTTTGTTAGATATCAACCCGGCTTACACTTCGCCAACTGCAAATGTTGAAATAAAAGAACGCGATAAAATTGTTTTATCTACTATATATTCAGAAACGGTAAAAAATCTGGAATCGAGCAAATCAATGCTGGCTCAAGAAACGCCTACTGTACAAATTGTTGATGAGCCAGAACTACCACTAAAAAAGAATAAACTTAAATATTCAATAGCAATACTGGGAGGAATTATTATAGGTTTTTTATTAGCAGTTTTTTATATTTTATTAACCCGTAAAAAACTAGAATCTGTACGTTAAGCCTAATTCACCGTGAAAATTATATACATCATTGTGGGGTATATAATATTGCCCCGGAACATAATCTTTTAAAATCCATCTATAATTTAATGACTTTACATGTTGTATTTTGGCATTCAACAATAAATTTTTATAATTCCATTCGCCCTGAAGAGCAAAAGCAAAATCAACCCATTTGCGGCTGTTACCATTAATATCTGTAGGTGTGATATCAACATCGTGTTCATAACGGTCAAATGAAATTCCTATTCTCTTTAATCCATAAACCCAACTAATATCTACTGACTGGCTATTGCCACCCGGACCAATACCGGCACCTAATATTTGCCCCTTATTGGTTTGGCCGGCTAACACTTCATGATGAATATACCAACTTCCATGAGTATTATCTACTATCCTATCATCGATAGATTGAGACATTTGTGTGATTTCTGCGCCAAATAAAATGTGTTTATTTTTATCGCTTAGCGAAATCATCTTACGAAATCCAAATTGATATGCTCTTGTCAAGTCGGGCCTAGTTATAAATTGCCTTAAATCATAAGAATTATCATTTATACCATATTCAAAATAAACCTCTGCATTAGCTTTAACAAATAACCACCTGGCATAAACACTTGTAAGTTGATCGCGCGGAATAGGGTCTCCGGCATTATCAACACTTGCTTTTTGATAAGGATAAAAATAAGGCAAGTACTCACTAAGTTTCGTAACATACTTACTATACGAATTAAATGTTCTTGTTAACCCTAATGTTAAACCTGGTATCCATTTTGGATGATAATTTAAATTAAATCCTGTAAAGTATCTCCAGTCCTTTGGACCAATCTCTAAGGGAAGGTTTTTTTGTAAACCAGATGGTTCTAAACGTGCTGCGATGAATTGTCCTTCAAAGTAACCTAAAAACGATTTTATTGGTCTTACTGTATTAAAAGTTATATGTTTAAATCCGGGAGCATTGTTACTTAAAATTAATGCGTTTTTAACGCCCGGGCCCCACCATAAACTTTCATTTGACAACCCTAATGATACTGGCCCGGCTGTTAACCTTACGCTACTTTGCCCCCATGATACTTGTTTGTAAGGAGTATTTCCAAAGCGGGTAGGTAAATCTATTCCATATAATACATTCTGTGAGCCTGCAAAATCAGGATTTGCTGCATAAACGTATTGAGGCCGTAATTGGATACTTAATGGGCCAAATTTCATGTAAAAGCCACCACTTATCATTGATTGATATCCCTTAGAGGGGACCATAGCTTCATCACCCCATCCGTATGGGTGGTGGCTATTAAACTGCTGTTGAATATGTAAAGGAAGTAGCTGGAAAGAACCCAATCCCTTAGCGAATGAAATAGGTGTCATACTAACCCAACTATCATTTCTTAAAGTATTATCAGGGTCATAAATGTTTTTTTTGAACTTTACATCCGGATGAATTGGTCGTATGCTAAATGAGATATTGGGATCAACCTCACCTAATAGTTGCATCCTTCTGTAATAATCTTCAAACAAAAGTGTTCCTACAGGTATAGATTGTCCATTTGCAATAGTTTTAAATAGCAAACAGATGATAAAACCTAATATAGCCGATAAAAAGTAATTACTTTTCATATATCAGAACCTGTATGATACGCCTGTACGTATATGTAAATTAAATGCATCAGTTCCTTTAACATAATAATAATCTCCAGGGTTTTGCATTAAATACCATTGGTAGTTAAGACTTTTTATAGCAGAGATATTAGTATTAAAAATAAAATTTTTATAAGTCCACTCGCCATTAGCCGCCAAACTTAAATCGGTCCAATGTCTACGTGTATCCCCGCTATCATGAAATGCATAGTTGTAAAAGTCATTATCATGTACATAACGTTCCAACTGTAACCCAATTCTTTTTATCCCTTTTACCCAGCTAACCTCCAAAGATTGTAAGTTTCCGCCCGGGCCAATCCCTGCTCCTAATGATTGGCCATCATTAGTGTACCCTTGTTTAATATATTTACTAACATACCACTCGCTATCACCAGACTTAAGTTTTTCAATTGAATTTTGTTGTAATTGCGCCACTTCAACACCTATCATTATACCTTGATCTTTTGAAGTGCCGGTTAACATTAATTTTCTCAATCCAAAAACGTATGCCCGCGAAACTTCGGGTGATAGTAACGTTTGCCGTAAATCAGAAGTAGTATTATTGCGTCCCCATTCAAAATAAACTTCTGCATGCTCCTGCGGCCATAACCAACGCATAAATAATGAACTCCTTTGATCTATTCCATTAATTGGATTATCAGGAGCACTAACTTTTTTAACTGACGAAA
Organism: uncultured Mucilaginibacter sp.; assembly: GCA_964611565.1. Lineage (GTDB taxonomy): Bacteria > Bacteroidota > Bacteroidia > Sphingobacteriales > Sphingobacteriaceae > Mucilaginibacter. The sequence continues at coordinate 40,631 of CAZTAU010000022.1, read as the reverse complement.
AAAACGGAAAATAATCGCCTATTCTGCTAAGATTTCTTCCATAACTTTGTGAACTTTGGTTAAATCCTACAAACAATCCAGGTATCCATTTAGGCTGCCAAGTAATAATAATACCAGCTAAATATCTCCAATAATCGGGCTTGGGTATATATAAGTTTGTGCCAAAAAATGTCCCATCAGGGATTAACGGCGCAAATCCAGAGTTTTCTAACCTTCCACCTATTAGTTGGCCTTCAAAACTTCCTATGGGTGTTTTAACCGGTCGCCTTGTATTAAATGTTAGATGCTTGAAGCCGGGGGCAGTATTACTCATTAATAATGAGCTTCTGATACCGGGGCTCCACCATAAATTTTCGGTTGATAAACCAAACGAAAACGATTTATAATTTAATCTGATACTGGTTTGCCCCCAATAAATTTGATTATATTGTTCTGTACCAAATCTTACTGGCAAATCAATATTGTTATATATATCATAATATCGGGCAAAAACTACATCATAATGTTTTTTATTGAATGTTTCAAAATCTGGATTTGCAGCCATGACAATTTCGGGGCGGAACTGAACGCTCAAAATCCCATACTGCATAAAAATACCCGCGCTCATAAAAGTTTGAAATCCCTTGGCAGGTATCATTGCACCATCATTCCAACCATATGGATGATGTGTGTTAAATTGAGTTTGCAGAGTGAGGGGAAGAATTTCAGTTTTAAACTTTCCATTAGGTGATATCCATGAGCTTTGAGCATTGAATAAATTGTACCTTTTTTCAGTACTATCCGGGTAAAATGGTTTGTAAAGTGGGTTTATAGAAGCAGGTATAATTGGCCTTATCGTAAATGATACGTTTGTATCAACAGAACCTATTAGCTGACTTCTTCTATAGTAATCTTCTAAACCTATTGTTCCAACTGGTAATGATTGCGTATAGGCCAAATTATATAGGCAAACCAAAAAAAATGCAATTATTATACGCTTTACAAATTTCATAAAGTAATAGCTTTTATAATAATATTGTCAACCGACCAGCTTTCATCACATTTGGGAGTTGATGTATTAGTTTGAACTAATTTATCCAAGCATTGCAATTCCAGTGTATTATTGGAATGCTTAAAAGTTTTTACTATTCTATATAACGTTGTTCCATCAGGGTTATTTACAAGTTTACAAACACCTGGTAAATCAGTTCTAAAAGCTCCGGTTTTGGGATTATTATAGTTGTTAGGATAATTAAAAGGATAAGATTGCGGAGGGCAAAAATTACCTGGGATACAGCTTTCATTAGCGAAACTAGCGTCTATATAAGTATTATCATCTACCAGCATTTGCCAAATATCCGGACCATCAGGTGCCAATCTATTACCATCCCAACTATCATGAATATATAAATCAAAGGCTATGGTAATTAAATGATGCTTGGGTAAATCATTCAGATTTAAGTTAAAACCGCTATTGTTGTACTGACCTAAAACAGAAGTATTATTAAATTGGGTGACAGTGCCACCTTTTATCCCCGATAGATTATTGTTTTCAAAAGTATTATTATATACTACAACTTCGTTTTGTACTCGATTCTTACAGGAATTGACAATAAAAAGAAGTGGAAAAAATATTAATATTAAATTTTTATTCATTTAGAAGGGCTTGAGTTATCATATCCAATTCTTCAAAAACAGAATTTTTACTTTTAAACTCATGTACTATTTGTTTCATGGATTTTACAACCTCCATATCATCATTATTTTGGGCATGATTTATTAAGGTGTGAATTTGACCTTCAATTTCATTAAATAAATATTCCCTAACCTTAGCTATCATTATTTTTTCGTGATGGGTAGGCATTGTATCTTCATGATTATTAAGCAATTCTTCAAACAGTTTTTCGCCAGGCCTTAATCCGGTATATTCAATTTTAACGTCTTGATTTGGAATCAAACCTGCTAAACGTATCATACGTTTTGCCAATTCAACAATCTTTACAGATTTACCCATGTCAAAAATAAATATTTCGCCCCCTTTCCCCATGCATCCTGCTTCTAACACTAGTCGACAAGCTTCAGGAATAGTCATAAAATATCTGGTTATTTCGGGATGAGTAACTGTAACTGGACCCCCCTTTTCAATTTGCTGTCTAAATCTCGGTATAACAGATCCATTAGATCCTAAAACATTTCCAAAACGTGTAGTAATAAATCTTGTATTTGGCCTGTTAGTATTTAAATGACTTAATCCATTAGTGAAACTAAACTCTTTATTACCCATGGATTTGTTTAATGACTGTACATAAATTTCTGCAATACGCTTTGATGCCCCCATTACATTTGTGGGGTTTACAGCCTTGTCTGTTGAAATCATAACAAACTTTTGAACCGCATATTTTACTGCCAAATCAGCAATAGTTTTAGTGCCAAAAACATTTGTTTTTACTGCTTCTGAAGCATTATCCTCCATTAAAGGAACATGTTTATAAGCTGCGGCGTGATATACGTAATGAGGTTTATATGTTTCGAACAGATAATCCATTCTTGTCTCATCCCTTACATCACCAATAAAAGCATGAAAATTTGCCTCGGCATACATTTCTTCAATTTCAAGATATAAATGATGCAATGCCGTTTCAGATTGATCACACATAATTATTAAATCTGTATCAAACTTTAATAACTGCCTTACTATTTCACTTCCTATTGATCCGGCGGCGCCGGTTATTAATATCCTTTTACCCTTTAATTCTTTTTGAATATTGGTAATATCTATTTCAATAGATTTTCTATTTAAGAGTTCTTCAATATTTACTTTTTGAATTTGAGTAACCTGCAATTTGCCGCTTACCCATGCATCGTGTGATGGTATACTTAATACTTTAACTTCATTTTCCAAGCAGATATCAACTATCTTATTCTTTTGTTCAATTGGTATAGTGAATGAAGCAAAAATAATTTCGTCTAGTTTATGCTCTTCAATTAATTCAGGCAAATCCTTAGCATCCAATATTGATATACCATCAATTGTTTTTCCTACTTTCCGCTGATCATCATCAACAAATGCAATTATGCTTTTATTTACGGTATGGTCATGATCAAAAGTTCTTTTTGCAGCTACACCAGCCTCACCCGCCCCATATATAATTATTCTCTTCTTATCTAACTTTAAATTTTTTATATATAAAAAGAAATATTTAACTGCTATCCTGTAGGTAACCATAAAAAGAAAACAGGTTAAACAATTAATAATCAATATGCTGTTTGCAATTAAACGTGTGTGTGTTATTGCTATGACAATTGTATTTATTAAGAAGAATGCGCTATTAGTTAATACAACTGCTACTAAAATTCTAAACGAATCTTGAGCACTTGTATACCTGATTATTCCGGCAAAGGTTTTGACTACTGCAAAAACTATGGTGCTTAATGCAAACAATATAAGTATGTTTCTGCTAAATTCAACTGGGTTTAAATTTGATAAATCAAAGTTTGATTTTATTAAGTAAGCAAATATTAATGAAACCAAACTGATCGCTAAATCGAGAGCAAATATAAGCCATCTAGGTACAATATTTATGTTATTGAATAAAGCTGGTGATGTCTTCATAAGCAGGTTTTGCTATATAATTTTTAAAGATAGTATTGTTTTTTAAATATCACATTAATAATTAAAACTGTTAACGTATCGTCCATTCCAATAATTTTATTATAAAAGTTAATTAATAACATAATATATTGTCAATTGTTTAGGCTTTGCCTAAAAGTTTTTTATGGCCTTCAAAATAAAAACGTATGACAATAAATACTGCTGTTGAAATAAAAACTGACATTAATAACCCAAAAATTGACAGCTGAAAATAGTTCACTAAAACAAAATCAATCAACAACTGGGCTAATCCGTACATTAAAGATACCGCCAAATGTGGCATAGCCGTTTCGTTCGCCAAAAATTGATAAAAATGTGTTCGATGAGCATCGAACACATTTTCTCGTCTATATAATCTGAAGAAAATCGTTGTCACTACATCTAACCCGTAAATTAAAAGCAAAAGCAGATATTTAAAGTCATTTGTTTTAACTATTAGTTGTAGCATAAAAAACAGAACAATAAATGCCAAACTAACACTTCCTACGTCACCTGCAAAACACTTTGCATTTTTTCGAAAATTGAAAAAATTAAAAACGCATAATGATAGAATACTTGTTATCAGATAAGTATTTTCTGTATATGGTATAACGCACAGGTTAATATAATATAAGGTTATTATCGTTACCAAACCATATAACCCTGTAATACCATTAATACCATCCATGAAATTTATGGCATTGATAGTACCTATAACAAATACATAGTTAATTATTATCCAGTAACATGACAGCAAGTATATATTTAATTGATTAAATAAAATTGATACTGCAATTAAATGGCAAATAATCCTAACCTTATTAGAAACTGGATTAATATCATCTATAAAGCTTACTAAAGTTATCAAAACCAAACCAAATATAAAGTACGGGTACCGGAAACCCAAATACATAGCTCCAATAAGAACTGATATGCTAAATATTATACCTCCGCCTCGTAATGTAATTTGGGTATGCGAGCTACGATAATTGGGTTTATCAATAATATTGTATTTATCTGCTATTTTAAAATACAGAACTTCAATTGTGAAAAGTATAATTGAAAAAATTGATAGGATGTATATGTTCATTTCTTATCGTTGCAGCAGTATTTAAAAATAAATTAAATTACTTTATTGCCATATTGGTGCTAAAATGACAGTAAAGGCCAATTTGTAACCAATTAGGTCCTTTAGATACCATTTACTACTATTTCGGAGCAAAAGAATAATAACCTAGTTTAATCCTTACTAAAGGAGTTAGCAGTAATCTCTAACCCTGCAACTATGGTAAGTGGTAATTCTTTATTAAGAGCTATCTTAATTTTTTGATTACTTACAACATAACTTTCGGTAAGTTTATTTAATCTTTCTGTCGTTAAAGGCATATGGGCGATATCTCCGATCTTTGCAATAAATTGAATTACCCCAGGTGATATTTTCCATAAAACAGGTTTACGACTTATTGAGGCGGCTAAAATAGAAACCACCTCATTTGTTGACAACGACCCATCGTCCGCAACGTGGTAAACACCGCTTTCAATATCATCACGATCAATAAGTTCTTTAATAATAAAGCATAAATTTTCAACGCTTAAGAATGAACGCTTATTATCAAACCCAGCCAATGGGTACGGAATTCCTCTTTTTACAAATTTATATAACAAGTTAAGATTACCTTTATTCCCCGGGCCATGAATCATACACGCCCTGAGTATATAATACGATTTACCGGCCGGTAAAGGTCGGCTTTTTATATATTCTTCTGCTAATAGTTTTGACTTGCCATAATGCGTTTGAGGATTTGGATTATCATTTTCGTTTAAAACCCCAACAACTGAATCGGCCGCCGCTTTTACCGAACTAATAAAAATGAATTTCTTAGTATCAGATTGTAAAAAATTGTCATACAAGGCTTTCGTAAGCTCAAAATTAACCTGATAATACTCATCTGAATTTGAAATTCTTTTGAGATCATGAGCCTTACCTGCAAGATGTATTATACAACTTGGATGAGAAAATAAAGATGATAAGGGCGTTTTTAAATCATCCTTACTTACATTTATAATATTATAATTATTTTTTTTAAAATAACATGAAAGGTTTTGTCCAACAAAACCAGTTGATCCAGTCATAGCTAATAACATATTATTTTGAATTTAATATAGTTTCAAGTTTTGATAGAAGCATTTCCCTTTCAAACTCTTTTTCAAAAAAATTTCTGGCGTTTTCGCCCAACTTAAGTCTCTCATTTTCTGTTAAATGATAAAGCTTTTTCACTATTTCGGCTAGCTTTATTGGGTCTTCTGCCGGGGATGTAAAACCGGCATTTGCGTTTTCAATAATTGAAGCCCCCTCTCCATTTAATGATCCAATTAATGGCTTTCCACAGGCAAGATATGATTGTAACTTACCCGGGATAGTTAATGTAAATATTTCGTTTTTCTTCAAACTAATAAGCAATGCGTCCGCACAAGCAAAAAAATGGGGCATTTCTATAACAGAAAAAGAACCAAGTAGAATAAAAGTGTCTTTAATGCCATACTCTTTTATTTTATCTTCAACATATTTCTTTAGTCGGCCCTCGCCAAGTATTACCCATTTTACATTAATGTTTTTATTTTTTAAATATTGAGCTGTTTGTAATAGAGTATCGAAACTTTGCGCTTCTCCAATGTTTCCAGCAAACATAATTGTAAAACCTTGAGGTATTAATTGCTTATATTTTTGATTTGGCTCAACCTTTCTATAGAGATTTTCAGCTGAGTAGGGGTAGTAGATAATTTTTTCCTCGGACACACTTTGATTTAATAAATAACTTTTAAATCCATTAGATTGAATTAATATTTTATCAGATGCTTTATAGATATATTTTGTAAGTCGGTCAATTCCAGATAAAATTAATTTGGAATTAATGTTACCAGCTACTTTAATACTTTCTGGCCACAGATCATGTACCCAAAAATAAAGGGGCGCCTTTTTAAACTTTTTTGCAATAATCCCAGGGATACCTACGGTCACTGGAGATGGAGCATAAACAAAGATCTTATCGAACTTTTCCTTGATAAAAAAGACTTTAAGTGAGGCTAAAAATGCGAAAGACAAATAATTAAAAAAAAGATGTGTTCCACTACCTGACCTTCGTAATAACAGATTTGAACGATAAATTTTTATATTGTTAAATTCATCTAGGTTTTTAGTTTTCCATGAATAGCCTTCAAAATATCGCCCATGAGGATAATTAGGTTTTCCTGTTAAAATAGTCACTTCATGTCCTCTTTCTTTAAGGCCTAGGCAAACATCGTTAATCCTTAAGTTTTCTGGCCAAAAATATTGTGTAACAACTAAAATCTTCACATAGATTATTTAAAGTCCCTTGTTTTATTACCTCTTTTATCTACTAATCCTCTTTTTTTCCATAAAGCTGAATGTGGATCCGCAACAGCAACTTGATTGGAAGGACGCGGCTCCTTTGTATAAAAATATAATATAATTGATTTTCGCGCTTCATTTTCAGGAAAGTTTAATGGATCTGGCAGCCCGTGAAAACTATAATCATTAGTGTCAAAAATCATTAAACGATTACAAATTGGAGCAATCTTTTTAATTAATACTTCTCCCGTCTCGTTATACAAACCAAATTCTCCGCCCCAACCTTCTTCCCAATCTGGGTTAAGATATACAATTGCATTCAGTCTTCTATTGCAGCCGGTTGCATCATGATAGTTGCCATCCACATGCACATCTAATAATCCGCCTTTAACGGTAGCATTAAGTCCTCCTCCTGTAAAATATGGATCAGGTATAAGTTTGTGTATATCAAACCTACTTGCCATTGCATTTAATATTAATGACGAATTTAGAATTCTAATTGCGTCTAAAATCCCATCAGGTATGTCAAATTCTGATTGCCACTTAGTTCGTAATTTAATTTCTATATCCTCATCATTTGTTCGTTCCCAGACGTCTGAATTAGGACTTGGAAAATTCGACAAAATACTATTTACTAATTCTGGGGTAAAAAAATCGTCTACTATTAAATGCTTATATGGTTCTACAAAAAACTGTACGTTTTCTTTGGCGTTTAATATTTTTTGAGCACAAACCTCTGCTAAACTTTTTAATTCACTTTGCTTCATAGAATATAGTTTTTATACAATTGTTTATAATTAGTTATCCAATCCTTCATTTCAATAATCATGTCCTGATACGTTGGCACTTTATAGTTAAATAGGTCATTAGTTCTTATCAAAGATTTATCAATTTGATATTTATCGTACTTTTCAATAACTAAATCCGTTTTATTAAAAACATTTTTAAATAAACTAATTAAATCGTATTTGTTTATTTTATTATTATTTACTAAATGGTGTAAGCCAGTTAAATTTTGATCAATTGCGGCATGTAAGGCCTTGGCTAATTCTATTGTTGTAACTCCAGTCCAATACGCTTCTGAATATCCTTTAATAGTTCCTTTTTGTGACATGAACCAATGAAACAAACCTATACCATCATTACGTAACTCGGGGCCTATTATTGAAGTTCTAATCGTTAGATTATTCCCATATAATATTTCGCCTAACGCCTTTGATTGAGCATAAATACCGATTCCATCTTTAAAACTTTCCTCTTCATAATTTCCCTGTTTGCCGCTAAATACACAATCTGTACTAATATGTATCAACTTAAAGCCTATAGTACTGCCTATCTTGGCAAGAAAATGTGGAAAATAACTGTTCAATAAAATTGCTTTGTCGGGATTATCTTCTGCATCACGATTAAGAATACCAATGCAATTTATTACTATATTAGGTTTTGCCTCTTTTAGAACGTTCTCTAATAAATTAAAATTAGTTACATCTAAATTATATGATGGGCTAAAAAAAACGTCATCTCTTGCAACATCAATTATCTCGTAGTTGGCTTTTTTAAAATGATGGTAAATTACATGTCCCGCCATTCCCTTTGAACCTATTATTAAAACTTTCTTTATTTGTTCCATGTAACTCTATTAATTACCGATGTATAGCTTTGAATAATTTTTACCACCCTTTCTGAAGTGTTTGTAACAGAATATTCAACTGGAATGCTTTTGCTGTTTAATCGTGTGTCTGTTTCAATTTCAATTGATTGTAAAATTTGCTCTTCATTTATTCCACCTAAAACAATCGTACCAGCGTCGATTGCTTCAGGACGTTCCTGACTAGTGCGAATACTTACAGCCGGAAAGTTCATCATTGCAGCTTCCTCGCTTATAGTTCCACTATCAGATAATACTATAAATGAGTGCTTTTGTAATTGGACATAATCGAAAAAACCCATTGGTGGCACATTCCTTATTAACCTATGAAATTTTATATTCTTCTCTGCTATTTTATTTCTTGTTCGCGGATGTGTTGAAAATATTATAGGCATTTGATATTTTGAAGCCACTCCGTTTAATCCATCTACTAAGGTATTAAAATTGTCTTTCAAATCAATGTTCTCTTCACGATGTGCACTAACAACTATATACTTTTTAGATTTTAAATTTAATACATCCAAAATATTTGAGCCATTAATCCGATCAATATACTTGCTTAGTACTTCGTTTAATGGCGAACCGGTAACAAATATATGATCCTTTCTGAAACCCTCACTTAGTAAATATCTACGGCTATGCTCAGTATAGGTTAAATTAATGTCACTTATATGATCAGATATCTTTCTATTAATTTCTTCTGGTACATTTTGATCAAAGCATCTGTTCCCAGCCTCCATATGAAATATTGGAATTTTAAGCCGTTTTGCCGATATTGTACATAACACACTATTTGTATCACCTAATACCAATAGGGCATCGGGCTTTTCTTTTTGCAAAATTTCAAACGAATTGGCTATTATATTCCCCATAGTTTGTCCTAAATGGCTTCCGGCGACATTTAAAAAATAATCGGGCCTTCTTAATTCAAGATCGTGAAAAAATATCTCGTTCAATTCATAATCATAATTTTGTCCTGTATGTATTAGAATGTGATTAAAAAATTTATCGCATTTTTTAATACATTCAGCTAATCTTATAATTTCTGGTCGGGTGCCTATAATCGTTGCAATCTTTAGTTTTTTCATTATAATGAATTATTACCATTTATACCATAAATCTTTTTCAAACCTAAAATCATCTTTTTTACTTTCATGAGTAGTGAAATTTGAAAATATCAATAGTCTTGAATTTGGCGTAAGTGCGGTTATTCCTGTTGCATATCCGCCTGGCAACTGTAACACTCTAGTATCGGTTGCAGTTAACAAGTGCTCTGTTGGGGTTAAATCACGTGATGGAGTAGACCAATTATCTGGCTTAACGGTTAGTATTTTAAAAGCGCCATTTATTACAAAAAACCATTTATTTTCAACCTTATGCCCTTGCCATGCCCTTACCGTACTCAAATCCGGATGTTCAATAATGTACATCCGCTTTACGGCGCTTAAGTTTAATTCTTTAAAATATGTTAGTACTCCTCTAAAATCAATATGGTGGATTGCATCATGAAGTTCAATTTTATTATTTTCCATATTGATTTATCTCAGAGTCTGCTTTTGCCGCTTCTATATCAGCCTGGATAAAAGAGATTTTTGAAATTAATTTTTTAATTCCCTCAACATTTTCCTGTTTGGCATTATGTGAATGATAATCTTCTACCAAAGATATGTCGCTTTGGCCCTCAAAAAAATATTGATTGTAATTAAGATCTCTATTATCTGCCGGAATACGGAAAAACTCTCCCATATCTTCAGCTTTAAGCATTTCCTCGCGGGTGCAAAGTGTTTCATATAACTTCTCGCCATGCCTGGTACCTATAATTCTAACCTGTGCTTCAGAGTCACATATTTCCTTTAATGCCTGAGCTAAATCACCTATCGTAGCTGCAGGGGCCTTATTTACAAAGAGGTCTCCTTGCTTACCATGTGTGAAAGCAAAAATAACCAAATCGACAGCCTCGTCTAATGACATTAAAAAACGTGTCATTGCAGGATCTGTTACCGTTATTTCTTCACCCCGTTTTATTTGGTTTAAAAAATGCGGGATTACTGACCCCCTTGAACCCATTACATTACCGTATCGTGTCAAGCAAATAGTTGTGGTATCATTAATTACATTTCTTGAGGTTGCAATGGCCACTTTCTCCATTAAAGCTTTAGATATCCCCATAGCGTTTATAGGATATGCTGCTTTATCTGTGCTTAAACAAATAACACGGCTCACCTTGTTTGCTATAGCTGCATCAATTGTATTCTGTGTGCCAAAAACGTTAGTCTTGGTAGCTTCCAAAGGGAAAAATTCGCATGATGGAACCTGCTTTAACGCTGCTGCATGAAATACATAATCTACGCCATGCATGGCGCGTTCAATACTACTATAGTCGCGCACGTCACCTATATAAAATTTTAATTTAGGATTATTTAAAGCAACCCGCATATCATGTTGCTTTTTTTCATCTCTTGAAAAAATTCTTATTTCCTTAATATCAGTATTCAAAAACCTATTTAACACAGCATTTCCAAATGAACCTGTTCCGCCTGTTATAAGCAATGTTTTATTTTCAAACATATCATTTATTTAATGTATTCATTAATTCTTCGATTTCATTATTTATTATAATCGCCGTTGTTTTTTCCTTATGATTATTTAGAACGTGTAATACCGCACCTACAATACTTGATGCTATATATGGATTAAACACTTGTAAAGGTTTGATCACGTCATAAATATATGGTAAATCTGATGAAATTATTTCACACCCAGCCACGGCTGCTTCTATTAACGGCAAACCAAAACTTTCTGCTAAGGATGGAAATATTACATAATTACAGTTACTATATAAATTAATTAGTTTTTGTTCATCACAATAACCATGATTTATGATTTTTAATCCTTGTGTATTCAGTCGGTTTATTAAATCAATTAGATTAGTAAAAGTTTGAGGAATGGTTAAGTGTAGTGTTAAATCATGATTGGTGGTTTTACCCATTATTTCCCAAGCCTTAAGCAAAACCAAATGATTTTTTTGCTGAACCCCATCAGCAACATACAAAAAATTGGTTTTATTTGTCTTTAGTTGATGATTAACTCCTCTGAATTTCTCGACATCATAAAAAGGCAGCATCTGTATATTACCTTCTTTAACTCCTAGCCTTTTTAATAATAAATTTTTCATCCCTGGTGTTTGCACAATCCAAAAATAATTATCTCTGTTTCTACTCCATATATATAATCTTTTTATTAAAAATTTTAATTTTTCAATAAGTGAATAATTTGTATTGCTGCTATTTAATAATAGTGCATTATGAAAATAAATATAAACAGGTATGTTTTTTATGGGCACAGGAGGTGGGACATTGGCAAAACATAAAATACTTTTGACGCTTGGTGGCAAATTTTTATAAATTTTAGCCCTGCTTCGTTCATTAAAACCAAACAAAAAATTTTGTACTGTATTATATTTTGCTTTTATCTCTAATTCAATCCTCTTATCTAAAATAAAAAAAGCAATATTTTTATTAGTTATAATATTTTCCAATAGTAATTCTAACAGAACCTTACCACCACTTTTATTTATGTAAACGCCGTCAATCAAAATCATTAAATATTGTTCATATTATACACAATAAGACATGTTATAGCTAATATCACTTTATTAGATCTGTTTTTGTTGCATCAATTCTAGGCAAAAACATATTGTTATCTTCTACCTCAACCTTTCGATGTCCAGTGGTAAATGAATAAATAAAATTATATTTATTTAGTTCATCTATAACATTATCATTGTATCCACCATTGGCGTAAGCAAAATACTTTTCTTTTATCGAAAATGAATTTAAAAATGAATCCATTTTTTTAATTTCATATTCTATTGTTTCAACATTCTCATATCTAAGATCATAAGAGAAATGGCCGTGTCCGCCAACAATATGTCCTAAATCTAAAATTACTTCAATATCATCAGTATTTAAATAAAACTCTTTAGAAAATGAAATTGGATCATTGCTTACATAAGTTTGAAACAAATTAGCTAACAATGATCTTTTCCATTTAAAATCGTCAAACTCTCGTAGTATTCGAGTAATAAACACCATTTCTTTTGGCCAAATGTTATTCTCCCATCTTGATATAAAAAATTTGTTCAAATTATCCCTTGACAAATTGAACGTATCTTCATAATAAAGACCAATAGTTTCTATAATTTTTTGGGGGGGGGCCGCTGCTATTATAAATTGAATTTTATGGGAATCTATTATGGAATTTTCTAAAATCGGACCGGAAGGAATAAAAAATACCGCTTTTGTTTTGTTTTTAAATAAATGCTTAGCAACCTCTAAATGATCTTTAAGGCCATCGTCAAAAGTAAAAACATGTTTGTTACTCCTTATAGTATGTTCATTTACTATAAAAGGTTCATCAAACCTTAACAAATTTGAGTTTGCAGAATTCAAATTATCAACAATATTATAAAATTGATGAGGCCGAAGAAAATAGGGCAACTTAAATCGATCCGGATAAAAGTTCGGGTCGATTTCTCTAATATCATGGAGCATTAATATATTCATTATAAATATGCTTTTTTTATAAATAATTTTTCTCCGTCACAACATTTAATAAAAGCATTTGGATAAGGATCATCTAATGCTCTTATTTTATTATATAAATCTAAAGCAGTAAGATTCTGCAATTCATTTAATGTTAATTCACTTTGATTTTCTTTTCTTCTTTTAAACAATGACGCCTTTGATTCATCTTGCTCTTGTAACTTTAATTCTCCACTTGATTCTAATTCTAATATAAATGTCCTAATTAGATCAGCCGTTATATAAGTTATTCTATTAAAAATATCATTTAAACTTCCTCTCAGAGAAAGATACTTTTGAGAAAAAATCGGACCAGCATCCAGTTTACTGTTCATTTTAAACATAGTTACTCCTGAATCCAAAACTCTATTAATTATTTGATTTTGTATGGGACTCCCACCTCTATAAAGTGGAAGCATAGAAGGATGAATGCAAAAGCACGAATAATTGGTTAATATATCATTTTTTATAATTTCACTCCAACCAACAAAAAATATGTATTGAATATTGTTATTGTTTTTCAAAAATGAGATTAATTCCTCTGTCGATTTAACAATGGGAATATCCAGACTTATTTCGTAGTGCGACTTTATTGCCCAATCGCGGTAGGAAACGTATAAATATTTAGTCATTATAATATTTTTAAACGATAGAGGCTCAAATAAAAACTATTTTTTAAGAATAAAGATTACATTATCGGCAAATTCATTGGTCGGATCTTTAACATGGGATAGTTTTGAATACTTTTCCAAAATATTTTTACTATTCTCAACATATTTTTTGTGCGCAGCATAGTCTTCGAAAATTCCTAATACTTTCCAACTCAAAGTGCTAAGAAGTTTAATCCAGGCATGTAAAGATAAAATTGTAATGTGATCAGGAGCTTGCAAAGTATAAGAATATTCTTCATAAAATTCGAGAACTGATCCCACCACAGGTACACTAAAAATAATTGTGCAATTATCTTTACTACTGGCATATAATTTTTCTAAAATTAATTTAGGATCAACAATATGTTCTAATGCTTGATTCGATATAATTAAATCAATATGGTCAAAGGGTATGTTTTCATAAGAATTGAAAGTGTCTGGATCTGTCGAATAAGGATCATAGGAATAGCCGGCTCCTTTTAGTACACCTGTTGCTTTCAAAAACTTAATATAGAAAGAAGATCCTGAACCGAAGTCTAAAACATTGGAATTATACTTTTTAATATGCGTAGTAACTAATTTATCATAAATACTAATTGGCTTTATAACCCTAAGTAACCTACTGATGCCTGAATTCGAAGTATATCTTAATGATCGGAAATAACTTAAATTAATAGTAGAAGTATTTGAAATAGAATAATAATTCTCATCATAGTTTGTGTTAACATAATCTTTGTCTTGTAAGTAGTAGCTACCGCAAAAACTGCAAATTAGATAATCATGAAATGATGACCCATCATAAAAATAGTTCCTAAAATTTTTTATCTTAAATGATTTACTTCCGCAATAGCAAGACTCCATAATATTTTGATTTCAATTTAAGTAATATTTTAACTTTTAAAATATACCACTTGATTTTAAGAGAAACAGAAAGATATCTGGTATTAACTGGTCTCCCAGTTAATACTCTTGGCTTAAATGTTCCATGGGTTAAGTATACTTCATTTTTCCCAAAAAAACCTTTTCCTTTAATTAAACTATTTTTGATATACTCTTCTACATTAACGCCTATCCTTTCTTTTTCTTCCGTATGCGCAAATCCAAGTATTTTGTGCTTAATACTTTCTTCGCCTCCCATATATGACAAATGCCATCCTCCATTCAGAATTAAACGGCCGGTGTTTGTTAAACGAATCTTGGTTAGAGTATTACCTTGATTGTATTCTTTTAAAAAAGTATTTGAATATTTTCCGTTTAAATAATTTAATTCTTCTAAATATTTAAAGTTAAATCCTCGACTTCCACCATACCAAAAAGGAAGATCACTACGTCTGTAATTTGGCCAAAAAAAAGAGAGCTCTTGAAAAGCAATTAGAATGTCTTTCCCATTATAATTAAGCAGATATCTGATAAAATTAATAGATGGTATTTCATCAACATCGCTTATTATAACTTTATCTTCTGATGAAATATTTAAATCGTTTAATATATAATTACGTTGACAATTTTCATTTATCCAAGCATTACAGAATTTATCTCCTTGATATATTTTATGTATAATCTTATTGCTAAATTTTGAAAACCTGTTCTCATTTTCTTTAAAATATAGTGGCTTAACTTCACCAACATGAGTTACGTCAGACTCGCATATGACGAAATAATCTACATGGTTATATAAGTAAGTTAAACGCTCCTCTAATACATCCAATTCATTAAAAAAACTACAAACGTCATATATCATATTTTAATTTTTGTGAGAGTATATAAAATTATTCAGTTCTTCTTTTAATTTTTCGGCGAGTGGTTCAGACTCAACCACGCTAGTTTTATTTCTAAGTATAGAATCCCAACTCCATTCTTCAATAAAACAAAATAAATCACAGACCTCAGAGTGCATCAGAGAGTAATTCTTTTGAGCCACGGGTGTCACACCATTATTAACATAAGAGAATATCTTACTTGGAAAACTACTTAAATTAAAAGGCTTATTAGAATCTTGCAAGACTAATCCATATTTACATTTTTGATAATACCCATTCAGGTCATTATCTTTCACGTTTCTGAATAGCCGTACTTGTGGTTTATCTACAATTAGCCTTTTTAGTAATTCATATATTTCATCTGACGTTAACAAACACAAATATAAATCTATATAATTAGGCACTGTCTCGATAAGCTTTTTTAACATTGTCAAATTTCCCATTTTTACTTCATCAACAGATCCAACATAAATAAAAGAATTATCCTGGCGCTCTGCTTCTTTCTGCTTTTTCTGAAAACGGAAATATCCTCCTCGAACTATTACATTGTTATTGGCAAGCCAATTTTCTTTGAGCCAAATATTACTTGCTATTATTTTTTTAAAAGAATTAATATAGTTAAGCTCAAAAAATAATTTTGTTTTATTGGGAACGACGTTTGAATAGACTTCATTAACCTGCAGAATGGCTTTATTCTTAAACAACATGAATATTGGGAAAAAATAATAAAACCCTTCCGAATGGTAAATAATAATTTTATCATATTTAAAAAAAATATGAATAGTGTAAAATAATCTTGCAAACAGGCTTATCCATTTTGAGAAAAACCACGGTGCCAAATTGTCAATTCCAACCAATATTTTTTTTTCTTCTAAATATATGAAGGAAATAAAATGGGCATTTGGCAACTCGGACTTCAAATTCAACATATGGGTATGGCCAGCAAAAGAATCATTCGCATTAATACTTGATGATATGTCAAATTTTGAATGATGAAGAACTACAACTTTATCCATTGATGTTGTTTGCTACCATTAACAATAATGTTTGTCAACCTTTTATATAAGATTACTTTCTCCTTTCCAATATAGGCTGAACTAAAACTAAATGAACTATCAGAAATTATGACATGACTGCTTTGTGCCATAAAATAAAAAGCTTCGATTTCATCTAAATCCAAACATTCTCCTAAAGCGGACAATACTGGCATTTCTTTTTTAAAGAGTGACTCGTCGTCAGTGAGAAAAATAATTGTCAAATGCTGAAACTTTTTTTTAGCATAATCAATCAATTCAATATATTCACTTTCTAATAACATTAAAGGATAATTTTTAATTCGAATATGCACACATATTCTAGAGAGGTTTTCAGAAAGTTGCATTTTAATATTATCTAGATAAAATGCTTCTTGATAATACCTATTACAAAAAAACAAAAATGAAGTGTCGTCTTTAAATAATGCTAATATGCGCCAAATAATTCTAATATTTTTTCCAATTTTTTTATAACTAAATCCTAATTCCGGAAGTTTATTCTTTCGTTTATATACTATATCATTTAAGAAGCCAGAAACGTCATCTATATAAGTATGTTTTGGGTATTTTTTTTTTAAAAAATTGTATGCACCATAAATAAACAACTGATTTCCTAATCCCCCCCGTAATAATAAAATTTTCATTTCTATAGTCCTCTGAATATCAACGTTAAATTGTCACCTAATTAACTTCGAGCGTAAAAATGTCCGTTTTACAATATAAATTGTCCTAAACATAAAAATTACAAATAATGTAGGCAAAAAAATGGTTGAACACATAATTATTATCTCCGAAAACCAAAGCTTGGGTAATAACCAAAACGGTTTAAAAGAAACCAACCATAGTGCATGACCAACATAAAAGTATTTATTAACAAACAAAAGCACAAAAAATGTATAAATTGAGGCTAACGCACTAAGGACTACAACACCCAAAAATCCAAATTGCCAGTAATAATGACCTGAAACATAAAAATCGGACATAACACTATCAGATCCTGTAATTTCTTTGTACGAAGAATACATGCCCATTCCTTGTTCTGTTCCGTCAACAGAACCAGATACAGGTTTATTTTCGCCAACTATCTCCCTTGGTAAAAAAGAATATAAGCTGTTAAATTCTGTGTTAAAACCTGCTGATGCTCCCCTATCATACATTCTTATAAATCCAACTCCAAATAAACTTGGTGCTCCATATCTAAATTCAATTTCATCTAAAATACTCTTAGAATCTGCTTGCTTTGAATCCAATAAGTCTGGAGACATGAATTCAGTGACAAAATTATAATAGTCAACTATATTTTTTAATTCAAATTCTTTAGATGATGCATTAACTGCAAATTGATATTTTAACTCACCTAAGTAGCTTCCGATAAATACTACAAGTAAAACTGGAAATATGGATATATATATCATCTTTCGTAAGATATGGCTCGGAAGTACAGTATAAGAATATGCCAATAAAATTAATACAATTCCGACTATGCTCCCCCTCAAGCCTGCTATCATATTTACAGCAAAAATTAAAATGATATTTAAAACTGCAATTAATAAATACGTTCTTTGTTTACTTTCAACACACCTAACAAGTAATATAACTGAGCAAATAGCACCCATATTTGAAAAACTACCCTTAAAAAACCACAAAGCTGAATCGAAAATTGATGGAAAAATCAATGTAAAAACCGAACTTATACTAAATGAAAACAAAACGAAATATTGAAAACCTTCATTCAATCCTTTTGTATTTATTTTTTTTAGGAATGAGGCAAGGACAAAAAACAGTAGTAAATAAATTAAATTTGACGAAGCTTCAAATGCGGTAATTTTTAGAATCTCAAACTCAGAAACTCCAAATTCTTTGTTAATTTTTCCACCTGAGATAGTCCTTAAAATATCCACTACGACTCCATGGGTAATAATATTGTATATGATTGTTAAATAAAATAAATCAAAATAAACGGAGTATGTTTTCTTCATTTTTTTCAAAAGAAACCAACTTTTGAATGCTATGAATAAAATAAAAATATTTAGAAAAAGGCAGATTAAATATATCAATGTTAAGATAAATTTATTAAACTTTTGTATTCTTTGAAATTAAATATATTCTTTAAGAAAAATAAAATATCCTCTCTTAAAATAGGATGGAAAAGACTTGATATTATTGAAATAAAAAATTGGGAAATAATTGCAGAAAAAGCACAACCTAACACTCCAAATATAGGTATTAGAATCAAATTTGAAACCAGATTTAATACTAATCCTATTAATGTAATGTACATATAAAACTGAGAAGCTCCAATAGAATATATTCTTATATTTCTTACAGTTCCAAATGAAACAAATACAAAAACTAAAGAATAAATTTTTAATAGCAAACCATTACTTTTATAAATACTTCCATAAATTACCTCTAATGCTTGTTGGGAAAAAAATAAAAAAAACAAAAATACACTAGCTGAAATATAAAACATCACTAATGAAATGGAGAAAATTTTTCTTTTTGACAAATGCTCATCCTTAATAGTAGATAAGAAATGGCCATTATAAGCCGTTTGAAAAACAACTGGAAAGAAATAAAACAACTCCACAAGACGGATAGTAGATGAAAATTTTCCTAATTCTAAGGTCCCCAATGAGTGTTTCAAAATTATTTGATCAATTTTCATGTAAAACATAATTAACATAGAAGATACTAAAAAAGGATAACTCTTTTTTATCAAATATTTAAATTTATTCATACTGAAAATTAAAAGTTTGCCCCCGCCCTTTACAATTCTTTCGAATAAAATAACATATAAAAAAAGTAAAATCATTGCCTCAAAAAATGTAATAGAAGCAATATAAAAAAGCCCTAAGTCATACCTTATAATTATTAGCTTGACTATTGATAAAGCTATCATAACAATATTATTAATCTTACTTAACAATCTTATCCGAAGTTTATACTCCAAGTAATATCTTATAACATTGTAACTTAATAATGGAAATGATAATCCGTATAAAATTGAGATGCCGAGAGACTCTTTATCAAAAAGAAAAATTATTGCATAAAAAAATATTGATATTAATAAACCAACAACAAAAACTGATGTGAAGGCGCTTCCAATAAATTTAACCAAATTTTTAGACTCTTTATGATTTGTACAATTATTAAATATTTTCGGCAAAATAGATTCATATCCTAAAGACCCAAAACTACCAACTATAGAACCTAATGAAATTATATATGATAAAACTCCAAAATTAGACAACCCAAGGTACTTTATTACTTGGTTTGTAATATAGAAATTAACAACAAATTTCAATAAATAACTTGTTGTTGAACTTACAATATTTTTTAAAAAACTTTGACTTAAAAAATTCATTCTTGAGTTAAATATCATTTAATTAAGTCTATACCCACTTTCAAACTTATTCTATCAAACATTTTCATTGCCAACAGATTGATTTTAACGTTATCGTCATAGTCAATCGAATCAGATATAATATTTTCAAGCAACGTCATTAACGGGTCACTACTTGTTTTATTAAGGGTAATATAATTTGAGTCGTTTTCAATTTTTTTCAAATAGTTGTTGCACTTTCTATTGTAATTAATTTCTATGTAAGTATTATCCAACTTCCCTTCAAATAAAAATAAATCTTCTTCGATTTTAATATTTTTTATTTTAATATCGCCTTTTTGTTTGTAGTAAGATAATATATATAGGTCGTGATACAATAAATCAAATAAAATCGAATCATTGAACGGTCCAAATTTTTCCCAAGTAAATCGAAGTATATCGGTTTTTAAAAAGAAATCTGACTTTTTTACAAGTTCATCTCGCAACAAAAAAACATTATCAACCAATAATTTGCATTTTTTCTCAATTGATAAATCTACTAATTGCTTATAATTTGTAAACTTTATAGCGGGAGGCTTTTCAAGAAAAACATTAAAACCTAAAGTAATCAATTCTAATGCTATTGTGAAATGTGTTGTGGCGGGTGTTGCCACAAAAACCCAATCTATATCACGATTAATATCATTATAGGCCCTTGAATTAGACCAATACACAACCTTTCCAAGTTTTTTCAATTTTGATTCTAATACTCTCCCCCAGTAACCAGTCCCAATGATAGCAAACTTCTTAGACATAAGTCTCTCTTAACTTCCCTGTTTCTAAATAATTCGAGATGGTTTTAGCGATTGATACGGCTGTTGTAACTTTTCCGGAAAAGACACTAATATAATTTTGAGATTTCTTTGATACAAAAATTTGAGATAACCTACTATCTGTAGAACTGTTACTCGGTATAAATCTCTTAGATCTCCAAAAATTAATTATTTCTACATCCTTCAAAAACGGATAAAATATAGCAGACTTTTCAATAATTCTTTTTGACACTTCAACCTCATCTATTTTTGGTGGTACAAAATCAGTTTCGTGAGCAGATAATACTCCTTCTACAACATGATAAACAAGAAACTCTGATTTATTAAATCCGCGAGGCATTATTGAACAAAAAGGCCCGTCCATAACAGTTAATCCAATTGGTTCATGATTCCACTTAATCACAGGAATTAGAACATCTTGATATTTTCCAACTATTTCCTCTTCACCAAAATGCCTGTTAACCTCATTTAATGCTGAATATGAACAATTTACTATTAAATCGCAGCCTTCTACATTAATGTCTTTAATATCGGTATTTAATTCTAATTGAACATTTGAACTTCTCAATTTGTCATAAATCAAATTGCGGAGATTGTCGCAATCATAAATTGGCTCGTCTACCTTATAATTTGCACTTAATAATTCATTATTTATTAATTGATTTGTCAATAAAGATGGTTTATACGAAACTCCTAATTCATTACAAAAATCTTCATATTTCTCGGGAGAAACCATTGAAAATTCCTTTGCCACTGCATAATAGTTTAAAAAATTCCCCTTCACAGAATCTGCATATTCAAGCAAGAATGAAGAGAGACTAAGAAGGCTTTGCTTAGCAGTTTCTATACTTCTGGGATAATGATACCCAAAATGTATCCTATTGTGATTATGCTTTGTTGCGCCTAATAAAATATCGTTATTCTTTTCAATCAATCTTATTTTCTTTCCTTTTCGTGCCAGTTCTATTGCAATACTACACCCAAAAACTCCTCCCCCTATTATAATTACTTCATTTTTCATTAATTATTTTTTAGAATAGATTTTATATTACTTAAATCACATTTTTTTCTATTTAACACCACTAAAAGATTCAAACAAACATATAACGAGTTAAAAAAGGATAGCGTTTTTAATTTGCTTTTCCTCAATGGACCAACTCTTAAAATTTCATATAAACCTGTAAAAGTTTTTTTTGTGCCAAAACGAAATCTGTAATAATAAAACACAAAAGGAAATATGTTATCCTTTTCACTCCGCTTATTACCATCTATTTTGCAACCTCCATTTTTTGACCTAACATGTAGAACACTAGCTTTTTCAGAATATATTATAGATTTATCTCCAAACTCAAGCTTTAGTCTATCCCCTAAGTCTGCATCACTGTAATATCCGCTGCCTCCATAGTTCTCGTCAACGCCATTAATTTTTATAACTGCTGCTTTTAATGTGCTGTGATTACAGCCAACAAGTGGTCCATCAAAAAAGCCCATGTGCTGAGAAGAATGCGCTTTAAATGAGTTTTTTGCAAAATTTGAGATATTAAATAATTCTTCATTTATAGATTCTAATCTTTGATAAATTTGTCCAGCACTTGCAACAATCCCTGGCTTTGAATAACACTCTAAGTGGTAATCTATAAATTTGTTTGGTATAATTACATCATCATCTACCCATATAATAATATCTCCTTCAGACTGCTTTATAATTTTATTGCGAGCAAGAGGCAAACTTGGAAACGGCTCATTAATATATTTTACAATTTCATTTTTAGCTAAATTGAGTAACTCTATCTTATAGTCTTCATCAATATAATCCCACTTTGTTTGATCTAATATAACAATATCAGTAATTCTGGAATCTGATAATTCAATAAACTGTTTAACTGTTTTAATCAACCATGCAGGTCGATTAAATGTAGGAATTCCAATTGAAATTTTTGATTTCGAAAATGTAAACATTACTTTAATAGATTCAATTAAAACTTTATATGATTAACTTCATTTACAAAATATTATGGGTAAAGACTTGAAATACTCCAGATTGTTCAATCATTCAAATTGATATACTTTCGACTTTCATCTTAACACGGCAAGGACATTGGAGATACTGAGCTGTCGTTGCTTTAAATCATCGGTCAGCATTTTTATAAATCACTTTTGCGAGTACTTGAGTTATATTAAAGTTATGTTATATTCCATTCTTAATTCAACTAATATTACTGGTTCATTATTTTTATAAAGACATGTTTTATTAGCAAAAAAAAAGTCACTATAAAAAACCCAAAAAACCCGCCAATTAAAACACCACTAATCTTTCCAAACTTATTCTTCTCAAGCGGCAAAATAGGGCTATCAATTATTTGTATTAGAGGTGTTTCTTGTAACAAAGACATTTTAGATATCTCTAAATTAGCTACTAATTGATTAAGAATGGCTGTGTTAGCCTGAACATCAACTTGCCTGCGTTGAGATGGCACTTTTAGTGTTTGCAAAAGGGGATTTGGATTTGGATTAACATCTATAGACGATGCGACTCCTGAAATTGCAGTATACAACATATGCCTTACAGAGTCAGTTTGTTTTTGTAAGACTCCAACATTTTTAGCCGCTTTTTTTGTCTTAGTTTGGATGTAAAAATTTGAAACAACTTTTACAAGTGTTTCAGCAAAATGCTTTGCAAATAATTCATTAGTAGATTTAACACTGACGGAAATAATACTCAATTTCTTATCAACTTTGTTAACTGAAATATCACTTTTTACTAAAGCATTGTAAAATGATCCTAAAATGCTATCTTGCTTTAACGTAAATTTTCTTCTATCACTATTAGGCAGAAAATGTATATTACTCAATTGTGTATCCTTTTTCCAACGATCTCGAATTTTATTAAAGTCAATATAATATTCAACCAACGTATTATGTTTTCCATTAATAATTATTGATTCTAATAAAGTTTTCTCTATGATTGATCGAGATTTCATTAACTCTAATAAATTATCACCTGAAAATTCACCCCCTGCTCCTGAACCATTTAAATCTAGTCCAAATTGACTGGCTAATCCCATGGCGCTACTAAGCCCACCACCACTTTTTTCACCTTGTAAAGCGAAAGTTAACTCCGCTTTATAAATGGGTTTAGACATGAAAGAGTAAGTTAATCCTATCGCAGCACCAATAATAGCACATATAGAAATGATTATCCATTTTGATAATAAAAAGCGCCACCAATAAGATATCTTTAAAAAAACATCTTTTAAAGTAAGTTCATCCAAATCTGAAACGATATCTTCACTATTCATCAACAGTAAACTATTTATTATTTAAACTTAACACGCCAAAAATAATGGCCCCTAATGATGCTATACTTGTAGTAAGCGCTAAAATTTGTTGAAGATTATCTTTCTTTTCAGGCTTTTTAGGTATAACTATTTCGCTGCCGGGTTTAATGCTAGGATGAAAACTTAAAAACAAAAATCTTCTGGTTCCTTTAACTGTACCATTTGGATAAATAACAAATCCACCACTTCGTAAACTTGAAGGTGAAAATCCGCCGGCATTTAGAACATATCCTCTAAAACTTTTACCCTGTTGATAAACAACTGCACTAGGTAACAAAACTTCGCCGTTTACTTTAACTGTTTGTTGTTGTTTTGGAACCCTTAATACATCTCCATTTTCTAAAATAATATCTTCATTTATACCTGGGTGCTGTAATATCTTGCGCAAATTAATGCCTACAAAATTATTTCTTAGCTGCTCTGCTTCTAAATTAGTTGAATCCTTACTAGATTGCTTTAATCTTTTTAAGCGTTCTGCCCTCTCTTGATTAAGAGCAGCAGTATCAATTTTGGTTCTACTCGTGCCTAATACAGCATCATTATCTCTTTTTAAACTGCTACCATCTACATCTGCTGATGCTGTTAAGCCCCCGGCACGCTGAATTAAATCTGATATTTTCTCATTCTTTTTTTCGATAGAGAAGGGCCCGGGATACATAACCTCACCTTCTATTCTAACCATTTTTGGCATTTCATATCCCGGCAAGCTATAAATAGATACTACATCATATGGCTTAAGCGTAAAATTATCCCCAGTTTTTAAATCATTTATATCTATTCTAAAAACATCTGCTATTTTAGTATCTCTTTGTCTCGGGTCACTATCAAATACCCGTCTCGCTATCTCAATACGCTTGTTACTGGCCCCTTCCGTAAATCCACCTGCCCTAATTATTAAATCAGATACCTTCATACTATCCGCATACTGATACTCACCCGGTTCGCGCACTTCACCCTGAATGGAAACTTTATAATCATCGCGTAAGTCAAAAATTGATGAAATAGTTATCACATCCTCTCTTTTTAAAACAATATCCCGACCCGGCTTATTAATGTCTTCAAGATTGAATGATATCTCACTTATTGTATTATCAGGATTAAGCCTTACCAGGCTGGCCCTACTGCCAAAAGCGTCTTCTCTTACTCCACCGGCATTTTTTATTAATTGCGATACGGTTAAACCATTTTGCAATTCATAATAATCGGGCCTAAACACAGCCCCTTTAATGGTAACACGGTTCTCATACCGGTTTAATATTCTTTCAACAATGTATTTATCACCACGTAACGGAATATGAGTTTTATATTCATCCTCATAAACATCTGTTATGCGACGTTGCTGATCATTTACCTGATCTACTTTAATACGTGCAGTATATGCCTGATCAGTAAATCCGCCGTTAAAATCCAGCACATCTTGTAGCGTTTCTCCGCGCAAAACCTCAAATAAAGCCGGTATTTTAACTTCACCCTTTAATTCGACACGCATTTGATAGGGTGGTACCCGTATAATATCCTGATCACGCAATGTTATATTCCCTTTTTGGCTGTCTTTCACCAGAAAATCATAAATATCCATTCGTTGTATAACTCGGTTATTTCTGATGACTTCAATATTACGGAACGATCCCATATCACTTGGCCCTCCTGCGTGGTACAAGGCTGTCATTACAGTTGAAAATGATGATATGGTATATGTACTAGGTTTGACAACTTGCCCAGTAACACTCACTTTAATACTGCGTATATCACCTAAAGTCACTTTAAGATTGGTACCCCTACCTATTGTATAATTATTGGCAATTAACCTTCTTGTTATATCAGTAGTGGCTTGCTCAATAGTTTTATCTGCTACTTTTAATATGCCTACACCAGGTATATTAATGTTACCCTCGGGTGATACAGCAAGGTTCCAATTGGCCAATGAATTACCATAAACATTTATAATTAACTTATCATCGGGCCCTAAAATATAATTTACAGGCGTGGGGATTTTTAAACTTGGCTCAAATGTATTGGTTTTGCTGTTTCTAAAAAGTTCGGCTCCAAAAATTTTAGGAGTTAAACTTTCAAATATATTAACCTTATTTTGATTCTTTACCTGGGCAGTATCGGTTTTACTGTATTGTCGTCCCGCTTGCCTGGTTGTATCAGAACCACTCCCCAATGTTGCACCTTCCTCCCTTTTCCTGATTTCGATAATCCTAGTCTGTAGTTTCTGCACCTGAGTGCTTGGTAAACCATTTTTTTGGGCAAGTTCTATTATTTGAGCATCGCTGTATCCTTGTGATTGGCCTTGCTGAAAAGCACTTTTAATTTGAGCGTCAGAATAGTCATCAATATTAGTATTTGACGAAAATGTTTGTGCTGATGCAGAAATGCATGTTATAAAACATACAAATAATATAAATAAAAATGTTTTTATATATGTCATACTTTATTACGTCCGCTTTATAGCTTAACTAAAAAATGGTTATGATTAATTTCGCAATTATAAACAAATTAAACCACTTGATCGTATCAAAAGGTCTTTATAATCTCCCATCAATTATATTATTATTTAGTATTCCTTTAATATCGTATAATATTGATGCATTTGTTTGTTTTAGTGCAGAGTAATCCAATTTTAAAAATTCAGTATGTGATACGGCAAGAATAATAGCATCAAACCCACCATCTAAAAGTTCAAATTTATTTATTGTTTCAATACTATATTCTTTTAACACTTCATCTGGGTTTGCCAATGGGTCATATATCTGGTACTGGCATTCAAATTCATTCAATACTTTTATAATGTCTATTACACGTGTATTACGAACATCCGGGCAGTTTTCTTTAAATGTAAATCCCAGTATTAATACTTTTGAGTTTTTTATGGGTATATCCCTTTTTACCATTAGCTTAATTACCTCTAATGCTACGTATGTACCCATACTATCATTTAGTCTGCGACCGGCTAAAATCATCTCTGGATGATAGCCCACCTCT
This sequence comes from uncultured Mucilaginibacter sp., assembly GCA_964611565.1. GTDB lineage: Bacteria > Bacteroidota > Bacteroidia > Sphingobacteriales > Sphingobacteriaceae > Mucilaginibacter. Next base: position 13,492 of record CAZTAU010000022.1, on the reverse strand, counting down.
TGTGCTTTTTGGGCCAAATAATAAGGATCCACGCCAGTACAATGCCCGCCCACCAATCCTGGTTTAAAATTCAGGAAATTCCACTTTGTAGCGGCAGCTTCAAAAACTGCTTTACTATCAATATTTAAAAGGTTAAATATTTTAGCCAACTCATTTACAAATGCAATGTTTACATCGCGTTGAGTATTTTCAATAACCTTACAAGCTTCAGCAACTTTAATGCTTGACGCTTTGTGTGTACCCGCCAATATAATTGAACGGTATAGATCATCAATAAAATCTGCAACCTGAGGTGTAGACCCCGATGTGACTTTTAAAATATTGGTAAGTGTATGTATTTTATCTCCTGGATTGATGCGTTCGGGCGAGTATCCCACAAAAAAATTATAGTTCAATTTCAGCCTTGAAACATGTTCTATAATTGGTACACAAAACTCTTCTGTTGCTCCAGGATAAACAGTTGACTCATAAATGACCACATCGCCATCTTTGATAACAGAGCCCACTGTTTCACTTGCTGCCTTTAATAAATTTAAATCTGGCTTATTGTGTTTGTCAGTTGGCGTTGGTACTGAAATAATATATATATTACATAAAGCAATATCAATAATAGCAGACGAAAACTTTAAACCTATATTATTGGTAGTATTTGTTGCTTTTTTTATAATACCAGCGTCAACCTCAAGCGTCCTATCATAGTTGTTATTTAGTTCGTCAATTCGGCTTTGCTTAATATCAAATCCTACAACATTGTATTTTTTAGCAAACTCTATTGCAAGGGGCAAGCCTACATAACCTAAGCCTATAATAGCAATATTTAAATTTAAAGGGTAATTAAATGTTGTGTGATTATCAGACATTTTAATTGCAAGTAATAGTAGCTTCGTCAAAAAACTAAGATGAAGTAATATCAATAACTGTTAACCGTTTTAGCAGTTATTGTTTTGTTAAAAAATCATTATAAGCTAATTTTATGCCTTCCCTTAATTCAATAGTATGTTTCCACCCTGTACTATGCAATTTACTTACATCCATTAACTTCCTGGGTGTGCCATCGGGTTTAGAAGCATCAAATTGTGTCTCGCCGTTGTAGCCGATAATATCCTGTATTAATAGTGCCAGCTCTTTTATTGACAAGTCTTGGCCAGTACCAATATTTATTAGTCCGGCTTCATCATAGTTTTGCATTAAATAATAACATGCTTCAGCCATATCATCTGAAAATAAAAACTCACGTTTGGGTGTCCCACTACCCCAAATACTTACAAAAGGAGCATTTTGCTGCTTTGCTTCATGAAATTTTCTTATTAATGCCGGCAAAACATGTGAGTTTTGAGGATGGTAATTATCATTATATCCATACAAATTTGTTGGCATAACTGAGATAAAATTACAGCCATATTGAGCCCTATAGGCATCGCACATTTTTATGCCGGCTATTTTTGCGATAGCATAAGGCTCATTAGTTTTTTCTAATAAACCCGTCAATAAATATTCTTCTTTTAAAGGCTGTGGAGCTAATTTGGGATAGATACAGCTTGATCCTAAAAAAAGCAATTTAGTTACTCCATTTAAATAAGATGAATGAATAACATTATTTTGTATCTGCAGATTTTCATATAAAAAATCTGCACGATAGGTATTATTTGCAATAATACCCCCTACTTTGGCCGCAGCTAAAAACACATATTGGGGTTTTTCATCCTTAAAAAAATTAGCTACATCCGGTTGATTACGTAAATCAAGTTGTGCAGATGTACGCGTTATTATATCACTGTATCCCTCGGCAATTAATTTACGATGTATGGCTGAACCCACCATTCCTTTATGGCCAGCTATATATATTTTAGAATCTTTATTCATTATTCAAACTGGTTCTTGATAATATAACCTGAATTTTTCAAAAGCCTTTCCTTCTCAAATAGGTTCAGATCAGCAGCTACCATTTCCTTTACCAATCCTTGTAAATCATACTTAGGTTTCCACCCCAATTTTTGATTACATTTAGTGGGATCTCCAATTAGTAGATCAACTTCAGTTGGTCTAAAATATTGAGAATCTACATTTACTACTTCCTTACCTATTTCTACCTGGTAATCAGGATTATTACATGCAACAATTACTCCTTTTTCATTAACACCCTCTCCTTTAAATTCAATCACAATTCCTGTCTCAGCAAATGCCATCCTTACAAACTCACGTACTCTTGTGGTTACTCCTGTGGCAATTACAAAATCCTCCGGTTTTTCTTGTTGCAATATCAAATACATTGCTTCCACATAATCTTTAGCATGCCCCCAATCACGTTGAGCATCCAAATTTCCCAAGTATAACTTATCTTGTAAACCCATTGCTATTTTAGCCACACCCCGGGTGATTTTTCGGGTCACAAATGTTTCACCCCTCAATGGACTTTCATGATTGAATAGTATGCCATTGCATGCATACATATTATACGCTTCCCGATAATTTACTGTTATCCAATAGGCATACATTTTTGCCACGGCATATGGCGAGCGTGGATAAAAAGGGGTTATTTCACTTTGAGGAACTGCCTGAACTAAGCCATACAATTCAGATGTAGATGCCTGATATATTTTAGTTTTTTTAGTCAAACCTAATATACGTATCGCTTCCAATATTCTTAAAGTTCCTATACCATCAGCATTAGCAGTATACTCAGGAGTATCAAAACTAACTTTTACGTGCGACATAGCACCTAAATTGTATATTTCATCCGGTTGTACCAGTTGTACAATTCGTATTAGATTGGTACTATCACTTAAATCGCCATAATGTAAAATTAAGTTCTTATTGGTATCATGCGGATCTTGGTATAAATGGTCTATTCTATCTGTATTAAATAATGAACTTCGACGCTTTATGCCATGCACTTCATATCCTTTTGACAGTAATAGTTCCGCCAAATAAGCTCCGTCCTGACCGGTTATACCAGTAATTAGTGCTACTTTTTTCATCTATATGTATATGATCTAATTTGGGATAAAATTATACTATTTATTGGGGTTATAAAATTAAAAAACGTTCTCGTCGCCTTTTATAACATTCCAAAAAGTGAGAAATATGATTTTAAGATCTAGTAAAAACGACCAATTTTCCAAATACCACACATCTGCTTCAACACGCTGTAGTATATGATCGGTAGTTTTAGTTTCACCCCTCATGCCATTGGTTTGAGCCCATCCGGTTATTCCAGGCTTTAAAAAATGTCTGACCATAAATTTATCTATCAATTGCGAATATTCTTCGGTATGGCTAAGCATGTGCGGCCTGGGTCCTACTACAGACATATTTCCAATTAGTACATTAAAAAATTGAGGAAACTCATCTAAACTGGTTCTTCTAATAAATGCGCCTATTTTGGTAATTCTTTTATCTCCTTTAACAGCTTGCTTTTTATCGGCATCGGTATTTACGCGCATGCTCCTGAACTTATAACATTTAAAAGGGATATTGTTTTTCCCCGAACGCTTTTGAACAAAAAAAACGGAACCTTTTGATTCCAATTTTATTAATATAGCTAAAATAGGAAAAAGCCAACTAATGATAAATATGATCACAAATAAGGAGAAAACAATATCAAACAGCCGTTTAATCATCCGGTTAAACATACTTTCCAGCGGTTCGGGGCGAATTGATATTACCGGAATATGATCAAAATTTTGCACTACCATTGACCTTTTCTTAGAATTAATATAATACTCAGGTATGATCTTAAAACGTATTAAATGCCTATCCGCCTTTAGCATTAATTGTTCTATTTTATCAGATTGAGATACCGGTAGCGCACAAAAAATTTCGTCTACATTATTTTCAAGCACATAACTTATACAATCATCTATATTACCCAGGTATAAACCAATGTCAGCAACTCGCGCAGCTTTATCATCAAAAAAACCTAAAACTTTATATCCGCTGTGTTTATAATGCTCAAAATATTTAAAAATATCCTGTCCTACACGTCCGGACCCGACTATAATTATAGTCCGCGAATCCATTAACAGGTTTCGCTTGCTCTTTCTAATAGCCAAGAATATTAGTTTCCATATACCAACTAATAACCCAAATAATACAAGTGAATAAAACAGGTAAGATCGTGTAATTAAATACGTTTGCTCACCTATTGCCGTAAGAATGATAAAGCATATAAATGATACAAATAACAGGTAGGTTTTAAAAAACGATTGATAAGTACGTATAGAATCCCGGTTTAATACACGTTCATATAAACCGGTAATATTGGTGGATAATAACCACACTAAATTAAATACTAATATTACGGGCAGGTATTTACTTTCATCGGCCCAATTATAAGTTTGGTTAACTATTGCATAGGCTATAAACATGCTAATGTTTAGCATGATATAATCAATAGAAAGATTGATAGCTTTTATAAAAGTAGCGTACCTATATACCATTGTGTGCTATCTATTGCTACCCACGCTCACCGCCCAAGTGTAAGCGCATTTTACATCAATTACCTGTTCAAGTGCTGCGTCCGGAATTCGGTTGTATGAACAATTTATATAATGATCAAGCATCATATCGCCTATTACACAAATTCTTGTTTTATTATGATACTGAAGTGTAAATAATGGCATTATTGAAACAAGGGCGTAGTTAATAGCTACAAATATCGCTATTACGAATGATAATTTAGAATAGTTCCCATAAAGTGCTAATCGGATCAAGCCTGACCCATGGTACCGCCAAAATTCATTGGAAAACCAGTTGGCCCTTGCTGCATTTTAACTATTCCGTTTGCGGCTTCAAATTTATCTATATTTTCCTCTAATGCGGCTACTAAACGCTTAGCATGTTCAGGGGTTAATATTATCCTTGATTTTACTTTTGCTTTAGGCACGCCGGGTACCACACGTATAAAATCAATCACAAACTCCGAACTGGAGTGGGTAATTATAGCCAGGTTTGAATAGGTTCCTTCTGCTATTTCTTCAGAAAGTTCAATGCTTAACTGATGTTCGTTTTCTTCTTCCATAATGCTAAAATAACAAAGCCTTCTATTTTGAGGAAGGCTTTGTTAAAATTAAGGCTTTTTAGTTCAATTTACCGTATCTGCAATTAATTATTTGACAGTTTTTTATACACTTTAGTGATTTGATTTTCAAATGCTTTATAGGAAGACGTAGCAAACCCAACCTGCCGGCATTGAGCAGACATAGCATTTTTTGCATCATCATTTAAATTAATTAATTTAAATATCCCATCACTAAAATCATTGGCGTCTAAGTATTTGGCCAAATAACCGGTGGTATCATTTATTAAATCGCAAGCAGTACCTATATTAAAAGCTACTACCGGTGTACCACACATCAAAGCCTGGTTAATCATCATGGGCCCTGCATCCTGTATGGATCCGCTTAAATAAACATCAACCATTGCATAATACTCGGCAAGTTTATCATAGGGTAAGCTTCCCGTTTGTATTACTTTAAAATCAAAAAAAGATTGCAAATCAACACTTGATAGTCCTGCAATAATCAACACTATATCATCTTTTAACTGCGGCGAACTTTCATATAATATATGCAAAGCCTCTACCAGGTATTTAAAGCCCTTTCTTTCTTCGGTTACATGTACCGACCCTATAAACAAAACAGTTTTGCCGTTTAAACCATGTGTCGCTTTTAACTCGCCTTTATTATGCGGCTTAAATACATTTTCATTTATTACCGGGTACATGGTGTCTATATGTTTAAATAATTTGCTTTTTTCAGCATGATTATGCATCCAGCTATTGCCTAAAAAAACACTATTTATGTTTTGATAAACCTGTTGCTTGTATGAAAATGCCCGGTGCGTAAAATCATTTTTATTAGTTGAACCAATGGCCGGGCAATTACCACAACCTGTTTCAAAATTACGGCAATCCCAAAAATAACTGCAGCCACCCGTCATCGGGAACATATCAGCTACTATCAGAAAAATAGGCACTTGCAGCTTGTTGTAAATTTCCTGCAGTGTTTTTGCGGTGATCATATCCTTCCAAAAAAACACCAGAACAAGGTCATATTGAATTTTGATCTGCCGTAAAATTAACTTCGGATCAACGGACGGCCTGCTTTCGTCATTAGTATAGTTATTATTAAAATAGTAATTAAAATCAGCCTCTCCTTTATTCAAATTTAAAGCTTTTCTAATTTTACGTATCCGCCTTCTTACCTGATAGGTAATGGTTTCTAATACAGTGTATCGTTTTGGCAATACAGATAAAGTGTTTACTGATTTGTCTTGTATAGGATACTTTAAAAGCAGATCGATGTGGTGCCCTCCTGCTTTAATAGCTCTCGCCATATCCAGCACCATCCTGGGTGAATAATCAGATGGGCTGCTGCTGGATATGAGTAATATTTTTAGCTTATCTGTCCCAGATGCCATGGGCGGATCTATTTAATAATTTATTTAACTGTATCACCCCTATCCATGAAATGGAAGCCGACATTAAAATTTGAGAAAAAATAATCCCGTTTAGTTGCCATCTGCTGCAAAAATAAATGGCTACCGGTAAATTAATAATACCAACAAATAATGAACCTATTAATTGCAACTTGATTTTGCCTATGCCATAAATTAAAGTAGAGTGTAGGGTGTTCCAAATATGAAAAATTTGCCAAACACCCAATAATAGCGTTAATGTAAATGGAACAACTACCATATCGCGCAGCCAAATTTTATAAATAAATGGCGAAACAGCAACTAATACCAATGCGCCAGCGGCAATTGCCAATGTAATGAGCCTTAATTTTTTAGCCACATTTTTCATCCATTGATAATCACCCAAAGCCTGGGCTTCTGCAAAAGCGCTCCAAAACGGTGTAATTAATATGGTAAAAAACATGCCAATGACCGACATATACTTATAACCAACATCATAAACTGATACACTTGCAGGGCTTAGTATTTTTATGATGATAATGTTATTGGTTTCATAATAAACCAATGCTATGATCTGGATCAAAAAGAATTGTATGCCTAACCCCATCAGATCTTTTGCGTAGGCAAACTTAACATATTTTAAACTGGGTAAATATTCTTTAAGATCATGCGTATAAAACCATAGGGAAAATGTGATCAATACAAATACATTGACACCGCCCAATAATAACCCTAAATACACCAATGAGCCTTGCGTAGTTTTAGTTAAGATGGCAATACCAATTAATACCAATACCTGGCTAACGGTATTGTATAATGATGTCATTACTGATTTTTGCAGGGCGTTTAAAATAGTAGTTATCAGCCCTAAAATAAACTGCAGTGCAAAGGTTGTCAGTACAATTAAAACCACTTTGGTCAGATCGCTTGACATGCCTTTGGGCGCGTTTAAAAAATCTGCCCAGTTTATATAGTATGACGCTATAACTGCAATTAACCATACTGCGCTGATTATGATAGCTAATATGGCGTAAGTAGTACTTACGTATATTTTTGCCAATTCTTTATTGCCATGTGCAACTGCTTCAACAAACTTGTTGCGTAGGCCATTACCAAAACCTATATCAAAAAAGCTAAGCCATAAAATGGCCGATGATAGCGCTATCCATACGCCATACACATTAGGCGATACGTAATTTATGGTCATGGGTACAATAAGCATGCTCAATACCACCCCCAGCCCTTTCAGCAAAAATCCTCCGGTAATATTTATTTTAGCTTGCACTGTACGTGCATGACCCTGACTAAAATACGCTTGTAATTTACTTACGCCGGCTTTTATCATTTATAAAAAGAAATAACTGATTGTATTATTTTATCCAGTTGCTCATCCGTTAATTCAAAATAGAAAGGCAACCTAACCAGGCAGCTTTCAAATTTATCGGCATTGGCTAAACCCCGGCCATCGTGCTTATCCTTATAATAATCGCTTTTGTGCAGGCTTAAATAATGGAACACACTCCAAATACCATCATTTTTTAAATGTTCAATAAGGTTGGTTCTATCTTGCAGATTATTACAAACTAAATAAAACATGTGTGCATTATTTGTAGCATAATTCGGTATCACAGGCAATTTAAACGAGCCCAAATTAGCCTGTGCTAATAACCCATCATGATATTTACTCCATATCTGTTTTCTACGGATTTGAATCTTATCTAATTGCTCCAACTGAGCATATAAAAAGGCAGCTATAACTTCTGATGGCAGGAAAGACGAGCCTGTATCCACCCAACTGTATTTATTTACCTCGCCCCTAAAAAATGAGGCCCGGTTAGTGCCTTTCTCCCAAATGATCTCGGATCGTTTAATATATTGCTCGTCATTTATTGCCAACATACCCCCCTCGCCGGATATTACATTCTTGGTTTCATGGAAGGAGAAGGTTGCTAAGTGGCCAATACTGCCTAATGGATTGTTTTTATAATAGGAATCTATTGATTGAGCTGCGTCTTCAATCACCACCAGGTTATGCCTGTTTGCCAGTTGCATTACCGCATCCATATCAACAGCAATACCTGCGTAATGAACTACCACAATTGCTTTGGTTTTGATATTTACTAGTTCTTCAAGCCGGGCAACATCAATATTAGGACTATCAACTTGCGAATCGGCAAACACTACTTTAGCCCCTTGGCGCACAAAAGCTAATGCAGACGATACAAAGGTATATGAAGGCACAATTACTTCATCACCAGGCTTACAATCAATCAACATGGCGCACATCTCTAATGCATCAGTACATGATGTAGTAAGCAGGCATTTTTTTATACCATACCTGTTTTGAAAAAATTCATGGCATTTTTGCGTAAACATTCCATTTCCGGATATTTTACCCGACTGAACTGCCTGGGTAATATAATCTGTTTCCTTACCGGTTAAAAATGGTTTGTTAAATGGTATCATTACTTAATAAGTTTAGCCGGGTTGCCTGCATATAAACCGCTACTTTCAATTGACTTTATTACTACCGCTCCTCCACCTATTTGTGTACCTTGCTTAATGTTAAGGTTATCTATAATAGTGCTGTTAATGCCAATTATACATTGCTCTTCCACATTTACAAAACCCGCAACAGCCACACGTGGCGATAAAAAGGAGTGACTGCCTATAACCGTGTCATGCGCAATGGTACAATCTATATTTAATATGGTATTGGCTTTTATTGTTGATTTGGCATCTATAGCGCAACGCGGATAAATAACGCACCCGTCTTCTATTGTTGCAGAATAATCAACCCATGCAGTTGAATGAACTATTTTGCCAAAAGGTATACTCCCTGCAAATTGCTTGTACAAGTTCTTACGCACCTGTAGGTGTTTGTATCCTATGGCGATGATCAACTCATCAAATTTTTTCTCTTCAAAAGCTTCCTTAATGGCTGACACTTTACCTAAAACTTCATGCCCATTTATTTTGTCCGCCTTATTAAAATCATCAAAAAAAACTACCTCGGTATAATGGCTATCAGCTATAGCATAATGTGCTATTTGCTGACCTAAATCGCCTGCGCCTACTATACCTAGTATTTTCATATTTATATCAGATCTTTAATATCAAACAGCGATGTGATAGTATTTGGGCTGTTAGGATAAAAATTATCCCGGTCAATTATGTAAGACCTAATGCCTAATTGAATAGCTGGTTCCATATCTAATTTAAACGAATCGCCAATATATAGTATATCCTTTGCTTTAACACCTATTTTATCTAAAGCCCTTTGGTAAAACTCAACAGTGGGTTTACCTATGCCTAATTCTTCTGAAACAAAGATATCTGAAAATACCTCACCGAATATCCGGGTTAATTGTTCCTTAAGCGATGAGTTAAAATTTGATAGTATCCCGATAGGGATATTAATCCCTTGTAAAGCTTCTGTATCATCAAATTTTTCCCACGGCAAGTATGAACAGGCATTAAATATCTCATCCAACAATTCACCTGTAGGGATAATTCCTAATGAATAAAGCAATTCAGCATTAAAATCAGTATAAAACTCTTTGCCCGTCCTGTCAGGAAACTTAATAGTTTCAGATAATAGCTTATGATTATATTTAATTTTATTTAAAGCTATTATATGGCCATGGCTGGTTAACATCCCCTGTATTTTGTTAAACAGGGATGGTTTATGTAATAAAGTACCGGCTACATCTAATAGTAAATATTTCATTAATACCGTATATACGTAGAAGTGTTATTATTTAGTTGGTCTGCGCTGGTAGTATTGGGATATATTACATCACACAACATTCTTACAGCAATACCATCAATAGGTTTTGTTGGGTCTGGCGGTTGGTTAAGCACATATTCCTGTATAGTATATTTTACATCCTGGAAACCTAAATTATGGCGGATAGAATTGGTGCCAGATATACGACAGTTAACCTCAAAAGGTATTACATCGCCCTTATCATTTACTATCGATTGTAGGTTGATACTACCGTATAAGCCTTTACCTGCTATCATATTTTTAATGATTACCTCAAGCTCTACATCATATTTTTTTGTAGTAATTGATTTTGATGTCGCACCATTCGCCAATTCCCTTTCCATAGTAAATAGTCCATGCAGGCTTCCATCTCGCTTTACGTAAAACGCGGTTGTAATTTCAATACCCTTATGCAGTGGTTGTATTACAAATTCATCAGAAAAATTTTGTGGATTTGCAGGATTTATATGAATATTTTTTGAGCCTCTGCCCTCTCGTGGCTTTACAATAATATCTCTCGCCTCGTTTTTGTACTCGCTTGGCAACCATGATTGCGCGAAAGGTATTTGCAGTTTATGGTGATGTTGCCAGGTTAAATATTTATCCAGGTAAATTTTGGATAATTCCGCGTCGCTGGCCGCTATGGTAGTATTTAATGTAGCTTTATTTAGCGACAAGTAATAAACCTCGTAATCAGTAGTAGGGATAACTACATCAACTTTTTCTTTCTCGATGATACTTTTAATGATTGGAATATATTGTTCGTCATAAGCATAAGGCACAACATAGGTACGGTTACATAGGTGGTTGCCTGCAGTAAACGGCGAGATGTCAACCCCGATAATATTTATATCCATGTTTAAGGATAATATATTACGCAAAGCTCCCTGGGCAACATTGCCCCCAATACCGGTAACTAATATTGTTTTTCTTTCCATTCAATATACTCCCTTAGTCCGTCTGTTAATGTGGTAACAGCACTCCAATCTAATGTATTTCGTGTCAGGTCATTACTATAATGAACCGATGGGGAATTATCCTCACCAGTATATATTATCTCTGCACCAGTTAATTTCGCAACTTCTTCAGCTACTTCAGTATTAGTATATTCCTTATCGGCAACACCCAGCAGCGGAAAATCAATTATTGATCTACACGCAATAGCTTTTTCTATCAAACCTATAGCGTCCTCAATATATATATAATTTTGATATCGGCCGCCATTACCCCATACGGATATGATTTTGCCCTGCAATGCCTGATTACAATAATTAGGAATGAGGGTGTTCTCTTTCATCCCTTTGCCATACAACGATGATAACCTGATCACATAATTTTGAGGATTATTAATTACCAGTTTTTCACCCTCTAATTTCGACAGAGCATAAGGCGTTTGAGGTTGATTGGCTGATTTTTCTGAGATAACACTCCCATCATTCTCAAAAATCGAAACTGAAGAAATATAGATGAGTTTAGAAGATGGAAACTTATTGATGATTTTTTGGGTATAATCAACATTGATTTTATTAAGCACTTCATCATTTTCATGGTAATTGCCTGATGAAACAGCGGCATGGCACAGAACAATTACATCGGGAATGATGTCAATTTGTTCCATATCCTTATAAGCAATAATTATTTTTTCAAGCGGCTTGGTGTTTTCATTATACAGTCCAATTACCCGATACTTCTCGGCCAGCTTTTCTGCTAGTCGCGATCCTAAAAAACCGTATATCCCTGTAACTAAAACTATCATTTACCTGATTGAAATTACACCGTCATAATTTACCTAAAAAGGCTAATTATACAATACCTCTAAAATAGCAAAGCCTTCCGTTTCGGGAAGGCTTTGCTAAAATTAATATTTGAGTATTGCTTACGCTTCTACTTCTTCAGTTTTTGAAGCCATTAAGCGGTCAAACTCTTCCTGAGAACCTACACGGATATTTTCGTATTCGCGTAAACCTGTTCCTGACGGAATTAAGTGACCAACAATAACGTTTTCTTTCAATCCAAGCATTAGGTCTTTTTTACCTGCTATTGCTGCTTCGTTAAGAACCTTAGTAGTTTCCTGGAACGATGCTGCAGAGATAAACGATTTAGTACCTAATGATGCCCTGGTGATACCTTGCAGTATCGGGCTTGAAGTTGCTGCAATAGCATCACGTACTTCCACTAATTTTAAATCTTTACGTTTTAAAATTGAGTTTTCGTCACGTAACCTTCTTACTGATAATATCTGGCCTGCTTTAAGCGTTTCTGAATCTCCCGGATCAACAACCACCTTTTTGTCAAAGATGTCGTCATTTTCCAGCATGAAATCCCAGCTGTCAACAGATTCGCGCTCTAAGAAACGGGTATCGCCAGCATCCTCAATTGATACTTTTTGCATCATTTGGTGAACAATAACCTCAAAGTGCTTATCATTTATTTTCACACCTTGTAAACGGTAAACCTCTTGTATACCATTTACTAAGTACTCCTGTACTGCGGCCGGGCCTTTAATAGCCAGGATATCAGCCGGAGAGATAGAACCATCAGACAATGGCATACCTGCTTTTACAAAGTCATTATCCTGTACAAGGATGTGTTTTGACAATGGAACCAGGTATTTTTTGATCTGGCCATCTTTTGATTCGATGGTCATTTCACGGTTACCACGTTTAACACCGCCTAAGGTTACCACACCATCAATTTCGGTTACAACTGCCGGGTTAGATGGGTTACGTGCTTCAAACAACTCGGTTACACGTGGTAAACCACCTGTAATATCTCGCGTTTTACCTGATGAACGAGGTATTTTAGCGATGATCTGTCCGGTTTGAAGTTTTTCGCCTTCATCAACAGCAATGTGTGCACCTACCGGGATGTTGTATCCTTTGATAACATTACCTTTACCATCAACTACCTGTATAGCAGGGTTTTTGGTTTTATCGCGGGTATCAATAATTACTTTTTCGCGGTGACCGGTTTGCTCGTCAGATTCTTCACGGAAAGTGATGCCCTCTAATACGGCTTCAAACTGTGCCTTACCTGCAAATTCAGATATAATAACCGCGTTGTACGGATCCCATGAACAGATACGGTCGCCACGTTTAATTTTGCTACCATCTTTAACATACAGGTATGAACCGTATGGAATGTTATTGGTAACAATTACTTTGTTGCTTCCTTCTTCTACAATACGGAACTCGCCTGAACGGCCTAATACTACATCAACATCACCCTCTTCAGCAGTTTTATAAGTTACTGTACGTACGTTCTCAAATTCAATGATACCATCAAATTTAGCGTTGATCTGTGATT
>CAZTAU010000021.1:0-59334 GCA_964611565.1 uncultured Mucilaginibacter sp. | reverse complement strand
GTATTTTGCCCTGCTTTTGTAGCGGATTGCCTGGAAACGGTTTATGAAGTTACCGAAGAGTATGGTGCCGAGTTCCGCGAATTGGGTGGCGAGCATATACAACTGGTAGAAAGTTTGAACGACTCGCCCATGTTTATAGATGCATTAGAAGGATTAGTTAGAAATTAATAGGATATAAGGCATTAAAAAGCCGGGGTAATTGCTTACTCCGGCTTTTTTGTTAGCTCTTTGCTTAACGCAAACTTTTCGAGTGGTCCAAAATGGCATGTATGGTTTGCAGTTGTGGGTTTTTCTTTAAAAAATCCAATTCTGCACGGAGCGAATGATAAAATATCAAGTCGTCCCCTTCCAAATTTTGTACAACATCTGGTTTCATCACTTCGTTTGGGTTAGTGAGCTCATTTTTTGTAGAGGTTTCACCCATAAGCTTTTTTCAGTTAATTTGTAAAGTAATAACGCACTCTAATTTAGAATATTTTATTAAACTAAAAATAATTTCAAATTATTTATTAAGAAATTATTTTTAAGTATAAACTAAATTTTTAAGTGACGCTAACTTATAAGTTAACAAGCATAAAGCTAGTTTTTCAAACTCAGTTCCTTGCTTTGCATCATTTTACGCAGGTTATTTAGGGCATAACGCATACGTCCTAAAGCCGTATTAATGCTTACCCCGGTAATGTCTGCAATGTCTTTAAAGCTCATATCGCCAAAGTGGCGCATCAGCAATACTTCTTTTTGCTCGGATGGTAGTTTCTGTATAAGTGTTTTTAGGTCCTTGTGTGTTTGTTCGCGCACCAGGCGGTCCTCCATACTTTCATCGTAGTTGCCTAATACTTCAAAAATATCAAAGTCGTCGCCGTTGTTGATCATAGGCGCGCGTTTTTCGCGACGGAAATGGTCAATAACCAAATTGTGGGCAATACGGCTAACCCAAGGCAAAAACTTACCTTCCTCGTTATATTTTTTAGCCTTAAGGGTATTAATTACTTTAATAAAAGTATCCTGAAATATATCCTCGGCAAGGTCTTCATCCTTCACCAATAGATAAATAGAAGTGTAAATTTTTGATTGGTAGCGGCGCAGTAACTCCACAAGCCCCCCCTCATTACCGTTTACATATAGATGGATTAGATCCTGATCACTTTGCAATTGAAAATCCATAGAAACTACTTGTTAATATTTGGTTAGTACAATATTTATTTTAAAGTAGAGTTTTATCTATAGTCTGGTCTCCTTTTGGGTTTATATGTTTACTCAAATTAAGCAATTTTAAAGCGAATAACCAAATATTTGTTACTCCTTGGGTGGTTGCTACGCCTAAATTTAACTTATTTTAACATTTGATTGTTAAAACATCTAATGGTTTAATCGGGGGCTCGTCAGGCAAATGTAACCTCTTGAATTGGTAAAAACCAGCTATCTAAATGTAAAACTCATTTGGATAAGGCTAAATATTTTAGGATTTTTGCGGATTGAAATTTTTTGACCATGGTTTATAGTCCATAGCCCATGGTATAGTGCAAATCAGCCTATGGACAAGTAACTATGAGCGCAGAATCAGAAAAAGATCCACAAAAAAATATCATTATAAAAGGGGCCAGGGTACACAACCTAAAAAACATGGATGTGGCCATCCCCAAGAACCAGCTGGTAGTGGTTACTGGTATGTCGGGTTCGGGAAAATCTTCCCTGGCTTTTGATACCTTGTATGCCGAGGGCCAGCGCAGATATGTAGAAAGCTTATCATCATATGCCCGCCAGTTTTTGGGCCGTATGAATAAGCCTGATGTGGATTATATTAAAGGTATTGCCCCTGCTATAGCTATTGAGCAAAAAGTAATCACATCAAACCCGCGGTCAACCGTGGGTACATCAACCGAGATATATGATTATTTGAAGCTGCTATACTCGCGTATCGGTAAAACTTATTCGCCTGTTTCTGGTGGAATAGTGAAAAAAGATTCGGTTACGGATGTGATCAACTTTATCATGGCTATGCCTGATGAAACACAGGTTACTATTTTAGCCCCATTACACCCGCATAACGACCGAAGCTTTAAGGAAGAGTTGGCGGTACTGATGCAAAAGGGTTTCGTAAGGGTAGAATACCATGGCAAGATAGAACGCATTGAATCAGTACTTGAAAATGAGGATATCAAAGACCATGGACTATCGACCATGGACCATGGACTAAAAATTGTGGTTGACCGCGTTACCAAAAATAACGAGGATGAAACCGTGAGCCGTTTAGGCGACTCGATACAAACCGCTTTTTTTGAGGGTAAAGGCGATTGCTACGTGCGCTACATTGATGGCGAAGTAGAAAAGGAACAATTCTTTTGCGACCGTTTTGAGTTAGATGGTATCCGTTTTGAAGAACCTACACCGAACTTTTTCAGCTTTAATAATCCTTACGGCGCATGTAAGCGTTGTGAGGGTTACGGTAAGGTGATTGGTATTGATGAGGACCTGGTTATCCCCGATAAAAGTAAAACCGTTTACGAGGGCGCTATTGCCCCATGGCGTGGCGAAAAGATGCGCGAGTGGAACGATGAGTTGGTAAAAAATTCTTTAAAGTTTGATTTCCCTATACATCGCCAGTATAACCAACTGACCGAAAAGGAACAGCGATTATTATGGACCGGCAATAAATACTTCCGTGGCTTAGATGAGTTTTTTAAGGAGATGGAGGCGCAAACCTATAAAATTCAATATAGGGTAATGCTATCCCGCTACCGCGGAAAAACCACCTGCCCTGATTGTAAGGGCAGCCGCCTGCGTCAGGATGCCAGCTATGTTAAAATTGACGGTAAGTCAATTACCGATGTAGTATTGATGCCGCTGGATAAAGCACTGGAGTTTTTTAATGCTATTGAACTAAATGAGAATGATACCAAAGTAGGTAAGCGCCTGTTGATGGAAATAACCAACCGTCTGGTGTTTTTAAATGATGTAGGGTTAAGTTACCTGACCTTAAATCGCTTATCAAATACCTTATCGGGAGGAGAGTCTCAGCGTATTAACCTGGCAACTTCCCTGGGCAGCAGTTTGGTGGGATCCATTTACGTATTGGATGAACCAAGTATTGGCTTACACCCGCGCGATACGCAGCGTTTAATAGGGGTACTTAAATCATTACGCGATGTAGGCAATACTGTTTTGGTGGTTGAGCACGAAGAAGAGATCATGAAAGCCGCTGATCATATTATAGATATTGGCCCGGCAGCTGGTACGCATGGCGGGGAACTGATATTCTCGGGTACCTACAATGAAATCATAAAAGATAAAAACAGCCTTACCGGTAAATATTTAAGCGGCGAGGAAAAAATAGCCATACCAACAACCCGCCGTAAATGGCACGACTTTATTGAAATCAAAGGCGCGCGCGAAAATAACCTGCAGCATGTTACGGCTAAGTTCCCGTTAGGGGTACTGAGCGTAGTAACCGGGGTATCCGGCTCTGGGAAAACAAGTTTGGTAAAACGCATATTGGCCCCGGCTTTGCAAAAGGCATTGGGCAATTACAGCGGCG
Organism: uncultured Mucilaginibacter sp.; assembly: GCA_964611565.1. Taxonomy (GTDB): domain Bacteria; phylum Bacteroidota; class Bacteroidia; order Sphingobacteriales; family Sphingobacteriaceae; genus Mucilaginibacter. The sequence goes on along the minus strand of CAZTAU010000021.1, from coordinate 55,799 downwards.
AGCAAACCGGAAGTTACGATAGCATAGACGGCGATTATCAAAAAATTGAGCAGGTAGAGATGGTTGATCAAAATCCTATTGGCCGTTCATCGCGCTCAAATCCGGTTACCTATGTAAAAGCCTGGGATGAGATACGCAATCTATACGCTTCGCAACCGGCAGCTAAAGCGGCAGGATTAAAGCCATCTGCTTTCTCCTTTAACGTAGAGGGTGGCCGTTGTGATGTTTGCCAGGGCGAGGGCGAAGTGAAGATAGAAATGCAGTTCATGGCAGATATATTCCTGACCTGCGAAGCTTGCAACGGGCAACGCTTTAAACAGCATATACTGGATGTAACCTACAATGAAAAAAATGTTGCCGAAGTGCTGCATTTAACCATTGACGAAGCACTGGAGTTTTTTGCCAAAGAGCCCAAGATCATTACCAAAATAAAACCGTTGGTTGATGTAGGTTTGGGTTATGTGCAATTGGGGCAATCATCCAACACCTTGTCCGGTGGCGAGGCGCAGCGTATCAAGCTGGCATCGTTCCTGGTGAAGGGAAACAACACCGCTAAAACGCTATTCATCTTTGATGAACCGACAACAGGCTTACACTTTGCAGATATCAAGAAGCTGTTAAAATCATTTGATGCCTTATTGGATCATGGCAATACCATCATCGTTATTGAACACAACATGGATGTGATCAAATGCGCCGACTGGGTAATTGATATTGGTCCCGAAGGTGGCGACCGAGGTGGCAAAGTGGTTTTTGAAGGTGTACCTGAAGATCTGATCAAAGAAAAAAATAGCTATACCGGTAAGTTTTTAAAAGAGAGGTTTTAATAGCCCAACTATCATTGCGAGGAGGAACGACGAAGCAATCTCGAACTTTTCTCCTTGCGATTGCCACGCTACGCTCGCAATGACATATCTTTATACTGTATGAATAAACTAACCCGCTACGTAATTCTCCTATGCTGCATAGCGGTTTTTTACTCCTGCCATTCAGATCCATCCGCCTCAAACAAAACTACCTTCAATTTAAACCTCGATGAAGGCCTAACATCTCTTGATCCTGCATTTTGCCGTAATAAAAATACTATCCTGATGGATAACCAGCTTTATAATGGCTTGGTGCAAATTGATGATAGCCTGAAAGTTATACCCTGTATTGCCAAAAGCTGGGATGTATCGGCAGATGGCAGAACGTACACCTTCCATTTAAGGGACGATGTATATTTTCAGGATGATGCACTTTTTAAAAATGGCAGTGGCCGCAAAGCGATGGCAAGTGATTTTGCTTACAGTTTCGGCAGGCTGATAGACCCTAAAGTAGCCTCTTCCGGATCATGGATATTTAGCGATAAGGTAAACGGCAAACAAGATTTTATAGCGGTTAATGACAGCACCTTTCGCATCAAGCTTAAACAGCCATTCGCACCATTTTTAAGTATGCTTACGGCACCCTATTGTTCGGTAGTACCAAAAGAAGTGGTGGAGTTTTATGGGAAAGATTTCCGCAGCCACCCGGTAGGTACCGGACCGTTCAAGTTTAAATACTGGAAAGAGGGTGAAGTAGTAGTGCTGCTGAAAAACGAAAAGTACTGGGAAAAGGATAGCAAAGGCAAACAGTTGCCGTATTTAGATGCAGTAAGAGGTTATTTTATTGGCGATAAGCAAACCGCCTTTATGGAGTTTATCAAAAAAAACCTGGATTTTTTAAATGACATTGATGGTAGCTACCGCGATGATATTTTAACCAAATCAGGCCATATCACTAAAAAATATAAAGGCAAATTTATACTGAATACCGGGCCGTATTTGAACACGCTATACCTGGGCATTTTGGTAGATACCAATATCGCTATTGTAAAAAACTCGCCTTTAAAACGAGTAAAAATTAGGCAGGCCATTAATTACGCTATTGATAAACGCAAAATGATCAAGTATCTGCGCAACGGTTTGGCTACACCGGGCGAAGCAGGTTTTATACCCGCCGGGATGCCGGGTTATAATAAGGATGAAGTAAAAGGGTATTCTTACAATCCCGAAAAGTCAAGGCAGTTATTAGCCGAGGCAGGTTTTCCTGATGGAAAAAATTTGCCGCCAATAGTATTACATACTACCATAGGCTATCGCAGCCTGATAGAGTTTGTACAGCGCGAATTGGACAAGATCGGCATAAAAACCAGCGTTGAAATTACCCAAGGCGGCAGCCTGCGCGAGTTGATAGCAAAAAATGGCGTAAACTTTTTTTATGGCACCTGGATAGCCGATTACCCGGATGCCGAAAATTACCTGTCGCTATTCTACTCCAAAAATAAAGTGCCATTTGGCCCCAACTATACCGGGTTTAACAATAAACAGTTCGACGCGCTTTTTGAAAAAGCCGACCAGGTAAAAGATGATGAGCAACGCTATGCGCTTTACCGCCAAATGGATAACATAGTTATGCAGCAATCGCCGGTGGTGGTACTGTATTATGATAAGCGGATAAACCTGTATCAAAACTGCATATCGGGCTATAGCGTTAACGCCCAAAATTTAATGACGCTGAAAAGGGTTGTAAAAGGCACTAAATAAGTTTTATTGTATATTCGTACAAAAAATCAATAATTATGGACGCTTACTCTATTATTAATCATCTGCACTCTGGTTTCAGGTATATTGTATTAGTATTACTAATACTGGCTATTATTCAATCACTATTAGGCGCGGTTAACAAAAGTCCTTACAGCGATTTTAACCGTAAGGTGAATATGTTTGCCATGATATCGGTACATACCCAATTTTTAATTGGTATAGTATTATATATCATCAGCCCTATGGTACAGTTTACCAGCGAAACCATGAAAAACAGTACCCTGCGTTATTTCGTAGTTGAGCATTGGTTCGGGATGATCATCGCCATTGCGTTAATAACCATAGGTCACAGCAAATCAAAAAAGATTGTTTTGCCCGAAATTAAACACCGCACTATAGCTATTTATTATGCAATTGCTTTAACAGTAGTTGTTGGCACATTAATTATGGGCCATATCCCGGTATTTAAATAGTTTGAAAAAAAGTGCAGAAAAAATTTGCCAATTCAAATTTCTTTATAAATTTGCGTCCACAATGATCAAAAACACAAATAATACAAGCTGGTGGCGCCCATTAATTTTGGCAGCCGGATAATTTTTTGATCAGAGAAACCCACTAATCAATTACAAACCTAATAGGAAAACCCGGCGACCCTCATGCGCTGGGTTTTTTGTTTTACAAGTATTTGGATATCACAAAATGAATAAATATAAAATTATAACTACTTATAAAAAGCTGCTGGCAGATACTACCACGCCGGTAAGCATATACCTGCGCTTGCGAGATGTGTTCCCTAACTCGTTATTGTTGGAAAGCTCGGATTATCACAGTCGCGAGAACAGTATGAGTTATGTTTGCTGCGAACCTATAGCAGGGTTAATACTAAACAATGGTGTACTTACCGAAAGCTATCCGGGTGGCAATGTAGAAATACATCAACCGGGCGAATTTGAACTGACTACCCATATTAATGATTTTTTAAACCGGTTTGAATCTACTAAAATCGATTTAAAAGCCGCGGCAAATGGCGTATTTGGATATTTTACCCACGAAGCGGTAGAGCATTACGAAACCATCAAGCTAAAAGAAAGTAACGATACAACCCGTGCCATTCCCGTAATGCAGTATCATGTTTACAGGTACATAATAGCAATTGACCACTTTAAAAATGAATTGTATATATTTTATAACCAGTTTGCAGGCGAGGATGTGGCTAATGCAGGCCTTCAGCGCATTGAGGACCTGATCAAAAATAAAAACTTCCCCGAGTATGGCTTTCAAAGTAAAAATGAGGAGCAATCGAACTTAACTAATGAGGAGTTTATTGCCATTGTGGAGAAGATGAAGCAGCATATTTATCGTGGTGATGTTTTTCAGATAGTACCGTCAAGGGCATTCTCTAAACAATTTACAGGCGATGAGTTTAATGTGTACCGTGCGTTGCGCTCTATCAACCCATCTCCTTATTTATTCTATTTTGATTTTGGTGACTTCAGGATATTCGGCTCATCTCCCGAGGCGCAGATCACTATTAAAAACCGGGTAGCCAGTATATTCCCCATAGCGGGCACCTTTAAACGCAGTGGCGATGATGAAAAGGATGCGGAGCTGGCGCATAATTTAAAGAATGATCCTAAGGAATCATCAGAACATGTGATGCTGGTTGATCTGGCCCGTAACGACCTAAGCCGCCATTGCGAACAGGTAGAGGTAAAAGCTTTTAAAGAAGTGCAATACTACTCGCACCTGATACATTTGGTATCGCAGGTAAGCGGCAAATTGTTGCCGGGTGTGCCCAGCTTTAAAGTAGTTGCTGATACTTTCCCGGCGGGAACTTTAAGCGGTGCGCCAAAATACCGTGCTATGGAGATCATCGACGAAAATGAAAAAAGCAAACGTAGCTTTTACAGCGGAGCCATTGGATATTTAGGTTTTAATGGAGACTTTAATCACGCTATTATGATCCGCTCGTTTTTAAGTAAAAACAATACGCTTCACTACCAGGCAGGAGCAGGTATAGTGGCAGGCTCAATAGCCGAAAGTGAGTTGAATGAAGTGAATAATAAAATTGCCGCCTTGCGCAAAGCTATTGAGCTGGCAGAAGAATTGTAACATTGTCCGAAATTTGCGTCTTATACAAATTAGGAGTAACTGTAATGATTTAAATTATAAAAAATAATATCCCCTATTTAATTAAAAGAAGTTGGGAGCAGTGTGAAAAATGGAAAATAAAATATTGATTATTGATAACTACGATTCGTTTACTTATAACCTGGTTCACCTAGTTAATGAAATTGGCATGCAGTGCGAGGTGTGGAGAAATGACCAATTTAACATTGATGACGTGGATGCTTATGATAAAATTATCTTATCTCCCGGGCCGGGTATACCGTCAGAAGCCGGTTTGCTATTGGATGTGATAAAAAAATATGCGCCCACCAAAAGTATTTTTGGCGTGTGTTTGGGTCAGCAGGCTATTGCCGAAGTGTTTGGAGGTAAGCTGTATAATTTAAAACAGCCTATGCACGGTATAGCCACACCAATAACAGTTATCGATGATACAGAGAAACTGTTTATTGATCTGCCGCAAAGCTTTAATGTGGGCCGTTATCATTCATGGGTGGTTGATGAAAAAGCTATCCCTGATGTATTAACAGTTACCGCTATTGACGAGGTAGATAACTCGGCTATGGCCATACGCCATAAAGAATATGATGTGCGTGGTGTGCAGTTTCACCCCGAATCGATATTAACCGAGTACGGTAAAGAAATGATGAAAAACTGGTTGAGCTAAAACACCTAAAAATCATGGTTAACACTTTTTAATGAGTTTTTTAATTAAAATATTGATTGTCAATGATTTAATTAAAAATAATTCAAAAATGTGTTAAGTTGTGTTAACCATGATTTACATAAATAATTGTAATAATATTGCCCTTATGGGTTACAACAATGAATATTCTTGATCAAATAGTACTTAATAAAAAGGCAGAAGTAGCTGAGGCAAAAAGCAAGGTTTCTGTTTCGCAACTGGAGGCCGCTGAGTTTTTTAACCGTGATACTTATTCGTTCCGTGAGTTTTTATTAGCACCTGACCGTACCGGAATAATTGCTGAGTTTAAGCGCAAATCGCCCTCCAAAGGGATCATTAATGATAAGGTAAGCGTTACAGAAGTTACCAATGCTTATGCTGCTGCGGGTGCTTCGGCTTTATCTGTGTTAACGGATAAGGATTTCTTTATGGGTGCCCAACCCGATTTGATTGAGGCCCGTAACGCTAACGCCATCCCGGTTTTACGTAAGGATTTCATGATTGACGAATACCAGGTGCTGGAAGCCAAAGCCTGGGGTGCGGATATTATTTTGTTGATAGCGGCTATACTTACACCTAAAGAGATTGATACCCTGGCATCATTAGCCAAAAGCTTAGGCTTAAATGTATTGTTAGAAGTACATAATCTGGAAGAACTACAGCGCAGCATTAACCCTAACCTGGATGCCATTGGTGTAAACAACCGCAATTTGGCTGATTTTACGGTATCAGTTGAAACCTCGTTCCAGTTGGCAGATCAAATTCCTAATGAGTTTTTAAAAATATCTGAAAGTGCCATCAGCAATACTGAAGTTATCAAAAGCTTAAAGCAGGCCGGCTTCAGCGGATTTTTAATTGGCGAAAATTTTATGAAAGAACAAGACCCCGGCGCGGCCATAAGGGAGTTTGTGAAGGGGTTGTAATATAACCCTGTGTCAAAGTGTCTATTTCGTTAACTTGGCACTTTGATTGTTAAATCAATATTAATGAAACAAAAATTTTATGACACTGCCATTAAGCAGGAGCGTGCGGTTTTAGTCGGCGTTATTACCGCCAACGAAACGGATGAACGCGCGAAAGAATATTTAGAAGAATTACAATTTTTGGTAGATACCGCCGGTGCCAAAACCGAAAAGATATTTACCCAAAAATTATCCCAAACTGATAGGCGTACATTTGTAGGCTCGGGCAGGTTGGAAGATATAAAGGCTTACGTTAAAGAAGAGGAAATTGATATTGTGGTGTTTGATGATGAGCTAACGCCATCGCAACTGCGCAATATTGAGAATGAGCTGCAGGTTAAAATATTGGACCGTAACAATCTTATCTTAGACATTTTTGCCAGCCGTGCGCAAACCGCGCAGGCTAAAACCCAGGTGGAGCTGGCGCAACTGCAATACCTGTTACCCCGCCTAACCCGCCTTTGGACACACTTGGAGCGTCAAAAAGGTGGTATTGGCATGCGTGGCCCGGGTGAGAGCCAAATAGAGACTGATAGAAGGTTGATATTGGATAAAATATCGTTATTGAAAGAGCGATTGAGATTGATCGATCGCCAAAACGAAACTCAGCGTAAAAACCGCAACCAAATGGTGCGTGCGGCATTGGTAGGTTATACCAACGTAGGCAAATCAACCATTATGAATATGCTTTCCAAATCGGATGTATTTGCTGAGAATAAGCTGTTTGCTACGCTGGATACTACCGTACGTAAAGTGGTGATTGAGAATGTGCCCTTCCTGCTTTCAGATACAGTTGGGTTTATTCGCAAATTACCTCACCATTTGGTAGAGTGTTTTAAATCGACTTTAGATGAAGTGCGCGAAGCAGATATTTTGATCCACGTAGTTGATGTATCGCACCCCAGTTTTGAGGACCAGATGCGTGCCGTAAGCGAAACGCTAAAAGATATGGGCGCGGTAGATAAAGATACCATCACCGTATTCAATAAAATGGATGCATTCCAACCACCGCCAACCCAACCCGGCGAAGAAGCTGAACCACTAACCCTGGAAGATTTTAAACATAGCTGGATGGCGAAGAATAATAGCCCGGCAATATTTATATCGGCTACCGAAAAGGAAAATATAGACGAGTTCAGGAACCTGTTATACGAGCATGTAAAAGCTATACATGCAGACAGGTATCCATATGATAATTTGTTGTATTAATTATTAATATCAGCAATTACTTTAGCTAACAGTTTATTAAACTCATTAGGGTTTTCTATCATTGCATAATGGCCTGTACCTTTTGTGTAGTATACTTGAAAAGGAATATTTTGCGCGGCCATATATTTAGTAATAGTAGGGGTTACATCGCTGTTTATTAAATACAATTTTTTACCTGCTTTTTTTAGTCTGGTTATCTCATCAAAACCAATGTCTTGTTGTTCCATACTTGCAATAGCGATTGTGCTATCGGTTTGTGCCACATCATTTAGAATTCTTTTCTTTATTGCTGGTGATGTTGTATTAGAGAATAACGATTGGTTAAAATACTGAAAAGCTATCTTTTTAAATTTTTTTTTCATTAAGTTGATTGCCGCGGCATAATCTTTTTTATCATCGGGATGATGAGGTGCACCTACATTTTTAAAGTTATCTATACCTACTAAAGCAATTATTCGATTCGGGTTGTCGACAGTTGCCTGTAAAGCTATATCTCCAGACATAGAGTGGCCGATTAATATTACCTTTTTTAATTTAAAGACATTGATTACAGAACTTATATCACTGCTATAAGTGTTGGTATCCCACTTACCACGATTTTTGCCTGATTGGCCAAAGCCGGGCAGGTCAATAGTAACTACCCGATATTTTTTACTGAAGTAAAGAACCTGGTTTGCCCAATATTCTTTATTTATGGCCCACCCATGTACAAAAAGTAAAGTGGTATCACTTTTACCCGTATCTGTGAATGCTATATTAACACCATTATTATTAATAGATATTACTGAATCTTTGTTTACAATTTCTTTTGGATTACCCGGGTTATTGCAAGCAGATATTAATGAGAATATTGCTGAAATGGTCAGCAGATTAAATATATATTTCATAACATGATTTGAAAATTGTTGTGTAACTTATTACTGTTTTTTTATATAAACCAATAAGTTCCAAACATTTAACTTTATTTAACAAATCGAGTTATGTTAAAAACAACGCTTCCTTTATTTCCGGAATTATCCCTTTTTCCAAAGCCGTATCAAATAATAATTTAATGGCTTTCCGCCCCTCATCGCCTAACTCAACAGAGTATTTATTTACATACAATTCGATATGCTTATACATCACCTCCTCGCTCATTTCCTGCGCGTGTTGGCGGATAAAATCTAAACCAGATTTTGGATTGGCAAAAGCATACTCAACCGATCTGCGCAACACCCGGTTAAATTTATGCTGAACATCTACAGGTAAATTGCGGTTAGCTACAATGCCACCCAGCGGAATAGCGCAGCCGGTTTGTTTTTCCCAGTAGTCGCCCAGGTCGATGATCTTTTTAAGTCCTTTATCCTGGTAGGTAAAACGGTTTTCATGTATGATGAGGCCAACATCTACCCGCCCTTCTAAAACAGCATCTTCAATATCACTAAATGCCAGTTCAACTTTATTGGTAGCATTAGGGAATGCCAATCCTAATAAAAAATTAGCTGTGGTGTATTTGCCGGGAATCCCGATGGTGAGTTGCGAGTTGTGAGTTGTGAGTTGTGAGTTGATTTTTTCATCATCATCTTTACAAATTAACAGAGGACCGACTCCAAAACCCAATGCACTGCCGCTATCTAACAGTACATACTGGTTAGCTACATAGGCAAAGGCATGGTAGCTTAGCTTGGTTATATCCAGCTCGCCGCGAAATGCTTTTTGGTTAAGCGTTTCTACATCATCATAATACACCTCAAACTCCAGGCCTTCGGTATCAATTTTATGGTGAATTAGCGCGTCGAAAATAAAAGTATCATTAGGGCAGGGCGAAAAGCCGAGGGTTAATTTCATGTTATATGTTTTACGTGGTACGTTATACGTGAGGGTAATAAAAGCGTACAATTTATAACGTCAAACGTCAACCCCGCACACCTACAACTCTCTTATCAATTCCAGCGCAAAGTTATTCAGATTTTTAATAGCTAAGGGTATGTCCCAGTTATCGCGGTTACGTTTTTCTACATAATTTGACACCGCCCTGATCTGTATGCAGGGTACATGTAGCTTATGGCAAGCGTAAAAAAACGCGGCACCTTCCATACTTTCCAATTGGGGGTTTAGTCGGGCAACTATAGTAGCTATGCTATCATCATTTCCATGTACCGTGTTTACCGTAATAGCATTAGCTTTATTTATAAAACTCTTTTTGGTAAAATGATTGATGGCACTGGTTGGTTTAAAAATACTTGCCCCAAACCCCAATTTTTCAATGCTGATAAACTGTTTATCGTCTTCTGCACCCAGTTCGGCAAAGGTATCTTCATATACCTCCAGTACTTTACCTAAGGGGATATTACGATCAAAGCTCCCGGCAATACCCAGGTTGACAACCACATTATATACGTTATGTGGTAAATGCCTGGCTAAGGCAAAAGCGGTTGGTACCATGCCCACACCGGTTATCAGTACCGAGCAGTTGGCTACAGACACGTGCCGGGTAACAAACAAATTTTCTTCCTCGTCTGACCTTTGCATACCTAAGGAGGTCATTAATGGCTCAACTTCGGTTGGGGTTGCTGCAACAATTAATACGCGCATGGTCTTTTTGTTTTATCACTAAGATAAACAAACCACTTTATATTTGTTTGTATATTTGCACCACTAAATATTATGATGATATACGTAACGCGCAAAGAACATTTTAATGCAGCCCATAAAATGTACCGTGATGAATGGAGCGCAGAGAAAAATGCCGAAATGTTTGGCAAATGCGCTAACCCAAACTGGCACGGCCATAATTATAACCTTTTTGTAACCGTAAAAGGAGAAATTACGCATGCCACGGGTTATTTGATAGATTTAAAAGAGCTAAAAGTGATCATTAACGATTATGTAATTGAGAAGCTTGACCATAAAAACATTAACCTGGATGTTGAATTTATGAAAGGCAAAATGGCATCAACCGAGTTGCTTTGCATTGAGATTTTTAACCAGTTAAAAACGCCTATTGAAGCTTATCCCGGTGTGTTTTTGCACTCGGTAAGATTATATGAAACCGAAAATAACTCGGCAGAGTATTTTGGTGATTAACCGATAACTCATGATTGATAAAAACGATATCCCTGACAGGGATGATGATATTAACGGCTATGAGAAAGTTGACCGTTATAATCCAGACCTGATAGCCAGCCTGTCCACACATTATAAAGAAGTTTTAAAGCAATTGGGCGAGAACCCGGAACGCGAAGGGCTGCTAAAAACCCCTGAGCGTGTTGCCAAAGCGATGTTATATCTTACACATGGCTACGATCTGGACGCTAAAGAAATATTAAGCTCAGCTTTATTTAAAGAAGAGTACAGCCAGATGGTGGTAGTAAAGGATATAGAAGTATATTCTATGTGCGAGCACCATATGCTGCCATTTTTTGGCAAGGCACACATCGCTTACATACCTAACGGCTATGTAGTAGGCTTAAGCAAAATACCACGCGTTGTTGATGCTTATGCCCGCCGCCTGCAGGTACAGGAACGTTTAACCAACGAGATACGCGATTGCATACAGGAAACCTTACAACCCATTGGTGTAGGCGTGGTTATTGAATGCCGCCACTTGTGTATGTGTATGCGCGGGGTGCAAAAGCAAAATTCGGTTACTACCACATCAGCATTTACTGGCGGATTTTTGCAGGAAAAAACAAGAGCAGAATTTTTACATTTGATTTCTTCAAAACTAAGTTAGGGACAAAATGAAAGCATATATTTTTCCGGGACAAGGTGCCCAGTTTGTTGGCATGGGTAAAGATCTTTATGATCAATCAGACAAAGCCCGTGAACTATTTGAGCAAGCCAATGATATATTGGGTTTCCGTATTACTGATATTATGTTTAACGGTACCGATGAGGATCTTAAACAAACCAACGTTACACAGCCGGCCATATTTTTACATTCGGTTATTTTAGCTAAAGTAATGGATGATTTTGCACCCGAAATGGTTGCAGGGCATTCATTAGGTGAATTTTCTGCTTTGGTAGCAGCGGGTGCTTTATCATTTGAGGATGGTTTGCGCCTGGTTGCAGCACGTGCCAATGCTATGCAAAAAGCCTGCGAGATACAGCCATCAACCATGGCGGCTATTTTAGGGTTAGATGATTTTACAGTAGAAGATATTTGCCAGCGCACCAGCGAAGTGGTTGTGCCGGCTAATTACAATTGCCCGGGCCAATTGGTTATATCGGGCACTATAGCCGGTATTGATAAGGCTTGCGAAATGATGACCGCTGCCGGGGCTAAGCGAGCCATAAAATTAAATGTAGGTGGTGCTTTCCACTCGCCATTAATGGAAACTGCAAGGGTTGAGTTGGAACACGCTATTGTTAATACAGAGATCAAATCGCCGGTTTGCCCTGTTTATCAAAATATTGATGCTAAGCCTTACATCAACCCCGAAGAAATTAAGCATAACTTAATTGCCCAACTTACCGGACCGGTTAAATGGACGCAAACCGTTACCCATATGCTACAGGATGGAGCCACTTCATTTACCGAGGTAGGCCCGGGGTCGGTATTGCAGGGGTTGGTGAAGAAAGTTGACCGTGCCATACCCACTTCAAGTGCAACATTGCAACAATAATTTTAAAAGCCGCAAACTAATGCGGCTTTTTTTTATTTTAGAGGTACACTAATCTACTTTTGGCAATTGACTTACTCGGGAAAATTACGTTGGATGCTTGCGCTATTAACGGCAACACTGCTATTAACGGCACTTATTGCCCGTAAAACCTATACGCCACAAAATAGTCTTAATCAATCTGCTAAATTACTAGAGGAAAACCTGCATAAAAAGGAAAAGCTGGTTAATGAAAAAATAAGCACTAAGGCCGCCTTTGATAAACTAAAAACGCTTCCCACCGATCATCAATACGCCCTTGATTTTATGAGGGAGATGACCACTGACAACAGTATTTGGGTTTTAGCATTTAATAATGACGAGTTAGTTTTTTGGAGTGGTATTAAGCTAATGCCGCGCAATGTGGCAGCCATAAAAAGCGGTTCATCGTTTATTAAAAATAATAACGGCTATTATGAATTAGTAAAGAAAACCGATGGCCATTTTACAGTATTATTTTATATCCTGGTAAAAAATAATTTTTCCTATCAAAACCAGTACCTGCAAAATACATTTTTACCCGAGTTGTTTAAAGGCTATAATATTGACATTGCTGATTTTACAGACAACCACGTACGCCAAATACGCGGTGCCAATAATGCCTACCTGTTTTCGGTTAAAATAAAGCCAAATGAAATTAACCAGCGCTTTTTTTATTTTGAATTAACTTTTTGGGCATTAACACTTATTGTGCTATGCCTGTTAATGAATAATATAGCAGGGTACTTTTCGCGAAAGGGGTATGTGCTGTTTTCTATTTTCTTTTTATCGGTATTTATTGTTGCCTTGCGGTTTGTTAACATACATTTCCATTGGCCTGATCTGTTGCAGCAACTGGAGATATTTAAACCACAGGTATATGGGGCAAAAAACATTAACGCTACCCTGGGCGATTTTTGCATTAATATATTTTTATTAACCTGGTTTGCCGCGTTTGTGTTTAAGCAGCGCAACCGCTTAATAAAAACGCCACCCGGTAAAGTAGGTAGTTATATAATAATAATATGCTGTGTAAGTATTTTGCTTTTATCCCTAACAGCGTTGTTACGTACCTTTTTCAATTTAGTATATAATTCCCAAATTAATTTCGATGTAAATAATGTACTTAACCTATCGGGTTTCAGCATTATTGGAATATTAATGTTATGCTTTAGCTTTTTAATATTTTTCTTATTTACAGAAACATGCCTTACTATTTGTAAGCGGCTCACTATACCTTTATACCATCAACTGATAATTTTTGTTGCCGGCATATTTTTAACCACCATCATATACGCCTCTAAATGGGAGTTTACTTTAGTTTACTGCTTTTGGGCAATAATTGTGGTGATACGTGGCTATTCTTATAATTATAACAACCGCAACCTTGGTTCGGGCATGTTTGCTATTAAAATATTACTATATGCCTTTATATCGTCATTAATGCTAAACCATTTTGAGTCGATAAAAGAAAATGATTCACGTATACAGCTTGCAGAGCAATTAGAAAAACCGACCGACAGTAAGGCAGAAGAGTTGTTCAAAAAAGTAGAGAAAGAGATAGCCGCTGATCAGCAAATTGTCATCTTCTTTAAAGACGTACAACATAATGCCGACTTCCTTAAAAACAGGTTGCAAAAGCTATATTTTGACGTATTATCAAAATATGATTTTAAAATACATGCGTTTAACAGTACCGGGCAAACCATATCAAACGATAAAAGCTATAAGCTGGATGATTTTAAGGATATGGTTCTTTTTAGTTCATTTAAAGTGCCCGGATCGGCATATTTTTACCGCGAAAATTCAACGTTTGGCTCTCAAAATTATTTCGCGATACTGCCAATCACTGATAAAGATGAACAGCTGGGTGTAATTGTGGTCGAGCTAAAATCAAGGTCAATACAAATAGCCGATTCTTTTCCTGAATTATTAATTGATGGCCAAGGCGAGCAGGAAGATATTTTTCAGGATTACTCTTATGCTTTTTACAGCGATAACAAGTTAATGTCACAGCATGGCAGTTTTGTGTATAATTTGAAAAATACCGATTTTAAAGTAGATACCGGAGAATACATTTTTACAACTACAAATATCACTAACCCACAATGGTACCGGCCACTTGCAAGATACAGCCACCTGGTGTATAAAATCAGTAATAGAAACCTTATTGTTTTAAGCAGGCAGGAAAACGCGGTGCTTTATGATATAGCTTCACTGACCTTCTTTTTTGTGGTGATGCTGGTATTTAGTGTGATTGTTATTTTAGTAAGGTGGTCATGGATACGTATTAAGGTGTTAAGCGTAACTGATAATCGTATTAAGTGGAGTTTCAGAATAAATTTTGACAGGATATTATATAAAACACGTATCCAATTTTCAATGGTATTTGCAGTGGTTATTACTTTAATACTGGTAGCTATAATAACCTACATATCTATAAGTACCCAATATCAAAATCAACAAGATAAAACTATACGCGATAAAATAAACCGTATTGCAGGGTCATTTGAGGATGGGCTGATTGATGAGTTTACGGGCAAAATTACTGAACAGGATCAGATAGATTTTGAAAAGTTAGCCAACTCATATAATACTGATCTAAGTTTGTTTAATAGTGATGGTGCATTATTGATCACAACACAACCTAAAATTTATGAGTCTGGACTGATGATTAAGAAAATGAATGCCCGCGCATTTGTTAATATGAATAGATTGCAACGGTCTGAATATGTTAACGATGAAAAGATAGGAGCGTTAAGCTATAAAGCGGCATATTCACCCTTAAAAAATAAACGCGGTGATGTTATTGCTTTTTTGCAGTTACCCTATTTTTCTAACCAGACCGATTATCAGGACCGTATAGGCTCATTATTAAATATAATGTTTAATATATATGCACTGGTTTTTATAGCGATTGCGCTGTTTGCTGTAATTATTGCACGTCAAATTACCTATCCATTAAATTTCATACAGGAAAGTTTGAGCAAGATAATTTACGGTAAAAAGAATGAGCCCATTAAGTGGGAGCGCGATGACGAGATTGGTGCCTTGGTAAAAGAATATAACAATATGATAACCGCTTTAGAGGATAGCGCGGTTAAACTGGCGCAATCTGAAAGAGAAACAGCATGGCGCGAAATGGCCAAACAGGTTGCCCACGAAATTAAAAATCCATTAACACCATTAAAATTAGGGTTGCAATTGCTGGATAAATCATGGAAAGATAAGGACCCTAAATTTGACCAAAAGTTTGAGCGTTTCAGTAAATCATTTGTTGAGCAGATTGAAAGTTTGTCATCCATCGCCTCTGAATTTTCGGCTTTTGCTAAAATGCCCGATACAAGGTTGGAGCGTATTAATATATTTGATATGTTGAGCCAGGCGGTAACCATTTTTAAGCAAATGGATAACCTTAAAATAAGCTACCATCCGGCCCCCGAGCCATTTTACATTTTTGCCGATAGGGACCAATTATTACGTTGCTTTAATAACTTATTAAAAAATGCCATTGAAGCTACACCCGAAGACAGGCCCGGATTAATTGAGATCAACCATATTATAAACGAAAATAATATCTTATTAACGCTTAAAGATAATGGTAATGGTATACCTGAAAATATGCAGGAAAAGATATTTGAACCCAACTTTACTACTAAAAGTTCGGGCACGGGCTTAGGATTGGCATTTGTTAAAAATTCAATAGAAAATGCAGGTGGTAAAGTATGGTTTGAAACCACACTCGGGGTAGGTACCACGTTTTACCTGAGCCTGCCTATTGCTACCCAGGGAAGCTAAATTTACCCATTAAAACTGCCGGGTTGGCACCTATTGCTATTGGCTCGCCTGCTAATGATTCATTGCCAAGTAAAGCAAATAGTATAGCCTCTTTAGCGTCAGGGTCAATGCCTAAAGCCGAGGTGTTTGCTACCCTAAGTTGCGGCAAAGCTTGTTTAATTAGATGCATTAGTAAAGGGTTACTAGCACCTCCGCCACTTGCAAACAAGTAAAGGTTAGTAACCGGTAAATTGGTTTCTATAAAATTAGCTATCGCTTTTGCTGATAACGCGGTTAATGTCCTTACCAGGTCATTTGGAGATATGCCTATAGTATTTGATGCTTGTTGAGCTTGAGTTACATAAGCTAAATTAAACAATTCTGGCCCGGTAGTTTTTGGGCCTATCTCCTTAAAAAAAGCGTGTTTTAATAACTCATTTAATAACTCCTCATTTACTGTTCCAGCCAGCGCTATTTTTGCATCCTCGTCATAAGGTTTATCAAAATGCTTTTTACAGGCAGCGTCTATTAGTGTATTACCCGGCCCAATATCGGTACATAAAACTGCGCTCATATTATTATCAGCAGGCAGATAAGTTAAGTTGGCTATGCCGCCTATATTTAATAATATCCTGTTTTCACCGGATTTACTGCCTAATAAAACATCGCCATATAAAGCTAAGGGCGCACCCTCGCCACCTGCGGCAATATGTTTTTGCCTAAAATCGCTAATGGTTAAAATGCCTGTTTTTACGGCCAAATGATCCCCATCGCCAATTTGCAAGGTAGCGTTAGGGTAATTAGCTTGTTGGTGCAGCCTTTTAGGTGCATGGTAAATGGTTTGTCCATGGCTGGCTATAAAATCAATAGTTGTTGGACTAATATTCCAATCGGCCAATGCTTTTAATATCAATTCGCCATGAAAAGTGCCTATGTAATCATTTAGCAAACAAACCTTTTCCAAGTCGACTGAATGTTTGGAGAAAATCGACCTCACTTCATCTTTAAAACTATCCTCATATGGGATAGTAATATATTGCAGCAAGTTAAATTGGATATCTAAGCCATTGCCGGTAAACTCACATAGGGCAATATCCAGCCCGTCTAATGATGTGCCAGACATTAAACCAATACCCAGTTTAACCGGTTTTTGAGCAACTGATACTAATTTTTGCAGATTTTGGTTCAATATTAGCATGGGTTTAAATTAGTTATTTATAAGCCGATGCACAAAAGTTAAATTATATCCCGATATATTTGTTTAAAGCCCGCACCAATTATGGCACGATTAAATTTACTGGAAGAGACCAGATACGAAAAGCTACCGGTAACCGTATATCCCAATCCTGCTACTGCCTCCATCGCGGTAGCAAAAAGGATAGCCAACTTAATACTTTCTAAAAATGCTAAAGGAGAAAAGACAGTATTGGGACTGGCAACAGGAGCGACGCCAATTGGTGTATATGGTGAATTGGTAAGGTTACATCGCGAGGAAAGCCTGAGTTTTAAAAATGTCATCACATTTAATTTGGATGAGTATTATCCAATGCAACCACATGCGTTGCAAAGCTACGTTGCCTTCATGAATCAAAACTTGTTTGACCATATTGATATCGACCATGCTAACATCCACATACCTGACGGCACATTAAAGCAGGAAGATATAGCTGCTTTTTGTTTGAATTATGAAAAGCAGATAGAAGCGTTAGGCGGGCTTGACCTGCAAATTCTCGGCATTGGGCGTACCGGGCATATCGGCTTTAATGAGCCCGGATCTGCACCTAACTCAGGTACACGGTTGGTTACCTTAGATGACCTCACCCGTACTGATGCCTCGCGCGATTTTGGTGGAAAAGAAAATGTACCGACCAAAGCCATCACCATGGGCATTGGCACCATATTTAAGGCTCGCGAAATTATACTAATGGCGTGGAGTAAAAAGAAAGCTCCGATAATTAAAAAAGCGGTTCAAGGGGAAATGTCAGGAGAAATACCCGCAACCTATTTGCAATTATCAGATAATGTTGAGTTTGTGCTGGACGAAGATGCCGCTTCTGAACTTACCCGCTTTGATACGCCATGGCTTGTAAAAGATTGTGTTTGGAGCAATGAGTTGAAAAAGAAAGCCGTAATATGGCTATCCAACAAAGTAAATAAACCTATTTTAAAGCTTATAGAGGAAGACTATAATAACAACGGCATGGCTCAATTAGCGGTTGAACAAGGGCCGGTTTATCAAATAAATATTGACATATTTAACCAATTACAGCACACTATAACCGGTTGGCCCGGCGGTAAGCCCAATGCGGATGACAGCCAACGGCCCGAGCGTAAATTGCCGGCTAAAAAACGCAGCATTATATTTTCGCCACACCCGGATGATGATGTAATATCTATGGGTGGTACATTCATTCGTTTGGTTGACCAGGGGCATGATGTGCACGTAGCCTACCAAACATCGGGCAATACCGCTGTTTGGGATGATGATGTATTGAGATATACAGAGTTCGCTATCGACTTTAATAGAAACCTGGGGAATGATGCCGGTAAGCTGCATGCCATACATGACGAGATGCGGGCTTTTTTTGCAAGTAAGCTACCCAACCAAATAGACACCCCGGAGGTAAGGGATGTGAAAGGTTTTATACGTAAATCAGAAGCGATATCAGGGGCGCGATATGCGGGGTTAAAAGATGGGAATATTCATTTTATGGCCTTACCTTTTTATGAAACGGGTAAGGTTAAAAAAAACTCGGTTAGCGATGTAGATATACAAATGACAGTTGACCTGCTTCAAAAAATAAAGCCGCACCAAATATATGCCGCAGGCGATTTTGCCGATCCGCATGGAACACATATTGTTTGCTTTAACATCATTTTACAGGCATTAAATCGCTTGAAAGCTGAGAGCTGGATAAAGGATTGCTGGCTATGGATGTATCGTGGTGCCTGGCAGGAGTTTGAGATATACGATATTGAAATGGCCGTACCATTGTCACCAGCGGAAGTATTGAGAAAACGCGATGCCATATTTAAGCACCAGTCGCAAAAGGATAAAGCCGTATTCCCGGGCGAAGATGCCCGTGAATTTTGGGTAAGGGCCGAAGATAGGAACCGCGAGACTGCTGAAAAATACGATAAGCTTGGACTATCAGAATATGCCGCTATGGAAGCTTTTAAGCGATATGAATTTTAGGGTTGTCTGAACCATAATTCTTAGGATTTTTAGATTATCTTGATTTACTTTATATATTAATCCCCTAACATCCTTTAATCATAGTAATTCTGGTTCAGACAAATTAGCGAAATGACAGAAACAAATCGCCTCCTCTCCCTCGACGTTTTCCGCGGCATTACCGTCGCTGCAATGATCCTCGTAAATAACCCCGGCGATTGGGGCCATATTTATGGGCCTTTGGAGCACTCTGCATGGAACGGTTGCACACCTACCGACTTGATATTTCCATTCTTCTTATTCATTGTAGGTGTTTCCATTGTTTACGCCATGGAAACTAAGGCCGAGAATAAAGCCAACCATTCTAAAATGATTTGGTCGGCTTTGCGCCGATCGGTAATTTTAATAGTTATAAGCCTGATAACACAGTTGCTTTTTCATCCGGGACTGGCACAATTACGTTTCCCGGGAGTATTGCAGCGTATTGCTTTGGTATATTTTGTTTGTACTATTCTTTATCTAAAATCATCGCAAAAAACCCGCGATTGGGTACTGGTAATTATACTGGTTGGCTATTATGTATTATTAAATTTTGTGCCGGTGCCGGATACAGGTGTTGCTAGTTTAGAACCTGAAACCAATTTTGGTGCCTGGCTGGACAGAACCGTATTTACCACCAATCACCTCTGGAGCGAATCACATGCCTGGGACCCGGAAGGTTTATTGGGCACTATCCCTGCTGTTGCAACAGGTTTGCTGGGCATACGTATAGGCACCTGGCTAAAGCGAAAGGATAGGGAGGAGGCGGTTAAAGTAAGTTGGATGTTAACCTATGGAGTGCTGGCTATAGTTGCAGGATTGATATGGGACCTGTTTTTCCCGATAAATAAGGCATTGTGGACAAGCTCTTATGTATTATACGCAGGTGGTTGGGCAATATCCGGGTTGGCCATATGTTATTGGCTTATAGATGTACAGGGGTATAAAAGGTTTGCAGCGCCGTTTGTTGCGTTTGGTAGGAATGCTTTATTTGCGTATATACTATCTAACTATATTCCGCATTATATTATAAATAAGTTAAAGTTCGGTGGGCTTACCATATATCAATCAGTTTTTGCCCCGCATTTTTCAGCTTATAATGCTTCAGTATTAAGCGCCATTACATTGGTATTGCTCATTTGGTTAATAATGTGGATATTGTATCTTCGGAAAATTATTATAAAAGTATAGAAAATGAATATTAAGATAAATATTGTTGCTGTGGCACTGGTTTTATTTGCGGGTTTTAATGTAAACGCGCAAACTAAACCGGCATATACGCCTGCTCATTTGCAAGCTGCAGAAACGCTTTTAAAATCTACAGGTATTGATAAACAGTTTGGAGAAATTACAAATACCCTGCTTTCTACATTGGGCAATCAAATACCAGCCGACAAAAAAGCCAGTTTTGTTGAGGTGATGAAAAAATTTATGGGTAAATATTTTAATTGGGAGATGATGAAGGCAGAGCTATCTATAATGTATGCCTCAGAGTTTTCTGAAGCAGATTTAAAGGAAGCAACGGCTTTTTATAATACACCTACTGGCAAAAGATTTAGTGAGAAATTGCCCATACTTACTCAAAAGGGAGCATTAATGGGGCAAAAGATAATTCAAGATCATCAAACAGAATTGCAACAAATGATGCAGGAAGCATTTAAGCAGCCATAATATTTAACTATTCCTTTCGTTTTTGCATCTTAGTACAATTTTAAATTTAAACATGAATTTTAACAAAATTGCTTTTACTGGCGTTATTGCTTTATTAGTATCGGCTACGAGTTTTGCGCAGGTAAAAAAGAAACCTACATCATCGCCCAAAACTAAACCAACTGTAGCAATTGCCGCCGCTAACCCTGCTGCATTACCTATTGACCCCGAGGTTATAATAGGAAAATTACCTAATGGGTTAACCTATTATATCCGCAACAATGCTATACCTAAATCGCGGGCATCATTATTTTTAGTGAATAAGGCCGGCTCGCTATCAGAAAGCGATGCCCAGCAAGGAGCAGCACACTTTATTCAGCACATGGCCTTTAACGGTACACGCGATTTTCCTAAAACCGAATTAACCAATTATTTAAAAGCCCGTGGCGGAGCTTATGGCCCAGAAATAAGTGCGTCTTCGTCATTTGATCAATCAACCTACCAGTTAACACTGCCTACAGATACCATAGATGTTTTTGAAAAGGGATTTAAAATTTTAGCTAACTGGGCAGGCAACATAACTTTTGATGCAGCTGATATTGAAAAGGAGCGTACAATAGCCATTGCTGAGGTTAATAGCAGCAATAGCGCGCAACAGCGTTTGCAAAACCAATCTATACCATTATTACTTAAAAACTCCAGGTATGCTTTGCGTCAACCGTCAGGAACAGAAGCTGCCATAAAAAAATTAGATGCGGCTTCCATTAAAGCTTTTTATAAAGATTGGTACCGTCCCAACTTGCAAGCTTTAATTATAGTTGGCGATTTTGATGCTAAAAATGTAGAAAAGCTTGTAAAAGACAATTTTTCATCCTTAACAAATCCAACACCTGTAAAACCAGCAGTTGAATACACGGTAGCGTCTTCGCCAGGAACATCTGTAAATTTTATTACTGATAAGGACGTGGTTTATCCGCAATTACAAATTGTTTCCATACAGCCGCCTGCACAAATAAAAACCGTGGCAGATTATATGCAAAACATACGCGTTAATTTATTTAATCAAATAATTGACGCACGTATAAATGAACTAGTTAATCAACGAAACTCGCCATTATTAAGTGGACAGGCATCATACAGTCCTTTTATTGGTAGGCAAAATGCCTTTACTACAATTGCAGTAGCCAGGCCCGGCGAATTTGAGTTGGCGGTAAAAGCTATAACTGCCGAAATTGAACGTGCAAAAAAGTTTGGTTTTACAGTAACTGAATTGGAGCGAGCAAAACAAAATGCATTAATAGGATTTAGCAATGCTTACCAAAATAAGGACCGAGCACTATCAGTAGGCTATGTATCACAATATATACAAAACTTCATTTATGGCGAACCTATAACCGGGGTGAACTATGAGTATAATGCTTATAGTAACAATATTACTAAAATTAGCCTTGCAGAAGTTAATGCTATTGCCACCAAATATATTGGTTTAACCAATAGGATAATTCTTGTTCAAGGGCCCGACGCCGAAAAAAACAGCATGCCTAATGAGGCTGCTTTGCTAACCTGGATAAATGATGCGGGTAAAAATATTCAGGCATATGTGGATGAAAAGGACGAACAACTGCTGGATAAATTACCCACTGCCGGCAAGGTGGTTAAAACCGAACAGGATAGCATAATTAATATTACCCGATTGACTTTATCAAACGGGGTAAAGGTTATATTGAAACCTACAGATTTTACAAATAATCAAATATTAATAAGCGGCTATAGCTTTGGCGGCACATCCCTGGCTTCGGATGCAGACCTGGTTTCGGCAAAACTTGCTGAACAAGTGATACCGATAAGCGGGGTTGGTAGTATTACTCAAACCCAGATAGATAAAAGACTTATCGGTAAAAAGGCAAATATCTCACCTTATATAAGCGAAATTACCCATGGAGTATCCGGTAATGCGACACCAGAAAGCTTTGACCTGGCCATGCAATTATTGCATTTATACTTTACCCAGCCACGTAAGGATGTTGCTATCTGGCAGGAAGAAATTAAAAAGCAAAAGATGGAGACAGCTAAAAGAGCAATTGATCCATTAAGCGCTTACCAGGATACGGCATCTGCAATTTTAACTAATCATAATCCGCGTGTCAGGACCTTTACAATAACCGATTTAGATGCCGCCAGTTTAGATAAAGCATACCAGTTTTACAAAGACAGGTTTGCTGATGCGAGTAGTTTTACGTTTACCTTTGTAGGCTCGTTTGCTGTTAAGGATATTATTCCTTATTTAGAAGCTTACCTGGGCTCGTTGCCGTCAACTAATAAAAACGAAACCTATAAGAATTGGAAAATCTATCCGCAACCTGGCAAGGTTACCAAAACCATATCAAAAGGTACCAATGAAAAGGCTTCTGTGCAGTTAACCTATAGCGGCAGTTATGTATACAATGAGGATAATAATTTACAAATGGGGGCTTTGGAAGAAGCTATAAACATGAAACTGGGTGCCCGTTTAACTGAGGAAGAGGGAGCATTTGCGCCCGGAGCCAGTGTAAACTATGCAAAAATACCCGAAGGCCGTTATGAAATTACCGTATACTTTGATGCTATCCCTGCCAATGTTGATAAACTAACAAATATGGCATTTGAGGAGATCAACAAATTAAAAACTAACGGTGCCGACGATAAAGAGATAAAGAATTTTACTTTAAAAGAAGCACAGGAAACAAAGACTAATTTCAGACAAAATCTTTTTTGGGCGGGATATTTAAATTCTACCTCTCAAAACCAGGAAGATCCTGCCAGGTTAATAAGCCATGTTCAAAACCTGTCAAAAGTAACCCCGCAAAGCACAAAAGAGGTAGCCAATAAATACTTTAGCGATACCAATTTGATCAAGCTGGTATTATTGCCCGAGAAGAAGTAATTGAATTTATAAACTTTAAAGCGGCCCGGTCAGTTTTGATCGGGCCGTTTTAGTTATATTGGGAGTGTAACTAAACGGACGTTTTTTTGTTAAATTGATTGATGAATACCCCGGGGCAAAAAATTATAAAGGAATGGTACAAAGTAAAAAAGTGGAAGCAGTTTCCCTTTCAGCAGGAAATGGAGGCCACTTATTTAGGCGGCTATTCGGGGTTGTTAAACGCACCTACCGGAAGTGGTAAAACGTTCGCTTTGTTTTTGCCTTTTTTGGCCGATTTTATTAATAAAAATCCCGACTATAAAACCCGCAAAAATAACGGGCTGCAAATGATGTGGCTTACGCCATTACGTGCTCTAACTAATGATATTAAAAAAGCCATGCAGGAAGTCTGTGATGACCTGCAAATACCCTGGAAGATAGCTACCCGTACTGGCGATACATCTGCTGCCGAAAAAGCGGCGTTAAAAAGGAAATTGCCTGAAGTATTATTAACCACTCCCGAAAGCCTGCACTTGATGCTGGCCCAAAAGGAGTATCCTAAAATTTTTCAAAGCCTGCAAGTAGTTGTGATAGATGAGTGGCATGAGTTGCTGGGCACTAAACGTGGCGTACAAGTTGAATTAGGACTATCAAGACTTAAGGGCTTAACGCAAGGTTTGAAAATTTGGGGAATCAGCGCTACCATTGGTAATTTGGAACAGGCCGCCGAGGTGTTGCTTGGCAATGATTTTCCACCTGACCGGGTTAAAATGGTAAGGGCTAATTTAGAGAAGAAACTGCTCATTAAATCCATCATCCCCGAAAATGTAGAAAACTACTCCTGGGCCGGGCATATTGGTTTAAAGCTACTGCCGGATGTAATGAAGCTAGTTGCCAAAAGCAATACGACGCTAATATTCACCAATACAAGGTCACAGTCTGAAATTTGGTACCATGCTATTTTAGATAATTACCCGGAATATGCCGGAGTAATGGCCATGCACCATGGCTCGTTAGATAATGAGCTCCGCAATTGGGTTGAGCAGGCACTGCATGCCGAAGCATTGAAAGTAGTGGTATGCACCTCGAGTTTGGATTTAGGAGTTGATTTTCGCCCGGTGGATACTGTGGTACAGGTAGGCAGCCCTAAGGGTGTAGCACGTTTTATGCAGCGTGCGGGTAGAAGCGGGCATCATCCCGGCGCGGTATCTAAAGCTTATTTTGTGCCTACACATTCCATGGAGTTATTAGAGGGCGCAGCATTAAAGGAAGCCATTAAACGCGAAATATTTGAAAGCCGAGACCCTATGCTGTTAACCATGGATGTATTGATACAGTTTATGGTTACACTGGCGGTATCAGAAGGATTCAGGGCCGATGAATTGTTTAAAGAAGTAAAAGCCACCTATGCCTTTGCTGATATTACCCGCAGCGAGTTTAACCAATTATTAGACTTTATTACAAACGGCGGTAAAACACTGGCGCAATATGATGAGTTTTTGAAGGTTGAAGTGGAGAATAGCTTATACAAAGTAAACAGCCGCCGTGTAGCTATGCGCCATCGTTTGAGTATCGGCACCATAACCAGCGACTTAAGCATACGTGTAAAGTGGTTAAGTGGCGGTAGTTTGGGCACGCTGGAAGAATCATTTATATCCAAATTAAAACCCGGTAACACCTTTTGGTTTGCGGGGCGAAGTTTGGAGTTTATCAAGATCAAGGACATGACGGCTTATGTCAAAAAATCAAACGCCACCAAAGGTATTATACCCAGTTGGATGGGTGGGCGTATGCCATTGTCATCGCAACTTTCATCTATGTTCAGGAATAAGCTGGATGAGGTAGCGCACGGAATTGAAACGGATGAAGAAGTGATCGCGTTAAAGCCGTTGTTTAAGCTACAACAGGAGTTATCTCATTTGCCACAAAGCCACGAGTTTTTGATAGAATCATTCAAGTCGCGCGAGGGGCACCACCTATTGTTTTATCCGTTTGAGGGGCGATTGGTACATGAGGGTATGGCATCGTTGTTTGCTTATCGCATATCCAAAATAAAGTCCGCGAGCTTCTCAATTGCTATGAATGATTATGGCTTTGAACTGTTAACAGATGAAGATATACCCATTGAGCAGGTTTTAGAGGATGCAGGCTTCTTTTCAATAGATAATCTATTGGAAGATATCCAACATAGCTTAAACGCCAATGAAATGGCGCGCAGGCGTTTCAGGGACATTGCCCATATAGGCGGGCTGGTTTTTAGTGGTTATCCCGGACAGCAGGTCAAGAATCGCCATCTACAGGCATCATCATCCTTGCTGTTTGAAGTATTTAGCGAGTATGAGCCGGATAATTTATTGGTAAGGCAAGCCTATAACGAAGCATTAGCTTTTCAACTGGAAGAATTTAGATTGCGTGCAGCTTTACAGCGGATAGAAAAGCAAAGCATCATCCTAAAAACCATTGAACGCCCAACGCCTTTTGCCTTCCCTATAATGGTAGATAGTTTGGGTCGCGAAAAATTAACTACCGAAACCCTGGAAGAGCGTATAGCCAAAATGGCCCGCCGCTACGGTGCGGAAGGTGTTGGCGCGGTGGAAAATAAAAAGCCACGCAAAGTGGGCATCACCCGTAAAAAGGGATTTTAATGCGGCAGTTTATGTCTAATCACTCCATATATATAAGTACCCAGCAACGCGCCTAATATGACCACCGACATAGTTAAATAACCATAACCTAGGTTAACAAACATTGGTCCCGGGCAGGCACCAGCCAGGGCCCAACCCAAGCCAAATATAGTGCCGCCAATAATATATCGGGCCCAGCCTTTTTCCTTGCCATGAATCACTATCCGGTTGCCGGCCACATCGTTTAATTGCTTTCTTTTAATTAAGTATATGGCAAGTGCTCCTATTAATACTGCAGTACCCATAATACCATACATATGTATGGATTGAAAACGAAACATCTCCTGGATGCGGTACCATGAAGCTGCTTCTGATTTCACCATAATAATGCCGAAAATAATACCGGCTATAATAAATTTTAATCCTTTCATAACTTAAAATATTAGGGGAAATAAAAGGTGTGTCATGATCAATCCGCCCACAAAAAAGCCTATGACTGCAATAAGAGATGGTAGTTGCAAATTGGATAAACCACTAATACCATGACCCGAAGTGCAGCCATCTGCATATCGCGAACCAAAGCCGAGCATAAAGCCGCCGCCCAACAATATTGCTAAACCTTTAGGACTTAAAGCAAAATCCCAATTATAAATAGCCGATGGGTTTAACCCACCGTCAAAAGGTATGCCCAAGGCTTGTAAGTCAGCGATTGTGGAATTGGAGAGTTGTAATGGCAAGTCGCTTTTTAAAAAAGTAGCAGCTATATAGCCCCCAATAATAGATCCTAAGAGAAATAGCAAATTCCAGCGTTGCTCACGCCAATCAAAATCAAAAAATTTATTAGTCCTTCCTGCTCCTGATATGGTACATAGGGTGCGTAAATTTGATGAGAAGCCGAATTTTTTGCCAAGGTATATCAACAGAAACATAATAAACGCTATTGCTGCCCCTGATGCGTGCCACGGCCAGGGTTGTTTAATTAATTCTATCATACAATTGTTGTTTACTGCCAATAGGCAAGCAAAGATAACTTATATCGCCGCAGGCGGCATAGTTATTAACCGCTTTTTAAAATACTCGTCCCAGCTATGTTGCTGTACCTTATCTAAAGAGTTGCGTGTGTCGGTATCATAGTTTTCGGTTAGTTGCTCATATTTGGCATGTATCCTATCAAATATAGCGGTAGCCTGAGCCCGGTAATTGGCACCAAAACGGGTTTTACCAACCGCGCGGATGAGTTCCTGCTGTTCCATATAAGCAATGGTGTAATGTCCCTGCTCATGGTTTAATATTTCGGTAAGATGATTGTCTGATACGACGCGTTTCCTATCAATCCATGATTTATCGTGGTTAAATAAAAGACGGATATCAAAAGTTAGGTTGAAGTTGTTGCGTTTATCGTTAGTAACCCGGTAATAAAAATCAATATAGCAGCTGGTATAAGCCACCATGCCGGGCGTTCCACCAGGTTTGCCTTCAAATTCGTGGGCGCCAAGTTGGTGGTAATTTGATGATTGTTGAGGTGTTATGCCGCTTGCACACGTTACCCACACGGCTGCGCATACCAGCCCCACAAAGCAAAATTTCATAAATTAATTAAGTAAAAAACCTATTTTTTTGATTTGACTGAGTCAACCTCCATAAGGTTTAAACTCATCATTTCTTTCATGGTTTTTTGCATAGATTCGGGTGATCCGTCAAGAAAAATTACATTGCCCTTTGAATTTTCGGCGAAGTGCTTGATAGATTCTGTCCACATGGTAAATAAAATAACAGAAGTATCCATATTGGCCTGGTTCATTTCTTTAGCAGCTACACTCATACCTTTGGCCACCTCCTCGCGGAATAGCGCGACACCTTGTCCGCGCAGTTGTGATGCCTGGCGGTCTGCCTCGGCAGATATTTTGATGGCGTTACCTTCGGCCTCTGCAGCTTTGGTTTTAGTGATCAATAAAGCTTGGCCCTCGTTTTCTGCCGCAGCTTTCAGATTGTTTGAAGCCACCACCTGGCTCATTGATTTCATGATAACCTCATCAAACGTGATATCGTTCAACTGCAGATCTTGCAGGTGGTAACCCCAGCTTTCCAGTATATTGTCTAATTGTTCTTTTACGTGTTCCACAATGTCGCGGCGCAATATCAATACTTCCGATTGGCGTTTGGTAGCTACAAAGGCACGTATAGAGCCTTCTACTGTACGTATTAATGCTTGCATCAAATTACGTTCGTCAACAAACTTAAAGGCCACGTTTTTTATAGTTTCTTCCTGTTGGTCCAATACTGAATAAAGCAGCATGGCTTTAAAATAAACATTGGCCTGGTCAAACGTTACCGCCTGGAACTCCAGCTCAACCGATCTATTTTGGATAGATATTTTTGAGTAGATATTTTCAATTAAAGGGATCTTGAAATTTAACCCTGGGGTTAGTATCCGACGATATTTGCCAAATATGGTTATTACGGCAATTGTGCCCTGTTTTACAGTCACAAATGACGAAAAAAGTATTATCAGTACAACAAAAATTAAAATAACGGTGGTGATTTGGCCATTCATAGCTATAAGGTTTTATTAAATAAAGATATAATTATTATTTGGTGTGTTATTTGTTTTTATAAAAATCAATTTAAACTAACCTATTGAAAACATGAACGTAAAACGAACCTTTGGAACTATACTTACCGTATTGGGTATTATAGGATTAATTTACACCGGTATTGGTGTTATACAACGTAGTGGCGACTTCACCACCTTAACTGTTGTGGGTATTATAGCTATTATTTTCTTCCTAACCGGTATCAGCCTGGTGCGGAATACTAAAGATGAAGCTGATCCTGACCACAAGTAAGAAATACTAAAAAAGCCCTTTCATTTCCGAAAGGGCTTTTTAGTATTTAAGATTTTTTCTATTATTCTTTTGATGTGAAGCCTAACTCGCTTTTAAAAGCATCCAGTACACGGCCGCCTTTATAATAGTAACGGCTCCAATAAGCATCATCAAGGCTGCTTACGGCCACACCCTTTGTTGATGCATGGGCAAAGCGATCATTACCTAAATAAATACCTACGTGTGAAATACTGCGGCTGCGAATTTTAAAGAAAACCAGGTCGCCTTCTTTTAATTCATCTTTTTTAACAGGGCTAACCATGCTAAAAATATCACGTGAGTTGCGTTTAATATCTAAGTTGAATACCTGGCTGTATAACTGTTTGGTAAAGCCAGAGCAATCAATACCTTTTTTTGAACCACCACCTAAACGGTAAGGAGTACCTATCCAATCATAAACAAAATTAAAAAGTTTCATGTTTGAGGTTGCAGACATTGCAACGCCCATAATTTGTGATAAGTAATCTTTTGCTAAACTCTCTTGTTCTTCAGGTGCCTTGTCATTTGCTTGACTTGGCGTAGTTTTTGTTTGAGCTTGAGTAGCTAAAACGCTGAAAAATAAGGCTGTTGCCAATATAATTTTCTTCATTTATCTCCTTGTTTCGTTCTGTTTAACGGACGAAGTGTCCATTTTGTTACACATTTTCGATAAGGTTGACTACAAAACTATCCAAATAATTTAAAATACCAAACAATCGTTTGTAATTTTTTTATGCAAATAAATCTGCTAACAAATGTGTTGCAGTTTCGATAATTTGCAGGATATAATTAGATTTGCGCATTATATGTAAATTGACTGAATAGAATGGCTTCAATCGAAATAAATAAAGACACCTACCTGAAGTGGTACGAAGACATGCTTTTGATGCGCAAGTTTGAGGAGAAAGCAGGCCAGTTATACGGACAACAAAAAATACGCGGTTTTTGCCATTTATATATTGGGCAGGAAGCGGTATTGGCCGGAGCTATGTCTGCTATGAAACAAGAGGATAGCATGATAACCGCTTATCGTGATCATGCGCATGCTTTAGCTAAAGGCGTTACCCCTAACGCTATCATGGCCGAATTATATGGTAAAGCTACCGGATGCTCAAAAGGCAAGGGTGGTTCCATGCATATGTTTAGTAAAGAACATCATTTTTATGGAGGCCACGGCATTGTTGGTGGCCAAATACCATTAGGTGCCGGCGTTGCATTTGCAGAAAAGTATAAAGGAACCGAGTTTGTTAATATGGTTTACATGGGCGATGGTGCCGTGCGCCAGGGTGCTTTGAACGAAACCTTTAATATGGCGGCTTTATGGGCCTTGCCGGTAATTTTTATTTGCGAAAATAATGGTTACGCCATGGGTACCTCAGTAGCACGCACTACTATACAACCTGATATTTATAAGTTAGGCTTGCCTTATGGCATCCCTTCATCAGCTGTTGATGGTATGGACCCGGTTGCGGTGCATAACGCCATGGACGAAGCTATACAACGTGCACGTAAAGGCGAGGGGCCAACCTTCCTGGAAATGCGTACTTATCGTTATAAAGGCCACTCGATGTCTGATCCGCAAAAATACCGTACTAAAGAAGAGTTGGAAAGCTATAAAGCAAAAGACCCTATTGAAACAGTTAAATTAGCTATTGAAAAAAATAAATATGCTGATGAGAAATGGTTTGAAGATATTGACGCCAAGATTAAAGCCATAATAGATGAATCAGTAAAATTTGCTGAAGAATCACCATGGCCTGAAGCATCAGAATTGTACACTGATGTATACGTGCAAAAGGATTATCCTTATATAAGAGACTAACTCGTAAATAAAATACATTCATCCTATATAAATATGGCCGAAGTAGTAAAAATGCCTAAAATGAGCGACACCATGACTGAGGGTGTGTTAGCGAAATGGCATAAGAAAGTTGGTGATAAAGTGAAATCAGGCGATGTATTGGCCGAGATTGAAACCGATAAAGCCACAATGGATTTTGAATCGTACCAGGATGGTACTTTATTATACATTGGAATTGAAGAAGGAAGCGCTGCGCCTGTTGATGCAGTTATTGCTGTAATAGGTAAAGATGGCGAAGATTATAAAGCGGCACTAGATGCTGAAGGCAGTAGCACTGCCGAGGCTAAACCTGCTGCCGAAGAAAAAACAGCAACAGCCCCTGCGGCAACAGCTGATAAAGCTGATAAAGTGACTGCTGCAACTCCTGCAAAAGAAGCCGCCCCTAAAGTTGACCTGTCAAGCATACCGGCCACTGTAATACGTATGCCTGCCCTGAGCGATACCATGACTGAGGGTGTTATTAATAAATGGAACTTTAAAGTTGGCGATAAAGTAAAATCAGACGATTCATTAGCTGATGTAGAAACCGATAAGGCTACTATGGATGTGGTGGGTTATGAGGAAGGTACTTTATTATACATTGGCCCTAAAGAAGGTGAAGCTGCACCGGTTAATGGTATTATAGCTATTGTAGGTAAAGAGGGTACAGATATTACTCCTTTATTACAAGATAATGGCGGAAGCACTCCGGCTGCTACTGAAGCTGCCCCTGCCGCAATTGCTGATAAGGCTCCGGCGGCAACTGCCGTACCCGAAGCAAAAGCTGAATCGTCATCAGATGACAGCCGTGTAAAAGCATCGCCGTTGGCACGTAAAATTGCTAAGGACAAAGGGATTAATTTAAATGATGTAAAAGGTTCTGCCGAAGGCGGCCGCATCATTAAAAAGGATATAGAAGATTACAAACCGGGTGAAAAACCGGCTGCCGCTCCTGCTGCAGAAGGCGCGGCTGCTCCGGCTGCAAAACCTGCGGTAACTTTACCAACCTTTACCGGCGAAGAAAGATTTACCGAAAAACCGGTTACGCAAATGCGTAAAGCTATTAGCCGCAGATTAGGCGAAAGTTTATTTACCGCACCGCATTTTTATGTAACTATGTCTATTGATATGGACCAGGCTATTGCGGCACGTGCCAAAATAAACGATGTTGCCCTGGTTAAAATATCATTTAACGATTTTGTATTAAAAGCTTGCGCGGTTGCTTTAAGGCAGCACCCGGCTATTAATTCATCGTTCCAGGGCGATAAGATCCGTTTTAACGAGCATATACATATTGGTGTAGCAGTAGCGGTAGATGAGGGCTTGTTGGTGCCTGTAATTAAGTTTGCAGATAGCAAAACCTTCAGCCATATATCTGCCGAGGTTAAGGAATTTGCGCAGAAAGCTAAATCAAAGAAATTGCAACCTGCCGAAATGGAAGGCTCAACCTTCACCATATCAAACTTAGGTATGTTTGGTGTTGACGAGTTTACCGCTATTATTAATACGCCTAACGCTTGTATTTTAGCGGTTAGCGGAATACAAGCTGTACCAGTTGTTAAAAATGGTGCGGTTGTACCGGGTAATATCATGAAGGTAACTTTAAGTGCCGATCACCGCGTGGTTGATGGTGCTACGGCAGCGGCCTTCCTGCAAACTTTAAAATCATTATTAGAGGAGCCGGTAAGGCTGTTGATATAAATCGGAATCGAGAGTTAAGAATCAAGAATTTAAAGCGATGGGTATTACCCATCGCTTTTTTTATGATTATGATTATGATAAATATTGAATTAATATGAGTGTTTTTTATACACTATTCATAATCAACCCAGTCAATTGCGCTACTTCGGTATTGAAAACTTTCAATTTTCTTGCGTTTTTATCAATAAATCATCTAGTTTAATAAAACATTAACAACTTAATCAATTATCCCTTGATTTTTGACTAAAAATTATCATATCCTTAATATTTATTTAATAAAATAATAGATTTGTTATTCCGCAACATTATTGATACAAAGCAATTGCGGCATTAACAAAATGAAGTTGAACAACAATAACATCAGCAAAAGCAACAAAACGGCAGTGTTTAAAACTGCGGTGTTGGCTATGTTATTTGTATTCGGTGCTATTCAGTTGGCAGCAGCACAAGAGTTGTTAGCTATGCTCAACCGTCCAACAGTATCAGTAGCATCTTATGATCCGACTGATACTAATACTGTAAAAGCCAAACCTGCTGCAACTCCTGTTTTTGATATCATGGGTTCATCTTCTCCAATGGAAGAATCATTAATAATGGATTTTGCCGCTAAGAAAAAAATGGATGCTAAAGCAGCCACTTCTTTAACCAGCGAAGAAGCCCGCCCTAAAGCAGGTTGGAATGCTTTTCAAAAATACATGAGCACTGTAGCCATCTCTCCTGATGGAAAATGTGGCGATGTAAAACTTTCATTTACTGTTGACGCTAACGGCTCAATTAACGACTGCAAGGTTGTTACAGGGTTAAGCGAAACGGCTGATAAAAAAGCTGTTGAACTGATCAAAAACGGACCCAAATGGGTTAATGAAACAGAAACTAAATCAGTTTCGGTTACCATCAACTTCCATAAGTTGCATACTGATACTCCAGACTTCCTTTAATATTTCTTGTTTTTATCCGCGTAAGCAAACACTTTTTGCAATAATGGCGTTGTACGTGCGCTAAGGTTTTTACGAATATTAATTTCTTCTTCCGCTATCTCAATAAATAAGCCATCAATAGCTTTCCGCATCACGTAGTCACTTATATCAGGGTTTACCTTGGTTACAAAAGGTACTTTATTATAAGCAGTAGCGGCATCGGTATAATATTTAGTAGCACCCACTTTATTTAAACTGTTTTGTATAATAGGTTTAAACGCTAAAGACAAGCCATCAGTAGTGGTACGTTTAAAATATTGGGTTGCTGCATCCTGGCTTCCAAAAAGAATATTGGTCACATCCTGTATGGTCATTTGCTTTACAGCGGCAATAAATATGGGTTTTGCCTGCTTGGCGGCATCTTCGGCAGCACGGTTCATGGACAGGATAACATTGTCAGCCAGTTTACCTAAACCCAATGTGCGTAGAGTGGATTCTACTTTTTGAGCTTCCGGTGGAAAAAGGATCTTTACAGCGGCATTTGCAAAAAAGCCATCTACTGTTGATAGTTGATCGGAACTTTTTGTTGTACCAAACTCCAATGCCTGCTTTAGGGCATTGCCAATTTCAAATTGGGTTGGTGTGGTTTGCCCCGGAATAGAGACAGTTGAATTTTGTATAGCATTTAGGGTATCGCAGCCGGATAAAACAACAAATGAGCATACGAAGACAGGGAGTATCAGCAGTTTTTTCATGCTGATAAACCTACCAAAATCGAGCCAATATTAATAACCAGCTAAACGTATCAATACAAATACTATACCTGCAACTAAAGCTGATATTGGGATAGTAATTATCCATGCCCATAGCAGGTTAACGGTTACGCCCCAGCGTACAGCAGATACACGTTTAGTTAACCCTACACCAATAATTGATCCGGTAATGGTATGCGTAGTTGAAACAGGTATACCAAAATGCTGGGTTAGTGTTAAAGTTATAGCTGCCGCGGTTTCGGCACTTACACCCTCAAGCGCAGTAATTTTAGTGATCTTGCTACCCATGGTCTTAACAATTTTCCAACCGCCAGACATAGTACCCAATGCAATTGCAGAATAACACGCTAATGGTATCCACTCCGGCATAGGCGCATCAACCGCTATCACTTTTGATGTCACAACTGCCAGATATAAAATACCCATTACTTTTTGAGCATCGTTGGCACCGTGAGAAAAGCTTAAAAATGCGGAAGAAATCAATTGTAAAACTTTAAACCAGCGTTCGGCAGCGGCGGGGCGTGCATTTTTGCAAATATGAAGAATAATTATGGTAAGTATATAGGCAACCAATAAACCAAGAAATGGGGCTGCGACAATGCAAACAATAACCGGAAGAATATAACCGGAGTTTACTGCTGAAAAAGGGTCAATACCCATGTATAAAGCTTTGGTCATCCCTGCACCGGCAAAGCCGCCAATAAGGGTGTGTGATGAACTTGAAGGTATACCAAACCACCATGTGATCATATTCCAGGTAATAGCTGCAATCAATCCTGCTAATAATACATGCATGTCTACAAATTGCTCAACTACAATTTTTGCCACATAGTTGGCCACTTTATGATCTGTAACTATAAAATATGCCAAAAAGTTAAAGGCAGCGGCCCATAATACAGCCTGGAAAGGCGTTAATACTTTGGTAGAAACAATGGTAGCGATAGAGTTTGCGGCATCGTGAAACCCATTGGTGTAATCAAATAACAGCGCAAGTATTATAACAGCAACTAAAAGAGTGGTAACCATTTATTGATAAGGCTTTATTTATTAAGCGTTTTTAACCAGGATAGATTCCATTACGTCAGCTGCGTCTTCGCACATATCAGTAGCGGTTTCAAGCGCAGCCAATATTTCTTTGTATTTAATCAGGCGTATAGCGTCTTTTTCATATAAAAACAAATCGGCTACGGCACGGTCGAATACATAGTCGGCTTGATTTTCAACACTATTAATACGTATACATGAGTCAGCAATAGCACGTACGTTTTTAAGGTCCTTAAGCTCTTTTACAGCTTTCTCCAGATCAATGCTGGCTTGTAGTACAAGTTCAGATAGTTTGCGTATATGCTCATTATAATCGTCAATACGATAAAGGTTCATGCGGTTGGCAGCGCCTTGTATATAATCGGCTACATCATCAATAGCACTTACTAAAGCATGTATATCTTCGCGGTCAAAAGGAGTGATAAAATTTTTACCCAGTTCTAAATAAACCTGGTGGGTAATTTCGTCACCTTTATTCTCCAATTTATCAATTTGTTTAAACAATTCTTCGCGGGTAGCCTCATTGTTTGTATTAACTGCTTCAACCAAAATTGTTGCCATGGCAACAACGTTGTTTGACGATTGCTCAAATAAAGGAAAAAACACCTTTTTGTCCTTTGGTACAAAGTATTGGAAAATGCTATTTAATGACATCTTATCTTGAATTTGGAACAAAGGTAACTTTGCAATGTTAAGTTAATGTTAATTTTTCATAACTGGTATACCCGGAAAAGGTAGCCCTTGTTTAACTTTTTGCAGTGTAAAGCCAAATGTTGAGCCCACGCCTTCAGTGCTCCGCACATTAATAGTTTGCTCATGAGCTTCCATAATGTGTTTAACAATAGCCAGCCCCAATCCTGATCCGCCTATTTGTCTTGAACGGCTCAAGTCTGTACGGAAAAAACGCTCAAATAAGCGCGGAAGATATTTTTCTTCAATACCGGCACCGTCATCAGTGACTTCAATTAATACCTGGTCGTGCAGGTCAAATAGGCTTATAAAAGTATTCCCATCTTCCTTGCCATATTTTAAGGCATTATCTATCAAATTGGTTAATACCTGCGTTATTTTTTCGCGATCGGCATTTACCCATATACCATCGTCATATTTTTGCTTAAATATTATTTTGATATTGTGATGTGTGGCCTTCATTTCTAAGGATTCAATAACTTCTTTTATCAGGTCATTGATCTTAAATTTGGCATAATTTATAGGTATTTCGCCCGACTCTAATTTAGATATTTCATCAAGGTCCTTGATCAAATAGCTTAAACGGTCAACATTTTTTGAGGCTTTTTCCAGAAATTGCCTTGCCATTTCTTTATTATCAAAATCATCATCCTGCAAAGCTTCAATATAGCCTTGTATGGCAAATAAGGGGGTTTTAAATTCGTGCGAAATATTAGATAAAAACTCGCGCCTAAATTTTTCCTGGTTACGCAATCCATCAATTTCTGTGCTTTTTTGCCGGGCCCAGTCTTTCACTTCCTGCTCCACATCATTTATCGGGTCGGCGCTTACGTGTTCGCCTAATGCATCCCGCAGGTCGCGGCCTAATTTTAAATTATGTATAAGCTTATATATCAGTTTAATTTTTGAGTAGATATACTTTTCTATCAAATAATAAAAAACCACAAAACTGGTAACGATGGTTACGCTGAATGTGATCAACAGATCTTCTATACTGTGCTGAAAGTAGTAATTTACTGCTGACAGGGTAATGGCTACCGCCAGGGCATTAATAAAAACCAATACGCGTAATTTCATAACGTAAAGTTACTATTTACAGGCAATTACTAACAGAAGGTATGTTAAGTTATTATTAATAATAGTATGCGACTCAATTTTACGGGACACACCGGGTATGGTGCCTCTACAATTATTTCGCTGTTTCTACTTCAATTGAAACAGTTACATCATTAGATAGTACCAGGCTCTTATCGCCCACACTAAAATCCAATCGGTTTAATTTAAAATTGCCTTTAAAAGTTGCACCGTTGCCTGTAGTAATATAGGTAAAAGGTATCTCAAACGCTTTGGTATGGTTTTTCATGGTTAGATTAAACTGGCCAGTGTAATTGTTGCCACTTTTATGTTTAAATGAAACCGACTTCATGGTTATTTTAGGGTATTTAGCAGCGTCAAAAAACTCATCGCTTCGCAGGTGCTCATCGCGGGTATCGTTATCAGTGTTAATACTGTTAACATCTGTTGTTGCTTCAATTGTACTTGTAGATAAAGCAGCAGGATCAAACTGAATATTGGCCTGCATATTGCCAAAAAAGCCATTGGTATTAATGCCCAGATTTTTTATTTGAAAAGTGATTTTTGCTTTGGTTACCTTAACCTGCGCAAATGCGGTAGTTACAAAAAATAGAATAACTATTAGGGGAAGTAGTTTTTTCATGCTGCGAATTAACGGCTTTATATATTATATGAAATGACTGTGTTAGTATTTTTACATTGACAGGGATTACACATCAATAGTTTAATCACCGCATTCCATATAAAATTGCTTTAAGTAGTCTTCCATAAAGCGGTGGCGTTGTTCGGCAAGTTGTTTGCCGGTTGGGGTGTTCATCTTGTCTTTCAGCAACAACAGCTTTTCATAAAAATGATTAATAGTAGGCGCGGTAGAGTTTTTATAAGCCTCTTTGTTCATATCCAGGTCGGGCTTTATGTTGGGGTTGTACAATTCGCGACCTTTAAAGCCTCCGTAATTGAAGGCTCGGGCTATACCTATAGCACCTATGGCATCCAGCCTGTCGGCATCTTGTACAATCTCTAATTCTTTCGAGGTAAAGGCGGGTTTATCAAAACTTGATTTGAAAGACATATGGCGGATGATCTGTTGTACATGTACCAATGTTTCTTCATCAATATTTATACTTCGTAAAAAATTGCCGACTATAGTTGGGCCAATTTCTTCATCGCCATTGTTGAATTTACTATCCGCAATATCATGAAGCAGTGCAGCCAGTTCAATAGTAAGTAAGTCGGCTTGTTCTGCTTGGGCTATTAATTTGGCGTTGGTCCAAACCCGGTGTATGTGCCACCAGTCGTGCCCACCCTCGGCATTTTTAAGGGTTGTTTGTACAAAGGTTATAGTTTTATTTATGGTTGTGGCGTGGTCCATATCTGCAAGTTAGCTTGCAAATATAGGGTTACGCGCTGGCTGCAGTTTGCATTTTTTTTACACTTTCTTCCGGGGCTATAAGTTCAACAACGTCAAACTCCAAAATATCGGCAATTTGAAAAAGTCTTTCAACCGTTATTTTGGTATAGCCTAATTCTATTTTGCTATAAGCGTTTTGCGAGATGCTTAATTTAAGTGCCAGGTACTCCTGCGTATAATTACGATACTCTCTTTTATGCCTTATGTTTGCGGCAATTGCTTTTATTTTTAACGACAAAGTATTATTCATATATAGCGTATATAATAGCTATCTACGAAATGGATAATAAGTCGGTTTTTTAAATATGCGTATTATTGAGCTACGTCGTAATTAATTATAATAGTTGGCAGTAATGATGCTTCATTAAGCGGTATCTGATCGGCAGAAACAAACGGTTTAGCATTTTTATAAAAATCATAATGCAATTTTTGCACCTCGGCGACACCTGTAACCGGTGTATTATGCCTAATAGAAAAAGGCAATATAAAATCATGAAATTTCTCTTTGGCAGGTATTATCCATTTGCTGCTTGATTTCTTTAGCGCTTCAACCATAAAAGGCGTTAATGCCAGGTCATCTGCATAATAGATCACAATTTTAGATAGCGCACCATTTTCGTCGGCGGTGAATTTAAAAACAACCGTACCGGCTACTCTTTTCTTTACAGCATCTTTTGGAACGATAACATTCTCGCTAAAAAAACGTGTCATAATTTCTTTTCCGCCCTGGAAAGGAAACGACAATTGTTCCTGCGCTATAGCGCTAACAGATAGCATTAAGGTAATTGCAAATAATGTTACTTTTTTCATTTAATCGTCTTTGGGCTCTCGTTTACTGCCTTCGTATAGTTCATATTCTAAAAGGCGGCAATCCAGTTTGCCATTATAAAATTCAATTCTGCGGTTAGCACGCAGGCCTATTTTTTTAGCCAGGTCCGGGTTGCCGGTAAATATATAACCACGGTATCCCCCGCATTTCTTTTTCATGAAATCGCCAATGCGCTTGTAAGTTGCTTCCAGTTTGCTGTGAACGCCTAAACGCTCGCCATACTCCGGGTTAAACATTACCACACCCGGTTCTTCGGGTACATCGGTTTCCTCAAAGTCACAAACGCTAAATTCAATTAAATGTTCTACACCGGCAGTATTTGCATTTTTTTGAGCGATATCTACCGCATCCTGTGATATATCAGTAGCAATTATTTTAAAGCCGATAGCTTTTTTAGCCTTGTCCTTTAATGCACGGCGCTCATTAAAAAATATTTGCTCGTCATAACCCATGATGTGCATAAAGCCATAATTCATCCTGAACAAGCCGGGATGTTTATCTGTAGCTAATAAGGCTGCCTCAATTGCCAATGTGCCAGATCCGCACATGGGGTTAATAAATGTGCTGTTCCTATCCCAATGGGTAGCCATTATGGTTGATGTGGCCAAAGCTTCCAGCATAGGTGCTTTACCCGGTATTTTACGATAGCTGTGTTTAGCCAGTGTTTCGCCGGATGTATCTACAAATATTTCGGCTTTATCATCCTGCCAATACAGGTGGATAACAGTTTTATTGCCGTCTGACCCTGAATTTGGCCTGATACCTTTTACAGCTTTGATACGGTCAACAATAGCATCTTTTACTTTTACATTGGCAAAAAGCGGCGTTAATATATGCTCATTATTAACATTAGATGTTACGGAAAAATAGCCCGAAAAATCTATAAGCGTTTCCCATTCTATCTCAACCAGGTTGTCATAAAGTTCTTTAGGGTCATTAGCTGTAAAGCTTTTCAATAAATATAACACCTGGCTGGCGCAGCGCAGGTTTAAATTTAAAGCTATAGTATCGGTTACTGTGCCTTGCAGCTCAATACCGGTTTGGAAAACGCGTGTGGGTTCAAAACCCAATTCTTCGACTTCCTGCTGCAAATAAGGCGACAGCCTTTTATTACAGGTGATGATGATTTTACTTTCAGTGTGGAAAACTTGCATGATATTGTGCGAATTTATGAATTAAATAAACCCTATTTTCATTTCTTATCTATTAACTTTACATTTTAATTTTTTAATACTATGGATATTAAAGGCAAAGTACATGAAGTGGCGCCAACACAACAAGTTACCGATTCGCTTAAAAAGCGCGAATTGATAGTTGAATATGTTGAAAACCCACAATACCCTGAATACTTAAAGTTTGAAGCGATCAATGATCGATGCAATTTATTGGATAACGTAAAAGTTGGTGATGATGTGGAGGTTTTCTTTAATTTGAGAGGCCGCCCATGGACAGATAAAACTGGTAAAAAAAGTTATTTTAACTCCATGCAGTTATGGAAAATTAACATTTTAAGCGGTGCCAGCAATAATACTACGCCTGAGTATGCACCTCCTGCAGACATTAGCTCAGCAGCTGAGGAAGATGATCTTCCTTTTTAAGATATTTACTTTATCGTATAGCAACAGAAAACCCCGCTTGCGGGGTTTTTTTGTATATGTTAAAAATTGTTAAAAGAAACACTAATCCCTTTATTTAAGAATATTTTTGTGCTGCGGAAAAATATAACCGCTTTGTACAAAAGATAATTTACGTTGAAAAAGCGCAGCATTGCTATTATTATAGGTTTAATGGGTTTTGCACTATTAGGTGTAGTTGCTATGCAATTATACTTTTTAAGGCAATCTTATGATATGCAATCTAAAATGTTTGACCGCCTGGTTAACGAAGCATTGGAAAATGTGGTAGCCAAACTAAACCGCCACGATGCGGATAAGTTTTTGAATGATCAAAACAGGCAGAAGCGGTT
The DNA here is from genome assembly GCA_964611565.1 of uncultured Mucilaginibacter sp. GTDB lineage: Bacteria > Bacteroidota > Bacteroidia > Sphingobacteriales > Sphingobacteriaceae > Mucilaginibacter. The sequence continues at coordinate 14,351 of CAZTAU010000021.1, read as the reverse complement.
ATTTGCAAAAGGAGCCGATGATATAACTGATATTTTAAATGCTACTCAAAAGGCCGATCCAAAAGAGCGCAGAATACAGTTGGTTGATTCTTCAAAAGTTAGGAATCAATCAGACCGAGAGAAACAATTAGCGCGACTGCGTGATAGTCTGCAACGAATGATAGTAGACCAAAAGTTAAATGAGGCGCTGTCAGGTTCGGTAAATGTGCAAATATTATATGAAGAATTTGTAGACGAATTTGGTAATATTAGTGTCCGGGCAACACCCCGGGTTGAGAAAATACCCACCAATCCTAACAGGAAGCTGCATAAATACGATACCGCGTGGCGTTTTGATCCCCAATTAGGCAATATAATGGACCTAAGCATTAACCAATTGTGGCAGGCTGAGCAGGAACGCAAGCAAAAGGAGAAACAAATGCGCAGGATTAGGCAAGTGTTAAGTAGCGATTCTGTTGCTCGTTCCCAAATGGGTAAAGCCGGCATTATGCAATCATTAATGCAGGAGTATCAACGTTCGGGCGAATCGTTGGCCAAAAGGCTTGACCCCTTTTGGGTAGATTCTTTATTGCGTTATGAGCTGCATAACAAAGGGATTGATTTGCCATTTACCTACGAGGTCTCACATGCCAAAAGCGACACACTTATATATTCTAATGCATCTGGGTCTGCTAATAGGCCAACTTTTGTAATGGCGGAAACCTATCAAACCCCTATATTTAGTAAGGAAGTAATTAATGATCCTGGTTTGATCAAGCTCACCTTTCCGCAAAAAAACTCGCTTATACTAAGCACTATGACAGCTACAATGGCTACCACCGCGGGCCTGCTATTTGTACTGGTTGTGTGTTTTGGATATACGCTATTTGCCATCATCAGGCAGAAAAAAATTAGCGAAATGAAAACCGACTTCATCAATAACATGACGCATGAATTTAAAACGCCGGTATCAACTATCATGATAGCCAGCGAGGCCCTGCGCGATGATGAAATAACCGAAGATAAAGCCCGTGTATCACGCCTGGCTAATATTATTTACGAGGAAAATGAACGCCTGGGCAGCCATATTGAACGGGTATTAAATATTGCCCGTATTGATAAAAATGATTTTAAACTGGAGAACAAACCGGTTGACGTGAATGAAATGGTTAACGTGGTGCTGGATAGTATGGCACTTAAGCTGCAAAAGTGCAATGCCGATGTAGTATTAAGCCTTGATGCCGAAAATGCAGTCATAAACGCGGACGAGCTGCATTTTTCAAATGTGCTGTATAATTTAATTGATAATGCAATAAAATACAGTGAGGATGTGCCGCAAATAACTATAAGTACTTATAATAAAAATGGGCATGTAGTTATTAAAGTTGCTGATAAAGGAATTGGTATGGGCCGCGATCAGCAGGCTAAAATATTTGAGCAATTTTACCGTATACCAACCGGTAATGTGCACAACGTTAAAGGCTTCGGACTTGGCTTAAGCTATGTAAACACCATAGTGAAAAGGCTTAACGGAACTATTGCGGTTAAGTCTGAAAAGGATGGAGGCTCGGAGTTTGAGCTGAAATTTTCTGTTGCATAAAACCGAGGTTGATGCAGTGTGCGGGATATATTAATAATCACAATTAGTACACCTACCCATGAAAAAAATATTACTTGTTGAAGATGACCCTAACCTTGGCCTTTTATTGCAAGATTACCTGCAGTTAAAGGGAAAGTTTGATGTGGTTTTATGTACTGATGGTGATGAGGGCCTGCGCGCTTTTACCAAACAAAGCTATGACCTGCTGATACTGGATGTAATGATGCCTAAAAAGGATGGCTTTACATTAGGTAAGGAGATAAGAAAGATAAATGACCATGTGCCTATTATTTTTGCTACAGCCAAGGCCATGATTGAGGATAAAACGCAAGCCTTTAACCTGGGCGGCGACGATTATATAACAAAACCATTTCGTATAGAAGAGCTGCTGTTGCGCATCAACGCTTTATTAAAACGTACCGAGGGTTCTGAAAAGAAAGCCGAAGAGATGCAAGCAAATTTTAAGATAGGTAAGTATGATTTTGATTACGCTACACAAATTATCTCCATAGGCGATTCACAGCAAAAACTTTCCACCAAAGAGGCAGAATTACTGCGCTTGCTTTGCCTGCATAAAAACGAAGTGTTAACCCGCGAAGAAGCGTTACTCCACATCTGGCATGACGACAATTATTTTAATGGCCGTAGCATGGATGTTTTTTTGAGTAAAATACGAAAGTACTTAAAAGACGACCCCAGCGTGGAGATAGTTAATGTACATGGCAGGGGGTATAAGCTGCTGATAAATTAATTTAATTGTATTCTTTCATGCTGTGAAGGTATCTCTACATTCAAGAACCCTTTTTCCTTAAGTGTTTTGCTAAAGTGTAACTGCACATCATATTCGCCATGTACCAAAAATATTTTTTTAATTTTTTCAGGATCCTGGCAGGATAAGAAGCGCAGCAGATCTTCATAATCACCATGCGCGCTCATAGATTTGATTGAACGAACTTCGGCTTTAACATCATAGCTATCACCAAAAATAAACACCTCTTTATCACCCCTCATCAAACGGCCACCTAATGAGTTTGGTTCGCAATAGCCTACTATTAAAATGGTTGTCTTTTCGGTATTGATATTGTTTTTAATATGATGTTTTACCCGTCCCGCCTCTGCCATACCTGATGATGAAATAATAACACATGGCCTGGGGTCATTATTTAACGCGATAGATTCTTCGGTTGATTGCACAAAACGCAGCCCTTTAAAAGCAAACGGGTCATTATCCACTTTTAAAACTTCGTTAACCGCTTTATTATATACCTCCGGGTGTTCTTTTAATACCATAGTGGCTTTTTCAGACAGCGGACTATCCACATAATAAGGTAAATCGGGCAATACTCCTTTTAGTTCCAAAGCGTTTAGCGCGTATAACAGCTCCTGCGTACGGCCTACGCTAAATGCGGGTATAATTACCTTGCCTTTTTTTATTAAGCAGGTTTGTTTAATAACTTCAAGCAATGCATCGGCAATAGGCTCCAATTCCTTATGCAAAGAGTCGCCATAGGTTGATTCTAACAATATATAATCAGCCTGGGGAAATTTTTGCGGGCTTTTCAATACCATATCACCATAACGGCCAACATCGCCGCTAAAAGTAATACGGGTTTCTTTGCCGTCCTCCAAAACAACTAAATGGATAGCTGCGCTACCCAATACATGCCCTGCATCTGTAAAATGAAATTTTACACGCGGGGTAATGGCATGCTCCTCATGGTACTCTACAATTTTAAATAAGCCTAAAGCAGTCATGGCGTCTTCTTCAGTATATAAAGGAGTTAAAAGGGGCAATCCCTTTTTAGCGCGGTGTTTGTTGCTGTATTCCGCATCCTGCATTTGTATTTTAGCCGAGTCCATCAGCAATATGCGGGCGAGGTCCATCGTAGCCGAGGTGCAAAAAATTTGTCCGGCAAATCCCTGTGCAACCAGGCGGGGTATTAAACCGCAATGATCAATATGCGCGTGCGATAATATCAGGTAATCCAGCTTTTTGGGATTAAAGCCAAAGTGGTCATTCAGTTCTTCGGTTTGTTCACCCATTCCCTGAAACATGCCGCAGTCCAGCAAAATTGTTGTTCCGTCCTGTAATTGTATTAAATGCTTGCTGCCGGTTACATTGCGGGCGGCACCATGAAAAGTTATATTCATATATAGTTGTGCTCAAATAAAGGCATTATTTGAAAAGAAGTTTTAAATAAATTAAAAAAAATTAGCATTTATCATTTTAAACTAATAAATTCGTTAGGTTAATCCAAGAATCCCCTAAAAAATACAAACAAATGAAAATTAAAGAACTGACACGCGCCGAAGAACAATTGATGCAGATTTTGTGGCAATTGAAAAAAGGCTTTGTAAAAGATGTAATGGAGCAATTACCTGAGCCAAAGCCTGCCTATAATACCGTATCAACCATCATCAGGATATTGGAAACAAAAGGATTTGTGGGCCATACAGCTTATGGTAAAAGCCACGAGTACCATCCTGTTATCAGTAAAGAAGAGTACCAAAACTTTGCTACTGACAAGTTAATGAACGGTTATTTTGACAATTCTGTTAAGCATATGTTTTCATACTTTGTAAAAAAGGAGAAAATAGATTTGAAAGAAGCAGATGAGATCATGAAACTGATTGAAAAACTGAAAAATAAATAAGTATGAGCTGGTGGCATTATTTATTACTGGTAAATTTTTATCTGGTTTTATTTTTTGTCTTTTACGCTTTACTGCTTAGTAAGGAGACATTTTTTCATCTTAACCGCGTTTATTTAGTTGCGGCCTCCTTACTATCATTTTTTATTCCCCTTATACAGTCTAATTGGGTAAAAGGACTATTTATTACTCAACAGGTGCAAAGCACCATTTATAGTCAACAGGTTATTTTATATAGGTTTAAGCCTGTCGAGCATGTCCTCACATTAGGTAATATACTTACTACCTTATATATAACCGTTAGTCTATTTTTATTCATAAGGCTTTTATGGCAGCTCATGATTTTGAAAAAAGCTATTGAAAAGCCACAGCCATCAGCAGCGTACTCCTTTTTTAAAAAAATAAGTTTAGGCAACAACGTATCAAACCAGGGTGTTATTGCCGAGCACGAACAAGTGCACGCCAGACAATGGCATTCAGTTGATGTAATGATCATAGAGATAGTGATGATCATTAACTGGTTTAACCCGGTTGTTTACCTGTATCGTTTTTCCATTAAATACATACATGAATTTATTGCCGACAGGCAGGTATTGGAAGCAGGTACAGATAAGGCTGATTATGCTTTATTATTATTAAGCCAAACTTTTGATGCTCCAACAAGCGGCCTTGTAAGCAATTTTTACAGTAGCAGTTTATTAAGGCAACGAATTTTGATGTTGCAAAAGGATAAATCAAAACGGATAGTTTTGGTTAAATACGGCTTATCGGCCCCATTATTTATGTTGATGTTAATATTTTCATCAGCTACAGTGAATGACAGCAAAGCTGTTAAAGTTATTAATAATAAAGCGGCAAAAATTTCTAAGCTGCCGGCTACTTCAGCAGACTTATTAAAACAGGTTAATTCTAGTATTACAAGTAAGGAAATAGAAACAGTTAACGACTTGCAATATATTGCATATGAAGCATCAGCACCTGCTACAGAAGAATTGATATTACAAAGAGAAGAACTTCCTGACCTATTTGCAGTTAGAAAAAATGTTGATGAGATAAACACCAACAGCACTAAAGGCCAGGTTGTTTTTGTACCTAGTGAAAAACAACCCGAGTTTCCGGGTGGGATAGAAAAATTTTATGAAATTGTAAAAAGTCACATAAAATATCCCGAGCAAATGCGAGAAAGCAGGATAGAGGGTAAGGCATTTGTTGAGTTTGTTGTTGAAAAGGATGGATCAGTTAGCAACTTTAAAACAGTTCGAGATCCGGGATATGGAGCAGAAGAAGAAACACAAAGAGTTATGGCGCTATTGCCAAAATGGAATCCCGGCTATCAAAATGGACGTCCGGTTAGTGTTAAATATCAAATACCTATTACTTTTAAACTTGAAGCCGAACCTAACTCAAAAGATACAACGTCTGCACGTAATTATAAAAAGGCATCAGCTCAGTTTATGGCGGCTACAAAATCAGTTACAGCCCTGGATGTTGTTAAAACAAAAGTATTAACCCCGGTAGTTATTCAGCCCGAAAGTAGTTTAACCACCATGGTAGCAACAGTTGCCAGGCGAATAATGGGCGGCTTAGGCGGTATAAAGCAAGATTCGGATTCGGATTTTTAGAACGAAAAAATTGTATTAATATAGGCGGTTAAAAAAAACTAAAAAATTAGTTGTAAAACTAAAATATAACTAATAACTTAGTTTTATAATTTAAAACCAATGATTATGAAACTAAAGAAACAATTGCAGCACCTAATCGCCATCGTGTTTGCATTAATGCTGGTAACACCAGCAATGGCCCAAAATTCAAAAAGAACTCCTGGAGCCATAAAAGCGCCGCCACAGCAAGTAAATGGAGTTTACAATCTTGTAGATGATCAACCCGCTTTTCCGGGTGGACCTAATGCTTTTATGAAGTACCTGGCCAAAAACGTTAAATACCCCGCTGCAGACATTGACAATAATGTACAAGGCAGAGTAGTTGCGCAGTTTGTTGTAGAAAAAGATGGAAGTTTAACTCAGATAAAAACTGTCCGCTCACCAAGCAAAACGATGGCTGATGAAGCTATAAGGGTTTTGAAAAAATCCCCAAAATGGAAACCGGGCAAAGTTAAAGGTAAGGCGGTAAGGACAATGTATACCGTGCCGGTAACTTTCGCCATGTCAGCATAAATTTAAAAATGGAAATAAAGGAACTAACACGTGCCGAAGAGCAGTTGATGCAAATACTTTGGGACCTAAAAAAGGGCTTTGTAAAGGATGTAATTGAACACTTACCCGAGCCAAAGCCTGCCTATAATACGGTATCAACGTTTATAAGAATATTAGAAGCAAAAGGCTTTGTTAGTTATGTAGCACAAGGCAAAAGTCATGAATATTATCCGTTGATAAGTAAAGAGCAGTATAAAAACTTTGCTGCCGAAAAATTAATGAGCGGGTATTTTGATAATTCGGTAAAGCGTATGTTATCCTATTTTGTGAAAAAAGAAAAAATTGATTTGAACGAGGCCGATGAGATTATTGAACTGATTGAAAAATTAAAGAAAAAGTGATATGAGCTGGTGGCATTATTTATTACTGGTAAATTTTTACCTGGTATTGTTTTTCGGGTTCTACACTTTACTGTTACGTAAAGAGACGTTTTTTCAGCTTAATCGTATTTATCTGGTAGCGGCGGCAGTATTATCATTTGCTATTCCGATTATACAGGCCGATTGGGTAAAGAACTTATTTATTACGCAACAAGTGCAGCAAACCATTTATAATACTCCTATAAATACCTATACCTACAATTTTACCTATAATATTACACCGGCCGATGATATGCTTACCATTGGCGAGGCGTTGGGCATATTATACGTAGTTGTAGCGTCAATTTTAATTTTAAAGTTGATGTGGGAGCTGATCATCCTGAAAAGGGAAATAGAAAAGCCCGATGCGTCAGTAGCGTATTCATTTTTTAAAAAAATAAGCCTTGGCAGTAATACGGACAATCATAATGTAATAGCCGAGCATGAGCATGTTCATGCCCGCCAATGGCATACAATAGATGTATTGCTTATTGAAACTATCGTTATTATTAATTGGTTTAACCCGATAGTTTACCTGTATAGGTTTGCTATTAAATATATCCATGAGTTTATTGCCGATAACCAGGTGCTGCAAACGGGCGCAACAGATAAAGCCGATTATGCTATGCTACTGCTAACCCAAACGTTTGATGTTCCATCAAATCATTTAGTAAGCAATTTTTATAACCACAGTTTATTAAAGCAACGCATTATCATGTTACAAAAAAATGAATCAAATAGAATTGCCTTGGCCAAGTATGGCCTTTCGGTACCGCTGTTTATATTGATGTTGATATTATCATCAGCTACAGTAAATAACAGTAAGGCGTTAAAAAAGATAACTACAACAGCTGAAGATGCGTTATTGGTTCCGGCCTCATCATCTGTAGCTATGCTAACCAATGGAAAAGAAGTTGATGCTGCAAACATAACTTTAACAGATGAATTAGTGGCAGCGCCTTTTTACCAAACAAAACCTACTTCTGGAAATGCAAGCAAGAAAGATCCTGTTTATACTGTGGTTGAAAAGCAGCCAAAATTTGTGGGCGGAAAAGAAAAATTCATGAAGTATTTAGGCTCGAATATAAAATATCCGGCAATAGATAGAGAAAATAATTTGCAGGGCAGGGTAGTTGTTCAGTTTGTTGTAGAAAAAGACGGTAGTATAACTAATGTTAAGGCATTACGCAGCCCCAGCACTGCAATGAGTAACGAAGCTTTAAGGGTAATAAAAGCTTCGCCTAAATGGATTCCCGGTGTACAGGGTGGGCGTCCTGTAAGAGCACAATATACCGTGCCTGTTAATTTTGCTCTGAGTGATGATGAAGCTCCCAGCAAAGATGGCCAAGTTTATACTGTACTTAAAAAGCAGCCAATGTTCCCTGGCGGTACACAAAAGTTTATGAAATTTTTGTCAACTAACATCAGATATCCGGCAAAAGACAGGGAAAATGATGTACAGGGAAGGGTAGTTGTTCAGTTTGTAGTAGAAAGGGATGGTAGTTTAACAAACATTAAGGCCATACGCGGCCCTAGTGAAGCCATGCAGGAAGAAGCTGTAAGGGTAATAAATAATTCACCTAAATGGATGCCCGGTATCCAGGGTGGACGTCCTGTAAGGGCACAATATACCATACCTGTTACTTTTACCTTAAGTACTGATGAAGCCCCTGGCAAGGACGGCGAAGTTTATACTGTGCTTGAAAAACAGCCAATGTTCCCGGGCGGAACACAAAAGTTTTTGCAATTTTTATCAGCCAACATCAGATATCCGGCAAAAGACAGAGAAAATGATGTACAAGGAAGGGTAGTTATTCAGTTTGTAGTAGAAAGAGATGGCAGCTTAACAGATATTAAGGCCATACGAGGTCCTAGTGAGGCGATGCAGGATGAAGCGGTAAGGGTATTAAACACCTCGCCTAAATGGATTCCCGGAATACAAAGTGGACGTCCTGTAAGAGCACAATATACCGTACCTGTTAATTTTACCTTGGGTAGTAATAGTAATACTTCAGATTTGGTTTCTAGTAGTTTGCTAACGGTTAGAGGAGCGTCAGCCGACCCTAACAAACGGCCGATGATACTTATTGATGGTGTAGAAGTATCAGATATAAATAAGGTGGATCCAAATATTATAGAATCAGTTACTATATTAAAAGACGCTACAGCTACTTCGGTATACGGAGAGAAAGCAAAAAATGGAGCAATAATAGTAACCACAAGAAATGGTAAAAGCCCGAGGGAAGAGACGCCAGCCCCACCAGTTAAAAAGCAATAAAGTAATTGCCTCAACCTTATTTTTTTCAATTAGTTAATTTGGCCTTGCAGATGATACTTTGCAGGGCTTTTTTGTGAATTTTAGATTATGATTTTTGATATATTTATTAAAAATCACAATCATGAACCTTAAACTCGTTTTACAACTATCGGCCTTTGGGTTGATCATGGCCCTGGGTACAGTATCATTAATACCACAGCAAATTGAACCGGTTTTTTGGCTGGTAATATTTATTTTTTGCGCCTGCATAATTGCTAAGGTGGCACCGGGTAAATATTTTTTACATGGTTTTTTAGTATCGCTGGTAAACTGTATATGGATAATTGCCGCTCATACTATATTTTACGATACTTATATGGTCCATCATCCCAGCGTTGCATTAATGAATAATGATGCACCTGCAAGTGTGGCTAGCCATCCCCGGCTGGTGCAAGCCATGTTTGGCGCGTTAATTGGCGTTATTTCGGGTGTGGTGCTGGGAATGTTTTCGGTTATAGCATCAAAATTTGTAAAAAAGGCATAACCAAAGCCCAATCTTGCATTTAAATTATTAATTTTGGGCCATTAAAGCATTAATTAGCCATTAAAAAATGAAACCATTTATATCAACTAAACTTTACGGATTTATAAATTACGCTTGCGCAATTTTGTTATTAACCTCGCCATGGTTATTTGGATTTGACGACATGGGCGGTGCTGCCTTTTTTATGCCGTTATTAATAGGCTGGATACAATTAATTATGGCCATTTTTAGCATTACTCCATTAGGTTTGATCAGGGTATTCCCATTGCAAATGCATACCTGCTTAAATGTTTTGCCGGGTTCATTTTTATTGTCATTGCCTTGGATATACCAATTTTCGGGTTCGGTTTGGTTGCCGCACTTTGTTTTAGGGTTTGTGCTTTGTATAAATGGTGTATTTGTAACCAATTCGCCATTCTTAACCAGGGCCACACCAAGTTTGCCCGAAGCCGGCATTACCTCAGTTGACGCGCACGAAGGAAGATTAAATCACTAAGAAATAATAAAAAAATTTTAAGGCGGCTTGGAAGATAACTTTCAAGCCGCTTTTTTTTATTGGTTAAAACACCTCGTTTAGACCTAAAAATATACCACTTGAGCCATAAGCGCCACGAGCATAATCAATACAAAGGTTTGATCGGCTGTTTTTATTAAACAGCAATCTTAAACCTACGCCTGCGCCGGGTTCTATATACTCAAGTAATCTTATATCCCGTCTAACATTGCTGGCCGTTTGTCCATTTATAAAAGTAACACCCGAAAATAATTTGTTTTTTGTAATAGGGAAACGATACTCTAATTCGCTATACATAAAATTGGCACCTTTAAACCTGCCTATAGTGTAACCCCTTCCTAAACGACTTAATACATCGCTTCCTGTACCGGTAAGTTCTAAATAAGGTAGTGAGCCCCCTAACAAATAACTTCCCCAAAACCAGTATGCCAATACGTGCTCAGGATTTTTTTTAGAAAGCCCCCAGTATTTTCTTAACTCGGTTTTTAACTGCGCTGCATACGCCTGGCTACCCATCCATTTTTGGTTTAAACGCATAACTACATCAACGTACATACCATGATATGGGCGGTTTACGTGGTCGCGTGTGTTATAGGCAACATTAAATAATACTGCGTTAGCCGAATACCCAGCCGTAGGATATCCGTTTATTACGCTATACCTGTAATTATGGGTGCCGATATTGGGGCCCATTTTACGTTCATCATCAATGTTTTTATACATATTTACCACCACTCCGGCACCTGCATATAGATGGTCCATAACTTCCATGTAAACCCTTTCATGAAATTTAATATAAGTGTACTCTATCGGGAAAACATCAGCATTATTGGCCAGCGGGAAACCGTTAATTGAAAAACTTCCCTCGCCAATAGCCGGGCGGCCTGTGCCAACGCCATAATCTAATGCTACCGTTTTACCAATTTGTATTCCGCCTTGTATATTAAATTTATCACCGTTGGTAAATACATTATGCTCAAATTCAAAATTAGACAATCCGCCTGTTGAAGTGTAAGCGTTTGCATTAAATACCGAGAATGTGGTAGTTTTTGGATTGCCAAAAGTTTTACCACTAGTTGATGTAACACCAATTGAAAATCCTACACTGGGATTATAACCGCCTGATGGAAGTATTGAAAATGTAGAATGTTTATGTTTGGAGGTATCGGTTTTAGCGGCATTTTTTTTACTGAAAATGCTGCCAATAACTTGCCGGGCATCGGTTTGCTTGTTTAATACCTCGGGCGAGTCATTTTTCTCCTGCGCGAAGCAAAACCCCGCACTTAAAAAAATAATATATGCCGATAAGACATATCTTCCAACTACACGCTTCATCAAAGTTTATAAGGGTTTATCTATTGCAATATAATTGTAAAGATTTGAAATTTCAAAGTGTAATTCAGAAAAAATTATTAATGGTGCTCTTATTTTATATGGGATATATATTAAACTTTATTAAAGCTTAATTGTCATACTTATCAGATAAATAAATTGCTATGGGAATATTAAGTGTTTATTGGGATTGTTACTTTGGCAGCAAGGATAAAGTGTTTTCAAAAATTTGCGCTGCAGAAATCTATTAAATAATAACTAATTAATTAGGTGTCGTAATTGTAATCTTATATCTTAGTACATAAATTACAATTATGAAAAATAAAATTATGATGTGCCTATTATTTATAGGCTTATGGCATAACGCTTCACATGCTCAAAAGGTGATAAAATTTGAAGATGCAGAAAAGCAGGGCATAGGATATATGCATTTGGATAGTATATATAAAAGTGCTTTACACGCTAATGTAAATTTGGCTGTATTTAAAACAGCGGTACAACAGCAAAGCCTTACGGTTGCCTATGGCAAGTTTATACAGAACTTAGGCGCATTTTTAAAAGGAAATAATTTTAAATGGGATAAGCCCACAAGGTGCTATAACCGAATTTATATGAACGCTGATGGTACTGTAGAGTATTTTTTATATCACTTTACTGCTAATGATGTTCCTCACGACAAAGAGCAACAATTTAATATCTTGTTAACACAGTTCGTTAAAGATAATAAGTTTGGCATTACTGCTAATGAGAAGTTTGCGCAATGCAGCCCTGTCAAGTATTCAGATTAACTGATGGTCAGATCAACAAAAAAGGGGATGTAACATTCGTTATATCCCTTTTTTGTTTTTAATTATATTGTTTTATTCAACAACCGATACTTTAAGCATATTGGTTTTGCCGTGGTTGCTAATAGGTACGGAAGCCGTATTAATTACTACTTCGCCAAGGCTAATTAGGTTTTCGGCTTTCAACATAGCGTTTACATCGGCTATGGTTTGATCAGTACTTTCCAATTTATCATAATAAAAGGTACGTACTCCCCAAAGCAGGCTTAGTGCGTTTAACAGATGTTTGTTTGATGTAAATATAAAAGTACGTGCTTTTGGCCTGTAGCTTGAAATTTCAAAAGCGGTATAGCCGGATGTGGTCATAGCTACAATACCTACTGCATTGGTATGCTCAGCAAGGTAAACAGCCGATTGACATACCGCGTTGCTTAAATAACCTGGCGAAGTACTATCAGTAGTTTCAAGAGGGGCTTTTACGTTGTAAGGATAGCCTAATTCTTCAACGTTGCGTACAATTTTGGCCATAGTTTCAATAACAATAAGCGGAAACTCGCCAACAGATGTTTCGCCGCTAAGCATAACGGCGTCGGCACCATCCAGAACAGAGTTTGCCACATCATTAACCTCGGCACGTGTAGGGCGTGGGGTAGTTATCATTGATTCCAGCATCTGCGTAGCAACAATTACCGGCTTTGATGCCGCGCGGCATTTTCGGGCAATCATTTTTTGTAATAATGGTACTTCCTCTAAAGGCATTTCAACACCCAAATCGCCACGGGCAACCATTACACCATCTGTTGCGGCAATAATGGCATCAATGTTTTCAATAGCCTCTGGTTTCTCTATTTTAGCTATAACCTTAGCTGCTTTTCCACGTGCGTTTATAATTTGTTTTAATTCGGTAATATCATCAGCATTACGAACAAATGATAAACCTATCCAATCCACATCGCAATCTAAAGCAAAATGCAGGTGCTCCAGGTCCTCTTCGGTTAAACTGGGTATTGATACTTTGGTATTAGGTAAATTAACACCTTTACGTGAGGTTAAAATGCCACCATGTACAACTTCGCAAACTACTTTATCAATCTTATTGGTTTCTAAAACGCGCATTTGTATTTTTCCGTCGTCCAATAAAATAATTTCATTGGCTTGTACATCCTGCGGAAAAGTATCATAAGTTATATATATCTGGTTATCATCGCCAATGCACTCATGAGTAGTAATATTAATATGGGTGCCGTTTACCAGGTGTATACCGCCATCTTTTACCAAACCTATGCGGATCTTTGGTCCCTGTAAATCGGCAAGTATGGCTACGTTTGTTTTATGTTGTTCATTGATCTCGCGTATGGTATCAATTACTTTTTTATGATCCTCGGTTCTTCCGTGCGAAAAATTAAGGCGGCAAACATTTACACCGGCCTTTATCATAGCTAATAATGTTTCTTTTGGAGCAGATGCCGGCCCCATGGTAGCAACAATTTTAGTTCTGTTATAAGATAAATTCATAATTATTAGGTAAATTACTGTATCAACACATAGTGTGCAAAATACACATTTAAAATTTCTGCTAAAATAACAGATTTTCGCGTGATTTTATTTTTTTAGGGTCAATCTTTACGGCGGCAACAATTTCTGATATTTTATTTAGGCGATTAATTAGGCTATCAAGCTCATTATCATCTATATAGTTTTTAATCATTAAAAAATAATCTGCTTTTTTCATTTCAGGAATCAAGTATCCATCTGAGCCTTTATTACTTATAAAATAAAAATCTGTCTCGCTATCTTCCCAATTATAATTGTATATTGAAAAATAAACCGAGGGAGCGCCAGGATTAATATCTACCGCAAGGTCGGCATTTTTAATGAAATTAAAGTTTAAATGTTTGTTTATGAGGTAGCAAATACGATAATCTTTAAGCGAAGTTGTTACTGCGATGAGCACAAAATCAAGATCGATCTCAAACTTTAAAAATTTCCTATTCAAAATCATTACATTTACGCCAGTAAAAATACAATTTGAAACCTTTTGATCTAAAATTTTGTTACCCCTCTAAACTAAAAAGTTTTAGATTTGATATTTGATAGATTTTATTTTTCTTTGCACT
>CAZTAU010000020.1:0-65296 GCA_964611565.1 uncultured Mucilaginibacter sp. | reverse complement strand
TTTGTTTCCAGGATAGCCCGCGCCGTGCGCACTCTATTGCTGCGCAGGGTGGTATTAATGCGGCCAAAAATTATCAAAACGATGGTGATAGCGTTTATCGCTTATTTTATGATACTATAAAAGGGGGCGATTATCGCGCCCGCGAAGGCAATGTTTATCGTTTAGCAGAAGTATCTGTAAATATAATTGACCAGTGTGTGGCGCAAGGTGTTCCTTTTGCCCGCGAGTATGGTGGTTTGTTGGATAACCGCTCATTCGGTGGTTCGCAGGTATCCCGTACGTTTTACGCACGTGGCCAAACGGGACAGCAATTATTATTGGGCGCTTACTCGGCATTAAACCGCCAGATACACCTGGGTAAGGTTAAAATGTACACTCGTACCGAAATGCTGGACGTGGTTACTATTGACGGCCATGCCAAAGGTATTGTAACCCGTAACCTTATAAACGGTAACATTGAAACCCATAGCGGCCACGCGGTATTATTATGTACAGGTGGTTATGGTAACGTATTCTATTTATCAACTAACGCAATCGGATCAAACGTTACTGCAGCGTGGAGAGCACACAAAAGAGGAGCATTATTTGCTAACCCTTGCTATACCCAAATTCACCCAACTTGTATCCCGGTAAGTGGCGATCATCAATCAAAACTAACATTGATGTCTGAGTCGTTACGTAACGACGGACGTGTTTGGGCACCAAAAACACAGGAAGTCGCCGAGAAATTACGCACCAAACAAATTACAGCAGCGCAAGTAGCCGAAGAGGACCGTGATTACTTCCTGGAAAGAAAATACCCATCATTTGGTAATCTTGTTCCGCGTGATGTGGCTTCGCGTAACGCAAAGGAAATGGTTGATGATGGCCGTGGCGTAGGCGGATCAGGTATTGCGGTGTTCCTTGACTTTGCTGACGCGATAAAACGTTTAGGGCAACCTGCAGTAGCTGCCAAATATGGTAACCTGTTTGATATGTACTATCAAATTACCAACGAGGACCCATATACACAACCAATGCGTATTTATCCTGCGGTACACTATACTATGGGTGGTCTTTGGGTTGATTATAACTTAAGCACCAACGTACCGGGCCTTTATGCCTTAGGCGAGTGTAACTTTAGCGATCACGGTGCAAACCGCTTAGGCGCATCTGCATTAATGCAGGGCTTATCTGATGGTTACTTTGTTATCCCTTACACTTTAGGCGATTACCTGGCTACTATTGGTCCAAAACCGGTGGATACCAATCACCCTGCATTTGCACAAACCAAGCAAGAGGTAGTTGACCGTGTAAATAAATTATTGGCACTTAAAGGTACCAAAACCGTTAACGAATATCACCGCGATTTGGGCCACATTATGTGGGAGTATTGCGGAATGGCTCGTACCGCCGAAGGCTTAACTAAGGCAAAAGGATTAATACAAGAATTACGCGCTGATTTCTGGAAAAATGCCATTGTGGTTGGACAGAACGAAGAGGTTAACAACTGTTTAGAAAGAGCCGGCCGTGTTGCCGACTTCCTGGAATTAGGTGAGCTGATGGTTGATGACGCTTTAATGCGTGCCGAATCATGCGGCGGTCACTTCCGTTTAGAATCACAAACACCGGAAGGTGAAGCTATGCGTGATGATGCGAACTTCTCGTTCGTAGGTGCATGGGAATATAAAGGCGATAATCAACCGGAAGAATTACATAAAGAAGCGTTGAACTTTGAATTTGTTCATCCTTCGCAAAGAAGTTATAAATAATCTCACATCTCAAATCTAACAAAGAATGAGTGGAAATATGAATCTGACGCTTAAAGTATGGCGTCAAAAAGATGCCAGATCAAGCGGTAAAATGGTTACCTATCCAGCGCAAAATATTTCGCCGGATATGTCTTTCCTTGAAATGCTGGATGTGGTTAATGAAGACATTATCCGTAAAGGTGAAGAGCCTATACATTTTGATCATGATTGCCGCGAAGGTATTTGCGGTATGTGCTCATTATACATTAATGGCCGCCCGCATGGTCCAAAACGTGCTATTACCACCTGCCAGTTGCATATGCGCAGCTTTAATGATGGTGAGACTATCACTATAGAGCCTTGGCGCGCTGGTGCATTCCCGGTAATAAAGGATCTGGCGGTTGACCGTTCGGCGTTTGACCGTATACAGCAGTCAGGGGGTTTCGTATCGGTAAATACCGGTGGTGTGCCTGATGCTAACAGTACACCTATCCCTAAGGTAATTGCTGATGAGGCGTTTAACTCGGCTACCTGTATTGGTTGCGGCGCCTGCGTTGCAGCTTGTAAAAACGCTTCAGCTATGCTGTTTGTATCGGCTAAAGTATCTCAATTGGGTATGTTGCCACAGGGCCAGCCCGAGCGTTGGAGCCGTGTGCAAGCCATGGTTGCCCAAATGGACGAAGAAGGTTTTGGTAACTGTACCAACACCGGTGCCTGCGAAGCAGAGTGCCCTAAAGAGATCAGCCTGATGAATATATCACGCATGAACAACGACTTTTTTAGCGCCAAGCTTTTCCGCGAGGAAAAAGTGCATGACCACGGCACCAGCGGCGGCGAATAAAATATTCTTATAATAAGAACAATTGGAATCAGGCCCGGAGATTTTTCTTCAGGCCTTTTTTTGTTGCTGTAGTTACAAACTACGGGCATAATAGTCCGAAGTCGGAGACTTCGGACAGCGTTCGATAATTCAGACAATGTCCTTATTTATGTTAGCATCAAACAATCAATCCTATTTAAACTTATATTGGTACATCAATCCTCCTACTATGTATTTTGTTATTTGTACTCTACTCATTGTTTTACTGGCGTGGTACCTGTTTCGCAAACCTAAAAAGGTTGCCACAATAGCTCCTGTTGTTATTGAAGACGTAGAACTCGACCCCGCTTACCGCCCTCTATTGGATGCCCACGTAGACTACTATCATAATTTAGATACAAAAGCCCGCAAACGTTTTGAAGCCCAAGTAAATCGTTTTTTGCAGAACACCAATATTGAAGGCGTAGGCACGGAAATTACCGACCTCGACCGGGTGTTGATAGCCAGTAGTGCCATCATTCCCATTTTTGGCCTGGGCGATTGGCAATACAACCTCACCAATGTGATATTATACCCCGACACTTTTGATCATGACTACCAATTTGAGGGCGATAACCGCAGTATTATGGGTATGGTAGGCAATAGGCACCTTACAGGGCAAATGCTGCTGTCACGGTCGGCATTAATGAAAGGTTTTTCATCTGCATCGGGTAAGGAAAATGTGGCTATACACGAGTTTGTACACCTGCTGGATGGCGCTGACGGCGCTACCGACGGCGTACCCGAACATTTGGTACCGCCAGAGTACGCCCAACCCTGGCTAAGTTTGATGCACCGCGAAATGCATCGCATACAAGAGGGCCACTCGGATATTAACCCCTACGCCCTTACCAACGAAGCCGAATTTTTTGCCGTAGCCGCCGAATACTTTTTTGAAAAACCAGATAAATTCAGGGAGAAACACCCGGACTTGTATGAGCATTTAAGTTTGATATTTAAGCAAGAGCCTGTAGTTTAATTGTATTTTTACAAAATACTGCGAATGCGCTTGTATAAATTTCAAATCAAGCTCTTACTATATTTGTCATACACCTATGAAACCGGAAAAGGAAATAAAGAACGAGGACCTCATCATAGAATTGCGTAAGCTCACCAAGGATGATTATTTGGGTTTAAAAGCATCAATGATCGAAGCTTATGCCGAATGGGAAGGCGCGTCATACTGGGATGAAAAAAATATCACTAAACTGGTTCAAATATTTCCCGAAGGGCAAATATGTATCCTGGTTAATGGTGCTATAGCGGGTTGTGCCTTGTCGTTAATAGTAGATTATGAAAAATTTGGTGATAATCATACCTATGCACAAATAACCGGTAATTATACCTTCAGTACCCACGACGAAACGGGTGATGTACTTTATGGCATTGATTTTTTTGTACACCCCGACCACCGGGGAATGCGCATAGGGAGAAGGTTATATGATGCACGTAAGGAAATTTGCGAAAGGCATAACCTGAGGGCAATTATCGCCGGCGGACGTATACCAAAGTATAAAGATTATGCCGATAAACTTACTCCAAAAGCTTACCTGGAAAAAGTAAAAGGTAAAGAAATTCATGACCCAACCTTATCCTTTCAGTTAGCAAATGATTTTCACGTAAGGAAGATATTAAAAGGCTATTTACCGGGCGATACACAGTCGTTGGAGTATGCTTCACTTTTAGAGTGGAACAATATTTATTATAACGAGGAGGCGGCGCATATCAATTCAAAAAAATCCGTGATCCGTATTGGGTTGGTTCAATGGCAAATGCGGCCCTTTGAAAATATGGATTCGTTATGCGAACAAATTGAGTTTTTTGTTGATGTGATAAGCGATTATCAAAGCGATTTTGTATTGTTTCCCGAACTGTTTAACGCCCCTTTAATGACGGCTTACAATCACCTGAGCGGTGCCGGGGCCATGCGCGAAATTGCCAAATACACCATTCCGCTTCGCGATAAATTTATTGAGTATGCCATAAGTTATAATATCAATATCATTACCGGCAGCATGCCGTTTTTAGAGAATGGTGTACTGCAAAACATTGGCTATTTGTGCCGCCGCGACGGGTCTTTTGAAATGTACCGCAAAATTCATCTGACACCCGCCGAGCAAAGCGCCTGGGGTATGGTAGGCGGAGATGAAATTACAACTTATGATACCGATTGCGGCAAGATAGGCATCCTGATATGTTATGATGTCGAGTTCCCGGAACTGCCACGGTTACTGGCCGATCAGGGTATGGCTATTCTGTTTGTACCTTTTATGACGGATACACAAAACGGCTATACCCGGGTGCGTAGCTGCGCACAGGCCCGCGCTATTGAAAACGAATGCTACGTAGCTATAGCCGGAAGCGTGGGCAATTTGCCAAAAGTTCATAATATGGATATACAGTACGCGCAATCTGCCGTATTTACCCCTTCGGATTTTTCGTTCCCAAGCAACGGCATCAAAGCGGAGGCCACGCCTAATACAGAAACTACCTTGATAGCAGATGTTGATGTAGACCTTTTAAAAGAGCTGCATAGTTTTGGAGCAGTGCGCAACCTTAAAGACAGGCGATTGGATATTTATAAGATCATCAATAAAAGCAAAAAATAGGAGTGCATAAGGGCATAAAATGTCATTTCAAAGAACTTATCGCGCAGGTAGCCTTTAGGCATCTTGAATATCCATCCAAACCTGCGATACCATCAAATGTCGGGGTTTTTAAATTCAATAATGGTGACGCAAGTGTGTCAGTATTTCAGGGGTTATTCCTAAAAACTAAGAAAGCCTTGATCTTTCGGATCAAGGCTTTTACTATTTAATCGAAATTTATTATTTCAAATTCTCTTTAAAAAAATCAATGGTACGTTTCCATGCTAGTTCGGCAGCGGCTTTGTCATAACGCGGGGTAGTATCATTATGAAAGCCGTGGTTGGCACCTTCATATACAAATGCCTGGTATTTTTTGCCGTTTTCTTTTAAGGCTGCTTCGTAAGCCGGAGCACCGGCCATAATTCGGGTATCCAATGATGCATTGTGTATCATTAACGGTGCTTTAATTTTAGGCACATCTGCTGCAGCGGGCTGACCTCCATAAAAAGGCACTGCGGCCGCCAGATCCGGTATGCGTACGGCAAGGGTGTTAGCTATACCGCCGCCATAGCAAAAACCTACTACGCCAACTTTGCCGTTACAGTCTTTATGTTTTTTAAGATATTCATAAGCGGCTATAAAATCCTCCTCCATTTCCTTTGGGTTGCGTTTGCTTTGCAGGGTACGTCCTTCATCATCGTTGCCCGGGTAGCCGCCAAGCGGGGTCAACGCATCAGGAGCTAACGATATAAAACCGGCCAATGCCGCACGGCGGCCCACATCTTCTATATAAGGGTTAAGCCCACGGTTTTCGTGCACTACAATTATTCCACCTAATTTACCTTTGGCATCTTTAGGTTTTGATAGTAAACCTTTAATACTGCCGCCACCCTTAGGCGAAGGATAATAAATATAATCTGACTGCAAACGCGGATCATCCGCTTTTACCTGTATCCTCTCTTTATAATCGGGCATTAAAAAACTCATTAACGAGGTTACGGTCAATCCGCCAACCGCATAAAGAGATAACTTTTGTACAAAATCGCGCCTATCCAATCGGTTGTGGGCATAATCATCATACAGGTCAAAAACTTCCTGTTTGATATCTTCTTTTTTTATCTCGCTCATAGTATAAGTGGTTTATTCAAATATAATAAATATGCTTCTGCTAATATTGAGTTTTAAATATCAAAAATGATGATAATTTAAAAGATAATACGACTAGTACCTACGAGAGTACAATCAATTAAAAAATCAATTTGTTTTAACGGTCATTGCTGGGTCAACGGGCGTGGGACTGCGGCCCTTAACGGGCCGCAGCTTGATTTCTTCAGATAAACTAATACTGCGGCTGGTAACATATACCAACGAATTCATTACCTGGTAACCATTAGATATACTTTGAACCAGGCGCTGCACAACCATGCCCGAATAATTATCTAACACATAGGTGCCGGTAGTATTACTGTTCATATAGGTGCCGGTAAGTTTGCTTTGGAACTTAATGATAGTATTATCAAAATTAATATCATCTATCCAAAACCTGCTGATCATTTTTTGTTGTTCAGTTGATACGGTATCCATCCAGGTATAACCCGGTTTAACAAGATCGGTTACGGTAAAATCGGGCGTTAAACTAAATTGGCTGCCTTTAGTAAATGGCTCATTTTGTATGCCTGCAAAAACTATTAAACTATCATTAATGGACTGTAAAGCCGACTCATCTGATGATAATATTTTTCCGTTTTTATTAACCGATACGGTTACCGGCTTATTAAGCATTGAATTTAGCGACTTTTGTATCCTTGAGGTGGTATCAACCCCTTTTTCTGAATCGTAATGTAATATTTGCCCAAGTGTGCTGATGATGTTGTCCATCTTTTTAATGGTGACATCAAATTTCGCGGCAGTATCTGCCGCTTCGGTCACTTTAAATAATTTAGTAATATTTGAAGACGAACTTACAGTAAGCCTTTGATTACCCCGCTGAATATTGGATGTTGATTTTAAAATACTTTGTTTTTCAAACTCATCTCCGGCTGTAAATTTAAAAATGCGCTTTACAGATTGCGCGCTGCATATATAGCAACCTAAAAGAAGAAGCGTAGTTAATACGATTGATCTTTTAATGATAATAAACTCTTGTTTTTTTATGGAGTTCATTTTGTGGTTGTTAATAGATAAATGATATAAATTATAAACTTAATTGTAACTCGGGTATTGGTGGTACCGGCGGCACAGGTGGTAACGTAGGTATTGGTTGTGTTACAGTTACAGTATTTACTGTAACGCCTGGTGCAATATTATTAACAACTCCTGCAGGTGCCACAGTTGGCGTTGCTACAGGTGCTGCCGCAGCGGTAGTAGTGTTTGTTGCGGCTGGTGCTACAGCAGGTGCCGCAACAGTATTATTTGTGGCAATTATTTGTGGCGGTACGGTAGGCATAGCCGGTATCTCTAATGTTGTAGGTAGTATACTGGCGTTGGCTATTGTTGCAACAGGCGATATGGTAACCTCGGGTGCTGCAACCGGCGCTGCAATAGTAGCTACAGTTGGCGCCGGTGGAATGGTTGGTACTTGTACCGGTACGTGAAAATCAGAGTTGTTATTTACGCCGCTTTGGGCGTTAACAGGTTTAGCAGTAAAAACCGCTGTGCCTAGTAATAATATATAAATTAATTTTTTCATATCCTCCTGGTTAATGAAAGTGGGTAACCCATTGAAAACATTACTGATGGCTTATCAGACGAAAATCTTGTTAAATCTGAAACGCCTATGCCTATTGAAAAAGGACTGTTTTTTAAAGGCCTAAGCCCGGTTGAAAATCCTAAATTTAAACCTGTCCATTCTGCAATTACGTTTACGCGTTTAAATAACTCGTATGATACATTACCGAATACCCCTGTACCGCGTGAACCTCTTCCGGCTGCAATATCGTATGGGCTCTTTTGTATAAATCGGCCATTACCAAATCCAATTGTATAAGTAAGCGCTGAATACCCCTGGGTTTTTGACCTAATGCCTTGAACTGCATGGCTAATAGCAGCATAATAAGTTCCGCCCGGTGCATCTGATTGTACAGAATGGGCAAATATTTGCAAAGCGCCAACTGACATACTGGTACCTGTAAATATTTTTTTGCTCAAAATAAAGTTGGCAGATATATCGCTTAAGCTGGTAACCTTGGTAATATTGGTGCTTGCGGCAAAATTTACAATCTTTTCAGAATTACCTATGGAAACACCTACCGAACTTACCATGTCACCTCTATGGGTATATACGGCTGGATATACACCCCCTATGCCACCAAATACGTAGGTGCCAAATCCGCCAAATCCTGTAGGTGTCATTACGCTTTTCATTGCATCATTGGGCGACAGTTCGTTTGTTAAATTTGATGGCTTGGCTTTAGCCAGCGAATCCAATTTTTTTTCTAACTGATATTCAAAAGCATTTTGACCTAAACTAGCTTTACTGTAAAACATTAAAATAATAATAGAAGAAAATACTATTTTAAATATCTGTTTTGGTTTCACTTTAATCATTAGGGTTTTTTACGCATACTATTTATACAAAGTTTGCTTTATATATATAATATGCCAAACAAATATAAGTATATATTATTACTTGTAACCCATGTGTAACACAATAATTTAAGGCTTATTCTTAATAATCCTAAGGGTTAACAAATTGACAGATTATACATCAGTTTAAAATTAAGAATGTAAATTGCATTTCAATCTTCATCATTGCATGATTAAAATTCCCGTCAGACATATTAATTGGGATATTAAGGAACCAAATGTTTCAGGGGGGTTAACGGGCTATGATATAGTCAGCCACCTGTCGTTGCTCGTTTAGGCTCAATAAGTCACCGTTATAGTTCCAATCAGTATCGTTGGCACTTAGCATAAAATCACCCAGGTAATCCGGATTGTTGCTATCATCCCGCGTTGGTGCGTGGGTGTCTATTAATAAAGGTTCCGTAAAAAACGTTTCGTCATCATCCGTTTTATATATCTTATAAACACCTGTATTAGTTGGTCCGCCGTTTTTTTTAACTAATACAGGTTCTATCAGCACGGCCCTTTCAGTACCATCATCCTTTAGTAGTTTAATTGTTACAGGATTAAGCATAACTTCTTTTTTATTATACGACAGGATAATATCGTTTTTGTTTGCGGGTGTAGCATCATCTTAATTGCTGGTCTGCAAAATGTATCATCGCAGCTTTTATAAAAGCGGCAAATTTAGGGTAGTTCTTATCGCCGGTAAGGTTAAAGCGCTCATCGGTTAAATATAGATTACCTAATCCTTTGTAAGCCTCCGCTTGTTTATCGGCAGCGTGTTCTGTTCCCCAAAGTTTACGGGTATTGGTGTAATGCTGGCTTATCAAATCCTGCACATGCGGTGCTGTAGGATCTTGTTCATATAATAAGTATAGGGCTTGCGCAAGGTCCTTTTGTTTGGTAACTAATGCCTGCATGTCGGCTTTGTCCAATTTTTTTAAGTGGTTTTCGGCATGCTCAACAACCTCATTGCCATAAGCGGCAATAGCTTCTTCGCGGTATGCGGCAGCTTGTTGTGGCGATAGGCCATCATATAATTCATCAGCGTTCATCATGGTTTTGTTTTTTAAGTTTTGTAAAGTGTTATCAATGGTTTTTAATAATGTATTTATCCGGGCTTTTTTTAAGTTGATTGCTTTTTTATGTCCCTCAAATGCTTTGATGATATCAAAATCCGGCTCGTCTAAAATTTGCTTAATATCCTTTAACGGAAAATCAAGTTCCTTATAAAATAATATTTGTTGTAGTCGTAATAATTCCGTTTGGCTGTACATGCGGTAACCTGCACGGGTGCGTACTGCAGGGCGTAGCAGTTTCATCTTGTCGTACAAATGCAATGTGCACACACTAATGCCAGCCATTTTTGCCAATTGTTTAACCGTATAATTTGTAATCATAATACAAAAGTAGGCTATGACGTAAGGTAAGAGTCAAGAATTATTTTCACTTTTTTTTAAATAGCAAAGCGCCATTACGAGCGGTGGCTTGCAATGGCGCTTTGTGTTTGGTTTAAATAAGGTTATTTCTTCGCTAACGGATTAGGATAATTATCGCTCTGGTCCTCCTCCACATTATCTAAACATTTAAAATCCTTTTCAACCAGCAAAAAAAAGTCGGGAGTTTTATTTTCAAAACCTACGCGATCGGTATCGGCCCATTCCTTTACCATGGCCTGCGACATTAAAAGGGTTATCTTATTATTTTTAAAGGTTGAAGTTAGTGTATCTGTATTGCTGCTTTGTATAGCATATATTAATACATCGCCGCCAAAGCTGGTTTGCTCTTCGAGGTAGCCGTTTTTAGTAAACGTATCCACATCTGTACGGGTTAGCCTATATCGCAGCGAGTTTCCTTTAATCCTGATCTTCATATACTATATATATTAATATAATTTAACAACCGGGCCTATTATAATAATAGCCGGGTGGGTTAATTGTTTGCTTTGGGCCATTTGGGCCAGATTTTTTACCACTCCTTTTACCACTTTTTGTTTAGGTAATGATGCATGCTGAATAATGGCCGCGGGCATATCGCCGTTGCCCGCATCTATATAAGTAGCGGCAATGGCATCCAGTTGTTTCATGCCCATATATATAACAACGGTAGAGTTGCTTTGCATGGCCAATCGTAGGTCGCCGGATAGTGTGCCATCTTTTTTAGTGCCGGTAACCACCCATATACCTTCGCTTACTGAGCGGTGGGTTAACGGGATATCTTCTAAACCCACGGCCTGCATGCTCGATATGCCGGGGATGAAATGTGTTTTGATGCCATTTTCGCGTGCAAATAAAATTTCTTCAAATCCACGGCCAAAAATAAACGGGTCGCCGCCTTTTAAACGAACTACTGTGCCCTTGGTAAAAGCAAAGTGTTTTATTAATTCCAATATCTTTTCCTGGCTGGTATACTCACCATAAGGCTGTTTGCCTACATAAATTTGATCGCAATCGGGTTTTGCAAGGCTTAATAATTCCTTATTTGCCAAATTATCATACAAAATTACATCGGCGGTCTGCAAAACCTTATAAGCTTTCACCGTAATTAGCTCAGGATCGCCCGGACCGGCGCCAATTACATATAATTCCGGAAAAATTGCTTCTTTTTTTGCCATTTAGTCTAATAAATAATATAAATCAATTAAAATTTTATCTGTTTAATCAATTTTTGGGTTTTAAAATTTAATAATTGCATAAATTTTTGATTGATATCATGCATTTAATTAAAATAATGTTCAATAATAGTCATTATTATATCCAATTTAATAAAAATTGCCACTTTTGATTAAAAAATCGTTCAAAAAATTGCAATAACTTGATTTAATCCTTAATATTGTTAAAGTAAATGTAATCATGGCGCAAATGGGATACATTTTATTAATAAAACAGGCTTTAACACTTAAAAATTACAAATATGTCGCAACTAAACATTATAATAGTTGGCAACGGAATGGTAGGATACAAGTTTTGCGAAAAACTGGTAGCTAAATCATCCCGGTTCAATATAGTTGTTTTTGGGGAAGAACCCCGCAGAGCATACGATCGTGTGCATTTGAGCGAATATTTTAATGGCAAATCTGCCGACGATCTTTCCATGTCAACACAGGAATGGTATGCCGAAAAAGGCATCACCCTTCATCTCGGCGATCCGATACAGGAAATAAACCGCACCGATAAAACAGTTCATGCTTTAAGCGGCTTAAAATTACCATATGATTACCTGGTTTTAGCCACAGGCTCGTCAGCTTTTGTGCCTGATATCCCCGGAGTGGAAAAAGATGGAGTGTTTGTATACCGTACCATTGAGGATCTTGAACTAATTAAAGCCTATGCAGCTAAATCTAAAGTAGGCGCGGTTATGGGTGGCGGTTTGTTAGGATTAGAGGCCGCCAAGGCATTAATTGACCTGGGTATTCAAGAAACCCACGTAATTGAATTTGCCCCACGCTTAATGCCAAGGCAAATTGATTCGGCAGGTAGCGCAATGTTGCAAAGTAAATTAAAAGCACTAGGATTAAATATACACCTTAATAAAAGCACCGCCAGTTTTGAAGGCGAGCATAAAATAGAAGCACTGCGTTTTAACGATGATACTACGCTGCCGGTTGATATGATGGTAATATCCGCTGGTATCCGTCCGCGAGATGAGCTGGCTAAATTATCAGGACTGGAAGTGGGTACTCGCGGAGGTATTGTAGTTAACGAAAAGATGCAAACCAGCGATGCCAGCATTTTTGCCATTGGTGAGTGCGCTTTATATGATAATATGATATATGGCCTGGTGGCACCGGGTTATGAAATGGCCGATACGGTTGTAGCCTGTATTACCGAGGGCGATAAATCCTTCTATGGATTTGATATGAGCACCAAGCTTAAATTAATTGGTGTTGATGTGGCCAGCTTTGGTGATGCCTTTATTACGGAGCCCGATTGCCGCACCATAGTTTTTGAAGATACCCACAAAGGAACTTACAAGCGTATTAATATTACCAACGATGGCAAGTATTTGCTGGGTGGTATTTTAATTGGCGATGCATCGGCATATAATATATTACTACAAACGGTTAATAATAAAATTGTATTGCCGCCTGATCCCGAGGACCTGATACTGGGCTCGCGCGGTGGCGAAAGCAATGCCGGTGCGGGTGTAATGAGTTTGCCGGACGACGCATTAATATGCTCATGCGAGGCGGTAAGCAAAGCCGATATTTGCTCTGCAGTTACCGATGGTGGCTGTACTGATCTGGATGGCGTTAAAAAATGTACCAAGGCAGGAACAGGTTGCGGTGGTTGTGTGCCGTTGGTAAAGGATCTGGTAAACGGCACCATGAAAGCCAATGGCCAGTACATTAAAAATGTGATATGCGAGCATTTTGATTACTCACGCCAGGAGCTGTTTGATTTGGTTAAGATCAACAAATTAAAAAACTACGACCTTGTATTAGATCATTTTGGTAAAGGCGATGGCTGCGAAGTGTGTAAGCCGGTGGTAGCCAGTATTATGTCAAGCCTTTGGAATGACCTTATAGTAAAACAAGATACCATTCAAGATAGTAATGACCGTTACCTGGCCAACATACAAAAAGGTGGAACATACTCAGTTGTGCCACGCATACCGGGCGGTGAAATTACTCCGGATAAATTGATCATACTGGGGCAAGTTGCTAAAAAGTATGGTTTGTATACCAAAGTTACCGGCGGCCAGCGTATTGATTTATTTGGCGCGCATGTTAGTGACTTGCCAAGTATTTGGGAAGAACTAATTGATGCCGGTTTTGAAAGCGGGCACGCATACGGCAAATCGTTACGTACGGTAAAAAGCTGTGTAGGCAGTACCTGGTGCAGGTTTGGTTTGCATGATAGCGTATCATTTGCCATTGAAATTGAAGAGAGATACAAAGGTATGCGGTCGCCGCATAAATTAAAAGGAGGCGTAAGCGGTTGTATACGCGAATGTGCCGAAGCGCAAAGCAAAGATTTTGGTGTAATTGCTACCGAAAAGGGCTGGAACTTATATGTATGCGGCAACGGCGGTTCAAAACCACAACACGCGCTACTGCTGGCTACTGATATTGATAGTGCGACGTGCATTAAATACCTGGATAGATTCCTGATGTTTTATATCAAAACTGCAGATCCGCTTACCCGTACTGCAACTTGGTTAAATAAAATGGAAGGCGGCATTGATTACCTTAAAAATGTGGTAATAAATGACAGTTTAGGTATTGCCGAGCAGTTGGATGAAGAAATGCAGGCATTAGTTGATACCTACCACTGCGAATGGAAAGAAGTGGTTGAAAGTCCCGATCTGCGTAAACGTTTCTCGCACTTTATTAACGCGCCAGAAGAAAAAGATCCTAGCATTAAGTTTGAACCAATGCGCGAGCAGGTTAAAGCAAGCTGGTAATAAATAAAAGAAGTTAAACTTCCGGACTTTCGGTCTTACCGTCCTCCGGACTAAATTGATAAATTATGGAAACAACAGTTGCAACAATTGAATGGGTACTGGCCTGCTATACCGATGACGTACCCGAAAATGGTGGTGTTTGCATGAAACATGATCAGGAGCAAATAGCGATATATAATTTTAAACGCCGAAATGAATGGTATGCTACACAAAACTTATGTCCGCATAAGCAGCAAATGGCATTGTCAAGAGGAATGATAGGCAGCGCGGGTGCAGATTGTGAGCCAAAAGTAGCTTGCCCTTTCCATAAAAAAACATTCTCATTACTAAACGGCGAATGTTTAAGCGGCGAAGAATATAAAATTAAAACTTACCCGGTAAAAGTAGAAGACGGGAAAGTATATGTAGGTATTACCGGCGCTTAGGCTGCCGGTGGTGTTTTAGTCTTGCGTTAATTTTAAAAGCATTTCATAGTTCGCTATCGAAATGCTTTTTCCTGTTAATACCAGCATCTTTTCATTAACCAACTCGTTAATTACTCTAAATACAGTTTCGTAAGTTGCGCCTGCAAATGAGGCCAGGTCCTGGCGGCTCAACTCTATATTAATATTACCCTCATCGGTAACACCAAATTGCTCCTTTAATATAATAAGCGATTCGGCAACACGGCCTTTTACTGACATGTGTGCAAGGTTGCGCATTTTTCTTTCAGATTCGCGCAACTCATCAGCAAAAAATTGTAATAGTTTATAGGTAAAATCAGCATTTACTTTTAAGGTAGCCTCAAAAAACTCCATATCTATATAACCTACTACGCCATTTGCTAAAGCAGTTGCCGAAACCGGGTATATTGGCTTCTTTCCCATGCCTCGGTGTCCTAAAATGGCACCTTCTTTTGCAAAACGCACAATCAACTCTTTATCGGCATCCCAACGTTTATGAACTTTTACATAACCACTGTTAACAAAAAATATTCCGGTAACGGGATATCCTTCTTTAAATATAAGTTCCCCCTTTTTTACTTTATAGTTCTTTTTATGAGCCAAAATAGCAGGTAGCCACTCTTTTAAAACATTTTTGCATAAAAAACAGATGTTTGGGTCACATCCAAATGTGCTTTTCTTCATTTTCATTGTAAAATATATTACGTTTTCACAATATTAATTAAAATTTGACAACAAATGCAATGAAATTCAATCGTTTTTGCAAAAAAGATTTATCAATTGAATGATTTTGCGCATAATTTTGGTTGTTTATTGAAATTATTGAGATTTTTTTAAAATATTTTTGATTTTTTTCTGATAAATATTTTATCAAATTAATATTTTGACATAAAAATCTTAATATCAATTTAAAATATTGATAAAATTCAATAACAAATGTGATTTAAGTTATAAAAATTTGCAAAATGTTGAAAATGCTATGTTTATACCCTTAAATCGGATATATTTATAACAACAAAACAAGTATTTACTTAAAAAAGGGAATAATATGGAGAGAAAAAATAATAATAAATAAAAAAACCCTGTCGGGAGGTCGCATTCCCAGACAGGGGTAAACAGTTTTATCGCTTTAACAACTTAAAAACCAAATCAAATGTATAAAAATGTACTTAAAAATTGCAGGCTTTTTACAATAATAGTAATAGCCGTTTGTTGCCACTCTTTAAACAGTATGGCTCAGATCACATTAACCGGACAAATACGTCCCCGGTTCGAAAGTAGAAATGGAGTTGGTAACCTTGCTCCTATAGGAGCCAAAAATGCCGATTTTATTTCGCAGCGTACCAGGTTAATATTTGGTTATAAATGGGATAGATTAACAATTGGTACGAGTATACAGGATGTGAGAGTTTGGGGTGCCGATGCATCATCTATATCAAATACAGATAACCGTTTACAATTACACGAGGCATGGGCTGAATTAACCCTTGCTAATAAAGCAGATACTACAATCAAGTTTAAACTACTGGATATGTTAACCTTTAAAATAGGCAGGCAGGAATTGATATATGACGACTCAAGGCTAATAGGCAATTTAGATTGGCTACAGCAGGGCCGCCGCCATGACATGGCCTTATTAAAGGCTGTACACCATGGCTGGCAGGTTGACCTGGGTTATGCCTATAATCAAAACACTGATGCCTTTGGTTATACTAATACCAGCTATGTACCGGCTAACGTACCTTTAACGGTTAAAAACTCATTGGGCGCGGTAGTGCCTGTTCCGGCCGGGTTTGTTCCATTAGCAGCGGGCGGTAGTGCTGCAAATAATAGTTCAAAAACGGGCACCCCGGTTTTTGCTAACCCGCCAAGCACTAATGCAGCTACGCAGAACTATAAATCATTCACCAGTTTATATATCAGTAAAAAATTCAATCAAACTAAAGTATCCGCATTGTTTTTTAACGACAACTTTGGCAAATACAAAATTGACTCGGTAGGTACCTTAGCTACAGGGTATGTATATGGCCGCCGTTTTGTTACTGCCGGCGCTGGCGATAATTTTGATTACTCGCCTATACATCGTTATACTTATGGTGCTATGGTTAACCATACTATAGGTAATGCAACTGATTTTGGCAAATTCGCCCTGCAGGCAGCTTACTACAGGCAATCAGGCGTTAACCGTGATAATGGAGCTTTGGATGCATACCATTATACCGTTGCCTTAACCTACCAAAAAGATAACTTCAGTATTACGCCGGGCTATGACGTGCTATCAGGTAACGACGCGGTGAGCCCATCAGGTAAAGACAATCGTTTTGATCCTTTATATGGTACCCCGCATAAGTTTTGGGGATATATGGATTATTTCTACGCAGGCACCGGTTCGCCAGCGGGCGGCTTAGCCAATCCATACTTAAAATTCAAATATGCAACCAACGTAATTTCTTTAGGACTTGATGTGCATTCTTTCTCCTTAAATAAGGATATGAAAAAAGCGGATGGCACAGTAATCAGTAAGCGCCTGGGTACAGAGGTTGACCTACAGGCGAGCTATAACATGAATAAGTTTACCAATATTGAGTTAGGCTTATCTATGATGAAGGCTACCGATAGCATGCCATTTGCCAAGGGGCAGGCTACTACTGATGCGGTAGCGGCTACATTTAATAAAACAGCCAGTTGGGCATATGTAATGTTCAAGTTTACACCTGATTTCTTTTACGCTAAACCGGTTGCACTAAAATAATCACCCTAAAAACTAAAGATCATGACTCAACATATCAATAAAAAATCAAAAATATTATTAGCGGTTATATTAACGCTAACCTTTTTTAGCTCAATAGCGGGTAACCCGCCAAAGCGTACAGTTAAATTAGGATTTATTCCCTTAACAGATTGCGCCCCCCTGGTAATAGCAAAGGAACTGGGTCTTTTCGCAAAGTACGGCGTAGACGTACAATTATCAAAAGAGGCTTCATGGGCCGTGGTGCGCGATAAAATATTAAATGGCGAGTTGGATGGCGCACATTGTCTCTTCTCTATGCCGTTCTCAGTTTATACAGGCGTAGGTGGAAAGGCGGGGTCTGAAATGCGAATAGCAATGACTTTGAATAATAACGGACAAGCCATCACCTTATCAAAAGACTTTTGCGGCATTGTAGGTTATAATGACTTAAAACACGTAGCATCCGCTGTTAAACAGGTTCAGGCTAAAAAAGAAGTAACCTTTGCCATGACGTTTCCGGGTGGTACGCATGATATATGGTTACGTAACTGGTTAGCTGCTGCAGGAGTTAACTCAAAATCAGTAGGTATTATCACTATCCCGCCGCCGCAAATGGTGGCAAATATGAAAGTGGATAATATGGAAGGTTTTTGTGTAGGCGAACCGTGGAACGGTGTTGCAGCAACACAAAATATTGGCTTTACCCATATTGCCAGCCAAGACATTTGGAAAGATCATCCTGAAAAAGCATTAGTAGTAAATAAAACGTTTTCAGAAACCGAGAAGGAAGATCTGAAAAACGTGATGAAGGCCATTATTGAAGCCTGTAAATGGTTAGATGTAATGGGTAACCGCAAAAAAGCGGCCCTGCTTTTAAGTAAACCAAACTATGTGAACGCTGCAGTACAGGTAATTGAGGCCCGTTTAATGGGATCGACAGATATTGGCTGCGACCTAGGGGTTAAAAAGTATAAAGACGATTACATGATATTTTATAAAAATGGTGCTGTTAATACACCAAAATTATCATACGGTATATGGTTTATGGCGCAATACATGCGTTTTGGGCTGATCAACAGCGCGCCAAACTATAAAGCTATAGCCGATAAATTGATCATGAATGATCTGTATGAAGAGGTTGCTAAAAGCATGAATGTGCCATTGCAGCCGGATATGAAGCCGTTTAAAACGAATTTGGAAACTATAACATTTGATCCGAATAATCCTGCGGCATATATAGCTGCGGCAAAAAAATAAGGTAATAATGAAGAATGTCTCCGGTGGTTTAGGCTGCCGGAGACTAATTAAAATAAAAGGAAATAATTATGAAAAATCTCTTTTCAGCAAAAACAGCTTACTCCATACTGTACTTCTGTGCGGGGATGTTTATAATGGGTGGGATATGGCAAGGCATATCATTTCTTACCAAAAACGAGATACCAAGCCCGGGCGATACCTGGGTGGTATTTAAGGAAGTAATGCAACAGCCGTTTCAAAATGATCCGGATTATAAAGGTATCGCCATTAAATTATTAAGCTCTTT
The DNA here is from genome assembly GCA_964611565.1 of uncultured Mucilaginibacter sp. GTDB lineage: Bacteria > Bacteroidota > Bacteroidia > Sphingobacteriales > Sphingobacteriaceae > Mucilaginibacter. The sequence continues at coordinate 46,429 of CAZTAU010000020.1, read as the reverse complement.
AGCAAGGGTTGGTATAGGCTTTGGTTTGGGCAGTTTAGTTGCCATACCTATTGGCTTATTAATGGGCAGCAATAAAATTGTAACCAAAATGACCAACCCTATAGTACAAATATTGCGCCCGGTATCACCGTTGGCTTGGTTCCCATTAGGTTTGGCTATTTTCCAGGATTCGCCAAAAGCAAGCGTATTTATGATATTTATTTGCTGCTTGTGGCCAACGCTTATTAACGCTGCATTTGGTGCTTCCAATGTTCCGCAAGATCATAAAAACGTGAGCCGTGCTTTTGGGTTCTCAACCTGGAAATATTTTACCAAAGTTTTATTGCCTTACAGCGTACCACATATTATAACCGGTTTGCGCCTTTCAATAGGTGTTGCATGGATGGTAATTGTTGCCGGCGAAATGTTATCAGGCGGTATGGGCCTGGGTAATTTTGTTTGGGAAGAAGGATTTAACGGCGGTAGTACCGCAAAAATATTAGTGGCCATTATCATAATTGGTTTAGTAGGTTCTTTATTGGACAAATGTTTCACATGGTTGCAACGTCGGTTTTCGTACGCGGCCTAACCATAATTTGAATTGATCATGAGCATATCAACATTAACTAAAGACGAGAAAGTGGAAGCAGCAGCAGAAGCGCTTTTAAAACAAGCAGCAGCGGATGTAAGCATTGATGTAAACAATGTTACGGTAAGCTTTAAAACCCCAACAGGTAGTTATACCGCTATAAAAGATATCAGCCTTACCGTACAAAAAGGCGAGATCGTATCATTAATTGGCCACTCGGGTTGTGGTAAATCAACCCTGATGGGAACTATAAGCGGCATGGTGAAGGCCACTACAGGCGAAGTAATCGCCAATGGTAAAAAAGTAATCGCACCGGGACCTGACAGGGGAATAGTTTTTCAAAACTATTCATTACTGCCATGGCTTACGGTGTATAAAAACATACTGGTTGCGGTTGATTCGGCTTTGCCGGAATTGACTACTGCTGAAAAAATTGAACTGGTTGAAAAAAACCTAAAAATGGTTAACCTATGGGAACATAAAGATAAGTTACCGGGACACTTATCGGGCGGAATGAAGCAACGGGTAGCTATTGCACGTGCCTTCTCTATCAACCCTAAAATTTTATTGCTGGATGAACCTTTTGGGGCGCTGGATGCCTTAACCAAAAGTTCAATGCATATAGAGTTGTTAAAACTTTGGAATTTAGATAACCGCGAAAAAACCATTGTAATGGTAACGCATGATATTGAAGAGGCCATCTTTTTATCAGACAAAGTAGTGGTAATGAATAATGGCCCTGCGGCCACTATTAAAGAAATAGTGGACGTGCCTTTGGCGCGCCCGCGTAATAAAAAGGAAATTGTACATGACCCCAAATACATGGAGATACACGACAGGCTTTTGGGCTTGTTAATCGACAAATTCTCAATTATCGACGAACATTAATAAATACACAGTACTACAACAATATAAACTAATACGTATATGAACACCCAAGCAAAACAATTAAACCATTTAAAAATTTTTAGTCTGCAAGGCATACAAATGAAAACCTTTCATATTACATGGATGATGTTTTTTGTATGTTTTTTTGGATGGTTTGGATTGGCACCTCTAATGCCTACTATTCGTGAAGATCTGGGACTGACTAAAGCACAGGTAGGTAATACTATTATAGCATCAGTTGCGGCAACTATTATTGCCCGTTTATTTATTGGACGGCTATGCGATACCTGGGGCCCGCGTAAAGCAGCCGTAAGGTTATTATTAGTAGGCTGTATCCCGGTATTTTTGGTTGGCCTGGCGCATGATTATACTACATTTTTATTGTTTCGCCTGGCTATAGGAGTTATAGGTGCTTCGTTTGTAATTACACAGTTCCATACTTCGCAAATGTTTGCACCTAACATTAAGGGCACAGCAAACGCGGTGACAGGTGGCTGGGGTAATTTGGGCGGTGGTGTTACCAATATGGTGATGCCGTTAATTTTCGCGGTAATAGTTGGTTTTGGTTACACCAAAGCTGAAGCATGGCGCTATGCCATGATAGTGCCGGGTGTAATGATGTTGGTAATGGCCTACATCTATCATAAATACACTAAAGATACCCCTGCAGGTAACTATGATGAGATAGGGCACACTGCTAAAGCAAGTGGCAAAACCGATTGGTCTGTTTTGGCGGATTGGAGAATTTGGGCTTTAACTTTAGCTTATGCCATGTGCTTTGGTATGGAGTTGACTTTTGATAATGTGGCCTCTTTACACTTTGTAGATACTTTCCATCTTTCACAAAGCTCGGCCGGTTTTTGGGCCGGTATATTTGGTTTTATGAATGTATTTGCACGTGCCGTAGGCGGAATCGCATCTGATAAAGTAGGTGCTAAATTCGGTATGAAGGGCAAAGGCTTATTATTAGCCGGAGTTTTATTACTAGAAGGTTGCGGTTTATTATTGTTTGCACAGGCAGGCTCATTATTTATGGCTATAGCATGTATGCTAACTTTTGCCTTGTTCCTTAAAATGTCAAACGGGGCAACTTATGGCATTGTACCTTTTGTAAACACCAAAAACGTAGGCTTGGTAAGCGGTATAGTTGGCGCGGGCGGTAACCTTGGCGGGATGATGTTTGGTTTCTTGTTCAAGTCAACTACCATCACGTATGTGGAAGCATTTACTTATATCGGTTATGTTGTTATAGCGGTATCATTAATAGTGTTGATAACCCGCTTTGCCGGTAAATCGGAATCACAACCCGAAGAAAAAATTGAAGAAAAAGTAGCTGTTAAAGAAAGAGTAGCTATCGCAGCTAATTAAAATATATAATACTATGTCAGTATCAAAGCATTCATCCGCCCAAAAATCCAGCACCTGCAGTTATTGCGGGGTTGGGTGTGGTGTGCTTATTGGGAAAGATAAAAACGATACCATCACCCTTGAGGGCGATAAGGACCATCCGGTAAATAAAGGCATGCTTTGTAGCAAAGGCATGAACCTGCATTATACCGTTAATGACAAAAGTGACAGGCTGTTATACCCACAAATGCGGTATAACAAAAACATGCCTATGCAACGCGTGGGCTGGGATGAGGCCTTGGATCGTGCTGCGGCGGTATTTAAAACTTTCATCAATAAATACGGCCCCGATTCGGTGGCTTTTTATGCTTCGGGGCAATGCTTAACCGAAGAGTATTATGTAATTAATAAGCTGATTAAAGGATTTATCGGCAGCAATAATATTGATACCAACTCGCGCCTTTGTATGAGCAGCGCGGTAGTTGGTTATAAAATGTCATTAGGCGAGGATAGTGTACCTATTTGTTATGACGATATTGAACTGGCAGATTGCTTTTACGTTACCGGTGCCAACCCGGCCTGGTGCCATCCTATTTTATGGCGAAGAGTGGAGGCGCATAAAGCCGCTAATCCAAATGCTAAAATAATTATAGTTGACCCACGGGTAACGGATAGCTGCTCGATAGCTGACTTACACCTGCAGCTAAACCCGGGTACAGATATTACCCTTAACCATGCTATTGGCCGTGTACTGATAGAAAATGGTGATATTGACCTTGATTTTGTAACCAATCATGCCGAAGGTTTTGAGGCTTACAGCAAATTGGTTTTTGAAAAGACATTAAAAGAGTCGGCAGCTATTTGCGGCGTAAGCGAAGCAGATATCCGCCTGGCTGCAAAATATATAGGCGAGGCTAAAGGTTTTATTAGTATGTGGACGATGGGGCTTAACCAAAGCAGCATCGGCGTAAATAAAAACCTGAGTTTGATCAACCTGAATTTAATAACCGGGCATATTGGTAAACCGGGTTCAGGGCCATTCTCATTAACCGGGCAACCTAATGCTATGGGCGGCCGCGAGGTTGGTGGCTTATCAAACCTGTTACCTGCCCACCGCAATTTAGCCAATCCCGATCATCGTGCCGAGGTAGAGAAATTTTGGGGCGGGACTACCATTAACCCGCAGCCGGGCTTAACGGCTACCGAAATGTTTGAGGCGCTGAATGATGGCCGCCTGAAGGCCATTTGGATATTGTGTACAAACCCGGTAACCAGTCTGCCAAATTCAAGAATGGTGGAAGAGGGCTTGAAGAAAGCCAAGTTTGTAGTGGTGCAGGATATAAGCAACAAACCCGAAAGCCTGCCATATGCCGATGTAATTTTACCTGCTGCAGGCTGGGCCGAAAAGGAAGGCACCATGACCAACTCCGAGCGCCGCATAAGTTATCTGAATAAAGTAATTGACGCACCCGGCGAGGCTTTGCCTGATGCCGAAATTATTTGTCGCTTTGCGCAAAAAATGGGCTATAAAGGGTTTGATTTTGCAGGGCCGGCAGAGATATATGCCGAGCATGCCAGATTAACTGCTAAAACCAATATTGACATCAGCGGGTTAAGTTACGAGTTGCTTAAAGAGTTAAAAACTGTACAATGGCCGTATAGAAAACGCGGTCCGGTAAAAGGCACGCAACGTTTATTTACCGATAAACAATTTTATACACCATCACAAAAGGCTATCATCAGTCCGGTTGCTGATACGTTAACCAGTGAGTTGCCTACCAGAGATTTCCCGTTTATATTAACCACCGGCCGCATACGCGATCATTGGCATACCATGAGTAAAACGGGTAAGGTTAATAAGCTTAACCAGCATATTAAGGAAGCATTTTTAGAGATACATCCTGAAGATGCGATCAGCCTGAACTTGAATGAGGGTGATCTGGCAGTAATAACATCACGCAGGGGCGATGTAAGGGTAAAAGCCAAAATATCTGACACTATAAAAAAAGGTGTAGTGTTTTTGCCGATGCACTGGAGTAAGATATTGAATAATGATCTAAACCGTGCTAATAACGTTACCAGTGACAGGCTCGACCCGCTATCAAAAGAACCCGATTTTAAATTTTGCGCGGTTAATGTGGTAAAATACAAAAAGCCCGCGCAACGTGTAGTTGTAGTAGGAGCAGGTGCGGGGGCATTTGGCTTTGTAAAAAGCTATCGTGAGTTGAATAAGGATGACGAGATCATCATCTTCAGTAAAGAGAACTACCCGTTCTACAACCGTGTTATGCTGCCCGATTATATCAGTGGCGAGCAAAAATGGGAGCAGCTGGTAAAAATGACCGACGAGGAAGAACCGGAATATAACATCCGCCTGCTTCGCGGCGTAACAGTTGATAAAATTGACCGCCAAAATAAATTTGTCATCGATTCAAGAGGTATAAAAACCACTTACGATGTATTGCTAATGGCTACCGGCAGCCGGGCATCAGTGCCTAAAAATGTACCAGCCTTGCCAGGTATTTTTACTATGCGTAACCGTAACGATGCTGATAATTTTAAAAAGCATATTTCGCCTAACGGTCATGTAGTTATTGTGGGTGGTGGTTTGCTGGGCTTGGAGATGGCTGCATCACTGCGCGAAATTGGGATAAAAATTACCATTGTACAACGGGTATCGCGCTTTTTAAACAGGCAGTTGGATGAGCTGGGGAGCCGCCTGTTGCATGAAGAAATGGTTGACCAGGGTTGTGATATTTATTATGACGATGAGGTACAGTTGTTTTATGGCAGATCAAAACTAACGGGCGTAGGCTTAAAGAGTGGTCGCAAAATTAATTGCGACGCCATGATACTGGCCATTGGTACTACGCCAAACCTGGAAATAGCCAGGGATTGCGGACTAGAATGCAAACGTGGCGTTATTGTAAACGAACGTATGCAAACCAGCGACCCGGATATTTTTGCCATTGGCGAGATAGCTGAATTTAAAGGCACACTGTACGGCATAACCGCCGCTGCCGAACAACAGGCTGAGGTAATGGCCCGCTACATCAGCGGTGATATTGCTAGCTATTATAAAGGCAGCCTGTTTATGAATATTATTAAAATTCATGGGTTTGATTTGTGCAGTATTGGCTTGTCTGAAAGTCCGGATGAAAAAAATTATGAAGAGATAGTTTTTATTGATAAAGCCAAACGTTACTATAAAAAGTGTATCATTCACCAGGACAGGCTGGTGGGCACTATTTTAATTGGCGACAAAAGCGAGTTCCAGGAATTTAGGGAACTGATAGCCAACAAAACTGAGTTAAGCGAAAAACGCTTATCGTTATTACGCAGTGGCAAGCAAGCAGAGCCTGTTTTGGGCAAGCTGGTATGCAGCTGTAATAATGTAGGTGCCGATAATATCCGCAAAAAAGTAGCCGAGGGTTGTACCACGTTAAATGATGTGTGCAATACTACCGGGGCCGGTACTGGATGCGGCTCATGCAAGCCCGAAGTTAAACGCCTGTTAGATGAGGCATTGGCAAAGGCGTTATTGGAAAAGGTAAATTAATGAAGCTATGGAAAACAAAAGCCAACATCTGATCAAAATTAATTTACCCGGTGGTGTAATATCCGCAGGTGATTTGTACGAGATATTGATCATTGCCGAAAAAGCGGAAGCAAAACATATCCGTTTAGGTAACCGCCAGCAATTGTATTTTACCATAGCCGCCGAATACTTGGAGGACCTGGAAAACGATATGCTAAGCGCTGAAATAGCCTATGAACTGGATGCTGATAACTATCCCAACATATTAAGCTCATATGTTACCGATACCGTTTTTAATTACGAGAATTGGGTAAAAGAGGGCGTTTATAAAGATGTTTTTGATGGGTTTAACCACAAGCCTACTTTAAAAATAAACGTGGTGGATAGTAACCAAACCTTTGCCCCGTTTTTTACCGGTAATTTGAATTTTATTTCTTCGGATATCAGCAATTACTGGTATTTGTATATACGTTTCCCAAAAACCAATATTTTGTATTGTTGGCCAACGCTGGTTTATTCGGATGATATTGGCGGCATAAGTAAAGCCATTGAGGACACCATATTTGCCAATAAAGAGTTCTTTTATGATCAGCCAAAGGTTAACTCGGCGTTTTTGCACAAGTTGGTTACCAGCAAGGGAAGTTTTGTAATGCAGCCAATTGTGCAACCGTTAAAGATCCCTGATTTTCAGTTACCCTACTATGAAGGTTTTAACCGTTATGGCAACAAGCAATGGCTGGGCATTTACCGCAGGGATGAATTGTTTGCGGTTGACTTTTTAAAAGACATTTGCGCGTTGTGCATGCAAACAAGGGTGGGGCAGTTATACACTACCCCCTGGAAATCATTATTAGTAAAAGGTATTGAACATACCGACAGGGAGCACTGGGGAATTATCCTGAACAAATACCGCATTAATGTGCGCCATGCGGCTAATGAGTTAAACTGGCAGATAGAAGATGCCTGCGACTATTGCCTGGACCTGAAAAAACAACTGGTACGCGATTTTGAAGATGCTGACCTGCGCACCTATCGCTTATCATTCGCCATAAAAAAACAACCCAAAACAGGGCTGTGTGGGTCTATAATATTAAAGAAACAAGAAGGTGAGTTTTTTGAGATACTGCATACCCGCGATTTTAATCCTAACTCCAAAGATTATATTGTTTACCGTCAAGACATTGCTAAAAGTGATTTAAGCAAACACCTCATAGAGCTTTGTAACTGGTTTTATAGCCAAAAAAGCAATGTAACCATCACCAGCGCAGATGAGCCTGAAGTGGCTGAGCAAACTATTGCTACTCACGAAGTTCATCAATGTAAAAACTGCCTGGGTATTTATGATGAGGTTTATGGTGATGATTTTAACGGCATTGCACCGGGTACGCCGTTTGAAAGTTTGGAGGAATATTGCTGCCCAACCTGTGATTCGCCGAAGGGGGATTTTGTGGTAGTTAATTTGGCTAAAGCCATTCCTGTTTAATTACTAACCGTTGGCTGAAGCCAACGGCAATAAAACCATTATCATATTCATTGCCGTGAATATTGGTCACTCGGCTGGAGCCGAGCGACTGTTGTAGTTTCCGCTTTTTTGCAAAAGCGGAAACCGGAGTTTAAGGGCAAATAGCGTTAGTTAGAGATTAGCTTTTATCAAGCTTTCGATCTTTGCATGATCAAATCCAGTGCTAGAGTACAAAACTTTACCCATACCATCAATTAAAATAACCGTTGGGTATCCATATATCCCTAAACTTTTGGCAAAGGCGGCACCATTGTACAGCATCTTATAATTAGGTTTTTCACGCTTATAAAAAAATTCTATTTCGGGCTTTTTGTCATAGGCATTTATACTAACCAGCTGAAATTTATCGCTGCCGTATTTGGCTTGCAATTGTTTAAGTACCGGGAAAGATTCCATGCAGGGGCCGCAGTTCTTTATCCAAAAATCAAGGAGTATTAATTTACCCTTAATGCTGTTGCTTTGAAAAGCCGGGCTTTCTTTTGCACTATACTCGGGTAAACTCCAATCAAAAGGCATAAATGCGCCGGCTGCAATTAAGGGGTCGTGTACTTCCTTCTTCTCTGGTTTATATTCGTTTTGATATGTACTGTAAAACCAGGAATACTCGTCATGTTTAACCGGATCTGTGTTTATATCAGTAAAGACGGTTTTGGTGTATCCATCCTTATTTATACTAGTATTATCCAATACCTGGTACGGTAACCATGTAGCCGGATCAATAATTACCTTATAGTAAACGGTTACATCTTTTGTAAAAGGCATCCAATCTAAGGCGTATGAAAGTGTTTTTTTGAACATGTCAAGTTGTACCAACTTATAAGTTTTTCCCTCAATAAGGGTATCTCGCTGGTGCTTAAGAATGCTGTCGTTAGCCGATATTTCATTTGCCGCGTACCGTAGCGTTTGTAAAGAATTAAGAAAGTAGGCAGAGTTTGAGAACATTTTTTGGCTGGCTTGCTCAGTTAAGGTGTAAGTTTTGCTCGCCTTGTTCAAAGCAAAAAATTCTGTACCGTTGTAAATAGATATACGATCCTTTGATTCCATCCTGAATTTCGATACTGTTTGTTTATCATCATTATTAAAAACCAAATAACATTTGCTCGTTAGCGTGTCGTAATAGTTGTTTTTGCGGTCACTTATCTCTTGTTTATACGTATAAGCAATAGATTTAAGCGATGTTAATTTACTCGTCATTGCGAGCCATGCATCTGGTAACTGGTGGGTTTGGGCGTTTGCGGCGGTCATGAAATAGCCGAAGAAAAATGAATATAAAATGATTTTTTTCATAATTGTGGATTGCTTTATGCAGTGAAGGTAGGAAGTCTAAGTACTTCATGAAATGACAATTAGACCGAAGGGCTGCTTAATTAGACAAAGCTGGTTTAAACTACTTTAGTCTAAAAAACAAGCTGTTTTGTCGAAAACCCCTCGTGCTAAAAAGCGCCTGCTACAAAATATATTACCTTGCAGTATGTTTGGAAAGTTCAACAAAATAGAACGGAAATTCTTTCTGATAGAAACATGTTTTTTTATTTATTTGTCGTACGGCATTTCGTTTATAAGTGACTTGGAATACAGTTATTATATGGAACACAATATTGCCAACTTCACCAAAAACATTGAGTACTATACAACATTTGGCACCTTTGAGTTAACAGCTTACAGTGTTTTTTACTGGGGTTTTCTTAAAACTGCTGTGTTTAATAAAAAAATAGTATCCGTTATACTAGGTATGGCAGTCTTTCTTTATTTGCAACATTTAATAATAGCATATCTTGCTACTTGGGTCATAATTTCACTGCCAATATTTTCAACGGGCCTTAAGGCGAATGCTGCACATATTTTGAAGGCTTCCCATTTGTGGTTTACTATAAATTATCCACTGACACGCACCGCCGCGCCTCTTATTGGCTTTACTTTCCTTATCCGGTCTTTACAGCAGGATGAACAAATGAAGGTACTTAAAGAGCAGCAACTTATGTCTGAACTTAATTATCTGAAAGCGCAGCTGCACCCGCATTTCTTTTTTAATACGATGAATAATATTTATTCGCTGGCATTAAAGCAATCAAAAGATACCGCTCCAATAGTAGCTAAACTGGCTGATATGATGCGGTATATTTTGTATGAAGCTGATCAACCCAAAGTTCCGTTAAAAAAAGAGATAGACTTTTTAAGCGATTATGTAGAAGTAGAGAAGATAAGACATCAACAAAACACCATACAGTTCGATGTGCAGGGGATTAATAATAGTTTACATATCGAGCCACTATTAATGCTGCCATTTATTGAAAATGCTTTTAAGCATGGCCTGGAACAAGAAACGGGAAAAGGATCTGTAAGTATTATAATTTGTGTTATTGAGAACGAACTCACCCTTGATGTAACCAATAGCAAACCGCAACAGCAAAATTTGGTAAACGGAATTGGATTGCAAAATGTATCAAAACGATTAGAATTGTTGTATCCCAATACGCATCAACTAGAGGTGAAGAATGAACAGGACACCTACCATGTCACTTTAACCCTGCAATTAATATGATACGCTGTTTAGTGATAGACGACGAACCATTAGCGCAGGAAGTGCTGATCAATTACATTGATCGTTATACAGAATTGGAATGTGTTGGAGTTTGCAAAAATGCTTTAGATGCTTTTACCATATTACAACAGGAACAAATTGATTTGATGTTTCTGGATATCAAAATGCCTGGTATTAACGGTCTTGATTTTCTCCAGGCGTTAAAAAATCCACCGGCAGTAATTTTTACTACCGCGTTTGCTAACCACGCTATTGAGGGTTTTGAACTTGATGCTGTAGATTATCTTTTAAAACCCATTACTTTTGAGCGTTTTCAAAAAAGCATCAATAAGGTTCTAAAGATCCAAACTATTGAGCAACAGCAAAGCAGAAATTACAGCTACTTTAAGGTATCGGGTAAGTTGATAAAAATATTCCATGTTGATTTGCTGTATGCACATTCTGTTAAAGACTACATACAGCTTTGCACACATCAGAAAAACTATCTTACCCACATGACGATGAAATACCTGTGCGAATTGTTGCCACCAGATACCTTTATCCGGGTGCATAGATCATACCTGGTCAATAAAAACTATATCGACGCAGTACATCGGTCTGCCCTAAAAATTGGTGAAGAAGATATTCCGATTGGGGATAATTATAAGATCAATTTGTGCAATCTGATCTAATGCCAAATCATGGTTTACACTTTTTTGATCAAAAAATTCATAATTATTTGATTGTTAATATTTTGACCATTAAAACAAGTCGAAATGTGTTAAGTTGTGTAAACCTTAAACGAATACCCCACCCACCTGTCATGATGGGCAAAAGATAGTGTCATATCCAATGGCCCATCGTCTTTTAAAACTATAGGGTATCCGAATTCGCTTTTAATAATTTGCAGATTATCAGTATTTAGAACTGAGCGTACTTTGGCAAGTGTCAGCTCCCTGACTGTGATGGATTGATGCTCACTATCGGATTGTTCAATTGATTGGATACCCCAATGCACTTGAGCAAATTGCACCTCATCATTAACTGCTGATGTAATAAAATCATGGGTAATGTACGACCGGAAATATAGATGAGTATTGCCGTAAAATGCCGTTCCGGTTACGTAGTTAGTAGGTGTGCTGCTATCCCAATTATTGCCGTCAATAGGTGATAAATTAAAATCGGCAGGGATGTTTACTTGTTCAATAATAAATTTGACTGGAGAAAACTGTAACCCGGCATCATGCCTTTGCAGGTATTTATAAACTGATTCTTTAACCGACCATAACAGCCAAATAAAAGTTTCAAAGGATAAGCCTGCTGATGGCTGATAAATAGCTAATTCAGTATCGGTAATAAATTTGGAGTAAAATCTAGCATCGCGGGTACGTTGGATATCAATAGCTTTTAAGGCTACAATATCGTTACCCGCGCTTTTCACGCTGCCGAGTTTAGTTTTTCGGCAATTACATCAATACAGTTGCCCACGTTATACATCTTCTCTGCGGCATCAAAATCAATCTCAATATTATATTGCGATTCGGCATCAATAATGATATCAACCAAGTTAGCTGAGTTTATTTTCAGGTCTTTTATTAAGTCGGTTTGTTCATTGATACCCTCTAATATCGCTTTATCTTCCGTATATGGCGCAAGTACCTTTTTCAGCTCATTTAATATAGCTATTCTATCCATTTGTTATGCGTTGTATTTTGAAATTATTAAACAGCTGTTAACATCGCCAAAGCCAAAGTTAGCTTTTGCAATGGTATTAATCTCTCTGTCTACCTTTTTTGTTGGCAAATTGTTTGTGCCAATCATATCTACAATCTCCGGTATCGGATCTTCCAGGTTCAGATTAGCGTGCGCAAAGTTATATTTTAGTTGCAATACTGCAGCAACCATTTCAATTGAACCCGCCGCGCTAAGAGAATGCCCCACCATTGACTTTAAAGAGTTAACCAATGGGAAACCATCACCCTCACGGCCCAATGCTTTTACCCAGTTCTGTATTTCCAGTTTATCGGCAATGGTAGCAGTTAAATGACCGCTTACTAGGTCAATCGCATCTGATGTTATTCCCGCATGAGCAATAGCATCTTGTATACATCTAACAACTCCTTCCGGTGCGGGCGCTGTCATGCTACCGCCATTGCGCTGCCCGCCAGAGTTGGTTGACCCACCAAGTACTTCGCCATAAATTTTGGCCCCACGTGCTAATGCATAATCCAGATCTTCCAATATTAAAGCTCCCGCGCCCGATCCGGGTACAAATCCCCCCGCGCTGCCACTCATTGGCCGCGAGGCACGTTCCGGCTCCTCGTTGTATTTGCGAGATAGTACCCGCATAGAGTCAAATCCTCCAAAAATATAACGGTCAACAAATTCGCAGCTGCCAACCACCATGCGTTTGGCCATACCGTATTTAATATATTCATAACCCATTAATATGGATTGCGCACCCGTAGCACAAGCTGCAGAGTTATTAATAATTTTATTACCCAAGCCTAACCGACCCGAAATATAAGCGGTGATGCCACTATTCATGATCTGCTCCACCACGCGCGAACCTAATTTTTTTGATTCTTTTGCATCAACACGGGTGATGGCCATTTTTATTACATCGGTATCAGCAACGCTGCTGCCAAATACACAGCCGGTATCCCAAAGCGTATCTTCGCTTGCAATTTCATTTCCTGCGTCTACCCATGCATCCAACGCGGCACGTATGCCAAAAGCAATACCTTTACCTTTTAAACCATATAAGGATGTTTCGGTAATATAACCACTTAGCTGTGCTATCTCAAACTCTGGGAAGCCACCCACCTGGCAATTAAATTTCAGTTCCTCAAATTCCGGAACAAACCTGATACCCGATATGCCATTTTGTATGGCGTTTAAAAAATCGGGCACCCCAATTCCGTTGGGGGCAACTACACCTAAGCCTGTAATTACAACACGGTTACTCATTTGTTCCCTTCTCCATTAACTGCATTTTTTATAACGCCTGCAAATGTGCCTTTGGCGATCAATTCGCCTGCCGTATTGTGCATTTTTACTAAACATTTCAATTTACCGAACCGAAAATATTCTTTTTTTGAACTTACTATTACTTTTTCCTCCGGCAATACCATTTTATAAAACTCAACATTGGTTGATGTTAACAGCGGAAATGATCCCTCATCCAAAACCGCGCCTTCATGCTTATTGTTTAACATTAAATGTATACCCAAAACCACCAATCCTATCTGCGCCATTATTTCGGTAATTATTACTCCTGGCGTAACCGGGTTACCCGGAAAATGGTCCTCATAAAAAAAGGAGTCCTTTTTAAGGGTATAATCGCCTGTAACGCCATCTTCGCTTAATGCTGATATATTATCAACAAACAGAAAAGACGACTTATAGGGTAAATAGTTTAATATGTTATTCATTACTCAAATTAAAAACTGTCATTCTGAGCATAGCGAAGAATCTCAGAACTTTGCATAACCGCTCGATAGATTCTTCGCTATACTCAGAATGACAAGGTTATAGTGTTACCTACAATGCTCCCCGCCATCAACATGTATTACGGTGCCATTTATCCAGGTTGCTTCTGGCATACATAGTAGATAGATCACATTAGCCACATCCTTTGGCTCTGTTATGCGGCCCAGCGGGTTTCTTTCTGCTGTTACTTCAAGTAGCTTTTCACTACCCGGTATCCGTTTTAACGATGGCGTAGCGGTTATGCCTGCCTGTATCAAATTGGTTTTCAAACCATATTTAGCCAGCTCCACCGCCATATAAGTAACTAAGCTTTCCAGGGATGCTTTAGCTATAGATACCGCCGCATACCCTTCCCAATGCTTGTGTGACCCCTCGCTGGTTAACCCGATAATACGGGCATCGTTATTAAAAACATCTTCGGCTAACAACTCTCTTGTCCAATCCAGTAAACTGGTAGCCATGGCGTAAGTAGTTAACTGAATATCCGCAACACTTAAAGTCTCATTATTGTTTTCAGACACAGTTAGCGGTTTCAAATTACCCCGGGCTATGGAGTGCAGTAATAGTTTTACGCTGGCTTTTTTCTCTCTAGCAAATTGTTCAATAAATATTGCCCTTGCAGCGGCATCAAGTGCGTTAACGTTATGGGGCTCAATTGTTACGCCATTGGTTTGGGCCAGTTGCGAAAGTTGTTCTTTGAGCGACCTCTCGGCTGCGGCTGTCTCACGATATAACACGGCTATGTTCATGCCATGCGATGCGAGTTTTTCGGCAGTTGCCAGGCCAAACCCGCTTGATCCGCCTAAAATAATGGCCCACTGGCCTATAAAATGTTGATTGTTATTTTGCACTCAATAGTATTTATCAGGTAATATATAAAAAAAGATATGGTTTTATAAACTACAACCGCCAAAAGTAAATGAAATGTTGGAGGATTTGCTCATGCATATAAACCCTCTCCATAGTTTCCTGTCTTATACGTCATCGGACAAATTAGGCTGCTCGGTAAAAAAAATTATATTTGTGTGCATACCATGAAAGCTATTATGAGAATAAAAATATTTTTCGCCCTTGTCATTTTTCTATTAGGCGTGATGGCTTTTGGTAAAAGCATAGCCAAATTTGATAAGGCCAAATTTTACGAGGTCATAAAAACAGGAAATAAAGCAAGTATTGATGAAGAGCTGGCATTAGTCACCTCATCAGACATAATTGAGAAAGATGCTTATGAAGGTTTTTTATTAATGAGAAAGGCCGGATTAACGGCACGACCTGCAGAAAAATTGAAGCTTTTTAAAACAGGGCGCATAAAACTGGAAACTGCAATGATCAATGATAATACCAATGTGGAGTATCACTTTTTAAGATTGATCATAGAGGAAAAGGCACCTAAAATTGTAAAGTATAATAGAGACCTGGAAGCCGACAGGCAGATAATTACCAAAGAATATAAAAATTTGCCCGCGGTAGTGCAGCATGCTATTGCTGATTATGCTAAGACTTCCAAAGTGTTAAAACTGCAGGACCTTAATTAAGCCCAATGAATAAAAAAGTATTGGCTATTTATTATTCCCAATCGGGTCAGTTGGGCGATATCATAGATAATTTTACCGCACCGATGGAAGCCGCAGGGGCAACCGTAGAAAAGGTACGGGTAAGGCTGGTAAACGAGCCTAACTTCCCATGGACCGCAGACACATTTTTTAGCGTGATGCCCAACTGCCAGTTAGATATACCCGCAGAGCTAGAACCGTTCGAACTAAAAGAAAAAAAATACGACTTGGTGGTACTGGGTTACCAGGCGTGGTTCCTGTCACCAAGCATACCCTTTAACTCGTTTATGCAAAACGAAGAATTAAAGGCCGTATTAAAAGATGCCCCGGTTATTACCGTAACCGGGGCCCGTAATATGTGGTTAAATGCTTTTGTGCGGGTTAAAAAACTGATACGCGCTGCGGGTGCAAACCATGTAGGTAATATTGCTTTGGTAGATAAACATCCTAACCCGGTGAGCTTTGTTACCATATTCCATTGGATGCTGCATGGAAAAAAAGACAGATATCTAAACATTTTCCCCCCTCCGGGTGTTGCTGATGCGGATATTAAGAATACCAAACTATTTGGCGAAACCGTTATACCACATTTGCACAGTAATAATTGGCAGGGTTTGCAAGATGAATTGGATAGTCAAAAAGCAGTAGTGCTCAATTACAACCTGATGGTGATTGAAGGTGTGGCGGGAAAGATATTTAGGGTTTGGGCCAATATTATATCCAAAAAGAAAAATAAGTTACCCTGGATAAGGGCATTTAAATATTATTTATTAATTGCTTTTTTTGTAGGCGCCCCTATTGTGGTTACAATTGATGCGATATTATTCAGGTTTACATCGCCTAAAAGAATTAAGGCGCGTAAACAACACTTTTTAAATTTAAACTAAAGTATGCCTGTTTATATTAACAAGACATCTGTTTTTTTGCCGAATGAGCCTGTTCCTAATGATGATATGGAACTATACCTGGGTTATATTAACGATAAGCCATCCAAATCAAAAAACATAGTGCTGCGTAATAATGGCATTAAGCAACGCTATTATGCTTTAACCAAAGGTGGTAAGGCAACACATACCAATGCGCAAATGACTGCCGAAGCAGTACGCAGTTTATTTAAAGACGATCCGGAGCAGATAAAAACTATCGATCTGCTATCATGCGGTACTTCATCACCCGATCAAATGATGCCCTCGCATGGGGTAATGACCCACGGGTGGTTACCTGAGGCAGGTGCTATTGAAGTAGTATCGCCATCGGGAGTATGCTGCGCGGGTATGCATGCCTTAAAATATGCGTATATGGCAATTAAAACCGGTGATGCTAAACTGGCGGTCGCAACAGGCTCTGAAAGATTTTCAGGTTTATTGGTTTCAGATGTTTTTGAAGAAGAAGCACAGAAATTGAAAGAACTTACCGAGAACCCTTACATAGCTTTTCAAAAAGATTTTTTAAGATGGATGTTGAGTGATGGCGCGTCGGCTTTTTTATTAGAAGATGAGCCCAACAAAGACGACATTAGCCTGCGTATCGAATGGATAGAAGGCGTATCATACGCCAATGAGATGGAAACCTGTATGTACATGGGTGCCGATAAAAATAAGGATGGTACATTAAGAGGGTTTATGGATTACACACCTGAAGAGGTGATGACAAAGTCTATATTCAGTGTTAAGCAGGACATCAATTTACTAAGTGACAACATCGTCCCGCTTGGCGGCAAAAAAATAAAAGAAATTTTTGACCGTAAGGGTTTAACTGCAAAAGATATTGACCACTTTTTACCACATATCTCCAGCGATTTTTTCCGCAGCAAAATATATGACCTGGTTGAAATTTACGGCGGTGGTATACCTTACGATAAATGGTTTATTAACCTGTATACCGTGGGTAATGTGGGTGCGGCATCTGTTTATTTAATGATAGATGAACTATTTAATAGCGGCCGATTGAAAAAAGGCGAAAAGATATTATTACTGGTTCCTGAAAGCTCGCGCTTCTCGTACATGTACGCGTTGCTAACGGTGTGTTAATTCCATTCCCCGCACAATGAAAAAGGAAGATGTTCCGCAGGATGTAAGTGCTTTGGGTAAAATTACCAAAGAGGTTTGCTATGCTACGGATAGCGAGGGAAAATACACCACCGAATTAAGTAAAGGCTGGGATGTTAAAATAACCGCGCTTGACAAAGCCTGGGAGGATATTGATCAACGTATTGAAGCCTCACGTCAAAAAGTGTTAAAAGGCGAGGCTAGTCCGCTTTTGTTTTATATAGAGCAGGGGATAATGGACATTAGTTTATTGGCCGATTATACCGGGTTTTGGCAATGGCAGATCAAACGTCATTTAAAGCCCGACATATTTAATAAACTATCCGACAAAAAGCTGCAGCGTTACGCCGAGGTGTTTAACGTTAGTGTGGAGGATTTGAAAAATATGAGGGCCAATGGAGCTTAATTTTAACCATATACAAGCCGCACACTGCGAAAACGGTGTTACTACCAGTTTATTAAGAAACATTGGCGTTAACCAAATTACCGAACCGTTGGCATTTGGTATTGGCGCCGGTTTGTTTTTTGTTTACATCCCCATCATCAAAATAAATAATGGACCGGTAATAGCGTTCCGCACCTTGCCCGGGCATATATTTAACCGCACTTGTAAGGCGTTAGGTATTCCTGTTGTGCGCAAAAAATTCAGTTCGCGCGAAAAGGCCGAGGCTTTTTTACAAGAACAATTGAACGAGGGCCGCCCTGTGGGCTGCCAGGTAGGGGTTTATTATTTAACGTATTTTCCTAAAGAGTATCGCTTTCATTTTAACGCGCATAACCTGATAATTTATGGCAAGGAAGAAGACAACTACCTGATAAGCGACCCGGTGATGGAAACCCCAACCACACTAACCAGTTACGAATTAGAGCGAGTACGCTTTGCTAAGGGAGCATTAGCGCCCAAAGGGCAATTGTATTATCCACTGGCGGGCAGGACCGTAACGGATGAACAAATTAAACGCGGCATAAAAACCGGAATAGCCAAAAACGTACAAAACATGCTGCACATTCCCGGGCCTATTGCCGGGATAAGTGGTATTAGGTTTACTGCTAATCGTATTAAACAATGGCGAGATAAATTAGGGTTGAAATACGCAGGTTTATACCTGGCCCAATTAGTAAGGATGCAGGAGGAGATCGGTACAGGTGGCGGCGGTTTCCGTTATATTTATGGGGCATTTTTGCAAGAGACTCATGCCTATCATCAAATGGATGAGTTGTTGGAAATTTCTAATTTATTTACTCAAGCCGGCGACTTATGGCGCACATCCGCAGTGCAAGCCGCGGGTATATACAAAGGAAGATTAGGAAGCCAGGAAGATTTTAACCAAATGGGCGATTATCTGCTCGAAATTGCCGAAATTGAGAAAAATGCGTTCACTCAATTAAAAAATTTAAAATGGCGCTAATGGAACCTTTTGCTGTCGATATTCAAAACATGGGTTTCCGTTATCCGGGTAATGCGGATGTGTCCTTTACTGATCTTAATTTACAGGTTAAAAAGGGGACACGGTTTGGTTTGTTTGGTCCTAACGGTGCGGGTAAAACCACGCTGATGAATTTAATGACCGGCGTTTTACAGGTTGATGAGGGCAGCATAAATCTATTGGGTCATCAAGTCGGTCGGCAAAAAAAGGAAGTCAATAAACTATTCGGTTTTGTGCCGCAGGATTTTTCTTTTTACCAGGAACTGTCTCCTGCTGAGAACCTGGAGTTTTTTGGTGCCTGGGCGGGGTTGGATCAGCAACAAATAAATCAACGTACAGATGAGCTACTGAATATTTTAGGTTTAGCCGACGTACGCGACAAAGCCGTAGAAAAATTTTCGGGTGGAATGAAGCGCCGGGTAAATTTGGCTATTGGCGTAATACATAACCCGCAAGTGCTGTTTTTAGATGAGCCAACCGTTGGGGTGGATGTGCAAACCCGTCACGCTATTATGAATTACCTGCGCACGCTAAATGATAACGGTACAACATTGATATATACCTCGCACCAGTTAAACGAAGCGGAGGACCTGTGCGAGCATATCGCCATGATAGACGATGGACAAATCATCACTCAGGGAAATATTGATGAGGTACTGAAGGAACATAACCAGGAATCGTTAGAGCAATTGTTTATTAACTTAACGGGCAAAGCCTACCGCGATTGATGTTTAAACTTTGGGCCACCATACGGAAAGATGTGCGGATATTGCTCCGCGATAAGGTTGGCATAGCCCTGATGTTTGTGATGCCTATTATTTTGGTGGTAGTGGTAACCAGCATACAAAACAGCACATTTCAACTGGTTAACAAAAATAGGTTGCCGATAGTAATTGCCAATCAGGATACCGGACAATCAAGTAAGCAACTCCTAACCGCTATTGGAAAAATAGGCATGTTTAAAGTGACGGAACTGCCTAAAAACAGCAGCCCAAAAGCAATTGCCAATGCCATGCATGCGCAAGATGCGATGTTAGGTATTACTATCCCGGCTAACTTTTCGATAAAGGTTAAAGAGAAGGCAGATAACGTATCTGGCAAGGCCTTAACCAGTTTTGGCTTAGAAGGAGACACTACAAAAAAATCAATAGGAAATGTTGAACCGCTGACGTTATATTATAATCCTATTTTACAGGAATCATTACGCTTATCGGTTAAAGGAGCTTTGCAAAGCGCGTTGCAAATGGTAGAGAGCCGCGAAACTTTACGCACGTTATACTTCGCACTTAATGAAAAGGAACTGCCCGCCAACCTGGAAAAAGATATGCTGGATAATCGCACGGTTATTAATGAAGAACCGGTATCAAAAGACGGCACAAGGCAAACCCCCAACGCTACACAACATAACGTACCGGCCTGGACCATTTTTGCAATGTTCTTTGTCATCATGTCGTTAGGGGGTAGTGTAGTTAGGGAGAAGGTAAGCGGCAGTTTTATCCGTTTAAAAACATTGCCTACCAATTACGCGGTAGGTTTATTGTCTAAGCAAATTACTTACCTGGGGGTAACTATGCTGCAAGCATTGGTGATATTTGGAATTGGGATGCTGCTATTCCCGTTTTTTGGATTGCCAGCGCTAAATTTACCTGCGGATCTATCGGCATTAATTATAACCACTATAATTTGCGGATGGTGCGCGGTAAGCTATGCCATTTGCGTGGGGGTATTTTCGCAAACGCAAGAGCAGGCAAATGGCTTTGGCGCGGTATCTATAGTGATACTGGCAGCCGTAGGCGGTTTAATGGTGCCCAGCTTTGCCATGCAGGGAACGTTTAAATCGGCAGCTAACTTGTCGCCCATGCACTGGTGCCTGGAAGCTTACTATTCCTTGTTTTTACAAGGTGGAAAATTAGCGGATGTTATGAACAACTTGATAGCTTTGTTTGCTATTACCTTAGTGATACAGTTTATCACCTATTTAGGACTAAAAAGAAAGAATTTAATATAATGGAAACAGCCGAATTAAAAGAACAACTAAAAAAACAGATCATCCAATTTTTAAATCTTACCGATTTAACACCGGCTGATATTAAAGATGATGAGCCGCTATTTGGCGATGGTTTAGGGCTGGATTCTATTGATTCATTAGAACTGATCGTATTACTAAAAAAAGAGTACGGGATCAGCATTAACGACCCGAAAGAGGGCCGCAAAGCATTGGTTGATGTAAATACAATGGCTGCTTATATTGAGGCCAATAGGAAGTAACTAAACCTACTTTTCCCGCTCGCAATGACAAGGTGGAAAACGGTAAACTATTTTTTAGCCAACGTATACTTACCCCAAAAATCAGTAGGGAACATCATATCCTGCAAGTTGATGCTATCAGCTGGCCTGGTACTGCCAGGCCCGGCACTAAAACCACCACCGCCGCCACCGCTAGATGGGTTAGGAACAATCCGGGCTGCATCCCTGGTATACTCATTTGGTTGTGGAACTGGTAACCCGCTGCCGCCGCCCGCAAGAGGGCTGGGTAATGAGTTAAGATTTTCCCCGCCAATACCATTCAATTTAATGTTATAAGCAAAGGCCGCACCATCAGTTAGGTGGAGGTATTTTAATGGTACCGCCAATTCATAAGTTAAATTTCCTTTAACATCGTAATTAATAAGTCCTTTAAAGCCATGCTCGTTATAAATAGAAATTACACTATCCTTTATTTCTTTTATCCCTTTTTGTTTTATCTCTTTGGCAGCTTCTATAGCTGTACGGTGTACTTCGGCTACCAGCGCCGGATCAGGTCCTTCCTGGGGGCGGCCCGCGTAACCCTCCTGCCTAACTGTTGGTGTAACCAAGCTGCTTAGGCTAGCCCGGTTGGCAATCGGAAATGTAATTACAGCAGCATCATTGTCATTTTTTTTACCGGCAGGGTTAATAGTTAAAGTAAGCCCGCCTGCCACTAATTTATTGCCTGAATTGTTATTAGCAGACTTAATTACCAGATACAAGTTTTTATCATCATTTGACAGGGTGTAGTAAAGTTGAGTAGCCTTGTTTAATGATTGGAAAGTGTCGTTCCATTCAGTTAGTTTACCATCAACTTTTATATTTTCTGGCGCCCAAACAGCGGCTTCCTGTATGTTGGTTAATTTTTGTGCATAAGCAAAGTTTACACCTGCTAATAGCAATATTATGGCAAATTTCATGGTGGTTGGTTTTAGGGGCTTCATTGTAATAAGGTTAATTACACCAAATTATACAATTTGAATCAAATTATATAAAAGCTTAGACCAGTTTTTACTATACGGTTTAAACTCAAGTTAAAGTATCATTTATTTTACAATGATTGGGTTTCAAATATCCCCTGAAATTTAAAATAAACTACCTCTTCAAAAGTCAGGTCGCCATTAACTTTTACCAATTCATCTTCGATGGTGTAGGCTAATTGCAATTGTAAATGAGTAATAACCTGTGGATTTATCAACTCCAGGAATTTTAAATTATTAGCTATTTTTAGTTGTAACGATGTGTTTAGCCTCTTCTCTAAAATATCCTTTACTAATTGCACCATGCAGGCACCGGGTACTACATGCTGCTCAGGGAAGTGCCCGTTAAATATTTCGTGGGTCGCGTCTATTTCTAAAGCAGCACTAATTAACCCTTCGGTGCTGTTGATAGATAATATCTTAAAAATAGGGTCGGTTAGCATGCGGATAAAAGCATTAAAGAATGATAATTGCCCTGGTAATGGTTGTAAATTAATACTTTTTTTGGTTCGATTCCGATATTCGCCACTATTGCCGGAACTGCACCGGTTTTAATGATGTTAGCCCCCAGCCATAACGCGAATGAAGATGATGTTGGGTACTCACCACATAAGTGTTTGTAGTTGACTAATGTACTGTTTGCAAATAGCGATTGCCCCAGATCGTTATATATCTTATCATTTTTAATATCGCCGTTACGGCCTGTAACTACCAGGTCGATATCATTGATTTGCAAACCATGCTCCTTTAAAAAATTGGTTACACCTTGTTCAATATCTTTTGGCTTATAAAGTGTTTTTATGGCGATGAGTTCCGCTAAATTATCCGTGGATACCTTATCGCTTAATAAAAAAAATGAGGCACCCTCGCCGCCTATAGTGCCTTTAGACTCTTCTTTGTATAGATCCAGGTTAGATATTGGCTGGCGTTTATATAAGCCTAACCGGGTTAATACGGTAAAGCTAACGTCGATCATTTCTTCGGTACCGCCTACCAAAATATTATCCGCCTCTTTT
This sequence comes from uncultured Mucilaginibacter sp., assembly GCA_964611565.1. Taxonomy (GTDB): domain Bacteria; phylum Bacteroidota; class Bacteroidia; order Sphingobacteriales; family Sphingobacteriaceae; genus Mucilaginibacter. The sequence goes on along the minus strand of CAZTAU010000020.1, from coordinate 23,243 downwards.
TCTTTTAAAAGCATCAGGGCATCAATCAGGGCATTCTCGAAAGATATGCCTTTATGTACAAATGTATTGTTATAACCATGGCATTGCAGCATTAAAGCTATCTGCGCGGCTACGGTGTTGTGGGTAGATTGTATGAATGATGTAGGAGGGAGCATTTCCTCATTTAACTCTACAATGCGGGTTAAAAAGGCAACCGTATCTTCCATGCAGCCAAAGGCAGTGCCTGTGATAATAGCGCCCGGTATATCAACCGCTGCGCGATTCAAACAGTCTTTCGCTGCCGATACACCCATCTTGATGACATGGCTCATGCGGCGTATCAGTTTGGGGTCGATATATTGTTTATAATCAGGCTCGATAGCCTTTAAACGAGTGCCGGTAGATTCTACAACATCGGTCAAAAAGCCATTGTCTCCAAAAGTGTTTTGCGGCGATATACTGGATGCAGAGCGTATATAGGTCCTCATGTTATATCTCCGAAAATATTAAAGATGTACAATTACCGCCAAAACCAAACGAGTTGGACATGACGTGTTTAATATTTTGGCCCGCTAAAAATTTGGTCTCAGGGGTAAAAGGCACTTCGCTCATCGGTGTTTCAAACCGCAGGTTAGGGTAGATGAGCCCTTTGTTGATGGCTAGTACAGAAAATACCGCTTCAATGGCCCCGCTTGCACCTAATGTATGCCCGGTAAATGATTTGGTAGAACTCATCGGCGGGAAATCTTTTTCAAACAAACGCGTAATGGCCGTGCCTTCGGCGCTATCGTTATTAGGTGTTCCGGTACCATGCAGGTTAATATAGCTGATATCGGAAGTATTTAAACCTGCTTTAGCTAATGCACCTTGCATGGCTAAATATGACCCGGTACCATCAGGTGATGAAGCCGTTTGATGGTAGGCATCATTGCTGTTATTATACCCGCTTAATTTGCAATATAAAGGCTTCTGAAGCCCTTTCGCTACTTTATCTGACACTAACACCACGTAGCCCGCACCCTCGCCTAAATTCAATCCTTTGCGGTTCTCGTCAAACGGCTTGCAAAATTCATTATCTACTATCATCAGGGTGTTAAAACCGTTCAGCGTAAATTTTGTCAGTGAGTCTACACCTCCGGCTACTACCACATCCAATAGGTCATTTTTTATCAGCCTTGCCCCATAAAATATAGAGTTGGCAGATGATGAACAAGCGGTGCTGATGGTCGTCATGTAATCAGTAATGCCCAATTTGTCTGCCACTACTTCGGTAACGCTACCACATTCGTGGTCATAAACATAGCGTAGTTTACCTTTTGTGTTATCATTTAAAAACTCTACAAAAAAGTCCTCGCTTTTATCCATGCCACCAACCGAGTTTGCCGAAACAAAACCCGTACGCCAGCTAGATAAATTCGGGATAGCAGCATCATTTAATGCTTCACGTGCCGCTACTAAACTTAACATTGTAGTGCGGCTCACATCAATAGAAAGCCCTGTCATTGCTGCCAGTTTTTCGTTAGTTAACTTCACCTCGGCAACGGGCAGTACATTTTTATGGATGGTTTGCATATGGGTAATAGGCCCCATACCTGCCTCCTCTTTTTCTAACGAGGCCAAACATTCGGCAACGTTATTGCCAATAGCCGTAATAACGCCTATCCCCGCAATAAATACATCAGGGGTATTGGTAGAATTATTTTTTTTATCGCTTTTAAAAAGCTCATTCATATTGTCTGCATTAAAGAGGGTGCCGTTTGTTCCAGTGTGTTTTTCAATTAAGAACAGGGCCGCTTTGTACTCCTCGTCAATTACATCAACCCAGCCGCAAATACAAGCTTGCAGGGTGTTGTCGTTTAATAATTGGTTAACGTAATTGGCCGTAAAATTAGCATCAAATTTATCAGCTACAAAAAACGCGTCTTCGCCTTTAAAATTGTTACGGATGCATATTTCGCCCGTCATGATATTGGGCAGGGTATATACAAACAACGCCGGACTGGCAATATCCTCCACGCTTTTCAAATATTTTTGGTCGCTGTCTAAACTGGCATTGGCGTTGGCTAAAATTAATCCTACTTCTTCCTGTGGATATTTTTCTTTATCAAAGCTTTCTTTTAATAAAATCTCTGATGTTAGCCAACCCAGTTTGCTCAGGTTATCCATTTTGTAGAACCGGGAATAGTTCAACTGAAAATGCTGGTATACCGATAACAGGAACGCGGATAGATCCGCCGACTTATTTTCATACACAACCACCCCGTTTTTGTAAACGGTGTTATTGCTGATGATGCAACTGGATGTTATGTAGTTGTTGGTGTTCAAATTACTTACTAAACAAAACGGCCGCATTACATCCCCCAAAACCTGAAGCGGTTTTTAGGAAGGTTTTATAATTGCCCGGCAGTAAATTTTTACAAATATTTATGGGTGTGCTTATCCCCATGGTGTTAAAACCGGGGGTTGGCAAAACTACATTTTCTTTTAACGACTGGATAGATATTATCGATTCAATCAACCCTGCCGCGCCCAAAGTATGCCCGTAAAATCCTTTTAAACTGTTAGTCGGAGCGTTTTGCAAATCCGCCAGGTTAATGGCCTTTGCTTCCATCTCATCATTATAACTGGTTGCTGTACCGTGGGCAGATATAAAATCAATATCATTCGCACCAAGCCCCGCCTGTTTCAATGTTTTGGTAATAGCAAAACCCAGTTCTACCCCCGTACGTGATGGTGCCGAAATATGGTTAGCGTCATTACTAACCGCACCGCTTAAAACTTTTACATTATTGGCATATTTAGGGTTAGATGAAAGGATAATAGTTGCTGCCCCTTCACCCAAAGTTATCCCGGTTCTATCTGCATCAAAAGGCTTACAAGGCTCGGCACTAATGGCCTGGAAAGATTGAAAGCCCGACAGCACAAATTTGCTGATGACATCTGCACCTGCAACCACCACATTTTCATATTGTCCCGAACGTATCAAACGCATCCCGGTTAGTATAGCCATAATGCCCGATATGCAGGCATTAGATACGATGATGGGTTCATTTACAAAACCGAAATGGCTTGCTACTAATTTGGCAGAGGTGGGTAACGCTATGCGTTTTTTTAGCGCTTCATTATTTTCCTCAGTTTCAAGCAGGCTGATGTTGCCTTTGGTGGTTGATATAATTAACCCTGTTTTTTTATCTGCAGGATCAACAGCACAATTAGCTAAAGCGTCGGTAATGGATGCTATCAGTAATTGCTCATACCTGGTTTGCTGGTTATTAGTAACAAATTGGTCCTGATCAAATAAAGCGGCATAAAAAGGCTCGGCAGCTATGGCTCTATCATTATGCTGTTTAATGCCTGAAATGCCTTTTTTTAGCTGCGCGAAATTATCCGCTGTAGTTAAGCCGATGGGAGAGGTAATATTATCAGCGGCAATAAAAACGTTAGTCATTAATTTTATTAATAAATATTTTCATTTCGCATTGCGCTATTAGCGTTTCGTTGCGCCACACTTTGCCGGTAACTACCGCGATGTTCAATAGACGGGTCTCTACTTTAACCTCTGTTATTAATTCATCACCAATTACAGGCAGTTCAAAAACTTCTAAATTTTTTACCGCGCCAATGTAGCCAATATCAATGGGTCGGTCCTCAATCCTGGCCATGTTACCTGCGCCAGCCGCGGAGGTTTGCGCCATGTTTTCCATTAGCCCGGCTTCGGTAAAAACGCCGTTGATTACAAAGACATTGCCTTCAGTAACGGTAAAGCTTGTTTTGGTATGGTCATCGTCTGAAAATAATAACTCATCAACCATAACAAATGGTGGTTTTTGAGGAATTAAGGATAAGATATCTTCTGTAAACATATAATCAACTACGAATACAATCCTCCATTTATTGACAACACCTCGGCAGTGATATAGCCCGCTTCTTTCGAAGCTAAAAAGCCAACCGCGTACGCTACCTCCTCGGGTAAACCAAAACGGTTTACTGGTATTTGTTTTTTCAATTCCTTTTCGTCCAAGCCTTCGGTCATGTCAGTTTTTATAAAACCGGGAGCTACAGCATTAACGGTAATACCGCTGCGGCCAACTTCCTGTGCCAGGGCTTTTGTAGCGCCAATTACCCCCGCTTTTGCAGCCGAATAATTGGTTTGCCCGGCATGGCCTTTTAATCCTGATAGTGAAACCACGTTAACTATTCGTCCATAACGGTTCATCATCATGCCCTCTAAAACCAGGCGGGTTACGTAAAAGAAACTGTCCAAACTGGTTTTTATTACGCTGTCCCATTGCTCATCTTTAAGCCAGGCCATTAAGCTATCCTCGCGGATGCCGGCATTGTTAACCAGCACCTCAATAACTTTATCTTCGTTCGCTGTTATCCAATCGCCTAAAATTTGAGTGATTGCCTTTTTATCAGCTACATCAAATTGAAGCAACTCGCCATTGCCGCCTATTTGCTGTAAGGTATTGTTAGCTTCTTCGGTATTGCTTTTATAATTGATGAGCACGTAATAGCCCATAGCCGAAAGTTTAGCGCAAATTGCTCTGCCTATCCCTCTTGAACCGCCGGTTACTAATGCGCATTTCATCAATTAGTGTGTTTAAATGTTATTGCCGGATCGGTATTTTCTAAAAAGTTTTTCACGTTCTCCACGTCCTTGTATTTATGACTGTCCTCAATAAATTTCGGAAATATTTTTCTAACCTCGTTATATAAAGCCAATGTATGCGGAGCAAGCTTTTCTTGGCAATTTAAATAATCTATCCCCTGTAAAATACTCATTAATTGTATAGCCAGTACAGCGAACGAGTTATCAATCACCTTACGGGTCATTAAAGCAGCGTTACAGCCCATGCTTACAATATCCTGGTTATCGTTATTATTTGGTATGCTATGCACATACATTGGGAATGATAAGGTTTGGTTCTCGGCAACGGTGGAAACAGCCGTAAACTGCACGCCCTGCATCCCGAAGTTAAGTCCTAACACGCCTAAATTTACAAACGGAGGGAATTTTAGGTTCAGTTTATCATTTAACAAATAATTCAACTGACGCTCTGATAGCATAGACAGCTTAGTAACCGCTATCTTCAGTTTATCCATTTCCAGCGATACATAATCGCCGTGGAAATTACCGCCATGATATACGTTTTGGTTGGTATGATCAATTACCGGGTTATCATTAACCGAGTTCAACTCATCAACTAATACGGTTTCGGCATTTGCAATCGTATCATATATAGGGCCTAGCACCTGGGTAACGCAACGCAAGGAATAATACTCCTGCACCTTATCTTCAAATACTTCCTGGTCAATATTAGCCGGGTGATATAAATGGTCGGTACGGCTGCGTATCATTTTGCTGCCCTGCAAAATATCGCGCAGCATACTGGCCACTTTATTTTGCCCTTTATGATGTTTTACTACGTTTAGCTCGTGCGAGAAGTGGTCGTCATACGCTTCAACAATTTCATTGGTCATGGCGGATAACATGGCGGACCAGCCCAATAATTTTTGCGCCTGTATAATGTTCACCATGCCAATACCCGTCATGGCCGATGTGCCGTTAATGGTTGCCAATCCTTCGCGTACGTGGATAGTAAGCGGTTTTATATTTAACTCGTTAAATACCTCTGCAGTTTGACGGATATTGCCATCATATAATACCTCCCCCTCGCCAATTAATACTAAACCTAAATGAGCCAATTGCACCAAATCACCACTGGCACCTACGCCGCCGTGCTCAAATATGCAGGGATAAACGTCTTTATTGATGAGTTGGGTAAGCAGTTCAACAATATCCGTATGTACGCCTGAGTAGCCCTGCATTAAGCTATTTAAACGGGCCACCATTAATGCTTTTACTAACACAGGCGATAGTAATGCACCGTTGCCCGAACTATGGCTGCGTATTAAGTTATATTGCAATTGCAGCAAATTCTCTTCGCTTATTTTGTATTGCGCCATTGGCCCAAAACCGGTATTAATACCGTAGATCAATTTATTAGACGAGAAGCTTTGAAGGAACTGAAAGTTGGCATTTATTTTAGCTAAAGCGGATGGGGGTAAAGTAACTGCCTTGTTTTTAAAAAGGATATCAGAAAAATCATCTAACGTAAGGACGCTTTGTCCAACAGGTATCATAGGCGGATAATCAATATTAAAGTTCTACAACGCCAATATGTTTATATTGTTTATGTATTGACGAATGGCAAATATAAAAAATAGTGATTATTTGAGTAACGCGTCAAAGGTTGGTTGTAAATACTAACAAACTGCAGGACTATCTACATGATATTTTTTCAAACATTGGATATTCTTTCATTCTTTCTGATTTAAGTATATATCCAATTTGTAATTCAACTTTTGATTGTCTGAAGTAATTACTTATTCGAATGACATTAACCCCATGTTGAGGTTTATATGTTTGTTCAAATAAATTTATAGAGTTATTTGCAAGTGAAGAGTCTCTATTGACAGTTAAATATATGCACGCTATTTTATCAATTAATTTTTCATCAAGAAATTTAAATTTCAAATTTAAATACCCGGAGGAATGGTCGTTTGGACAATTGAATATAAGTTTAGCAGTATTACCTTGTGTGTTATACCCCTTTATATTTGGTAAAAGACTTTTAAGGTCTACAATTTCATTATACTGCCCTATTTCTGAAATTTCTTCTCCCGTATTATTAATAATATTGTTTACTTGATTTAATGATAATGGTGTTCCTCCCGCTATGTATTGTTGTTTCTTCAATTTCGCAACAGATTGTTTTAGCGTTAATTGATAAGCAGTTAGACTATCAATGGTTTTTTGCCTATTAATTAGATTTTGGTGTAGTTGAATATCACGTTTGTATAACTCAAGCTTAGTTTTTAATAACTCTTGCTCATTTTCTAATGATTTAGTGTAATAGATATTTAATATGATTACAGTTGCTATAAAAAACAACACCGATACAAGAGACCATTTTTTTATATTACCTATAGATATAAGTTTATTTAATTTATCTCTAAAAAAAAGCGTGACGAAAGTTATAGAAATGCTTATCGTAGAAATCAAAAATAAAAGAGTAGGTAAATTAGTCATTACTCAAAGATTGATTGTTTCTTTTTAGAAACGATGAAAGAGTTCCACTCCAGCTTAATCCAGCAAAAATAGATGATTTTAAATTACTCGGATCTAACAGCACAAATGCAAGTAACGAACCGATAGCAGGTACAATTATTAGTTCAAGTCTATCATAAAACTTATTTGAACGATCAGGAAATATTTTTTCCAAGAATGGTTTTGCCCCAGCAAAGTCTTTAGAATATAAAGAAAGTATGTGACCACATATAGCCCTACATAAGTTAAAAATGCTGTATTAGTAACTATATGGACAATCCATTCATTCATTGATCATTAAGGTTTATTGGTAAATGTATGAATATTTTTTATATGGTATTCTCTTTAATAGGGGCTACACCCTCCTGTCAATAAATTTTATCGCTTTGCGGCTTGCTTCGGGGAATTGTATTTTTTTAATTTCTTCGGCAGATATATACTTAACATGCGGGCTAACCCTTAATCTGGCCTGTAAATAGGCGCGTATCTTATTATCACAGGCTTTGCTATCGTCGGCAGGCAGCAGGTGCAGTAGCACCTCATCCATGCCAATTTCATTGCTGTATACTTCTACTACAAAATCTAAAACCTCGTCCATCTCATTTAGCAGATCAAACAAAGCGGGCGGATATAATGTGGTCCCTTTAAATTTGATCATTTGTTTTTTACGGCCAATAATAGGCGATAACCGTAAACTGGTTCTTCCACAGCTACATGGCGCATCATCAAACTGGCAAATATCTCCGGTTTTGTAACGCAATAATGGCATGCCTTCAACCCCTAAAGTGGTAATGGTAACCTCGCCCGGCTGGTGCGGTGCTACGGGTTGGTTGTTTTCATCCAGTAATTCCACAATTACCAATTCAGGCTGTAAATGCCCACCACGACCTTGTGAACACTCGGTAAACGCCGTTTGCATTTCAGTAGAGGCATAGGTGGAGTATAGCTGTATATCCCAAGTTTCGGTAATTTTTTTGCCGAGTATATTGAAAGAAAAATCCGTATTGCGAATATTCTCGCCAATACATACGGCTTTTTTTACGGTGGTTTTGTTTAGGTCGATACCCGCATCTTTTGCGGCTTGTATCAGTTTTAAAATAAACGATGGCACAGCTACTATTGCTGTTGGTTTTAAACGTAAAATGGTTTCTAATTGCATAGCCGGTACTCCGGGGCCAAGCCTGATAATGCCCGCACCCAATTTACGCAAGCCCGAATAATAGGCTATCCCAGCCATAAACTGCCTGTCCAACGTTAGCATGAGCTGATAAATATCATCCGACGATCCATCGGCGCATAAAAAAGAATTGTACTCATTTATAGTAAGGCGGTTCAGGTCGTTATCGGTCAATGCAATAGTAACCGGGCTGCCCAAAGTTCCTGACGTAGAGGCATACTCAATAACCTGATTTTTAGGTACACATAAAAAATCATCATTGCGTTGCTGCAGGTCTTCTTTGGTAGTAGTGGGCAGTTTGGCTAGATCTTCTAATGTTTTTATAGAAGCGATATCAACACTATTATTGTTAAACAGCTCTTTATAAAATGGCGAATGCGAATTTAAATGCACCAACAATTCCTGCAGCTTTTGTTCCTGCATAAGTTTGATGGTATTGGGTGTTGTAGGCGTTGCTGCTAAACTCATATCAAGTTACGAATATAAGCTACAGCCTTTAAATAGCCGATTTTAATTGATAGGTTTTAAAAAAGTCCCATATTACCTGGCAGGCATTTAGGTTATGAGTAGTTTTGCCTATCAAAAATTTTAGCGCATATTGCCTGCCGCCGGGCCAGGTATGCCCGCCATTATTAATAGTATACCCTATAACTTTTAAGCCATTGGGATTGCTGTATTCTTCTTTAACCAAAGTAGTGCCGTCTTGAGCATTATCAGGTATTTGGGTAACAATAGGTTTAGGGTCGCAATTATTTAGTGTTACCCACTTTTTAATGATCTGGTCATGCGAGTACATTTCGCGACCAAACTTCTTTCCGCCATTATAGGGGATAATAGGATCTTTGGTGCCATGCATATACATTACCGGCATGGGTTTTTCAAGGTCATACCCCTCAGCTATGTTTAATGTAGCTGCCACAACAGCAATAGCCGCTATCCGATTATGTAGTTGAGCAGCTAAACGCGAAGTCATAAAACCGCCGTTAGATATACCTGTAACATATACTCTTGTTGCGTCGCCATTATAGGTTTTTAATATATAGGTAATAAGTTGATCAATGAACTTTACATCATCAATGCCTTTATTATCAGCGCCATCATGCCATAAATGTTTGGATGCCGGGCAAACCAGGATAAATTTATCCTGATCGGCCAGGGGCCTGAAGTCTGCCAAACGCAGCATACCCTTTGGACTTGCGAAACCGCCGTGCAGGGATATAACAATAGGCATTTTATCTTTTTGCCCTGCGGGAACGTAGCTTATAAATGCGCGTTCCATGCCATCAACAGTTATCTCTTCTCTTTTTTGTTGCGATTGTGCCATGACTGACGACGCGCTAAGCAATAATAACCAACACCAAATTAGCCTCATTTATATTAAGTAATTATGTTTACGAACGTATATTAAGCTATTGTAGTTTTAATTATAAAATAACTATTCATAATTAGGTAATTATAATAAGATAAAAGTTAAATAATTGTATGAAAAATACAGCTTAAGGAAGCCAGTATATTGAAATAAATATTTTAATTTTTGTGATTTTTTAATGGTTTTAGCGAATAATGCATTAAACATAAACTTACGTAAATCCGGTGCTAGAAAAAAAGCAATTTATTGGTATCCTAAATCAGCATAAAAGGCTTTTATATAAAGTGACTTATGCTTATTGCCGAAATTCTGACGACAGAAAGGACCTGGAACAAGAGATCATCATCCAGTTATGGAAGTCCTTAAATAAATATAACGATGAATTTAAATTGTCTACCTGGATATATAAAATAGCGCTGAATGTGGCTATATCGCATTATAGACGAGATGTTAAACGTCAAAAAACCAATGAGCCTTTTGACGAAACCATATTTCAAATTGCGGCAGAGGAAGATTGTGTTGAGGGACAAATAGATAAAACCAGACTTATGTATAAGTTTATCAATAAGCTTGATGAACTTAACAAAGCAATTATTTTCCTTTATCTGGAGGATAAAAGCTACAAAGAGATATCGGAAATTATGGGACTGACAGAAACCAACGTGGGTACAAAAATTAACCGAATTAAAGGAATACTGAAAGAAAATGTTTCAAAAGAAAATTATTAGTTATGGAACTTGACGAATTAAAAAACATCTGGCAAACGGAAGATAAGGAATTAGATAGCAGAATTAGAATTAACGAAAAGCACTTGTTAAAAATGAATTTAGAAAATACTTCCGCAGAAATTGACAAGATTATCAAAATGTCATTATTGGGCAGGAATATGGCACTGGTTTATTGTTTTATATCCCTGGGCCTTGCCGTTTCGATCATTGAGGAAATTGAGTACACTGTACCAGCGATAATAGGTGCTTTTGGGATGCTGTGGTCTTTCATTTCTCATTTATCAATAAAAAAACCAAACTATAACGATTCAATAATTCAATTACAGAAGACGATTTGCACCTTTAGAATTCATTTGGCTGCAAATGCCAGGTACGACATTTTGATGTTTGCCTTATGGTATATAACTGTAATGCCAATTTTTTTAAAAATCGCCTTTAACTTTTCATTGTATAATGATCATAAAGTGTTGTCGGCCCATTGTTTGATTTCAGTTGTTGTGCTTACCCTTATAATAGCCCTAAGCCGTAAAGCTTATAAAGACTATGATCATCAATTAAAAAGGGCCGAGGCTAATTTGGCAGAACTGATTAAATTTGAAAACCCGGTTTTATAATTAAATATTTATATATTAAACTCTTAGCGGCAATTTGAGTTATACATATAATTAAACTAACTACTATGAAAACTATTAAAGTATTATTAATTGCCGCGCTTGCTTCATGCACCTTTGCCGAAGCAGGCGCACAATTGCCGCCGCCACCCTCACCACCAAAAAATCCTTTACATTTAAAAAAGCCACCTGTACCTGTAGTACGCTCGCGTAAAGGGGTTGTAAAGCGTCGGTCGGGTGTTAAGGTAACCTTGCCGCCCCGCCCTGTACCACCGCCATTGCCCAGGTAAAAGGGTATATAATGAGTAAAAGTTTGGCCTTGATTTTTACGAATATGGTAATATTTGAAGTTTTAAGATCAGGGCCGGTTTTTATAAAACACAGGTTATTAGTTAAATGTGACATGAAAATTATTTTTTGATAAATAATGCATTTATGAATATTTAACTATCTTTATGAAATTAATAATTAATATAATGCAAGGAACAGTAAAATTTTTCAATGAAAGCAAAGGCTTCGGATTCATCATACCAGCAGATGGTAGCAGCGAAGTATTTGTACACGCCTCAGGCCTAATTGACACTATTCGTGAAAACGATAGCGTTACCTACGAAGTAGAGCAAGGCAAAAAAGGTTTAAATGCGGTAAATGTTAAAGTAAGCTAATATATAGACTAACTTATAATATCGTGTGAAAACATCCGTCAAGTACTTGACGGATGTTTTTTTTTGGATAAAATGTGACAATAATCACTATCTATTAGCCCGCGGTACCAATGCTAATTACTATTAAAATCATTACATTTGCAACAAACGCTGCTAATAGTAGTTATACTAACAATTAAACTAAATACAGATGCATTTTTTTGAAGAAAAACGTAAAGAGGTGATGAGCCACATTGAGAAGTTTATGTTGGAAAAGATGACCGAGTATTTAAAACCTATAGATACTATTTGGCAGCCCTCAGACTTTTTGCCTGATTCTTCAAAAGACACTTTTTATAATGATGTTAAAGAGATGCAGGAAAGCGCGAAGGGCCTGTCATATGACCTTGTTGCTGTTTTAATTGGTGATACCATTACCGAGGAAGCATTACCTACCTATGAATCATGGTTAACTATGGTTGAAGGGGTTTCAAGAAACGAAGAAGGCGGATGGATGAAATGGACCAGGCAATGGACCGCCGAAGAAAACCGTCATGGCGATCTGTTGAACAAATATCTATACTTATCGGGCCGCGTTAATATGCGCATGATGGAAGTATCAACCCAGTATTTAATTGCTGATGGTTTTGATATTGGCACCGGTCATGATCCTTACCGTAACTTTATTTATACGTCTTTCCAGGAATTAGCTACCAATGTGTCGCACCGCAGGGTGGCATCACAAGCTAAAAAGGATGGCGATAACTTATTGTCAAAAATGTGCGGTGTTATTGCTTCTGACGAGATGCGCCACGCTAAAGCCTATAAATACTTTATAGAGAAAATTTTTGAAGTAGACCCTAACGAAGCTATGCTGGCTTTTGAGGATATGATGCGCAAAAAAATTGTAATGCCTGCACACTTTTTACGCGAAGTTGGATTAAAGATTGGCCAAACATTTGGGCACTTTACTGATGCAGCCCAGCGCCTGGGAGTTTATACTGCTATTGATTACGTAGATATATTAAAAGAACTGATAGAAGATTGGCACATTGCCAATGTTGGCGACCTAAATGAGCAGGGCGAGAAAGCTCGTGACTACATTATGGCCCTGCCTAATCGCTTATTACGTGTAGCCGAAAGGATGCAAAACCCGTCATTGGAATATAAATTCAGTTGGATACACGGATAATCGGTTATTGTCTTAAAAAATATAAAGCCTCTTTTTAAGAGGCTTTTTTATTTAGTAAAATGTGCGTTGTCATGGTGAGCCCCGTCGAACCATAGCGGGCAAAGGCCATACGCACACATCCTTCGACACGCTCAGGATGACACCCGATTTTTATTGCCACATAATTGATACATACTTTTGTAATACAACACTTTGTGTATCTTTATTCTGTGTCTTGTAAGGGCGCAACCAATAACCAATTATGAAAAAATGGATGTTAGGCTTATATGCTATGGTTATAGCAGTAGGCGCGGTAGGCTTTATAGCTGCAAAGCAGCAAACCACTGTTAGTGCATCAACCGAAATACAGCCGATAGCAAATGTTGAGCGTGTTAAATTTGCGGGTTGCAGTACGGCAAAAACCCCGGTTGGTAAAATATTATGCGCTGTGCAGGATTTTGAAGCTACCTTAACGCCTGAGCAATTAACCACCGTGCAATTTAAATACGAAAAGGAGAACGCTATAAAATGGTCAAACTTGCCTTGTGTAGACGCCTGCCATATTGGTTTAAAGTTTAGCTCGCTTACTGATGTACAAAAAGCAGCAGCATTAAAATTAGTAGCTGTCGCCACCGGCAAAACTGCTAATGAAGGGTTTAGCGAAGTCACTCAAATTATGGCTGCAGATGATATCATGAAAACTACACCGGCTGCTGCCCGTAATTCGTATTCATCAGGTAATTATTATATAGCATTTTTGGGTACACCAAGTGTTACTGACACCTGGCAATTACAGTTTGGCGGACATCATTTAGCCGTCAATCAAACTTATAACGGTGGAAAAGTAACCGGGTCAACACCTTATTTTGAGGGAGTTGAACCACAATCATTTGTATCAGAAGGCAAAACCTATGTGCCCATAGGTGATGAACAGGAAACCATAGCAGCTATGATAGGCGGATTAGATACCGCCCAATTTGCTGCCGCTAAATTACCAAGAAGATTTAATGATGTGATAATGGGTCCACGCGCTAACGGCCAATTCCCGGATACCAAAGTTGGTTTACCGGTAAGCTCGTTGAACGCCAAGCAAAGAACGCTCATCATGAATGCCATTAAACGCTGGGTTTTAGATGTGGACGATGCCACCGCTGCCGATATTATTGCTGCTTATACTAAAGAATTGAACAATACTTATATCGCTTTTTCAGGCTCGGGTAAATTTGACCGTCCTGCCGATTATGCACGTATTGACGGCCCGGGCATCTGGCTGGAATTTGTATGCCAGGCAGCTGTTGTGGGTACAGGCCAAGTGCATTATCATACCGTATGGCGCGACCATAAAAAAGATTACGGCAATAATTTTACTTTTTAATATTAATGCCCGATCGTTATAAAAAAATAAACAGCCGTTCTGTATTATATAGACGGCTGTTTTTTTTGTTCCTGATTTTTGCTTTTGCTGATGTAGCGGCACATCCCATGCCTAATACTATTATTTTATTGGATGTAAGATCAGACAAGGTAACCGCCGAATTGCAATTGCCATTAAATGAATTGGAACTGGCGTTCGGGCATGATGTAAACCGTAATTCAAATAACCTGGTAGCCAGGCTCGGCCCTCAAATAACCGCGTACCTGTTAAAACATATTCAAGTTTTTACTCCCGGGGGCAAGCCCTGGGCGGTAGCTATTGATGATATGCAAGTGCAGCCAGTACAGCAAAGTGCAAGTGGTCCGTATAAAGAGTTAACAGTTCATTTAAGTTTGGTACCACCGGCAAGTGCAACCACACGGCAGTTTAATTTAAGCTATGATGCCATCATCCACCAGGTTGTATCGCATTTCGCACTAGTATCGGTACGACAAGATTGGGATAACGGGTTGAATCCGGAGCATCCTTATGAAGTAGGCGTTATCGGTTTAGATGTAAAAACCAATACTATACCGCCGTTACCTGTTAATATACAGCAGGGCGGTTTATGGCGCGGATTTACCAGTATGGTGAATTTAGGTGTTGAGCATATTGCAGCAGGCACCGACCATTTACTGTTTTTGCTTACCTTATTATTACCCGCGCCGTTATTAGTTAACAGAAAGCGTTGGGCCGAAGCCGGAACCACTCGTTACAGCCTGATCCGGATATTTAAAATTGTCACGGCGTTTACTATCGGGCATTCTATCACTTTGTTATTAGGTGCTACCGGTATCACCAATTTTTCGGCAAGGCCAATTGAAGTATTGATAGCGGTGAGTATTTTAATATCTTCCATTCACGCCATCAAACCCATCTTCCCGGGACGGGAAATGTTTATTGCGGCAGGGTTTGGTTTAATTCACGGGATGGCATTTGCTGCTACATTGGTTAACTTGAATTTGGATGCCGGGCGAATGGCGCTAAGCATATTTGGGTTTAACCTGGGGATAGAGTTAATGCAGCTATTTGTGGTGGCAGTAACTATTCCGTGGTTGATTATCTTGAGCAGATCGTTAACCATTTATACTTTTGTGCGCATAATAGGCGCGGTGCTTGCTGGTATAGCAGCAATAGGATGGATAATAGAGCGAATAACATTAAAGCCAAACATCATAAGCACATTTGTACTCCATACAGCCGATTATGCTAAATGGATTATAGTATTATTGGCGGTGCTTGCATTTTTAAGTTTTATTTCAAAAAACTTCCGCAAAGCGACTTAGGGTTATCCTTCCGTCACCAGATCAACACCGCGGATATCATCTGTCAAATCCTCAAATAAGCTGTTCAGTATAGATTCGATGGTCAGTGAGTTTACATCATCTACATAATGCTCATTGCGGGTTATGTAAAGTTCAGATTCTTTTGGTTCAAGCTTAAATAAAACTCCCTCGTACATTTCAGGTTGTGATATTTCAACCGTGTTACCGTTTTTCTCAATTTTAAGATCGAAATCAACCTGGCGCTGCTCGCGGAAATAGGTGTTCAGTCGGCTGCGTAAATGTTCCAGCAGTTCGTCGGCTATGATAGGTGTATGCAGGGTTATAACTTTCATAAATTAAATTACAAATGGCGGGTGGTTTTGTTTACGTGGGATAACCTTGAACATATTGTTTTCTGCCTCAATACTTGCTATTTTTATCCATGCTTAAAAAAGACCGTTACCGCCACTTTGTTGAATATTTTTCAAAGCAGCAGCCTAACGCAGTTACCGAGTTAAATTACTCGTCGCCATTTGAATTATTGATAGCGGTTATTCTATCGGCACAATGTACCGATAAGCGCATCAACCAAATTACCCCGGCACTTTTTAAGCGTTTCCCTACTCCCGAAAGTTTAGCCGCATCAACCCCCGACGAGGTTTTTACCTATATACGCAGCGTAAGCTATCCCAACAACAAAGCCAAACATTTGGTAGGGATGGCGCAAATGTTGGTAAATGTATTTAACAGCGAAGTGCCATCAGATATAAACGACCTGCAGAAAATGCCCGGCGTAGGCCGAAAAACTGCTAACGTAATTGCATCCGTAGTTTTTGATGCGCCTGCTATAGCGGTAGATACGCATGTGTTTAGGGTAGCCAACCGCATAGGGCTAACCAGCAATGCCCGAACACCGTTGGCTGTTGAAAAACAATTGGTGCAACACCTGCCGCAAGACACTTTGGCCATTGCGCACCATTGGCTAATATTGCATGGCCGGTATATATGTGTAGCCCGTAGCCCCAAATGCGAAATTTGCCCGCTTACCTGGTTTTGCCGTTATTATGAACAGGCCAATACCGAAACCGCCTTGCTAAGAGCTGAGGCATTAAAGATCAAAAAAGTTAAGGACGCTAAAAAGCAGAAGGCGCTTAAGAGCATTAGTAAAGAGTTGGCAAAAAGGAGTGTGGATAAAGATATTTGATTGTTGTTGTAGGGTTGGTTATGTTTATATATCAATACCAATTGTCATTCTGAGCATAGCGAAGAATCTGCAAACTTTGCATCACCGCTTGATAGATTCTTCGCTATGCTCAGAATGACAGAAGGGGAATTTATTTGCTAAAAAAATTAGTATTTATAAAAACAGTTTTTTATATTTGTTGTAAGATATTTTTAAGATGAGCAACGCAGAAAAATTAAAGGCACTACAACTTACATTAGATAAGTTGGAAAAATCATACGGAAAAGGCACCATCATGAAGTTGGGCGATTCTGTAATTGAAGAAACCGAAGTTATATCAACCGGATCATTAGGGTTGGATATTGCCTTGGGTGTTGGCGGCTTACCTAAAGGACGTGTTATTGAAATATATGGCCCGGAATCATCTGGTAAAACAACGCTGGCTATACATGCCATTGCCGAGTCGCAAAAGAAAGGTGGAATTGCCGCTTTTATTGATGCCGAGCACGCGTTCGATCGTTTTTATGCCAAAAAATTAGGTGTTGATGTAGAGAACCTTTTAATATCACAACCTGATAATGGCGAGCAGGCTTTAGAGATTGCCGATAACCTGATCCGCTCAGGAGCTATTGATATATTAGTTATTGACTCGGTTGCGGCATTGGTGCCAAAAGCAGAGATCGAGGGCGAAATGGGCGATTCAAAAATGGGTTTACATGCCCGTTTAATGTCACAAGCCTTGCGTAAACTAACCGGTACCATTAGCAAAACTGGATGCTGCTGTATATTTATTAACCAGCTGCGCGATAAGATCGGCGTTATGTTTGGTAACCCCGAAACTACTACCGGTGGTAACGCTTTGAAGTTTTATGCTTCCGTACGTTTAGATGTGCGCCGTATATCACAAATAAAAGATACTGAAGAGGTTTCAGGTAACCGGGTTAAGGTTAAGATAGTTAAGAATAAAGTGGCTCCGCCGTTCCGTATTGCCGAGTTTGATATTATGTTTGGTGAGGGTATTTCCAAAGCAGGCGAGATCATTGACCTGGGTGTTGAGCACAATATCATTAAAAAAGCAGGTTCATGGTTTAGTTATGGCGATACCCGACTGGGCCAGGGCCGTGACGCGGTTAAACAATTAATTTTGGATAACCCGGAGTTAATGGACGAACTGGAAGCTAAGATCAAAGAAAACGTAACCGGCGAACATTTAGCTGAGGTAACAGAATAGTTTTTATTTCGGATTTCGAATGTTCGATTTCGAATTTATTGATAACAAAGGGCTTACCGTTTCGGTAAGCCCTTTGTTATTGTAACTACACCACGCGTTATTGCGAGCGATAGCGTGGCAATCTCTACATAGGAAAAATTAACTGTTGTCATTCTGAGCATAGCGAAGAATCTTATAAAAGCGATATGCAAAGCGTTCAAGATTCTTCGCTATGCTCAGAATGACAGGAGGGTATAAACAAAGAAAGGCTTGCACATATGCAAGCCTTTCTTTGTTTAAGATCACGTTCTTATTTACGACATCTTCAGTTTTTTCTGAATATCGGCAACGTAGCCTTTGAATTTTTTATCAGTATCAATCAGGTCCTCAACAGTTTGGCAGGCATATATCACTGTAGAGTGATCGCGGCCGCCAAAGAAATGACCTATTGATTTTAATGAACTTTTAGTGTGTGCCTTAGCCAAATACATAGATATTTGACGGGCTTGCACAATTTCACGTTTGCGGGTTTGTGATTTAACCATTTCAATAGGGACTTCAAAATACTCGCAAACCAGGTTTTGAATGTATTCCATTGAAATTTCTTTTGAAGAATTTTTTACAAAGTTCTTCAGCATTTGCTTAGCCAGGTTAAGGTCAATCTCCTTACGGTTAAGGGTTGATTGTGCCAATAATGAAACCATGGCCCCTTCCAGTTCACGTACGTTATTATCAATGTTGTGGGCAACATATTCAATAACATCATCAGCAAGGTCAATACCGTCCTGGTAAGTTTTATTTTTAAGGATAGCCATCCTGGTTTCCAGATCAGGTATTTGCAGATCAGCAGAAAGGCCCCATTTAAATCTTGATAGTAAACGTTCTTCTAAACCGGCCAGGTCTTTCGGTGCTTTATCAGAGGTGATGATCAACTGCTTGCCTGATTGGTGCAGGTGATTGAAGATATGGAAAAAGAAATCCTGTGTTTTTTCTTTACCCGCAAAGTTGTGTACATCATCCATGATCAGTACATCAATAGCCTGGTAAAAGTTCACAAAATCATTAATGTTATTATGCTTTAATGCATCAACAAATTGTTGGGTAAATTTCTCGCATGATACATATAGTACCAGTTTATCAGGTAATGAGCGTTTAATTTCGTTACCAATAGCCTGTGCCAGGTGCGTTTTACCTAAGCCAACACCACCGTATATCATTAGCGGGTTAAATGATGTGCCACCGGGTTTTGCTGCTACAGCATATCCTGCCGAGCGTGCTAAGCGGTTGCAATCACCCTCCACAAAGTTTTCAAAAGTATAGTTACGGTTAAGCTGTGGGTCAACTATCAGTTTTTTAAGACCGGGAATCACAAACGGGTTCTTAATATCCTTATTTATTGAAATAGGGATAGGCATCGATTGGTTTTTAGACTCCGCGCCGTTTCCGTTTGAGGGCATGTTGGTTGTATATGGTTTGCTGGATGCTTGTTCAACAACAATGTTGTATTCTAAACGTCCATCATCGCCCAATTGTTTCTTTATGGTTTTACGCAGAAGGCCAACATAGTGTTCTTCCAGCCATTCGTAAAAAAATAAACTAGGCACTTGTATCGTCAAAACGCTTCCTTCCATGCGTAATGCTTTTATTGGCTCAAACCAAGTTTTAAAGCTTTGTGCAGGGATATTGTCTTTTATGATTTGAAGGCAGCTATTCCAAACGGTAGTACAAGTTTTTTCCATAAATAATTAAATAGTATCTTGATTTACAAGCCCCAATGAAGCAATTTTTGAGGCTGCTACGGAACATCGAATATTCAGAAAAAAAGTGAATTAAAAAATTAATTTTTCACTTTTTCTAAAAATATATTTCATCAAAAAAACACGTAAAGTTTATATAAATTCAAAGCAAAATATTATATTTCGCATGAGGTTTTGGTTAATATTGCTTTTCTAATACGTAGGGCCATTTTTACTGCCTATAAACCCTGATCTATATATCCCAAAAAATATTTTCAGGAGTTTTTTATCAATGCTTAAATGAGATTTTTACGCGGGATTACTATTTATAATAAATGATAGGTGATCAAATACGCTCATATTTTGATTGTCAAATATTGTCGCGATTGCGGTTTAATTGCAAATATTAAAATAATTGCTCCAGATCCTTCCTTATTAGGGTAGTTCCCATATCATAAGGATTGTCATTTAGTCGGCTCAAGTGGGCCAAAATAGTTTTGCTTAGTTCTAACCCGGTGGCTGTTTCAGGTAATGCTTTGATCGCGTTAGTAGTAATACTTAGGGTATCATCTTTTAAACGTTTTACTACATTCCATGCGGCAGCGCTCACATAAATTTGTTGTGAAATATTATGTTGAAACTCGTTGCGTATCTCGGCAACTATCAGGCTATGCAATTCGGCAGCCGAGTAATCAGACCCGTTTAAGCGAAGCAGCATGTTAGCCGGGTTAATGCGCTCAATATATAATACAATGCGCTCATAGGCCTGTAATTTTAAGGGCAGTGTTTGGCTGCTTATGGTTTTTTTAAAATCAAGCATTTGTAAACTTTCTGACCTGTCTAAATAAGGTTTAAAAAGATAAAAAGCTATATATACAACACCAAGGCCTGCAATGGTGTATTTTAAAATATCTAATAAGTAAGTAAGATTCATAATGTTAAGCAGAGGTCATAAATAACTGCGCTCCAACAAAAATCCGCATTTTACCTTATATTTGTATAGTTAATTAAAAATAAGATGAGCACTGTTATTGATACGGCACCTGCACCGGTAACCTTCACAGAAGGAGCGGTTAAAGAATTGTTTAAATTAAGAGATCAGCAAGAGTTGAGTGATGATTTTGGCTTACGCATTGGCGTTGAAGGCGGCGGTTGCTCGGGTATGAGCTATGTACTTGGCTTTGATCAAAAAAAGGACGGCGACCAGGAATTTTTAATAAACGGATTGAAAGTGTTTATGCACAAAGCACATGGCTTATATTTAATGGGCATGGAAATCAATTTTCAGGATGGGTTAAATGCGCGTGGGTTTACCTTTAATAACCCTAATGCTGCAAGTACCTGCGGTTGTGGTACCTCTTTTTCAGTATAAATTATCTATATAAATATATGAAGCCCCTATCCAGGGGCTTTTTTGTTTTTGCGATTTGGCCTTGTAACAAACGGGTAGGTTTTTTAGTCTTACCTTTAAAGTTTTATCTATATTTATACATGCCTGTAAATACCTCCTTAAAAGAGAATGTCTCTATCGCTCTACAATCATTGGGCGGCAATAAACTGCGCACTTCGCTTACGGCATTAATTATTGCTATAGGTATTATGGCCTTAGTTGGTATTTTAACAGCTATTGAAGGTATAAAACAATCAACAAACGATGCTTTTTCAAGCCTGGGCGCAAACTCATTTAACATGCAAAACCGGGGTACGGGTATAAACTTTGGTAATGGCGGCCGCCGTAAAGTATATCCTCCAATACGCTATGATCAGGCGGCGCAATTTAAAGAGAAATTTAAATTACCGGCTATAATAGCTATTAACTTAAGGGTAACAGGTACTGCTGTAGCCAAGTATGCCAGCGAAAAAACCAATCCTAATATTTCCATATCGGGCAGTAATGAAAATTTTGCAGTTACCAATGGCTATAAAATAGCGTTGGGGCGCAATTTTTCTGCTTCTGAAATTGAACATGGTGCCGGGGTAGTAATTATTGGCAATGAAATAAAAACTAAATTATTTAAAAATCAAGATCCTATTAACAAGCCTATATTTTTAGGGAACAATAAATTTAATGTAATTGGTGTATTTGCCTCAAAAGGCTCAAGCGCTGGTGCCGGCGACAGGCAATGTGTTATACCTATACTTAAAGCCAAACAAATTGCTGCTACTGCCAACCCATCATTTGGTATTACTGTTATGGTTGGCAGTTCAAATATATTAGATGCCAGTGTGGGTGAAGCCACTGCATTGCTTAGAAATATTCGTGGTTTACCTATTGGCAAGGATGATAATTTTGAAATTACCAGAAGTGATTCGGCTCAGCAACAATTGGCCGAATTATCAACCAATATTACCATCGCGGGTTTTGCAATAGGGGCCATAACCCTTATTGGTGCGGCTATTGGGTTAATGAATATTATGTTGGTATCAGTTACCGAGCGTACCCGCGAAATTGGCATACGTAAAGCTATTGGTGCTACACCTGCCGTTATAAGGCGGCAGTTTTTAATTGAAGCCATTGTAATATGTTTAATAGGTGGTGTTAGCGGTATTGTTTTAGGTATGGCTATTGGTAATTTAATCGCGGTTCAAATTAGCGGGCAATTTATAGTGCCCTGGCTATGGTTGTTTGGTGCCATCCTGTTATGTACGGGTATTGGCCTTTCATCAGGATTTTATCCCGCAAAAAAAGCATCAAAACTTGACCCGGTAGAAGCATTACGATATGAGTAGGTTTTTAATTGAGAGTCAAGAATCAGGAAGTAAGATTCAAGACGCTCAAATAAAATCTTAATTCTTGACCCTTGGTTCCTGATTCTATTTCAGCATTATATTCTTCAGCGGGTATTCGCCGCTAAGCAATTTTTGAAGATAAGGTGATCCTAATGCATCGCGAAAAGCCTGGGCATGTTTTAAATTATGCATATCGCTTGATATGAAATCAACCAGGTTATTATCTATCATGGCTTCAGCTTTCTTTTTTATGTTTTTACCATAATAGCCGGTTAATGCTATAGTATTCATTTGTATACTGCAACCCCAGCCACGCACGTCGGCAATGGCATCTAAATTCATATATCCGTATCTTTCAGGGTGAGCCAATATGGGTTTATACTCGCCCCACTCTATCATTTTTTGTATAACCGTAAAAGCATTTGGGGGTGGGCTCATAAAAGGGTATTCAAAAAGCGTATAATTATCGCCCATGGTCATTAAACTACGTTTATTGATCATAGGTTCAAAAGTTTCGTCAAAGTAATGTTCGGCCGCTGCTTCTACCACAATGTCAATACCCTGTTTTTTTAATTCGGCCCTCAATATTTCTAACGCTGCATTAATGGTTTCGGGCGTATTTTTATAAAAATCAGCCATCATATGTGGTGTAGCAATGATTTTTTTAATCCCCAGTTTCATCATGCTTCTTATCAAAGCAATTGAATCTGCAGGGGTTTTTGCGCCATCATCAATTCCGGGTAAAATATGCGAGTGCATATCAACCATAATCGAACTATAGTTAAAGGACGGTTTAGCAGGTTCTCCTCTAAAAAATGAAAGTATCCTATCGATCATTATATTGCTCTGTATAATATTCCTGGTAATGGCCGGATGTTACATCATTTAACCATTCTTCATTGGTTAAGTACC
>CAZTAU010000019.1:0-71597 GCA_964611565.1 uncultured Mucilaginibacter sp. | reverse complement strand
AAATGGAGTTTAAAAGAGTTGTAGTAACCGGGCTTGGAGCACTTACTCCAATTGGCAATAGCGTTTCAGAATATTGGAACGGGTTGATCAATGGAGTAAGTGGTGCTGCCTTAATTAAAAGTTTTGATACCACGCTGTTCAAAACAAAATTTGCATGCGAAGTAAAAAACTTTGATGCAGAAGGTTTTTTAGGCAGAAAAGAAGCGCGTAAATTGGACCAATTTGTTCAATACGCGTTATACGCTACCGAAGAAGCCGTACAGGACGCGGGATTAAACTTTGAAAAGCTGGATACGCGCCGCATAGGTGTTATCTGGGGTTCAGGCATAGGTGGTTTAAAAACATTTTTGGATGAGGTTATGGCCTTTGCCAAGGGTGATGGTACGCCTCGTTTTAACCCATTCTTTATACCTAAAATGATAGCTGATATTGCTCCAGGGCATATTTCTATTAAATACGGTTTGCGTGGCCCAAACTTTACAACTGTTTCTGCCTGCGCTTCATCCAACAACTCGCTTATTGATTCATTTAATTACATCCGCTTAGGTAAAGCCGATATGTTTATATCGGGTGGCTCTGAAGCTATTATTAATGAAGCAGGTATAGGTGGGTTTAATGCTATGCACGCCTTGTCTACACGTAATGAGGACCCGGCAACGGCATCCCGCCCATTTGATCTTGATCGTGATGGATTTGTAGCCGGCGAAGGTGCGGGTACTATTATTTTAGAAGAATTGGAACATGCTAAGGCCAGGGGAGCTAAAATATATGCCGAAATGTTGGGTGGCGGCATGAGTGCCGATGCTTACCATATGACGGCTCCGCATCCTGATGGATTAGGTGCTGCACTGGTTATGCGTGCCGCATTGCAGGATGCCGGTATACAGGCATCAGATGTTGATTATGTTAATGTTCACGGAACATCAACCCCAATTGGCGATCCGCAGGAAATAAAAGCTATACAAGATGTTTACGGTGATAGTATTTATGATATAAATATTAGCTCAACCAAATCAATGACGGGCCACTTATTAGGTGCTGCTGGTGCAGTTGAAGCTATTGCCGCTATTTTAGCTCTAAAAAATCAGATAGTTCCTCCAACTATCAATCATTTTACTGACGACCCAACTTTTGACCCACGTATAAATTTTACATTTAACAAGGCTCAGGAGCGTAAAGTAAATATTGTACAAAGCAACGGGTTTGGTTTTGGTGGCCATAATGCTTCTGTAATTTTCAAAAAATACGAAGAATAAAGTGGATGCCTGTAAGCCGGTTATATAAACTTTACCTATCTCCCCACAGAAAATACGTTAAGGTTTTAAAGAATTTATTGGGTTTTGTGCCCGGTAATTTGTCTTTATATCGTTTGGCATTTCGCCATAAATCAGTTGCTCAAAATGTTAAGAAAGGCGTTAAAAACAGTAACGAGCGACTTGAATTTTTAGGCGATGCCGTATTAGGCAGCGTTGTTGCCGAAGTGCTTTTTAAATTATATCCTTATGAGGACGAAGGTTTTTTAACAGAGTTACGATCAAAAATAGTGAGCCGGGTTAACCTTAACCAATTGGCCCGTAAGCTGGGTTTTGAAGGCTTAATTGAGTACGATAGTCGTGTATTGGGCTCATCAAGGCAAGGATCATTATTGGGCGATGCTTTTGAAGCGCTTATCGGCGCTGTTTATCTGGATAAAGGATATAATTTTACCCGCAACTTTTTGATAAACCACATTATCAAATCGCATATTGATATACACACACTTGAGCAAACCGAAACTAATTTTAAAAGTAAATTAATTGAGTGGTGCCAGCGCCACAGTAAGGATATTTCTTTTGATCTGATTGCCAATAGTGATGGCGAAAGCACTAAGTTGTTTACGGTACAAGCCAGCGTTGACGGCGAAATAATGGGTTTGGGTAAAGAATTTAATAAGAAAAACGCCGAGAAACTAGCTGCAGAAAAAGCCTGCGAAGCACTAGGTATTTAATAAAGCTTTTGCAACTTCATATTTGCTTTATTCTCTTTAAAATATTTATATGAATTATTGATGTAGGTAATTACATCATAATCATTCCAATTCTTTACCAGTTCATATGAAGGTGAATAAAAGCTCATAAAATCATCTATTTCATTATCAGGTATATTGGTTAATTTTTTAACAATAGCCCTATTGTATTTCTTACTCACTTCCAAATGTTCCAACTCGTTTTTTGAATATTCTTTAAATCTCCGCGCTCTGCCCGGGTCTTTGCCAAACAACTCATACATGCCGGTTATAGGCGAAGCCAAAAAAGACAATGCCTTTGGTTTACCATCGGCAAACACTCCGTTTTTACGATATTGGTTAAGCGCATCGTTTAATTCTTGCCTTTTTGATTGCTCTTTTATGGTAACCTCATTAAGCACATATACTGGCTGCATATATACATTTATATCGTATGTGCCCGAAATCACAAAATACTCAGGGGTAAAATCGGGTTTTCTAAAAAGCAAGGTATCGCCTTTTGCCACCTGGATATGAAAAACGCCAAAGTTATCACTAAGGGTATTTATTTTTCTGCTGGAGTTGGTTACCTGTACCTGGGCTATCTTATCGGTAAAGTTTTTTTTATAAACGGTTCCGCCAATAGTAAATAATTGTTGTGCATGTACACATAAGGTAAAGCAGCAACTAAATAGTATTAAAAAAGTATAGCGGAAATGCATTTAAAAATTATAATCGAATATCAAATTTACACATTGTTTTTTATAGCAAATGTAAAAAAGTGTTAAAAGGGTAGTCGGGAAGTCTGAAAGTCGGTAAAGTCCGGAAGTAATTAAATAACAAAATTATTATCAATTTACTTTCTGACTTTACTGACTTTCCCAACTTTCGGACTAAAAAACTATCTTTGCGCATGATAAAATCCATGACAGGGTATGGAATTGCCAGTTTTGATTCGGGTAACTCAAAATACACCGTTGAGATCAAATCGCTTAACAGCAAGTTTCTTGAACTATCTTTAAGGCTGCCTAAAATTTTTTCAGAAAAAGAGTTTCAGTTGCGTAACGATTGCAGTAAGCAAATTGAACGCGGTAAAGTGAACCTGTCTATCAATGTGGAGCAAGCGGGCTCAACTGTAAAAGCGGCAGCCGGCATAGACACTGAATTATTAAAACATTATTATGCGCAGCTAAAAGCCGTTAGTAATGACTTAAATGAACCTACCAGTAATTTGTTGCAGTTAGCCTTAGGGTTGCCTGAGGTTGTAAAGTATGGCGAAGAAACTGCATCAGAGGATGAGTGGAAAGTAGTTGAAAAAACTTTTCAGCAGGCTATGGCCGCTTTTCAGCAATTTAGGGTGGATGAAGGTGCTATTTTAGAGCAGGATGTTAAGCAACGCATAGGCATTATTTTAGAAAATTTAAAGCTGGTAGAAGTTGAGGAGCCTAAGCGCGTACCGGTGATACGCGAGCGATTAAATCAATTTTTAAGCGAAGCTACTGCACGTGAAGCTATTGATCAAAACCGCTTTGAGCAGGAATTAATATATTATATTGATAAACTGGATATTACCGAGGAAAAAATACGTTTAAAGGCACATTGCGATTATTTTATCGAGACCTTGAAAAACGCGGATGCCAATGGCAAAAAATTGGGCTTTATATCGCAGGAGATAGGTCGCGAAATAAATACCCTGGGTTCAAAAGCAAATGATGCCAATATGCAAAAGCTGGTGGTAGGCATGAAGGAAGAGCTGGAAAAAATAAAAGAACAATTATTGAATGTATTATAGGCATTGGTCACTATGTCATTGGTCATTTGTTGATCAAGCCAATGACTAAATGACTCAATGACCAATGACTAATAACAAATGACTACTACAGAAGGTAAACTCGTTATATTTTCAGCCCCATCGGGTGCCGGTAAAACTACCATAGTGCAGCACTTGCTTACTAAGTTTCCGGAGCTGGAGTTTTCTGTATCTGCTACTACACGTGAGCCCCGCGGAAGCGAGGAAAATGATAAGGCCTACCATTTTATAACTAAAGAAGAATTTTTGCACCTGATAGCTAAAAAGCAATTTGTTGAGTTTGAGGAAGTTTACAGCGGCACTTTTTATGGCACGCTGCGTACCGAAATTGAACGCATTTGGAAAAAAGGTAAAACCGTAATTTTTGATATTGATGTGGAAGGAGGCTTGCACCTTAAACGCAAGTATGATGGTAACGCGTTGGCCATATTTGTACAGCCACCATCATTGGAAGTTTTAAAGGAACGTTTAATTGGAAGGGGCACAGATAGCCCTGAAAAATTGAAGGAGCGTTTTGCCAAAGCAGAGAAAGAATTGGCTTATGCACCCAAATTTGATATTATCCTAAAAAATTACGATCTTCAAACGGCATGTTTAGAGGCTGAGGTGTTGGTGAAACACTTTATTGCTAAGTAGCAGGCTGATTAACTGAAAACACTTACTGCATGAAAATAGGCTTGCTATTTGGCTCATTTAATCCTATTCATATTGGCCATTTAATTATTGCCAACTACCTGGCCAACCACACCAATTTAGACAAAGTTTGGCTGGTGGTATCGCCACAAAATCCGCTAAAAAAATACGGCGACTTGATAAATACCTATGACAGGTTAGAGATGGCACGCCTGGCTACTGATAATGCCCAAAATATTGAAGTGAGTGATGTAGAACTGAAGCTGCCACAGCCATCATATACTATTGATACGCTTACTCATTTAAAGGAGAAATACCCCCAGCACGAATTTGCATTGATCATGGGATCAGATAATCTGGTATCATTGCCAAAATGGAAAAACTATAAGTTGATATTGCGCGATTACCGCATCTACGTTTACCCGCGCCCGGGTTATGAAAATGCCGAGTTGGCATCGCATCCATCAGTAACCATCACCATGACACCGCAGATGGAGCTATCCGCAACATTTATCCGCAAATCCATCGCGGAGAAAAAGAACGTGCAATATTTTGTACCCGATCCGGTTTTAAAGTTTATTGAAAGCAAAAGCCTTTATCGTAATTAATCCTGCGTAATAAGCTGATGATGCTCGTGGCACGCTTCGGCACATTCATGGCAAGCGGCAGCGCATTGCTGGCAATGGTCATGATGGTGTTTAGCACATTCGTCTCCACATAGCCTACATATTTCTTCGCATAAAACAAGGTATTGATGAGCAATTACTGAGTCTCGTTTTAACAACCTTGCTGCCTGTGCGCAAATATCTGCACAATCCCTATCCAGTTTAATGCAGGCTGCCATATGTTTCACATCTTCTTCCTCCAAACAGGCTGTGGCGCAGTTTTCGCAAGATAATGCACAATTCAATAATTTTTGAATGAGTGCGGTATGATCATGATTTTCCATAGCAATTTTAATTGGTCCCTTTATTATCAATAATTCGGATGGAGAATTGTTTTAATAAATTAACCTTAATTTTGCTCCCGTGAGCGAGAAAACAATACTTAAACTACAGCTGCCTACCGACCCAACCTGGGTAAAGAATGTTGTAGAGAGCAATATTGAAGAATTATTGACTGACCATGCTTATTGCGAGCAAAAGGCAGCTACAAATGCAATAACCCTTATTGTACAAAACCCTAATTTATCAGATGTTGTACAGCAGATGATAGACCTGGCACAGGAGGAGATGGATCATTTTAAACGGGTGCACGAAATTATTTTACAGCGCGGTTTTACACTGGGGAAAGAGCGTAAAGATAATTACGTAAATGAACTGCGTAAGTTTATTATAGTTGGCGGCGGCAGGGAAGCACAATTGATAGATAGGCTGCTGTTTTCGGCCATGATAGAGGCCCGCAGTTGTGAACGCTTTAAAGTGTTATCTGAAAATATTAATGATGAGCAGTTATCCGTTTTTTATCATGAATTGATGATAAGCGAAGCTACACATTACACCATGTTTATCGGCTTGGCTAAAAAGCATGCCGAAACCATTGATGTAGATAAACGCTGGAAGGAGTTTTTAGCTTTTGAGGCACAGGTAATACAAAATTACGGTAAGCAGGAAACTATACATGGCTGATTCATCCATACACTTAGCCCGATTACCGATACATTGATTATTAGATAGTTGTAATAACGTTGTTTTGTACCATGGCTGGATTTACATATAAATTTAAAGTATACAAAATTGTAATACATGTTGCGGCGTGGCTATTATTTATGGCATTGCCGCTATTGTTTTTAAATGGCGGCCCCTATGGCAGCGCGAGTCATTCTTTATGGGTTTTAAAAGACTCATCTTATTGGGTATTTTGCTTTACCTATATCTCGCTTTTTTACATAAACGTTTATTTTTTAATACCACGTTTGCTTTTAAAAAGAAAATACCTTCAATACAGCCTTATCACTTTATTATTGTTTGGCTGTGTTTACTTATTGCGGCCTTTTGATATGTTAATGCGTGCCAGTTTTACCCATTGGATAACAGAACAATTTGGCGAGCAGGCCTTTAATAAACAACCCGAGCGTGGATTTGAGCGTTGGGGCGAAAGAGGCGCAAGAAACAATGGAAAGGACAGTGTAAGCAAAGGGGAAAGATGGGAATGGAGAGGAGCACCTGGTGCAGGCGAACGTGGTTCGCATGAACATGGTCCGGTTGAACGCGGCCGTGGTGGTCGCGGCCGTGGTGAATTTGGTGTAGGACCCCGTTGGTACCCTATGGGTTATACCAGTGCATTTATTTTTATACTCATAATGGCATTAAGTACGGCCTCAAAAGTAGTACAGCAATGGAAGCTTACCGAGCGCCGCATAGCGCAGGCCGAGGCTGATAAAGCAAGCGCCGAACTGTCGTTTTTAAAAGCGCAGATAAATCCACACTTTTTGTTTAATACACTAAATAATATTTATTCGTTGATATTAACCGGCAGCGAAAATGCGGCTGATAGTGTAATGAAGCTATCAAACATTATGCGCTATGTTACCGATGATGTAACCCACGATTTTGTTCCGCTGCAAAGCGAGATAGATTGTATAAATGATTATATTGAATTGCAGCGGTTGCGGATAGGTAAAAATTCGCCGGTTGAATTTAAGATAACAGGCGAACCTAAGCATAAAGTGATAGCCCCTTTGGTATTAATGACGTTTGTTGAAAATGTTTTTAAATACGGTGTTAGTAAAAGGGAGCACTCGCCCATATACATTGAAGTAGGTATACTAGATATGGGTATCACTTTTTATTGTGAGAATAAAATTTTTACAAACAAGGGAGAAAATGAAAATCCAAGTACCGGTATAGGTATAAAAAATACCATACAACGGTTACAGCATTTGTACCCTAACAAGTATATTTTAAATATTGAGAGCGATAATAACGAGTATAAAGTTAACTTAACGCTTCAATCATAAATTATATATGCAGCTAAAATGTATTGCTATTGATGATGAGCCATTGGCTTTGGAGTTAATAAAAAACTACGTTTCCCGTATATCTTCCCTGCAATTACTGCACACTTTTGATGATGCATTGTCAGGTGCCGAGTTTTTAAAAAGTGGCACGGTTGACCTATTATTTGTTGATATTAATATGCCCGATATAACCGGCGTTGAACTGGTACGATCATTAGAAAACAGGCCCATGGTGGTATTTACTACTGCCTATAAAAACTATGCTTACGAAGGATTTGAACTGGAAGCGATAGATTACTTGTTAAAACCAATTGATTTTACCCGTTTTTCAAAAGCGGTTGACAAAGCATTGGAGTACTATAAATACAAAAATGCCACCCCTGCCGAAGATAGTAACGATAGCATATACGTATATTCAGAATACCGGATGGTGAAAATTGACCTTAAGGATATAGATTACATTGAGAGTATGGAGGATTATGTAAAAATACACCAGCATAATCAGCCTACCATACTTACCCTGATGCCATTAAAGAAGATATTAGAAAAATTACCAGCCGATCAGTTTCAGCGTATTCATCGTAGTTATGCAGTTGCTGTAAATAAGGTAAAAGCTATTCAAAATCGTAAGGCCCACGTAGGTGATGTGCAATTGCCTATTAGCGACAGTTATACCGATTTTATTAAAAATTGGGGAAAAAAATAAGTTCGATAAACTATTGTGTTTAGCGCGTTCTCCATTTATCGACACAAAAAGCCTATTCACCGATACTTCCTGTCAGCTACTCAAAATTAGCCCGACATTTAGATTGTAAATAAAGATACCCCTATTATTACTTGTTACATTATTAATAACAGTAATATAATGTAATACCCCTACGTGATAAGTGTGAATTGGTTCACTATTACGACCTGTTACTTGGTTAGCGTTCCGGAACACCCGGGACGCTTTTTTATTTTAAGCCTACTACGGTTTTCAGGTAATTATCCATCATATCAATATCTATCACATTGTTTATTAAACCAATGTGCATATCGGGCCTAACAATAAGTGCTTTTTTATGGCTTTCCTTAATTTCAAAAGCGTCAAATATTTGTTGGTTTTTGGCAGATGGCGGCAGGTAATAAAAGTTAATGAGGCCCGGGTAGTTTTGGGTTAGCCATTTGGCCAGGGTAAATAAGTCTATCTCTTTTAAGCTACCTAAAGCTATAAAGGTAAACCCGGGTTTGCTGCACCATTCGTGCAGGTCGGTTTCTTCATGTTTCTTTTCATCAAACACCTTAAAATAAGGCAGTCTATCCCCAGCCTTTATTTTAGTAGCGGCACTCAAGTGCAGGTTTATTTTGCTGTCGCGATAAGATATGCCGATTTGCGATACACGCTTAAAAAATTCCGCCCGAAGGTGCTGGTTACTCCAGAAAATTTGCGCCGCTTTTGGCATTATCCATTTATTAAAAAACACTACAAACCAGTTGCGTGATATAATTATCCTAAAAAGCTTATCAGTTGTGTTCAGCAAAGTTTTAGCAACCGGCATGCGCTCGGTGGCATAGCTATCCAATATAGGGTCCTTTAATTGCCCATTTACCACACCAGCCAGTTTCCAAGCCAGGTTATAAGCATCTTGCAAACCGGTATTCATACCCTGTCCGCCAACCGGCGAATGTATGTGTGCCGCATCACCTATTAAAAAGCAACGCTCCTGCCTAAACTTTTCTGCCATACGGTGATGCAGCTTATACGTGGTAAACCAATTTTCGGATACCACATTAAGGCTTATGCCGGTAACAACTTTTAAATGCGGCAGTAATTCTTCCAGTTTCAAATCAGGCTTATTTTCGTTAGCGGCAGGAAGATTGCCGATTATACGATAGCAATTATGCTCAGGTAACGGAAAAAATGCCGCCATGCTTGCCTTGCCGCGGTGTAATTGTAGTTGCGTACCCGTTAGCTCAGTATTATTAAATTCTACATCTGCCAAAAAAAATTCGTTGGCGTAAGTATCGCCATTAAATGGTACCTGCAATTGCTTTCGCACCTCGCTATGCGCTCCATCTGCACCTACTAAATAATCACAGGTAAGTTTTGTCGTTTCAGTATCCGATGTTAAAATAACCTCAACTTGCTGCGGCGTTTGTTTTAATGAGGTTAATGTTGTGTTCCAATAAACTGGGCAGCACTTTTGTGTAAGCAGGTCAAGCAGCAACCGTTCGTTTTTGCTTTGCTGATACAAGTGTACAAATGGAAAAAGTGTTTGGCGGCCACCAACGTTGGCTAATGACAACGTTGCCACTTCATCACCATCTTGATATAATACCATATCATCCGCTTGTTTGCCGCCTTGCAATGCTTTATCAACAATGCCCAGTTGCCGGTATACCTCTAACGACCGTGCCTGTACCGCTAATGCTTTTGACTGGTTAGTAGGCCCCTGCTTGCTGTCAATTATAATAGGCTGCACACCATTGCGCAACAGCTGGGCGGCCATCATTAAACCCGAAGGGCCTGCACCCACTATTAAAACTTTTGTATGTTGCCCCGTTAACGCCATTTATTAAATACGCGATAACAGGAAAATGGTTGGTTTTTTATGCAGATCGGGCATATTGGCCTGCCACTCGGCTATGGTTTTGGTTTGCACCATTTCGTCAACTGCGGTTAAATTGCAGGCAATGCATAGCTTGGTTTTGGGGTGACCGCTTTTTAATATCTCCTCCAACATGGGGTTGTTGCGGAAAGGCGTTTCAATAAATATTTGTGTTTGACTAAATCTATCTGATAATCCCTCCAACTCCTTAATGCGTTTGCTGCGTTGTGCTTTATCAATAGGTAAATACCCATGAAAAGTGAAGCTTTGCCCGTTAAAGCCGGATGCCATTAGCGCCAGTAAAATTGAGCTTGGCCCAACTAAGGGCACAACTTTAATACCGCGCTTATGTGCCTCGGCTACAATCTCTGCACCGGGATCGGCAACGCCGGGGCAGCCTGCTTCGCTCATTAAACCCACATCCTTGCCGCTATTTAATCCTACAAAAAATGATTTAATACTATCGCGGCTGTATTTGCCGTAGTCATGTATCACCAACTCGCTTTGCGGGGTTTTTAGCCCGGCCAGCTTTAAAAAACGGCGCGCGGTTTTTTCATTCTCAACAATATATTCCTTTAAACTGTTAATAGTATCAGTCAAAAAAGGTGTAAATGATTTTGCCGCTGCATCTTCGGCAAGCGGTACGGGTATTAAAAAAAGGGTTCCGGTGGGCATATTGCAAAATTGCTCATTTTTGTTTAATTTAATGGGCATGAAAGGATATTGACATTATGAAATCATTAGGTATTAACTGGTTTATTGAAGGTAATATAGATTTTGAGTATAAAAAATACATCCTGTTGGATTATTTGCAGGAAATAAACCGCCACTTTGATAAGAGCAAACTATACCCAAACCTAAGCGACCTGGTATATCATTACAATAACCTGCGCTACTTTAAACAAAATAAAACCATGTTGCAGCAGGCATTTCCGCAGCGGTTAACACAAGCCGATATTGAAGCGGTAAAACTCACCTATCAAAAAATGGTTGAAGATGATAGCACGATGCAGGAAATTGAGCGCATTATTACCTACGCATTAAACAAAATGGACCCCGCTATACAAACCGGTAAAGAAATATATGATTTTGTAGAGAGCCGCCTGAACATTGACCCGGTAGGTATTGTACCGCTAATGCCTTTTAGTGGCTATTTTTCTCTGCGTAACGGAAACGAAAACACCAATTGGGTATATGAGTACCATTTGACAATTTTTGAGGGCAAGGACGATAAATATCGCGGTATTAACATTAGCCTGGTAGATACCTATCAGCATAGCCTGGTTAATACGCCCGAAACTATCAAACTCAATTTAATTAAAACCCGCAAGCATTTACCCAACCCGGCGGTGTATTATGTATATACAGATATTGCTTTCCCCCTGGAACAAACTTTATTACCGGTAGCAAAACGCAGTTTGGTGAAGTATATATCAGATGCAGCGTAAGTTACTTTTTGGCCAACTTATATGTTCCCCAAAAATCGGTTGGGTTTGCTAATTCTTGGGGTTGTGCAATAAGGCGCACATAACTATCTGTTGGAATTTCAATGGTTACGCCTGACAGATTCATCCCAAAATCAATCCCGTTGAGCTTTATATTGTAAGCAAAGCCCGTATTGGTAATACTTTCACCAAAGTATTTAAGTGGTAAAGCCAGCTCAAATATCAGTTTGTTTTGATCATCAACACCGGCTGCAGCTGTAATATCATATTCATTATAGATGGGTATAATATTTTCAGGAATATCCTTAAAGCCGATGAGTTTAATTTCCTTAAAAGTTTTAGTCAGCTTTTTACGTATTTCTACCAGTTCTTCAGTGGTCATATTTTTGGTTTTTAATGACGACTGTGCGCTTTTGTTTTTGGCATCAACCAATGGGAACCCAATAATGTATGCGCCTTTATCGCTTTTTTCACCTTTGGTATTTATGGTGATATCAATACCGCCTCCCAATATTTTATTGATCATGGCCAGGCTGGGTGCTTGAATAGCCAGGTAAAGGTTTTTATCGTCGTTGGCCAAAGTGTAATTAATGCCTGTAGCATTGTTAAAAGCCCGCAACCCTTCTCCCCATTCGGTCGAACGACCATCTATTTTTACATTGGCAGGTGCCCATAAACTTTTTTTCTGGATGGTTGGCAATTTTTGCGCAGTAGCGGCAGTAACTGTTATTGTGCAAAGGAGCAGAAAGCGGCTGATTTTCATGCGATAAGGTTTATATAACAAACGTACAACACGAAAACTATTTATGTAATAAATAAAATGTTGAGGTTTGTTAAATCATGCTTATGCTTTATAACAAAAATGGATACACAAATAATTTGCATAGCCATTTATATATCAAGAGGAATAAGGCCTATTTTTTAGCCAAGGTATATTTACCCCAAAAATCGGTAGGTGCTGTCATGCCTTGCATATCGCCCATGCCACGCATAGCCATTCCGCCACCGCCGGCAAATCCACCACCACCACCGCCACGTCCACCTACAACGACATCAACAACCATAGGAGCACCACCACCGCCACCAGCGGCACGGCCGCCTCCGGTTACACCTGCCATTAGGCTATTTATCATAGCAGTAATGTCAAGCCCGTTTAGTTTTAGGTTGTAAGCAAATTCGGGTTTCGTAGCCGATGTATTAAAGTATTTAAGCGGTAAAGCCAGTTCGCATATCATAGCGCCTTTATCGTCATAATCTACCGCTGCTTTAATGCCATAGGTGTTATATATAGATACTACACTATCGGCAATATCTTTAAAACCGATCAATTTAATTTCTTTAAAAGTTTTAACAGCTTGCCTGCGCATAGTTTCTATTCTTGCCGAGTCGGCTTTGGGATCATTACCCATAGGCTGCGAACGGAATGATGACATTTGGTTACGTAAACTATTTGCATCAACCAATGGGAAGCTGATAATGTAAGCTTCCTTATCACTTTTTTTGCCATCCGTATTTATAGCCAATGTAATGCCACCAGCTGTTATTTTATTAGTTATTGATGGTTCACTGGCCTTAATAACCAGGTACAGATTTTTATCGTCATTGGCAACAGTATAGCCAAGATCTACAGTTTTATTGTAGGCCTGCAATTTATCACCCCATTCGGTTAGGCGTGCATCAACTTTAACATTGGCAGGTGCCCAAACGCTGGCCTCCTGTACATTAGGTAGTTTTTGTGCTTGCGCAGATAAAACAAATGCTGTAGCCAGTAATGCTAAACTTACTTTATTGATTGTTTGTGAAAATTTCATGCCAC
Source organism: uncultured Mucilaginibacter sp. (assembly GCA_964611565.1). GTDB lineage: Bacteria > Bacteroidota > Bacteroidia > Sphingobacteriales > Sphingobacteriaceae > Mucilaginibacter. Next base: position 58,362 of record CAZTAU010000019.1, on the reverse strand, counting down.
GTTAACGGGTTAATGGTGTAATTAGTATAGGTGGGACTAAATTAACACTTTAAAGTTACAACGTAGTAAAATTATTACGCTGAGACGAAATTTTAAATCCCCGATAATTATCGGGGATTTAAATATATTAATTGTTATCCCAATTTATCTTCCTGGAGCAATACATCAATATAGAAACGATTATAAATAGTGCTACACTGCCTATTACTAATGCCAGATCTTCTAGTTGTATAATGACATAAATAAACATGTAAAATACGGTTAGTATAATGGTAAATAATATAGCCGCTTTTTTATTTTTTAGCAACGATGCAATAAAGCCGGCCACCAGGCCAATAGTAGCTGCTGATGCTATAAGGTATGCCCAATTGTAACCTATCTGCTCGGCGAATGAAAGCAGGAGGGTGTAATAGATAACCAGCGCGGCACCTATCAGTATATAGTTAAATACATGTATCTTTTGCTTGCTTATCATCTCGGTTAAAAACAACGATATAAAAGTGAGCAGTATGATCAAAATACCATATTTGCTGGTACGCATAGTTTTTTGATACTGATCAACCGGTAGTTTAAGCTTTACACCAAACAGGGCATCATCGTGTTTGTGCATATCATTCAGCAGTGTATCATTGGCGGCCCATTGCTGCGCAAACGGGCGGTTAAAATACAGCATACGCCATTTGGCCGTAAACCCTTTGTCATCAACCTTTCTATCATCAGGTAAGTAGCGGCCGTCAAAACTTGGCGTTTTCCAGTCGCCGGTTACATCTACCGTAGTGGTTTTACCGCTATGTAAAAAGCGCAGTTCCTGGCTGCCTTTCAAGTCCAATATAAAATCAAAAGGAATAGTTTTTTCAATTGCCCCGGTTAGGTCAATATTAGCTTGCAAACCGTTGCTAAATAGCCCTTTTTCATTAAAAACAGGCTCGGCTTGCAGTGTTTGGTAGTTTGATTTGATAACAGGGTTGGTTTTTAATCCCTTTAGGTCAGATATACTGAACGTTATTTTGGCTTTATTAAGCAATAATTGTTCTGGAGATATTGATAGTTTGTTTAACTCGGCTTTAAAATCACCATTTACTTTAATCAAAGTATTATACACCACAGTTTCAAAAATGCCCCGGTTTAATATTTTTGATTTTACGGTTGACTTAAAATTCAACGCACCCGGTAGTATATAAGCGTTCTCGATAATTTCTTTTGTTACATCCTTATTGTTGGCGTCTTTTTCGTTCACATATTTTTTATACGGAATTACTAATACAGGCCCTTGTATCAATTGGCTGCCCGACCATTTATCTGATATATCCAGTTCCATTTCTCCCTGCCGCCTGCTGCGCTCGTCGATAAGGTTCATCACCAGTAATGATGGTATAAGCAGCATTAATGTTAATAAGCCAATAAACATTAATTTAACGGTAACCGACTCCTGGAGCCAGGTTAATAGTCCTTGTGGTTTTTGAGGTTGTTCTAGCATATTTGTTGTTTAAAAGTACTTTGTATTTCAAAGTAAATAGATAAAAAAATATAGATTAAGTTTTAGATGATTTTATTAATTGTTCCAAAGCATCCAAATGTGCTTTAAATGCTTTTTTGCCTTTATCGGTTGCTTCATAATTGGTATTAGGCTTGCGCCCCAAAAACGATTTGTTTACCAAAATGTATTCTTCCTTCTCCAACCCTTTTAAATGCGATGCCAGGTTACCGTCGGTAATATCCAGCAACTCCTTTAACGAGTTAAAATCATAGCGTTGATTGGCAACCAGTACACTCATAATTTGTAAACGGATACGGTTCTCAAAAGCTTTATCTAATTTTTCAAATGGAATTTTCACCTGTCGTACTTTAAATACATCACACTACCATACACAATATGCAAAATGCCAAACCCAATGGCCCAAAAAGCCAGGCCGTATCCGGGCATAAAGGCGGCTATCAGCCCTAAAATGATCTCGCATAAACCTAAATACTTTATATCTGTAAAAGTAAAATTGCTTGCTCCAATAAGCGCCAGGCCATAAAATACCAGCATTGCGGGTGCAACTATACCAAAATATCCGCGATATAAAAAGATCAATATCAGTAACCCGCCTGTTAACAGGGGCACGGTCATATGAAACAATAAGGCTTTGCTGGTATTGCCCCAAATAGGCTGGCCATTGCGTTTGGCCTTTTGGTAGCTTAGTAGGGCGCTTGTAAGTACCGATGCCACTAAAACAGCTATAGCAATCATTGCTAAATAGGGCGCCCCGTGAATAAACTGTAATACAGTAACATCATTATAATTTAAAGAGGGATGATCCATTATGCAATAAGCAGCAATGGCCCCTATTAAGGCATATACACCGGCTAATACACCCGATAATCCGCTAAGGGATATAAATTTTGATGAACGCTCCATCAAACTGCGGATGGAAGCCAGATCGTCCTGAATTTCTTCTTTTTTCACTTAAAAGTACTTTGTTGTTCAAAGTAACTTATAAAAAAGGAGAAGTGCAAGTATTAAGAGAAATTAATTGGTTGGTTTATTATAGCAGGTATATTACGGCCTTACCTCTTTATCCAGCTCACCATCATGTTTGTCATGCTTCAGCTCTGATTCGATGATCTCATGCTCAAAATCGTCTTTATCTTTTTGGTCGCGTTTTAGTACCCAAATAACTATTACAATAACTGCTATGGCAATCGGTGCTATCCACCAGTAATTTATATCCATGTTGTTGAATATTAGGTTGTATAATATCGGCAATATTAACTGTATCAAAGTTAAGTTAATGTTAAATTGTAATCTGTTTAAGTGATTGAAATATTTGACATGTTTTCAGAAAATTATTTTCTTAAAACAATAAATGGGCTATGGTGGTATTTATTTAATACATACCAAAATTAATTTACCATGAAAAAGCTCAGTTTATTAGTAGTATTAGCCAGCATTGGTTTGGCCGTTAATACTTCAAGTGCACAAACCCCAGACACGACAAAGAATAAGGTCGAGATCAAAAAGAAAACTAATGTTGACAAGAACGGCAACGTAGAGACAAAAATTAAAATGGAAACCAAAGGTACGCCCGAAGCAGTAACCGGCGCAGTTGAAAGTGCTGTAACCGGTAGAGCCAGGGCAGCTACACCAGCTACACCGGCCACACCCGCAACAGCTACTACGCCTGCTATCCCGGCACAGCCGGCAAGCCCATCTGTAATTATAGTTCAGCCAGAAAGGGCAAAACCAGAAACGGATACAAAAGTGGTTACAGTACCTATTAAACAACCTGTAACTACAACCCAAACTACAACAACAACAATCAACCGCGCTGTAAAGCCGGCTACCCGTAAAACTGCCAGTAGAACTGCTAGTAGAACGACCAGTAAACCAGTTGTTACATCAAGTACTACAACAACTACTACAGTAAAAAAAGAGGAGTAGTATTTTCACTAACTAAATAAAACGCCTCTCAAGAAGACTTGAGAGGCGTTTTATTATTTGATCCAGGTGTTCCAAGCCGTTCCGTTTTTGCAAAATGGAACACAGCACTGTGTAAATTAAACTAAACTAATTTGGCCAATGCCTCTTTAATTCTCGGAATAGCCTGTTCAATATCCTGCAAAGTACAAGCACCAACAGATGCCCTGAACCAGTTAACATCATCACCGGTACCAAATGCCGAAAAAGGCACAAAAGCAATTTTGGCTTCCTTGATCAAATAAAAGTTAATATCCGCAGAGTTTTTAAGTACTATGCCATCAGGTGTGGTTTTACCGGCCACATCAATTTTAATAGTTAAATAAATGGCTCCCATAGGTGCTATAGAATCTACCGCGAAACCATCAGCCTTTAATTGCTGAAAACCTTTATGCAAAGCGTTCAAACTATCCTGCACACGCGATTTTAAGGTATCCAGGTATTGGGTTACGGCAGCTTCATCTAAAATATATTTAGCCATAGCCACCTGCTCGGCTTTAGGCGACCATGCACCCATGTGGCCCACAATGGCTTTCATGTTATTGATAACACCTTCGGGACCAAAGCCCCAGCCTACACGTACGCCGGTAGCGGCAAAGCATTTAGATGCACCGTCAATAAATATCACATAGTCCTTTAACTCCGGGCGCAGGGTAACCGGGTCAAAATGCTGGTTATCGCCAAAAGTTAATTGCGAGTATATCTGGTCATACAAAAAGTATAAAGGTTTTTCATTAGCCGTGCGGCTTTTGTTTTCGGCTATCACCAGGTCGCAAATTTCTTCCAGATCCTTTTTGCCAAACATGGTACCCGTAGGATTCAATGGCGAACATAATGCCAGCAAAGCCGCGCCTTTGATATGTGGGCGCAATTCATCTGCCGTAGGCATAAAGTTATTTTCGGCACGGGTTTGTACCATAATACCTTCGGCTTTCAGTAAATCGCAATAATGGTTATTGTTCCATGATGGTGCCGGGAAAACCACTTTATCACCGGGATCAACCACGGCCAAAAAAGTAGAATATATTAACGGACGGGAGCCGCCGGAAATTAATATCTTATTTGCGCCATAATTTAAACCCAAACGGTTTTTTAAAAATACCGATACACTCTCGCGCAGCGCCAACACACCATCAGCAGGAGGGTAGTTGGTTTGGTTTTCGGCATAAGCAGCTACAATGCCCTGTTTTAATTCATCAGGAATAGGGTATATGTTCGAGTCATAATCGCCAATGGTTAAGTTGGCAATATTTTGCCCCTGGCGTTTTAATTCATTGATCTCGCCGGCAATTTTTATAATTTCAGAGCCGCGCAGGTTTTGGGCTAATGCAGATACTTTCATTTTGTAAGGTAAAAGGAGAAAGCGAAAAGGTTAAGCTTTCCTTTAATATTAAATATAGCTGAAAGGTTATATAAACCTTTATCCTTTCGCCTTTCAGCTTTAGCCTATAAATAGGCTTTACGTAATTTGATGATCTTGATCCAATGAAATAGTTTCATCACCGGGTATACCGGGTCTATCTCATACCACTTAGCACCAAAGTTGGCGTTATTAGGACGCTTGTGGTGATTGTTTTGAAACAACTCGCCCAGCATTAAAAAGTCAAATGGGGTGGTGTTTTTTGATTTATCGCCGTTGTCAAAGTTGGAGTAACCATATTTATGTCCGCACCAGTTTACAATAGCACCATGAAGCGGGCCCATGATGTAGTGAATGGGTAATAACAGGAACATCCACCATTGGGTTGCGAAAGCAATGTAAAAAGCAGTATAACCTGCAATAAATAAAAGACGCGAATAATAGGTCGATCCCCAGTAATCTATCAATTTCCACTCGGGTATATTGCCGGCAAACTGTGCCTCCGGTTCTTTTAAGCGTTTTTCGTACAACTTATAGCTTTGCGCAGTGCGCCACATCATCTGGAAAACGTCTGTAAAAAAATGTGGTGAATGCGGGTCCTTCTCGGTATCGCTATAAGCATGGTGCTCACGGTGCATAATAGCATAGGCACGAGGATTCAAGAACGACGATCCCTGGAAAAAGAAAGTCAGGAAATGAAATACACGCTCCATAAATTTACTGGTAACATACATTTTATGAGAAGCGTACCTGTGTAAATAAAATGTTTGGAAGAACAGCGACAGGAACCAGTGCGCTAAAAAGAAGGCTAATATAATCACGTATTGGGTATTATTTAATTGGTATTACTGTATTATAACGGGCAAAGATACAATTTAATGCTTTGACCTATAAATATTAACGTATTATTTATGATAGGGTTTTTGCAAATTGAATAGTTCTGCCAGTAATTTATATGATTGTAGCCTGTCGTCAAAATTTTCGGTAATGGTTACGGCTATGATCTCGTCAACACCATAGCTTTCTGCTAAATTGCTTAAACGCTCCTTCACCATGGTAGGCGTACCGGCTACTACACGCTGGCGATTATATCGTATACGGTCCTGTTCGGGTAAGGTGTATTCGGCATCTTTTACGTCATCATAACCTAAAGGCAGTATGCCCAAGCCTTTTTCAAATTGAATAAAGCGATAATCCATAATGGCTTTATGCTGCGCGATCTTTTCTTCATCTTCCGAGCAAAAAACAAATATGGCCATATTGGCTTGCGGCTCTTTCAAATCATCTGATGGTTGGAAACGTTCTTTATACATCTTTACCGCCTGCGCCCCACCCACCGGGTTAATAAAATGCGCGAACGAAAAGCCCATGCCAAAATGCCCGGCAAACACGCCGCTTTGCCCGCTTGAACTTAGCAACCACATAGCCGGCACAGTTTTTACCTGTGGGATGGCCCTTATTTTTTGTTGAATGGTACCCGGCACGGCACGGTCATGAAAATAATTTACCAGGTCGGCCAATTGCTCCACAAAATCTTGCTCCCTGAATTGGTTAGATGGGTTAAGCATGGATGCGGTAATACGGTCTGTTCCCGGTGCGCGACCCATACCCAGATCTATACGTCCCGGGGCCAGTGCTTCCAGCATCCTGAAATTTTCGGCAACTTTTAATGCGCTATGGTTAGGCATCATTACCCCACCCGAGCCTATACGGATATGTTTGGTTTGCGATGCCAGGTAGGCTATCAGCACTTCGGGGGTTGACCCTGCCAAACTACCGGTATTATGATGTTCAGCTACCCAGTAACGGTAATAACCAAGTTCGTCTGTATATTTTGCTAACGCGATGGTTTCCTGTACGGCCTGCTCGGCAGTAACGCCCTTCCTCACCGGCGATTGGTCTAACACACTTAAGCGGATATTTTTTGTGCTCATGATATTTGTTATGAACGCAAAAATACAGGCAAGGTTGTAGTTAGCGAAGTTAATGCGGTATTATGGCATTGGGGTTACAATAAAAATTATCAGTCCGTCATTGCGAGGAACGAAGCAATCTCTGCACTTGCAAATCAAAACCCAGATGTCAGTTAATGAACGTTCATAAAAAGCATTTATCTTCTGACTATCCTACATAGAGATTGCTTCGTTCCTCGCAATGACGCGCGGGAGAGTGAGGTAGGCTATTCCTCCTCTTCTTCGCCCGATAACTCCAATATCGTATCCGCCTGCTTAAAATTGCTGCGCACAAAATGGCACCAATCGCATTCTTTTTTACCGCAGCCGGTATTAAAATCATGCGCCAGTATTTTTTGGTAAACATCCTTCACCTGGTTGGTTACGGTAGTTACATCATCAGGCGTTATTACCACCTTTTCTTTATGGTATTCGCCCTCGCTTATGGGTTCCACAAAATCAAACTGTGCACCTACAACTTCCCAGTCATTGGTAGGGTCGTTATCTATAAGCAGTTTATAAAAAACCGCCTGGCGCCAGTAATCACCGCCGTTAGGTTGGTCATTAGTAGGGCGAATGAATTTGTTTTTTGACCCCTCTAATGAGTTTTTAGGTTTACCGGTTTTGTAATCAATTATGGTTACATTTTTACCGTCAAATTCTATCTTGTCCAAATTACCTTTAATGGGCACACCTTGCAGTTCAATGTTTTTAATAGCGCGTTCGGTAACGGCAACTTTGTTCCAAGTTAGTATATTTTGTTCATAGTATGGCGGCAATATTTTATCGCCATAATCCATGCGCAGCTTAAATTCTTCTTTAGTGAACGAGTCGCGGTTACGATACATATACCATTTAAATTCCTTCATGAATTGCTCGGTAGATGGGAAATTATTATCATCATCTTTTAACCACCTGAAGGCTTTGTTTAGCGCCCAATGCACCGCCTGCCCAAACGTAGCCGACGGACTTTTACCCGACGGTACCCTAATCAAACACTGGAAATAAAACCGCAGCGGGCAATCTAAAAAGTTATTCAAATGAGTTACCGATAACGTATAATTTTGAAGCAGCTGGTTAATATAATTATGATCCAACAACTCCACCTTTGGTTTATCATCCTCACTGAACTGGGTGGCATAAAACTCCAGCATGGCATCCTCATTAACTTTTGGATGCTCAACCACCAGATCCGTACTGGCTAATATCTCGCCAATAAATTGTGATGCTTCCTGGTCCTTGCCTTTTTTGTCTTTGTTGGCGTAAGATATCATCAGGCATTGCTTGGCACGCGTAAGTGCCACATAAAACAACCTGCGCGCCTCCTCTTTTTGAGCTATGTCATCCGAAGATGCCTGCGTTAAGGTATCAGGGTAGCTAAAGCTGGTATTGCGACCCTTGCTATCCCAGGTTTTTTTATCACACCCAATGAAAAACACATGCTCAAATTCCTGGCCTTTTGAACCATGCGCCGTGAAGAAATTTACGCCATTATCCGAGAATATTACCTGGTTAAGGTCAAGCCGGATGTTATGGCTCTTCATGGTTTCAATGATGGCTAACAAGTCGGCTATTTTGATGCCCGGGTTTTTACGACTCTCATCTTTTAAAAAGTCAAAAAAGTTGGTGAGTATCTGCATGTGCGCGCCCTTATCCGCCTGTTGCATAATGTAGCGCAGGATGCCCATTTTGGAAATTACCTGCTGAAACAATTGCTGCAGGGTAACGCTTGCTGCCTCGGTCAATAATAACTCAATATTATTGATGAGGTATTTCATCTCCAGATTTTGCTGCGTGTCGAATAAGCCGGGTTGCGCGACAGGTGTACGCATTTCGCTAATGTAACGGCGCAAAGATGTCTTAGCCTCGTTGGTGCTATAAGTGCTGTAGTTTGCTGTGGCTACCGCGATACTGGCTTTAGCGGCCTCAATAGGCGGAATATTGAAGAAGTCATAATGCAATATCTCAAACAATAACTCGTCACCACTGTACGGCGAGTCCAGTTCCATAGCCAAATAGCGCAGTATATTGATGATCTTTTCGCCAAACGGCATGGTCAGGATATCAATTTTACGGCGGGTGTTTACGGCTATTTTCTGAACTTCTAAAAAGTGCAGCAGTTCTTCTACCTGGTTATGGTTACGGTAAATAACCGCTATCTCATTGGGTGGCGTTCCTTTAGCTATTAACCTTTTGATCTGCATGGCCACATCCACTACTTCCTGCCCGGGGTTTTCATACTCGCGGATAGATGGTACAACTACCTCCTCCTCAAAGCGTGAGTGAGAGGATTTCAGGTTTTTATCTAAGTTGAGCTGGGTGGTTAAACGTTCGCGGTTATGGTCTATCAATGCCCGTGAAATATCCAAAATATGCTGGTTGGAGCGGTAGTTATGTTTTAATACAACCGTAGATAGGGTCGTCACATAATCACCCGCAAAATCCAATATATTCTTCATATTGGCCCCCTGGAACTTGAAGATAGACTGGTCATCATCGCCCACTACAAACACGTTGGGGTTATCCCAATAGCTTAATAAAAACTTTAACAATTCGTTTTGCGACCCGCTGGTATCCTGGAACTCGTCCACCAAAATATATTGGTAACGCTCCTGGTAAAGGCGTAGCATTTCTTCATTCTCGCGGAAAGCTTTCAGCACCCACATGATCATATCGTCATAATCATAACGCCCCTTGGCTTTCATTTTGGCATCGTAGCGCTGGTACTCGCCCACAGCTACCAATAGCTTTTTCATCAGCTCCATAGCCGCGTCAATATCCTTTTGTTTGGGGTCGCCTATGCTGATACCTCTTGCGGGGTTGGCCCGCTTATAAATAAATTCTTCCCGATTAGGCAGGTCGTCAATATATTCCTGTACCGCTTTTTCTATCATGGCGTGGTCCCAGTTCTCGCGTTTCATGGTCGAGAACAGGCTTCTTAGCCTCGGTACATCATAATAAATATCGCCGGTAAACCGCTTCAATAAATGGTCGTTCGGGAACTCATCCACCAACTCCCTGAACAACATAGCCGATTCCAGGTCGGACAATGGCTCCAAATTCAACTTGCCAAAATACTCCAGGTTTTCCTGTATGATCTCATTACAAAAAGCATGAAAGGTATAGATGTTAATGCGGTAAGCGTCGGGCCCAATAAACTCAAACAAACGCTTGCGCATGGCTACTGCGCCGGCATCGGTATAGGTTAGGCAAAGTATCTCGTTGGGGCGGGCATCAGTATCAGTTAAAATTTTACCAATGCGTGCGGCCAGTATCTGTGTTTTGCCTGTACCGGGACCTGCCACTACCAAAACGGGGCCGTCCATGGTATTAACGGCGTTTAACTGTTCGGGGTTTAAATTTGCTAAGGCCTCCTGAAATTTGGCGTTATATTTATTGAAAGTTGATTGCATAATGTAATAGTAAAGATAGCAAGTAATGCCAAATTAATGTGGAGTAAATGGTTTATAATTGCCCCTGTATTGTAAATTAAAAACGACTGAAAAGCTAACTTTGTATCTTAAATTTATTTGATGGATGAACTAACCTACGAGGACAAAATTTTCGAAAAATTAATCTATACCGAGCAACGCGTAATGGGCGGCGAGTTTCAAAGCTGCACGTTTAAAAACTGCGATTTCTCGGGTACGGATTTTTCTACTACTAAATTTTTAGAATGCACTTTTGAAAGCTGTAACCTGTCCATGGTTAAGTTTGAAAAGGCCACTTTAACCGATGTAGTTTTTAAAGGCTGCAAGCTGATGGGTATTAATTTTAGCGTAACCCAAAGTTTTATGTTTAGCGTAGGTTTTGAGGATTGTACGCTAGATTACTCTTCTTTTATGGATAAAAAGATGGTGAAGACCATCTTTAAAAAAGCAACATTGAAAGAAGTAACTTTTAGTCGCGCTATTTTAATCGGTTCTGTTTTTGACGAGTGCGACTTGAATGGCGCCATTTTTAATCAAACTGATCTATCCTCCGTAAATTTTGCAACTGCTTACAACTACATCATCGAGCCGGAATTGAATACGCTAAACAAGGCTATCTTTTCGCAACAAGGTTTGCCGGGGTTGTTGACTACTTATGGGATCAAGATAGTTTAATTATCCACCCATTCGCTCACAATTTTAGCGGATAATAAGCAAAGCGGTATTCCCCCACCGGGATGCACGCTACCACCACAAAAGTATAACCCTTTAATTTTTGACGATTTGTTAGCGTGCCTTAAAAACGCCGCGAACTGGCTATTGCTGCTGGTACCATACAACGAGCCCTGGTAGGATGAGGTTTTGCTTTCAATACTGCGCGGATCAAGGATGCTTTCGGTGGTTATCAGGCTGCTAATATCTTCGCCTAATAAGCGTGAAAGTTTGGCGATAATATTTTTTCGTGCGTCATTAATCAGTTGAGTCCAATCCTGCCCGGTATTGGCCGGTACATTGATCATGGTGAACCAATTTTCATGGCCTTCGGGTGCATCATCGGGTTTAAATTTTGAACTGATGTTTAAATAAACGGTAGGGTCGTGGTAAATGTCTTGCTCGTTCCAAATGTGTTCAAACTCGGCCTTATAATCGGCACTGAAAAATATGTTATGCAGGCCCAATTGGGCAAGCTGCTTTTTTATCCCCCAATAAAATATTAATGCCGAACTGCTGCGCTCCTGCTGTAATATTTTTTGCGGGTATAGGCTTGGATGAGCCTTTAACAGCTTTTTATAAGTGAACCATACATCCATATTGGATATCACCAGATCGCTTTGTAATACCTGCCCGTTTACTTTTATGCCGATGACTTTATCACCATCCAAAACCACCTCATCCACCCAAGAATTATAATTAAATTTTACCCCTAATGACGTAGCTAATTCAACCAACGCGATAGTAATGCTATGCATACCACCATCAGGGAAATAAGCGCCAAAATGCTGCTCCAAATGCGGAATAACATTTAAGGTTGCGGGGGCGGTGTAAGGGTTAGAGCCGTTGTAGGTAGCATATCGGTCAAACAACTGTATCAGGTGTTCATCCTTAAAAAAATTTTTATTGGCTTTGTGCATGGTGCGCATGGCATCTATCTGCGGCAGCCGTAAAATAGATCTCACCGTATCCCACCGTAAAAAGGTTTTAAGCTGATGCAGGGATCGCTCCAAAAAAACGTGGTTGGTGATTTGATAAATACTCCTGCTATTAGCCAGGTGCTTTTTTATAGATGCAGATGATTCGCCTGTTTTATCTGTAACCTCTTTTGCAAACTTTTCTGTATCGGCATAAGCGGTTAGTTGCGTGCCATCCTCATAAAAGTATTGGCAAACCACATCCAGTTTTTGATAGTTAAAAAAGTCCGTTGGGTTTTTACCTGCCAGTTTAAAAAGTTCATCTACATACTGTGGCATGGTAAACAGGCTGGGTCCGGCATCAAAACGGTAGCCATCCTGCATAAATTCAGTCAGTTTGCCACCGGGGTAATTGTTAGCCTCAAACACTTCAACAGCATAGCCTTTAACCGCTAAACGGATAGCTGTTGCAATACCGGCAATACCGGCGCCAATAATAAGTGCATTTTGTGGTGGCATGATGTAAAGTTAGCAACGTATGGTTACAATGCTGCTTATTGGGGAAATATATACTCATTTAAGCGGAGGGAGGATGTTTTGTACATCCATTTTACACATGTTTATTATTGGTATAATTAATGCAAGCGTATATATTATAAATTAAATTTTTTTGCAGTTTTAATGCGCTAATTAATTTTGAACTTGAGTACACTGCCGATAAAACCATCACTTTTTTGCGGACCAGAATGTTTGGCCAAAGCTTCGGCTCATCACCAACATTTAAGTGTTGGTGACCAAGCAAAAGAATTTGTATCAGGTATGTTTAGTACCGCCGATTGGCCCGCCCGCTGGGTATGTGGTAAATGGAGCGAGTTTCATGGCTGGTTGTATATTTTCTCGGACCTGCTGATATGGGCCTCCTACTTTACCATCCCTATATTATTAATCATATTAATTAATAAACGTAAAGACATCCCCTTTACCGGGATCATCTGGCTATTTGTTGCTTTTATAGTTTTATGTGGGTTAACCCATTTGTTTGATGCCTTGATGTTTTGGTGGCCGGCCTACAGGCTAAGTGCTATTTTACGTTTGGCAACAGGCATTGTGTCTGCCACCGCTGTAATCGCTTTGATCAAAGTATTGCCACGAATACATTCATTACGTACAGTTGAGGACCTGGAGCAGGAGATAGATGAGCGTAAGGAATTGGAGGATAAACTTTCGCAAAGCGAGTTTTTATTATCAGAAGCCGGGCGAATGGGTAAAATGGGTGTCTGGGAAACCGATCTGCTTACTTATGAGTCGGTATGGTCAAGGGTGATATATGATGTGTATGAACTGCCTTATGATTATGATACCGGCCAGCATGACCTGGACACCTATTTTTTAGAGCCGTATAACTCCACCCTAAAAACGGTTATTAATGATGCCATACACAAGGGTAAAAAATGGGATATAGATGTGCAGATACTTACCGCTAAAAAGAACCTACGTTGGGTACGCTCATACGGGGAACCTGTTTATGACCGCAACGGAGTAGTGGTTAAATTGCGTGGTGTATTTATGGATATTGAGCGGTTTAAAAACACCGAGATATCGCTCAATAAATCAATGGAACTGGTGTCGCAAAATAATATGCACCTGAAAAGCTTCACGCATATTTTATCGCATAACATTCGTAACCATGCTAATAATATTGCTGCTGTAACCGCATTGGTTGATACAGCCACTTTAGATGAAACTAACAAGGACCTGTTTAAAAAATTGAAAAAGATATCAGCAGGACTTAACACTACTTTGAATGACCTCACAGACGCGATAAAAATACGCGAGAATGTGCCAATGGCAGAGCGCCTGAATTTCAATGAGGTAACCCAAAACGTGCTGGAAGTAATCGAATCGGATGTTAAAGCCAACAGTGCTAAAATAGACTTTGATTTCGCGGTAGAGAATATTGATTTTCCGAGGGCTTACCTGGATAGTATTATTTTGAATTTGCTAAGCAATGCCATTAAGTACCGGAAGCCTGATGTTGACCCGCACATTATTATAAAAACCTATATCAATAAAAAGCACCATGTGGTTTTAGAGTGTAAGGACAATGGTATGGGTATTGACCTGGAGCAGCATGGTGCCAAAATATTCGGCTTATATAAAACCTTTCATCAGCATCAGGACGCCAATGGGGTAGGCTTGTTCCTCATCAAAATACAAATTGAATCGCAGGGCGGAAAAGTAGAGGTGGATAGTACACCGGGATTGGGCACCACCTTTAGAGTTATATTTAACGAGATAGTGTAAACAAAAAAAAGGATGATCAACGATCATCCTTTTTAAATTCTATAAGCTTAGGAGATTACGCTTCTACAGCCTGTCCCACTAAATTTTTTGCCACTAGATACTCCGCAATTTGTACAGCGTTGGTAGCCGCGCCTTTACGTAAGTTGTCGCTCACTATCCAGCAGTTTAAAGTGTTTGGCTGGCTCTCATCCCTGCGGATACGGCCCACAAATACTTCATCTTTATCATGCGCGTCTAACGGCATTGGGTATTTTAAGTTAGCTATATCATCGGTAACCACAACGCCCGGCGATTTTGCCAATAACGCTTTTACTTCTTCTACATCAAAATCATTGGCAAACTCAATATTAACCGACTCAGAGTGGCCGCCCATAACCGGGATACGCACCGTAGTAGCGGTAACACGTATGCTGTCGTCGCCCATGATCTTGTTGGTTTCTTTAACCATTTTCATTTCTTCTTTGGTGTAGCCGTTCTCGGTAAATACATCAATTTGAGGTAAAACGTTCAGGTCAATTTTGTATGGATATGCCATAGGACCGTCAATACCTTTACGCTCGTTAAATAACTGTTCAACAGCTTTAACACCGGTGCCGGTTACTGACTGGTAAGTAGAAACTACCACCCTTTTAATTTTATATTTATCATGCAATGGTTTTAAAGCCACTACCATTTGTATGGTTGAGCAATTTGGATTGGCAATAATTTTATCCTCAGGAGTCAATACATCGGCGTTAACCTCGGGTACAACCAGTTTTTTGGTTGGGTCCATGCGCCATGCTGATGAGTTGTCAATTACCGTAGTACCTGCTGCTGCAAACAAAGGTGCCTGCGCGGTTGACGTACTGCCACCTGCAGAGAACAAAGCAATATCCGGTTTCTGTTTAATCGCATCCTCAACAGAAATTACCTTATACTGCTTGCCCTTAAAAGTGATCTCTTTACCTACACTTTTCTCTGATGCAACCAATAATAATTCTGTTACCGGGAAGTTGCGTTCTTCAAGAACCTGCAACATTTTGGTGCCCACTAAGCCCGTAGCACCTACAACTGCGATTTTCATTTTGTTAATTGTTTATAAATTAATTAATTATTTGAACCCCAAATATCGCAATTTTTTTGTTTGGGTGGGATTAGTATTGTTATTTTAAGTTCATGTTTTAAAATATCATGGTTAACACAACTTAACACATTTTGGGGTTAATATTGGGTTAATTTACTGATTATCAAATAATTATTATTTTTAGAGCCTAAAATGTGTTAACCATGATTTTAGCCTTTATAGGTTAGTCCGTATTTATCTATATTTGATGTATGGCCAAACTTCAACTGTACAGAGATAAATTAAATCTTACGCAAGAAGAGCTTTCAGAGCGGACAGGAATATCTGTAAGGACCATTCAACGTATCGAGGCTGGGCAACCTCCAAAGGGTTACACACTTAAAACACTCGCAAAGTGTCTTGGGGTTACAGAAACTGAACTATCAGAAAAGCAGGAAACACCAGAGAGTATCAATATCGCCTTGATAAAAGCGATAAACCTTTCTTCATTACCTTTTGCTTGTTTTCCGCCGATAAACATCCTATCGCCACTTTTATTAATGCTATTCAAAAAGCAATTTAATCCGCTGGCAAAACAAATAGTTACGGTACAAATACTGTGGACAATATTTGCAGCCATCATTTTTATGACCAGCGCGATAGTAGGGAAATGGTTTTCACTGGGTAGTAAATTCGTTTTAATAATAATGATATTACTGGCGCTATCAAACATCTTCCTTATCCTCTTTAACGCATCTAAAATTGATAAGTACAAAAGCCTGGGTATAAGAGCCAATTTCAGCCTTTTATAAGCACTGTCATTAAATTGGCGGGAAGCTGGCGGGTTATTGGCGACCTGATTATTAGCAGAACAGGGGGATAACGACGCATTTTTGTCATAAAAAAAATCTTATGACAATGCGCAATTTAATATTAATGGCGGCACTTATATTATCCGCCCACACTGGTGCCCAGGCACAGGTAGCCAAAAATTCACCCCTGTTTATTGAATTAAAAAAAGTGGATAGTGTTTTTTTTGAAAGGGGATTTAATCAATGCGATATTCCATTTCTGGAAAAAGCCATAGCTGACGACCTTAGGTTTTATCATGACAAAGGCGGCTTTCAAAACAGGCAACAATTTTTTGAAAATACCAAGAACAATCTCTGCTCTGATATGGAACACAAACCCATACGAAAGGTAGTCGAAAATAGCCTGGAAGTTTTTCCTCTTTATAATAATGAAACGCTTTATGGAGCCATACAGCAGGGCGTTCATCGTTTTTATATCAGAGAAAAGGGGAAGGAAGACCAATTGACCGGTATAGCCAAGTTTACATCGGTTTGGGTGCTTGAGCAAGGCACCTGGAAACTTAGCGAGGTTTTAAGCTACGACCATAAATAATCAGCACTGTTCATGCAGATAACCGCATAGTACATTGCTACAAAACAGCTGCTTTATTCTTAAACTGCTCTGCCTTTTGCTTAGCTTCATTTGCCTTTAACTTGTTGCCAGATAGCCTGTGCCACATCGCTATTTTTTTATATTTAGCTGGGATATCGATGAGTTCGGGATAAGGCTGAATGTCAAGCAGCTTTTGTTGACACTCAGCTGCAATTTGGTAAATTCCGGGTGTGATCTTTATTTGATGATAGTTTTTCTCTATATCTGTGATAGCAGCAATCAAGCTGGAATAAAGCTCTTCTTCTTTATCTGTAACAACTGCTGCCATCGCTTGCTTAGCATATTGATAGGCGTCGTTCAAACGATTAGTTTTTAGTTGAGAATATAAAGTTAAATACACTGTATTAGGTCGAAACTTTAGCCTGGGCTCTATTTTTACCATGGAATCAATCGCGAAAAGCGTAGAATCAGGCCTGCCAAAATCATTACTTTGCGTATTATTATTCCAATAACCCACATACTTATTTGCCTGTTCACTTAATACATCGTCTAATTTAGTTAACTTAACTTCCAGGTTCCTTTCAGACAGCGCCGCATTTATATCCCAGGTGTTATTCATTACCTTCGGTAAAACTTTTTCCAAATCTTTGGGGTGCCCTATCCACGCCACTTTTCCATTTTGATCTATTATATAGGTATTTGGAATACTAAACTCTCCTGCAGATTTAAGCCAGTCGCGGGCCATAAAATTGCTGTCTTCTGCCGCCACCGGGAAATTCATCTTATCACCCATAGCATCAACAACACTTTGTACTTGAGTTCTCGTAGTGCCTGTTTCTTCAAAAACATCCATGGCAATAAAAGTGACTTGTCCTTTATATTGCTTTGCCAAGGCCGACAAATGCGGCATTGACGCTTTGCAAGGCGCACACCATGTTGCCCAAAACTCAACCACATACACCTTTCCTTTTTCAAATTCTTCAACAGGTGTACCTTTTAACCATTTTTTTACACGCAATGTTGGAACATTATCGCCAATGTTTTTAATGGGATGATAGTCTGGTTTTTGCTTACAACCAATGACATTGATAAAAGAAATTATTAACAATATGTAAAAGGTAATTTTCATTGCATGGTAGGATTAGAAGCAAAGTTAGAAAAACTATTTATTTAGTTAAATGTATAAATAGTATTTTATTTATACAAATGAAATAGATAGTATTACCTCACCTTCCCCGCAACATTTACAAATACCACATTGGATAATATAGCCTTATCCGCTTTATCAGGCACGTGCGAACAGAAGCCTATGCCTACATAAAACGGCCCGTTAATTTTTAGCTTGATAGGTTCGCCAAACTGGTGCATGGGTTCGCCATTCATGCTAATGAAAAGCGCATAGCTATCGCCGCGTTTTTCAATGCCAATACGTTTGGGATGCGCGGTAACCAGGTCATCGCTGTTTTTGCCGCCCGGTAAATACCCGCGACTGCCAACCCGGTATTCCATATCCACTACTTTTGCACCTTTTTCGGGCCGCCAGGCTAAGTGGAACATACCTATGCCGTGCAAGGCTGCTACCGCTTCTTTGGAGTCATCATCCAAACTTTGGCGGATAACCAAAACCGCTTTGCGGTCCTCGTAGCCATCTTTATCGGCATAAGTAATATCGGCAGCTAAAGAAACATCGCCCGATGCTTTTTTCCATAAAAAGCGAAACTCATCCCGCATATACCAGATATTATACCCGGCAGAGTATATAGTATAAGCTTTTTTAGCAGGGTCATAAGTAGCGCTGCCTTCAATGATGGGTGAGCCGATGTCCGACTGCGCGGTAAATATGCCTATCGGTTTATATTCGGTACGTGCCGGGCGGTGATAGTCGGACGGTGGCGCAACTTGTTTATGTGTGGCGGTTCCCGGACGTGCCCAGTCGGGTACTGCCTCGGTTGGTTTAGTCGCAGGTGTTTGTGCCGAAACCACAAAAGGGGCCACCCATAGTATTAAGAACACTTTGCCGGCATTTATTGCGCTCATTTTCATATAATTGGTTTGTTGGATAGTTAAAAGTAGTTAAGTATTCCTTGCAATCAAAACCTTACCTTTATTGTTACAGTTACAGCATGAGCGAAAGAATATTAGTCATTGGTGCCAATGGGCAAATAGGTACGGAGTTAACCCGGGCTTTGCGGGCCATTCATGGCGCTAAGAATGTTATTGCTGCGGATATACATAACCCTACCCAGCCACATACCGATGGCCCGTTTGAACATGTGAATGTAATGCAGGATACCGAGCTGCATTATATTTTTGAAAAGTATCATCCTACGCAGGTTTACCTATTAGCCGCCATGCTATCCGCCACCGGCGAACAGTTCCCCAAAAAGGCTTGGGATTTGAACATGAGCGGCTTGATACATGTGTTGGATTATGCGGTAGCTTATAAGCCGGTTAAAGTTTTTTGGCCGAGTTCTATAGCGGCTTTCGGGCCAAATTCGCCACGCGAAAACACTCCGCAATATTGTGTAATGGACCCCAACACGGTTTATGGTTTTAGCAAACTGGCAGGTGAGCGTTGGTGCGAATATTATTTTACCAAGTACGGCGTTGATGTGCGCAGTTTGCGTTACCCCGGCTTAATAGGCTGGCGGTCGGCACCGGGTGGGGGCACAACAGATTACGCTGTCAACATATTTCATGAAGCCTTGGAAAAGGGCAAATATGAAAGTTTCCTTACTGCCGATACCGCCCTGCCCATGATGTATATGGACGATGCTATAAATGCCACTATTCAATTAATGGATGTCCCTGCGGATAAGGTGAAGATACGGTCGTCCTATAACCTGGCGGGTATCAGCTTTACCCCCGCGCAGTTAGCCGATGAAATTAAAAAGCATCTGCCCGATTTTGAAATAAGCTATGCCGATAACGACCCGCGCCAGGCTATAGCCGACAGCTGGCCCAAATCTATTAATGATACTTATGCCAAAAAGGACTGGGGTTGGCGACCGCAATATGACTTGCCCACAATGGTGGCTGATATGTTAAAAAACCTGAAAAGCATTTAAAAGAAACACAGTATATTTACCCCCTGAACCATGGACCATTAACCATGGACTATTGACCAAAAAAACAATGGGAAGAGCATTCGAATTCCGTAAAGAGAGAAAATTTAAACGTTGGGCCAAAATGGCCGTACAGTTTACCCGTTTGGGTAAGGAGATAGTAATGGCGGTAAAAGCCGGTGGTGGCGACCCCACCACCAACTCACGCCTGCGCACAGCTATACAAAACTCAAAGGCAGTAAATATGCCTAAGGATAGGGTAGAAGCGGCTATAAAACGCGCTACCAACCGTGATGAGAAAGATTATGAAGAACTGGTGTACGAAGGTTATGCCGCGCATGGTGTGGCTGTATTAGTTGAGACTGCTACAGATAATACCAACCGTACGGTAGCCAACGTTCGCAGCTATTTTACCAAATATAATGGCTCGTTAGGTAAAACCGGATCATTGGATTTTATTTTCAGCCGTAAGTCGGTGTTTACATTTGACCCCGGCGACCGCGACCTGGAAGAACTGGAATTGGAATTGATAGATGCCGGACTGGAAGAAATATTTGTTGAAGCCGACGAAGAAGGAAACGATATAGCGGTGATACGTGCCGGGTATGAAGATTTTGGTAATATGCAAAAAGCATTAGAAGCTTTGGGCATCGAACCAAAGTCGGCCAAGTTGGAGCGTGTAGCGCAATCATTCCATGAGGTAAGCGAAGAGCAGGCGGTTGATGTTTTAAAACTGATAGATCGCTTAGAAGAGGATGATGATGTGCAGGCGGTTTACCATAATATGGCGGAATAAGTTTACGTTATAAAAGCGCTGTCATTCTGAGCCCGTCGAAGAATATGCGGGCGGCCTTTACGCTCACCCTTCGACAGGCTCAGGGTGACAGCCCCACAAAATGAAACATTATGCCACAATTCACATCACGCAAAGCGGAAAAGCAAGTAAAAGTAACCTTTAACAATGGTTTGCTTTTTGTAGAGAAGGAAGATGGGAAGCAACAGGCTTTTCCGTTAGATTGGTACCCTAAACTACTAAACGCTACCGATGAGGAGCGTGAGGACTGGGAGCAAAAAGGCAGCATTATACATTGGAATAAACTGGATATCGACATCTCTATTTAATGACATTCGAAGAGTTTTTTAAGAAGAAAAGAATTGACCTGGATGCTTTGGAAAAAGGCAACCCGGCTTTATTTTTTGAATTTAAAACGCACTTTAACCAAATGGGCGAAAAGAGTTTTGACCATACCAAAAAGTACTGGTTCAATAACCTGCGCAAGATATACCATCTGGCCGCGGAGATAAAAACCGAGAAGCCTAAAATTGAAAATCAACTGGCTGAGCAAACGGTAACGGATACTTTAAACGAAGCTGCAGAACCTGCTACCGCGCCAAAGTTGGGCTTTGTTCCTAAATTTAGGGCCGGCGCAACTAAACCTGCGGAAGAAGCTCCGTCAGAAGAAAAGAAAGACGATATACCTGCTGCACCAAAGCCCGGGTTTACCCCACGCTTTAAAGCCAGTATGGCTAAGCCTGCTGATACTCTTGCGCCCGAGGAAAAGGCAGCCGAAGAAACACCTATACCAACCGCACCAAAATCTGGCTTTACCCCACGGTTTAAAGCCGGAGTTACAAAACCTGCTGCAACCGCACCTGTTGCGGAAGAAAAAAAGGAAGATGTTACGCCACCTGCTGAGGATAAACCTAAAATTGGTTTCACGCCACGTTTTAAAGCGGGAGTTACTAAGCCTGCTGAAGCTGCGCCCGCTGCCGAAGAAAGGAAGGAAGAAGAAGCACCAGCACCCGCTGCGCCAAAACTGGGCTTTAAACCAACGTTTAAGCCATCGGCTCCACCAAAATCAGAGGAAGAGTAAGGTTATATATTTAGACCGTCATTGCGAGCGAGGTACGAGCGTGGCAATCTCTATGTAGGACATCACAATAAGATTTGATTTGCAAGTGCAGAGATTGCCACGCTGTCGCTCGCAATGACGCGTGGTGAGGAATTACGCCAAAGATATTTTAGATGCTTTTTTCACATTTACCGGCTGCGGTACTTTTACGTAGTAGCCGGTGCCATCATAAACACGCTTACGCGGATGCGCTTTACAGGCATCGCTGCAGCAGCCATCCATAGCGGTACCGCATTCGTCGCATTGGGTAAAATGCTCGTTGCACTCGGGGTTAGCGCAGTTGATCATTTTATCGGTGGTTTTACCGCAGTTGTAGCAGGTAGATATGGTAACCGGGTTAACACTATTTACATCTACAGCTAAACGGTTATCAAACACATAGCATTTACCCTCAAAATCCTCGCCACCCGCCTCTTTGCCGTATTTAATAATACCGCCATGTAACTGGTAAACATCTTTAAATCCTTCGTGCAGTAAAAGAGCCGATGCTTTTTCGCATTTAATGCCGCCGGTACAATAAGTAATTACTTTTTTATCCTTGTATTGCGCCAACTCATTTATCATATCCGGAAAATCGCGGAAGTTTTCAATATCCAGCGTAATAGCATTTTTAAACTTGCCCAGGTTATGCTCGTAGTTGGAGCGTACATCCAGTATCACCACATCCTCTTCATCCTTCATGGCCAAAAATTCTTTGGGCTCCAGGTGCTTGCCGGTTTTTTGTTGTGGGTTGATTACATTAGGGTCGCGCAGGCCCGAGTGTACTATCTCGTCTTTATAGCGCACGTGCATTTTTACAAATGATGGCGTATCTACCTCGTCAATTTTAAAATCGATATTAGCAAAACGCGGGTCGGCATGTACGGTATCCATGTAGGTTTTACACGCTTCGGCTGTGCCGGATACGGTGCCGTTAAGCCCTTCGGTAGCCACAATAATGCGCCCGGTAAGGTTCAACTCTTTGCAAAATTTTAAATGATCGGCAGCAAATTGCTCCGCATCGGCTATTGTTGAGTAACAATAGTAAAGTAAGGTATTGTATTTCATAACTACATTGATACCGCTGCAAACGGTGTTAAATGACGGGCAAAGATAAAGATTAGTTAGGAAAGATTAAAGATTAGTAACATTTGGCTCATAACTAATTTTTGATCTTCAATCTTTAACAACTATCGGATACCATAATAGATCCTAAACCCTTGCAGGTATCTTTTATCGCCCATAAAGGAAATGCCATAATCTATACGGAATACCAGTCGTTGTATACCTACATAAACCTCGGAATAGTTGTTATTACCCCTTGTAGTCAAATAATTGGCACCAACAATCTCTTCAATTTTTAATTTACGTACCCAGGGTATACGCCTTAATATCGATCCTGAAAAATTATGCTGGTAATGTGCCTCTAAAAATGCGGAACTGGTGCTGTATGTATAAAACGGCAAAAAGTGAAAGCTGCCTATATAGGTTGGATCAAACGTAGTACCCTGGTTACCTAAGAAGTGGTTAAAATCCATAAAGTATAAACTTTTGGTATTTAAAAATCCACCGCCGGTTAATTTGAAAGATGAATAACCTGATAACCCGACACGTATATTCTGCTGCGAAACATCCGCAGAAGCAAAATCATAATTCACATCAGAGCCAAACGCGCCATGAATGCCTTTACGATAGTTAATGGTTAGCGTAGGGTATCTTGATGGTAAAAATATTTTACCGGTTGGGCGGGTGATGTATTGCTGGCCAAAGGTGAATTTAACCGATGTGTTAAAAGTTAATGCCTGGTTTGTAGGGAATAATTCTGACCTGTCATCCGCAGGAGCCAATGGCGCTAATGGGTTGTTGGATGTATACTCCCGGTCCTCATGATTAAAAAAGCTATAGTAGGAAGTATTGTACAATTGTGTTCGGTTGGCGTAGGATAGATCGGCTTTCCATAAAATTCCGTTAGCCAGTTCGCGCTGGTAACCTATACTACCAAATTGCGACCGGTAAAGTTTGGTATAATTAGTTTCGCTTAGTAATGCACTGGCCGTATTTATAAATAATGAGCGCCTCATTACATTGTTCAAATCCAATATATCACTACCAAAATCCAGGTAGAAAACCCCCAAATGTTTAGGATCATAAGTATAAGATGACCGTACATTGGCGCTAAAAAGTTTATTGCCTAAGCTATACCTTATATTAGGTGTGATGCTATATGTTCTATAATCATCAAATAGTTTAGAATAGCGTGCTTTTAAATTGATACCGGCACCTTCAACCGTGTTATAATAAAGGGTTTGTATAAAAGGGAATACAAATAACGAATCCTTGTTATTTCTGCTGGTAGCCCTGTAGCCATTGATCAGGTAAGACAGTGGCGAGAAGCTGTTATTGGCCTTATGCAACGAATCAATATAGGCATCCGTTTTTTGTACGGTAGCCAGGCTATCCTTTTTGCTTGAATCAAGCGCCTCCTGTAGCGTTAAAGGAACTGGGCGTATACCCGCCCAATACCCGGCCGTTTTAATGTTTGCCGCTGTATCAATTCTTAATATCTCTCCATTAAAATACCCCGGTGGTGTATTGTTATCAAATTTGTAGTTATTGTATATACCCAGGTAATAACCTTCAAATTTAAAACCCAATACACTGCCTTTGTAGTCGTATTGGATAGTTCCGGGCATCCATAAATCATCCTTAACACGCACATATTGCTGGCTTATGCGCATGGTATCCACCAGGTTAAGGGCATTTGCATCACTGTTTAAGGTAAGGTCTACACTGTACAATCGCCAGTCGCCATCAATAATATAAATAAAGCCTCTAAATGCCTGGTCATGGTAGCGTTTGGGGTTGATTTGAATTTTATGTACGGTCCGTCCGTTTTCCTGTGCCGATCCTATCAAATAGTAATTATACACTGAAAGCGCTTTGCTGGATATGGGGGATGTAAAGCCGCGGGTGCTTAATCCCTCTACATAAAAAATGTTGTTGTAAAAATTAGCCTGCAGGTCAGACGCTTTATTATAACTAAAGGTTGGTGTAATACCTTCTATTTTTGAAGCCTCGGTAACCTCTTTTACTTTATTAGGCTGCTGAAAGCTAAATTTAGAGACCGATTCTGATTGTGATATGATACCCCGGCCATTACTATCCAGGTCCAACACCCGGTTTACCCCATCTTTTAATAGTGATTTTGGCGCATCGGTTAGCCGCTGCACACCCTTTATATATACGGTGGCTGAATAATTTTTAACCTCATCTAAGTAATATTGACGCCTGGCAATAACCTTGCGCATAATATTAATGGCAGCCGTATCGCGTATTTTTTTATTGTTGATAGTTACCGGGCGCAGCTGATAAACCTCGGCTTCCATTTGCAGGTCGTGGCGTTCATCACGGTCTGTAATGGTTATTTTTTCAATGCGCTCCTTGTATCCTACAAAGCGGTAAACTATATCGTAGTTGCCGGGTTCAAGTTTAAATTGATAAATGCCATTATCGTTACTGGTAGTGCCATAGGTGGAGTTACGTATATATACCGATACAAACCCAATGGGCTTGTTATTTTTATCAGTTATCCGTCCCGATAAAACAAATTGCTGCGCATTGGCATTAAAGCATAGTACGGATAATAAAATAAAAAAGGGGAGTAAACGTCTCTTCATTCTCCACATAAAATGCTTTTTTAGGCTAAATGTTTTGATTTGGCATTTAAAAGTAAATATTACCGACCTAATGCACGTTAATACGTAAATTTATAGCTTAAAAAGCAAAATATGTATAATACACTAAAACCTGTTTTACAGCAGGAGCTTGCTGAAATTAAAGAAGCCGGTTTATACAAAACCGAGCGCATCATAGCCTCGCCGCAAGGAGCCGATATTACCGTGCAGGGCGGCCGCGAAGTGATAAACTTTTGTGCCAATAATTACCTGGGCCTGTCATCGCATCCCAAAGTAATTGAGGCGGCGAAGAAGGCAATGGATTGGCGTGGCTATGGGCTATCATCGGTACGGTTTATTTGCGGCACGCAGGATATTCATAAAGATCTGGAGCGTAAGCTATCCGAATTTTTAGGCACCGAAGACACCATTTTATATGCCGCGGCTTTCGATGCCAATGGAGGGGTGTTTGAGCCGCTGTTTAATGATCAGGATGCTATTATATCTGATGAATTGAACCACGCCTCCATTATTGATGGTGTACGCTTATCAAAGGCACAGCGCCTGCGCTACAAGCACGATGATATGGCCGACCTTGAGGCACAACTACAACAAGCTAAGGACTGCCGTCATCGCATTATTGTAACGGATGGCGCCTTCTCCATGGATGGTACCATTGCGCAGCTGGATAAAATAACCCAACTGGCCGAAAAGTATAATGCTTTGGTAATGATAGACGAGAGCCATTGCACGGGCTTTATGGGCAAAACAGGCCGGGGATCGCATGAGCACCATAACGTAGTAGATAAAATAGATATCATTACCGGTACGCTGGGTAAAGCTTTAGGCGGTGCTTCGGGTGGGTTTACATCAGGAAGAAAAGAAATTATCGAATTATTGCGCCAGCGCTCAAGGCCGTATTTGTTCTCTAATACTCTGGCACCTGCTATAACGGGCGCATCTATAACAGTGCTGGATATGCTGCAGGAAACTACTTCGCTGCGCGATAAATTGGAAAGCAATACCCAATACTTCCGCCAAAAAATGACCGAAGCCGGGTTTGATATCAAACCGGGTATACATCCTATAGTTCCCGTAATGCTTTATGAAGCCACTTTAGCGCAGGAGTTTGCCGCCAAAATGCTGGACGAAGGTATTTATGTTATCGGGTTTTATTTCCCGGTGGTGGCTAAGGGGAAGGCGCGGATAAGGGTACAAATGTCGGCAGCGCACGAGGTGGAACACCTGGATAAAGCTATTGCCGCGTTTACCAAAGTAGGTAAAGCGTTGGGGGTAATTAAATAACTTCTTGTCATTGCGAGGAACGAAGCAATCGCAAACTTTTCTCCTTGCGATTGCCGCGCTATCGCTCGCAATGACAATTTATATTAAATTTGCATCATAATGCAAGATAAAATAGATCAGTACACGGCCGAGATAACCGCTTTCACCCCCGCTAATGCGGATGAACTGGAAGCGTTCCGCATAAAATATTTAGGTACCAAAGGGTTAATTAAGGACCTTTTTGAAGAATTTAAAACCGTTGGTCCCGAAGAAAAAAGAGTGTTTGGCAAGGTGCTTAACCAGTTTAAGCAAATGGCCGAAGCGAAATACAACGACCTAAAAGAGGGCTTCACATCCAATGTTGAAAGCTCTAAATCCGAAATCGACCTAACTCTTCCCGGTGATGGTTTCCAGGTTGGCTCGCGCCATCCGCTATCATTGGTGCGTAATGAGATCATAGATATTTTTAAACGCCTGGGCTTTACCGTAGCCGAGGGCCCGGAGATCGAAGATGACTGGCATAATTTTTCTGCCCTTAACTTTCCCGAGGAGCATCCCGCCCGCGATATGCAGGATACTTTCTTCATCAAAAAAAATGCGGGTAAGGATGATATCGCTTTACGTACCCATACCTCATCGGTACAGGTGCGTATGATGGAGCAGGGCAAACCGCCGTTCCGTGCTATTATGCCCGGCAGGGTTTACCGTAACGAGGCTATATCTGCCCGTGCACATTGCTTTTTTCACCAGGTAGAGGGTTTATATGTAGATGAAAACGTATCCTTTGCTGATCTGAAACAAACCCTGTATCACTTTGTGCAGGAGCTTTATGGCGAAGGCACACAGGTGCGTTTCCGCCCGTCGTATTTTCCGTTTACCGAGCCATCTGCCGAAATGGATGTATCTTGCAGCATATGCAAGGGTGCAGGCTGTAATATGTGCAAATACAGTGGTTGGGTAGAGATTTTGGGCTGTGGCATGGTTGATCCTAACGTTTTAGAAAATTGTGGTATAGACAGTAAAAAATATACCGGTTTTGCCTTTGGCATGGGTATGGAGCGTATTGCTAATTTGAAATACGTTATCCGCGACCTTCGCCTGTTCTCTGAAAACGACGAACGCTTTTTAAAGCAGTTTAAAACAGAAATTATATAGCTATGAAGCGTCTGGGATATTTAGCAGTGCTGATATGGAGTTGTATGGGTTGTGCTAAAACCGGCGATGTAGTGCCCAACGTAGGCGTTTACTTCCAGGCACCACTGGGCGACCCAAGTATGGCCCCCCTGAAAAGTATAGGCGGCGCGGTATACGTAAAGGGATATGGTGTGGCCGGATTAATTATATACCATAGTGCCTACGGCTATGTAGCGTATGACGCATGCAGCAGTTACCAGCCCCAAAACAGGTGCGCAGTCACTTTAGATAATCCCACACTTACGGCTACCGATCCGTGCAGCGGTTCCAAGTTCTCGTTATCGGATGGGACACCGGTAAAAGCGCCTGCTACAAGGTCACTTAAGGCTTATGCTGTAAATACCGATACTTTTCAGATATTTGTATCTAACTGATACAATGGAACCCGATAAAATAAAAGAAAGCATAAAGCGCGCTGCGCAGGACCTGTTTCGCAAGTTTGGTTACCATAAAACCAGTGTTAACGAAATTGCTAAACGCGCCAAAATTGCCAAAGCCACTATTTACAAGTATTTTGACAGTAAAGAGGCCGTTTTGCAAAGCTTGCTGATGGACTACATCCGCGTGAGCGTTGACGACCTGATACACAGCAATATCCCCGAAACGGACGAGGAGGAGCACCTGAGTATGCTCATCATGAAAACATGCCGCCTGTCGTACACCGTTTGTAATGAATTTATCGGCTGGGATTTCATCCGCGAGAGCACCAACTCGCAGGAGTTTTTAAAGCGACTGAGTAATGAGTTGGAAGAAATGCTGGTGTTATCCTTTAACCGCCTAACCGGTATACGCAAGAATGAATCATACCAGCAACGTATGCGCTTCCTCATCAAATGCAGTAAGAGTATAGTATTCAGCTTTGCATTTACCTCGGTATCTGACTCCGACGTGCGCAAAAACTTTGTATCCTTCCAAAAAGAAATGCTGCCGTATTTGGTAAAAGCAGCAGTAGCAATTTAATAATACCCACCAAACCGTCATTGCGAGCGTAGCGTGGCAATCTCCTGAGATAGATATTGCAAAATGACAAGCATCGTCCCGCTCATGGCCGCGGGAGGGCCTAGTCCTTTTTCCTTGATAAAAAAGTACCAAAAAATCAAGTCAGCCAAAATGCTTCTTTGCGCCCATGGCCTTATGCCCTGCAATCAAAGAAAACCTGGGCTGCAAATAGTTGCCCTGCTTTCGCTCGCTCGTTGCCGATACTTCTGCAACAATTGCTATGCCCTGCAACCGCACAGTGCCACCATTGTTTTCCTTGATTTCGCCCGAAGCTGTTCGGCTGACGGCACTGCTTAATAAGGGCATTTACATAATAAAAATGAGAACAAAAGCGGGTAAAGGCCTGCCGGAAAACGCGGGCCAGGGTGTTTTGCCTCGTGGGCGGAAGGATTTTTCCGGCTTGATGTATTCACAGGTTGTTTGTTTTTTATAGGCGTTCATGAGGTCGCTACGCTTAGTCTTGGTTACTTTGCATCTAAGGTAAAGTAACAGCCTCCGCGGCGAATGAGCGGACGATGCTTGTTTCATGATTACATAAGTCTGCGAAGCAACCCCGAATCACACCCCAAACAAAACCACCCACTCATCTGTTACCCCCATTATCACACAACAATTAATACAATGAAAAATTTAACCAAAGCACTATTGGTAATGTTGCTGCTGGGCAGCCTATTTACCGCTTCGGCACAAAAACGCCGCGATATAGCTTATGTATCTGACATCCCCGAAGGACGAAACATATTAATGCAGCCCATGATAGGCAAACTGCGCCCTGCCTCAGGCAAAATATCTATCGGGTTTACTATCGACTGGAAAGGTAACGTTATAGCTGCCAAAGCCGACCCACGCGCCACCACCATTACCAACCGCGATTTAATTGCCAAATACGAACAAGCGGTTTTAGAAGCCAAATTTAGCAAGATCAAAAAAAATGAAGCTAACCAGCATGGTGTGCTGACCTATAATTTTGATTAAATAATTACAGCGTTGTCATGCTGAGCCCGTCGAAGCATAGGCGGGCAGGCCTAATGCACATCCTTCGGCAAGCTCAGGATGACAGCGCAACCATCTCCGCCATGTCATTGCGAGCGGGAAATGCCGGGCCTAAGAGCGTACGAAGCAAACTCGTCGTTAGATAATGAATCTCAAGCAATACCTGTCGAACCAG
Source organism: uncultured Mucilaginibacter sp. (assembly GCA_964611565.1). Lineage (GTDB taxonomy): Bacteria > Bacteroidota > Bacteroidia > Sphingobacteriales > Sphingobacteriaceae > Mucilaginibacter. Next base: position 28,505 of record CAZTAU010000019.1, on the reverse strand, counting down.
TCGGCAACGCAGGTTTAAACCCTTACCCCGCAAATATACCCTACCAATGCGGACAGGCCCATGGCCAGCGTGCCCCAAATGGTAATGCGTATAGTAGCTTTCGTAATGGCCGATCCGCCGGTTTTGGCGGCCGTGGCACCCAGTATGGCCAAAAACACAATGGTAAAGCCGTACAGGTAATACTCCATGTGCAATACCGGGGCAAACAATACTACCAACAATGGCAACAAACTGCCCGCCGTAAATGACGCGCCCGAAGCCAAAGCCGCCTGTATAGGATTTGCCTGGCTTATCTCGTTAATGCCCAGTTCATCACGCATATGGGCACCCAGAGCGTCCACCTCGGTTAGTTCAAGGGCGACTTGCATGGCAGTTTCCTTTTTCAGTCCGCGTTTTTCATATATCTGGGCCAGCATTTGCAGTTCCTCTTCGGGCATTTCGCGCAGTTCAATTTCCTCACGGGCTATGTCGGCTTTTTCGGTGTCGGTTTGCGAGCTTACCGATACATATTCGCCTGCCGCCATTGATAATGCCCCCGCCACCATGCCGGCAACGGTAGCCAGTAATATAGGCTCGCGCGTGCTGCTGGCGGCTGCCACGCCAATAGCCAGGCTCGATACCGAAATAATGCCATCATTGGCTCCTAAAACTGCCGCGCGCAGCCAATTGCTGCGGCCTATATAATGGTTATCCAGGTAATTATCTAGGGTAAGCATGCGTAGTGGTTTGTTTTATTAAAGATAAATGAAATGGCTGTATTTACTGCACATAGCGGCGGATATAATATTAAAGTATTTTAAAATTGTTACAAAGTAATATTTGCAAACGTACGTTTTAAATGCATACCTTTAGTTTGTGATACTTAATATAATGGAAAATAAAGATCTTATACCTACCAAAACAGAAATGGACGTGCTGCAGATTTTGTGGGAGAATGGCCCGTCGACCGTACGCTTTGTTCATGACAAATTAAATGAGCAAAAAGAAGCGGTTATTTATACCTCTACTTTAAAACTTATGCAGGTGATGAAAGAAAAGGGCATGTTAGACCGGGATGAATCTCAAATGAAACATGTTTATAGTCCTTTGCTAAAAGAGGGTAAAGTAAAAGGAAATTTATTGGGCCGTTTTATGGATTCCATGTTCAACGGATCGGCGAGCAACTTGATGGTTGCCCTGCTTGACAACGGTAAAACATCTGATGAAGAATTGAAGAAGATGAAAGCATTGCTTCAAAAAATGGAAAAGGATAATAATATTAACCGCTAAAGTTATGAGCATATCAAGAGAATTATCAGATACACTAATAGAGTCATTTAGCTGGACGCTTGTGCATTCATTATGGCAAGGTGCAATAGTTGCTATTTTAGCCGGTATTATACTAATGGCTACTAAAAAAGCGAGTGCTGCTATTAGGTATAACTTGATACTATGCTTGTTCGCTATATTCCTATTAACCACTATCAGCACATTTATTTATGAATTTAATGGAAGTTCAAGTTCTGAAGTAACAGGGAAACCAACTATTACATATCTATCAGTACTCCCTCATGCAGCCTATTCACAAATAAATATAATAGCGCCTCATAATACTAATACCTTATTAAATTCGATTAATAATTTCATCTCGCAGAATTCCTTTTTAATTCTGATACTTTGGTTGCTGTTTTTTATTATAAAGTCGGTGTCAATAGCAGGCAATATGGCTTATATGCACCGGGCCAGATATCATCGTGTGTTTGAGCCGACCATATATTGGCAAGAAAAGATCACTTCGCTTTGCGAAAAACTACAACTAAAAAAGGCCGTGTTACTTCTTGAGTCTGGATATTTAAAAGTGCCTGTGGTGATAGGTTATTTTAAACCGGTTATATTAATGCCTGTAGGCTTGCTTTCCGGTATTTCAACAGAGCAGGTTGAAGCTGTTTTGTTGCACGAGTTGGCTCACATCAAGCGTAGCGACTATGCTGTTAACTTTTTACAAAGTATTGCCGAGGCTGTATTTTTCTTTAACCCCGGCTTATTATGGGTGTCATCAATTTTAAAGGAAGAAAGAGAAAGTTGCTGCGATGATATAGCTATTGCGTTGACCAATAATAAGAAGGAATTTGTGGAGGCATTGATCAGCTTTAAAGAGCATTCGCTTTTTCTGCCCGCCCATGCAATGGCATTTTCAGGCCAAAAAAGCACGTTGCTAAATAGGGTAATGCGTATTGTTTACCAGGAAAATAAAACCCTCAGTATTAAAGAAAACGGAATATTTATAGCAGGCATTACCCTGTTATCGTTAATGGCATTTACTATTTATCCGGTGAAAAATGTAGAGCCAATAAAACCTGTTATTTCAAATAACCGTACACATACCGATAAGCATTTGTTGGCAATTGAAGCACCCGGTAATAATGAATTTATTGCACACAGGGATTTAGCTGTAGAAACAGATGTATTAAAAGACCCAATTAACACCAATGCGGTTACCAATAAACAGCCTGATACATCAAAATTGACATCCAACAATAGTATAGCTGTAAATAGAAAAACCGAAGCATATCCCATGCAGAACCTTATTGAAAATGCAAAGTTTGATGATGGAAAATTTTATTCGCGCGTAAGTTTAGGGGACGGTAATACGGATATGATACAGGTTTTACTCAATGGAGGCCTCTCAATGATGAAGGTAACGGTGGAGCATAGTGCTAAAGTGGCTATTATTATTAATGGCGTGCTACATGAGGAAAGCGAAGTGGCCGGGTTTACGCAATCACAAATTGATTCTCATCCCGGAAAGTTAAATAGCGTAAGTGGAAGCAGTGTAGCTAATGCACAAAAGCTATACCCTGATGTTGACCTGTCAAAATATGATGCGGCTGTTGTAGTAGGCGGCGATCCTAACTTAGCAGCAAACAGTAAACAGGTTGTACAAAATCCTAATTCTGATAGGGCCAAATATGGAGGAGGAGGCGGGGGAGCATATTTCAAAGCTGATAAACCTAAGGCAGATTCTCCCTGATTATAGAAGGACTGTTACCAAGCTCGGTAAGTAAACCATAATTCTTAATTCTTTAACTTTTTTAACAGCTATCCGGCTGTAACCGGATAGTATTGCCCAAACTATAACCTTTAAATTAAACAATCATGAAAGCTATTTTAACTGTTTATGGCGCTTTAATGCTTAGTATAACAGCGTATGCGCAGCAACCGGACAAAGCACTGGTAAAAGTACAATACAACTTTATCCACGTAAGCGATACGGCCAACCGCAGTAAACCTTATACAGAAAACATGCTATTAGTTGCCGGCAAAAATGCCTCCTATTATTCTAGCTATGATGTAATTGAGGGAGGGGTAGGTTTACAATTACAAATGCAGGAATTGCTTAAGCAAGGCCTTACCCAACAGGAGATCAATCAGCAAAGGGCCCCAAGTAAGAAATATTTAACAACGCAGTATTACTATTTTTTCAGAGAAAATAAATTTTACAGCAAAGAAACCATTTGCGTTAACGGTTGCATGGTAGAAGATATAATTGAAAAGCCCGATTGGAAAATAACCAAAGATACGCTAAGCTTTTCGGGCATTCGCGCTCAAAAAGCTACCGCACGATTTAAAGGCAGGAACTGGACGGCATGGTTTGCACCGGAACTACCATTTGAAAGCGGGCCGTGGAAATTGAACGGCTTGCCGGGCCTTATCCTTGAAGCATACGATGATAAGAAGGACGTGCAGTTTAAGTTTTTGGGAGTAGAAAATATTAAGGAAGGTGATTTGGCAACCGAGAATGCTTATAAACTATCACCGGACAATTTAAGAAATACTAAAGGGATGTTTCCGGCATTGGAGCTTAATCAGGTGGCACTGCCTCCTCAAAAAGAACAAAAGCGAGGCGGTTATCAGTCCATGACAAAAAAAGAGTACGATAAACTAAAGGAAGCTTATGATAATGACCCGAATCGATTTACGCGTGCACAGTTTGCAGGTATGGGAGTGCCGGGAGATATAGTAAATACCATGATGAGTGGCGGACCCGGTGGCGGTAGTGTTGGTGGAAATGGAGCCGCGCCTATTCAGCAAGCGGTAAAGCGGGCCGCACCGGTAAAGGACCCAATAAATAACCCTATTGAACTGCCTCAAAAAAAGTAACCGGTAACAGCTATAACAATACTTAATGATCTTAACTTTTTAACAGCTATCCGGCTGCTGGCATGGATAGTATTACCCTAACTATAACCTTTAAATCAAACAATTATGAAAACTATTTTAATTATTTATGGCGCTTTAATGCTTAGCATAGCGGCCTACTCGCAACAAGCAGACAAAGCACTTGTAAAAGTACAATACAACTTTATACACGTAAATGACCTAAGCAAACCGGACAAACCTTACACCGAAAATATGATACTTATTTCCGGTAAGAATGCTTCGCTGTATTTAAGTTATGACAGGATGGACTGGTCTATAAACTATGATATGCAAAGCCAGGAAATGCGAAAAAAAGGCCTTACCCAAGAACAGATCAATCAACAGCAAGGTCCAAGTAAGAAATTTTTAACAACGCAGTATTACTATTTTTTCAGAGAAAATAAGTTTTACAGTAAGGAAGATATTTGTATGAACGGCTGCATGGTAAATGACATAATTGAAAAACCCGATTGGAAAATAACTAAAGATGCGCTAAGTTTTTCGGGCATACATGCTCAAAAAGCTACTGCACAATTTAAAGGCAGAAATTGGACGGCATGGTTTGCACCGGAATTACCTTTTGAAAGCGGGCCATGGAAACTAAATGGTTTGCCGGGGCTTATTATTGAGGCCTATGATGATAAAAAGGAGGTGCAATTTAAATTTTTAGGGGTAGAGAATATTAAACCCGGCTCCCTTGCAGTTGAGAGCGCTTATAAACTATCGCCGCAAGATTTAGCAAAGTTTAAACTATGGTTCCCTGATTTAGATATTAACAAGGTGGCGCTACCTCAAGAAAAAGAAATGAGGCACGGGGGTTATCAAAAAGTAACCAAAAAGGAATTCGATAAATTAAAGGAGGCCTATGATAATGACCCGAGTGGATTTACGCGTGCGCAGTTTGCAGCAATCGGAATGACGGGTAATATAAGTAGTAACGGGAGTGCTAAAGTTGATGGAAATACTGGAACGGTAACGGTTCAGCAAAGTGTAAATAGGCCTGCTACAAATACAAATACAAAAAATAACCCTATCGAACTGCCTCAAAGAAAGTAACCCTTAACCTACATCACATCCTCACTTGATAAGCGGATTTATCCGCTTATCTGGAAGGATATTGCCTATAGATCCCTAAACCTTATCACCATGAAAAAAATACCCCTATTGATAATAATGTTGCTTATGTATGCCTTATCTGCTATTGCACAAAAGCAAGTTAAAGGTGTTGTAAAAGATAAGGCCGGAAAGCCTATTGAGTCGGTAAATATCAGCCTGAAAGATGCTGATGGCAGTATAGTAAAATATACGCAAACCAATAAGGCCGGCGCTTATACTATTACGTTAGGCGAGAGTATTGCAAATTTAAGCATTGAAGCCACCAGCGTTGGTTATAATAAAGCATCGGTAAACCTTACCGACATTAATAAAAGCTATGATATGGTTTTAAGCGAAAGTGAAATGATGCTGAAAGAAGTGAAGATAAAATACAAACCATCATTAAAACTAAACGGGGATACCTTAAATTACCGCACTGCTGATTTTGCGGGCAACCAGGACAGAAGCATTGGCGATGTGCTTAAGAAAATGCCGGGCATAGATGTTGCCGAAGATGGAAAGATAAGTTATAACGGCCAGGCTATATCTAACTTTTATATAGATGGCGATAATTTGCTTGACGACAGGTATAATATTGCCAGCCGCAGCATTCCGCATGGCGCGGTAGACCAGGTGCAGGTAATACAAAAGGACCAGCCTATAAGGATGCTGCAAAAAAACAATGTAAGCGATAAGGTTGCATTGAACCTGGTAATAAAAGATGATGCCAAATTGCGCGTAATGGGCGAAGGTATAGCAGGGTTAGGTGTACCCAACAGGTTTGCCGGTAACGCTACAGCTATGCTGTTAAGCAAAAAAGTAAAATTTATAAATAATATTACCGGCAATAATATAGGTATCGATCCCGGGATAGATCTAACAGCACATAACCCGGTGCCACTTGCTGCCGGGGGCTATTTTCTTTCTGCAGGTGCAGCTAGTGTGCCGGTGCTGACACAAAACAGGTATCTGTTCAATAAAGCCGGGTTAATAAACCTGAATAACCTGGTTAACCTGAGCAAAACATTGCAATTAAAAGCAAATGTTTCTTACTTGATCGATGAACGGAACCAGCAATATCAAAAACTATCAGAAACATATTTACCCGGGCAAACTATCCGCTTTACCGAGTCGCAAAGTAATACGGTGAATTTGCAAAAGATGCGCACCCAATTAAATTTTCTGCAAAACAGCGAAACGCTGTATTTTAATGATGTATTTACATTGGACTATAACCCTACTAAAACTGCCTCAAACCTTATAACCAATAATATCCCTGTTAACCTGTTGCTTAACCAGCAAGCCGTAAATTTTGCCAACGTGTTGTCTTACATGTTAAGGATCAGATCAGGGCGTACTATCAATTTATCATCGTCAATAAGTAACATAAGTAAGCCCGAATCGCTGATAGTTACCCCGGGGATAAATGAAGCGGTATTTAATAGTAATACCCCTTATGCAGGGTTACAGCAGTATATTAAAATGCCTACGTGGTACACCAGTAACTATGCTTCTATAAGTTTTATTAAAAACAGGTTCACGCAGAATTATTTAACAGGGTTTGATCTGCAGCATCAGCAACTCAATTCTACCTTATACCGGGTGCAAAATAACGGGGATAAAGAATTGGTCTCTCCCACCATGACCAATGATCTGAATTGGCTAAAAACAAAGTTGTACACCACCGCCCATTATGACTACACCAATGGTAAAATAACTGCCACGGCCGATCTCCCCCTCAGCTTAAACATCATCAACTATAATGAACCGGCAAAAGCGTTGGACCAAAGCAATCGGCATATATTTATTGATCCCCGTTTATACTTTTCGTATCAGCTAAGTGCCCAAAATTTGATCAAGTTAAATTATTCGTTCAATAATAGTTTGGGTACCATAAATGAAGTTTATCCGGGAGCTATACTAACCAATTACCGTTCATTGGTAGCTAACAATGCACCTCTCTCATTAACCAGGTCTCATAATGCCGGTTTGGTTTATGGTTATGTAAAAGCTGCACAAATGCTATTTATAAATCTTTCTGCCAGTTATGCCGATGTAGGTTTAAATACTATTTTATCCTATAATTTAAGCAATAACATACAGCAGCGCACCGTACTTTATTTGCCTAATCATAATAAAAGTTTAACCTTAGATGGCAACGCCAGCAAATATCTTTTCGCTTTTAAAGCCACAATAAATGGCGGGGTAAACTTAAGGCAAAGTTGGGGACAGCAACTGCAAAACAACCAATTATTTACCACCAATATGCAAACCATTAGCTATAAAGCAGGGATAATTGGACGACTGGCACGTTTTATAGACTGGACATACAATTTGAAATATGACGTATCAAGTAGTAAAGCCATAGCAGCCGGAGTGCCTGCAATTAGTAATGTACGCTTAAGGCAGCAATCAACGTTGTCATTTACTACGCTTAAAAATGTATATGTAAATGTATCAGGCGAATACATGTATACAAAACAGCGCGGACAGCAGGATCTGAAATATTTTTTCGCGGATATGAATATAAATTGGAGGCTGCCGAAGTCAAAAACTGATATAGCGTTTAGCGTAACTAACCTGGCGAATATTAAAACATTTAATACTATTGATGTAACAGCAAATTCGCTCACCACGGCCTCATTTACCATACCGGGAAGGGTAGCTATGCTAAGAACTACCTTTAGCTTTTAGCGTTACCTGCGGCCTACGTTGTACACTCATACACCTGCAGGCCTAGGCGCGAGGCTGGTATACGTTGCCATCGCTAACGCGGCGGTATGCACTGACACGCCACTGCCACCATACCTCCTATTACAAACCCCGATATTTGATGTATTCGTCCCGATAGCTATCGGGAGCAATTGGCGATGCAATTCTTTGAAGTATAGGTTCATGCTGATGCGGACTTTAAATTTTTTACCTATATTAGGTACGATTTAAAAATGAAAAAGATCCTAATTATTGACGACGACGAATTTACGCTGGAAATACTGGGTGTGATATGTCGAAACGTGGGGTGCGAAGTAGTACAAAGGCTTGAGATTTTGCCGCTTGCGGAGATTGAAAGTATTAACCCTGATCTGATCTTTTTAGATCATTGGATGGGAACAGAAAAATCGGGCGGCGAGCTTTGTTTAGATATCAAGAAAAATGAAGCCACCAAGGATATCCCCGTTATCATGATATCAGTTGAAAATAATATAGGAAAGGTTGCCATGGATAATTGCGCAGACGGCTGTTTAAAAAAGCCGTTTGAGATAGAAGAAATTGAAAGCGTTATTGACGCTTACGTAGGGTAGTTTTGTGCTTTTGAAGGGTAACAAAGCCAATTAGCTGCACATTTGTAAATCCGCATAACTGCACATTAAAAAAACCCCTACCTTTGCCGCAATGAGCAGAGGAGCCAAAAACCAACTTTTTAATAACGTTGCCATTATTGATATTGCCGAAGAGGGCAAGGGCGTAGGCAAAGCAGATGATTTTGTACTGTTTGTAGAAAAAGCTGTGCCCGGCGATGTGGTGGATGTACAGGTATATCGTAGTAAAAAAAACTTTGGTGAGGCTAAGATATTGAACCTGGTACAGGCATCGGAGCATAGGGTTACTCCATTTTGCGAGCATTTTGGTACCTGCGGCGGCTGCAAATGGCAGCACATGACGTATGATGCCCAACTGCAGTTTAAACAAAAGTCGGTAGCCGACGCGCTGGGCCGTTTGGGTAAAATAGATGTTGGCGGTGTGATGCCTATTGTACCTTCGCCGGCAGACCGTTACTACCGCAACAAGCTGGAATTTACCTTTAGCAACAAACGCTGGCTGTATGATGGCGAGAACCGCGAGGACGAAACGCTGAATATGAACGCGCTGGGGTTCCATATTCCCGGCCGTTTTGATAAAATACTGGATGTACGCCACTGCTACCTGCAAGCCGACCCGAGTAACGACTTGCGTAACCGCATTGACGAGTTTGCTAAGGCCAACGGCTATTCGTACTATGACCTACGCGCCCATACCGGCGCGCTGCGTAACCTGATTGTCCGTACCAGCAGTACCGGCGAAATTATGGTGATCGTAGTATTTGCCTACCCTACGCAGGAGGAGATAGACAAACTGATGGATTTTATCGACAGCGGTTTCCCGGAGATAACGTCGCTGCTGTACATACTTAACGAAAAGAAGAACGATACCATTTTTGACCAGGAGGTTATAGCCTACAAAGGCCCCGAGTTTATACACGAGGAAATGAACGGCATCCGGTTCAGGATAGGCCCGAAATCGTTTTACCAAACCAACAGTATACAGGCACTGCGCCTTTATGAAATTACCCGCGACTTCGCCCAGTTTAAAGGCGATGAGCTGGTTTATGACCTGTATACCGGCGCGGGTACCATTGCCAACTTTATTGCAGGCAGCGTACGCGAAGTTGTAGGAGTAGAGTATGTGCCTACGGCCATAGAGGACGCCAAGATAAATAGCGCCATTAACAACATTGCCAATACCAAATTTTATGCCGGCGACATGAAGGATGTGTTAACACCCGAGTTCACGGCCGAGCATGGCAAACCGGATGTGATCATAACCGATCCGCCGCGCGCAGGCATGCACCCGGATGTAGTTGCCAGGCTGATGGAGATAGAAGCGCAAAGAATTGTATACGTAAGCTGTAACGCCGCCACACAGGCCCGCGATTTGCTGGTACTGAAAGAGAAATACGATACGGTGAAAATACAGCCGGTAGATATGTTTCCGCATACGCAGCATGTGGAGAATGTAGTTTTATTAGAATTAAGATAATATGCAACCAGAAGAACTGCTAAACGAAGGTAACCAGGATGGCCGCAAGCCGCAGCAGAAGAGTCCGCTGTTGAGTTTGGAGAAGGACCTGAAATTTTTCCAGGAATCTATACGCGAAGTGGCTACGGAGATAAGGGTAGAGGGATTATCTGAATACCCCATATTTGTTGCGCACCAGCATGAATTAGCCCTGGGCGAGCTGATACTGGACCGACACGACCTGAACAGCACCTGGAGCATACACGCCAGTACGCTGGAAGAATTTTTGGAGCGGGGTGTTATCAAAAAGGAACTGAAGCAACGTTTTGAGGATACCTATAAGGATCCGGATAAATTTATATGCGTATTTGTGGTTACGCCCGAGGGTGCAAATTTTGTGTTTGTGCCTTATGGTAAAGGGTAATACTAAACTGTCATTTCGAAACGCAGTGAGAAATCTTTAACAAGAGAAAGGTAACCCGCTTGCATAGCGTATAAGATTTCTCCTCGTACCTCGTTCGAAATGACAATTAAATAATTAATTTAGCTTGTAATAAATTACTTCCATGCCCGATAAAAAACTCTTGATATTAAATCAGCAGCAAATACAGCAAAAGATTGACCGTATTGCCTACCAGATACTGGAAGATAATTTTGACGAGAAGGAAATTCTGATAGCCGGGATGCTGCCACGCGGTACGCATATAGCCCAGCGCTTAAAAACCATACTGGATAATATCGCACCTTTTAAAAGTAAACTGCTTACGTTGGATGTAGATCGTAACAGCACCAGCCTTAATGCCAAGTATGATTTCGACATCAGCGAGTGCAATAACAAAGTAGTTATTTTGGTGGATGACGTACTGAATAGCGGTAAGGCATTAGCTTATGGCTTCGGTGTGTTTTTGAATGCGCCGCTAAAAAAGCTACGTACCGTTGTATTGATCGATCGTAACCATAAAAGCTTCCCCATTAAAACCGATTATGCGGGTATTGCCCTATCAACCATTATTAAAGATCATATTGAAGTGATATTGGATCAGGAGGGTGAGGAAGATTGTGTTTATTTGACGTAAATCCAATTGTCATGCTGAGCATAGCGAAGCATCTCAAAACTGTGCATTTCACCACTCGGTAGATTCTTCGCTACGCTCAGAATGACAAATAAAAAAGGCTAACCATCTGGTCAGCCTTTATATTCGATATCCGAAATCGTAACTATTTTTCCATCTGCTCAATGATGTCCTTAGTAACCCCGGTGAAAGAGAAACCACCATCATGGAAAAGATTTTGCATGGTTACCATGCGGGTAAGGTCGGAAAATAAGGTTACCACGTAATCAGCACACTGGTTAGCATCTGCATTACCCAGCGGACTCATTTTTTCGGCATAATTAACAAAACCACTAAATCCCTTAACACCCGAGCCTGCAGTAGTAAGCGTTGGCGATTGTGATACCGTATTTACACGTACTTTTTTCTGGGTACCATAAAAGTAGCCAAAGTTACGGGCAATGCTTTCCAACACCGCTTTGTTATCGGCCATATCATTATAGTCAGGGAATACGCGTTGGGCAGCTATATAGCTTAACGCTACAACAGATCCCCACTCGTTTATCGCATCCATCTTCATAGCAGTGGCCAATACGCGGTGCAGGCTCAAAGCCGATATATCAAAACCCTTGTGGGTAAAATCGTAATTATTTTCTGTGTATGGTATGCCTTTACGCACGTTCACACTCATACCTATTGAGTGTAAAACGAAATCGATCTTACCGCCAAAATGCTCTTGTGTTTGGGTGAACAAGTTGGTCAGGTCCTCGTTGCTGGTAACATCAGCACCAATAATAGGCGCGTTGCACTCTTCGGCCAGTTTATTCAATTCGCCCATGCGTAATGCAATAGGGGCATTGCTTAATACAATTTCTGCACCTTCTTCAACAGCGCGTTGCGCTACTTTCCAGGCGATAGATTGCTCATTTAAAGCACCGAATATGATGCCTTTTTTGCCTTTTAATAAATTATAAGCCATGTTTGATTTTGTTTATAAAGTGGTAAAGTTATAATTATTATTTTACCTGCAACACTTTAGTAATTCAATAGTTCGCGTGCGTTTTGTAAAGCGCTTTCGCCCGGGTTATCGCCGCTTAACATTTTGGCTATCTCAACCACACGTTCGGGTTTGTCCAGTTGTTTAATGCGGGTGTAGGTAGTGGCGCCTTCGTCATCCTTGTAAACAAAATAATGACTGGCGCCTTTAACAGCTATTTGCGGTAAGTGGGTAATAGTTATTACCTGCAGGTTTTGCGATAATTGCTCCATGATCTGCCCCACTTTATGTGCTACTTCGCCAGATACACCGGTATCTATCTCATCAAATATAATGGTTGGCAAGGCGGTATTTTTAGCCACTAATGATTTAATGCTCAACATTAACCTTGATAGCTCACCCCCGGATGCCACCTTGCTCATTTCGGCAAGGGCATGGCCTTTGTTGGCCGAAAAAAGGAATTTGATAGCATCCACACCATCGGCTCCTAAAGTTGGTAAACCTGTCAATTCAATCCGTAACGCCGAATTCCCCATACCCATTTCGGCAAGGGTTTGCAGTACCTGTGTTTCTATTTGTGGGATGGCTTTATTACGGTTAGCAGATAGCTGTGTCGCTAATTGCTCCAGTTCTTTTTTATCAAGCGATAATTGCTGTTGCAGTTTTTCTATGGCCTCATCGCCAAAAACGGCTTGTTGTATTTTGCCGGATAGGTCTTGTTGTAGTTCCAGCAATTCGGTATTGGTATTTACCCTGTGCTTTTTTTGCAGGGTATAGATAAGGGTAAGGCGGGTATTTATTTCAACGGCTTTAGCCTCATCGGTATGGGTACGCTGTTCAATATTTTCAATTTCGGCAGCTATATCTTTTAGCTCGATTAGGGTGCTGTTCAAGCGTTGGTGTAGTTCCTCAATTTGTGGATTAAATTTTTCAATACCACCTAACTGCTGCCCGGCTTCACGTAGCTGTGCTAATACGGCCACCTCGCTATCCTGCATCAGGTAATTGGCGCTTAACAGGTTGCGCTTAATTTCTTCGGCATTGTTGAGTACGGCCAGTTCCTGCTCCAGTTTTTCCTGTTCTTCGGCGTCTAAATTGGCTTTCTCCAATTCATCAAACTGAAACTGGTAATAATCCAGATCGGCTTTAGCTTTATCGCTCTCGTCAATTAACTGCGCCAGTTTAGCGGTGCTTTTTTTGTAGGATCTGTATTTGGTTTGATAATCGCTCAATAACTCATTATGCCCGGCAACCGAATCAACTACCAATAACTGAAACTCCGGATCGTTGATCTCCAGTGTAGCATGCTGCGAATGGATATCTATCAGTTTTTCGCCCAATAACTTAAGCGATGTTAAATTTACCGGCGTATCGTTTACAAATGCCCTTGATTTGCCATCGGCAGATATCTCGCGCCTTAAAACGGTTTCGGCTTCATAGTCCAGGTCGTTCTCTTCAAAAAAAGATTTGAGATGAAACTCGCCAATTTTAAAGGAGCCCTCAATAACACATTTTTTTTGCTGATTAAAAAAGTAGCGGCTCTCGGCGCGTTGGCCCAATATTAATGATAATGCACCCAGTATGATAGATTTACCCGCACCGGTTTCGCCGGTAAGAATGTTTAGGCCACCATCAAAACTAATTTCAAGGTTATCAATTAACGCGTAATTATTTATACTGAGCTTTTGAAGCATAAAAAAGTATCCTCTTGTTTGGAGGATACTAAAATACAAAATATGATGATGTATAAACTGTAGAATATAAAAACAAAGAGGGAGGCATACCCCTCTTGTTACTCAATCAATATAGTTATGGAAAAACTATGGTTTAGTTGGAGTTTCCTGCTTTCCTTTATTGGGGTTATTTTGATTTTTAATTATCGCGTCAATTTGTTTTTTATATTCCGGGCTTTCGTAGTATTTATTAAGGTCTTTCACATTTTTCTTAAACTCGGCACTCTTGTAATATTTGTTCATCTCTTCAAAGTTCTTCTTAAACTCTTCGCTTTGAAAATAAGGCCCCAGTATATTTAAGTCACCGCTTTTATAGTTTTTTGCTATTTCCTCAACATACTTTTTAAATTCAGGAGAATTATAATTTTTAGTCATCATTTCCAAGTTCTTAGCAAATTCGGGCGATTTTAAATATTGCTCCATAATTGGTCCTTTATTGCCAATGTTTTCCAGGTTGTTTTTAATCTCGGGCGACATTGTGCCATAAAACTTCTTGGCCATGTCAATTGATTTTTCCACCATTTGCTGTTGTTGCTGTTGTTTGGATAGCTCCCCAACCTGTTTATTTAGGTCTTCCTGGTACTTTTTCCATTCGGGGCTGTTTAAAAAGTCAGTGCTAAACTTCGTGCTTTGTTTCATAAGCTCTTCCAGTGCTTTTTTCCCATCCCCGTTTTGGGCAGATTGAGTTGTAAAATTTGTAGTCGCCTTTGTTAATTCAGCAATGTTTTTTTGCCATTCAGGGCTTGAATACATTTTTTCTAAGTCGGACGAATTTTTTTGAAGCTTTTTCATTCTTTCCAACTCATTCTTATTCCAAGCCTTAAAGTCTGCGTTTATCCTATCCAGCTGTTGTTTATTATAAACTTTTAAGTCGGCTCTCATTTTTTCCAACTGCTTCGCATTTAACTTCTTCAAGTTGGCGTTTATTTCTTTAAGTTTTTCCTGCTCTTTTGCACGTAACTTCTTAGTATTTTCATTCAATTTTTCCAGCTGTTTGGCATTTAACTTCCTGAACTCAGCGTTCATTTTTTGGAGTTCTTTCCGCTCAGTTTCATTGAATACCTTAGAGTCGCTAGATATGTAATAGTCATCTCCATTATTATGATATACCACATCGTTATTCAATTTGAAATTTAGGTTACGGGCTACGTCACCAAAGCGGGCGGTATCCAATTTCAGGTTAAAGTTCAAATTGGTATTGATATTCATGTTTTGACTTAAAAACTCCTTACGCGCATCGGCGGGCATATCGTTTATCGTTGTATATTCTTTTTTAATACCATATTCATCTTCCATCACAATTTTAATGGTGTTCTTCTTTTTAGTGGTATCTACCAATTGGGTTAAACGGGTGGTATCGTCGGCTACAATGGTAAAGTGGTTTTTATTTTTTGTGGCGACAGTCGCCGGTGTCTCTGTTTCAAATAGGTTGGTATCAAATGTTTCGTTCAATACTTTGGCGGCGGTTCGTTTAAGCACGACCTTGCCGTCCTTAATTTCGGGATTTAACCATGATATACTTCCAAGGCTGCCGGCCATGATGATCATTGCCAATAGGATATGTTTAAAGTTCCCTGTGGGTTTGTTAGTTTTCATAATACGTTCAATTCTGGTTAATAAATGATACTTTTTGCCGGTTGCGGCTAAAGCCAGTTTTAAATTACTGTGGCGATTCTCTTCCAGTTTCAATAATGCCTGGGCATATATTAATGGGTCGCCGGTGGTTTGCACTACCATATCGTCGCAGCGGTTCTCGCGCTCAGTACTGATGATGCGGTTAATTAATATTACAAAGGGGTTAAAAAATAGCAACACCGTAATTACCTGCTGTATAACGTTCAGTAAGTAATCGTTGCTTTGAATATGCGATAGCTCATGCATAAGTATCGCTTCCACCTCGTCGGCATTTAACTGGGTGGTTATAGTTACCGGTAACAGTAAAATAGGTTTAATATAACCGATAACACAGGGTACGTCTACCCGGGTACTAAAGTTTAGTTGCACAGCTTTGCGTATACCAAAACGGCGCGAAATATCATTTACCTGTGCTTGCAACGCAAGGTTAGGGGTTAATGCTTTTTTGATGAGGCGTATCTTGTTCCATGATGCACCCAGTTTAAACAGGTTAATGATCAGCCCAGCTGTATATAAAATAGCTATGTATGGCAGGTAGGCTTTTATAGCATTAAAGAACTCCATTTTATAACCCTCAAACGTAGTATGCGGTACAGGCGTGGCTGCGTAGGTGTTATAAACGGATAAGGTAAGGCTATCGCTTAAATTATAGTTGCTTACTACAGGGTTCCAGTTATAATTGTTAAACTCGGTATAAAAAGTGTAGCCAAACCAGGCTACCATGCTAAATAAAGCCAGGATGGCTATGTTATGCTTTTTTTGTGCCGATAAACCCAGCACAACTACAAATATCAATTGCAGCGAGCCGTATATCAGCAGGCCCTGCCATAACGAGTGTATAATGGTGGTACCCAGTATTTGGCTTATATTATAAAACAGCTGTTCCATAACGTTTACTTTTTAGGTTCAAATTGTTGTAAGTAGTTTTTTATAGCATCAATCTCATCTTTTGATGCGCGATGCTGGCCAAGCGCTTGAATAACCAAATCGGCGGTTGAGCCTTTAAAAACCGTATCTAATATTTTATCCAGAGCGGTACTTTGTGCTTGTTCGCGGGTAATAACAGCTTTGTAGATGTGGGTTTTTGAATCGGTATTACGCTCAACCAATCCCTTATCATGCATTATCTGCATTAATTTTAGGGTGGTAGTATAACCGGCATCTTTGCTTTTAATTAGTTCTTCATGCACATCACGTACAGTGCACTGGCCCTTTTTCCAAATTACCTGTAATATTTCCAGTTCGCTTTCTGTTGGTTTTAATTCCATTTTTTAATATTTATTTAATGCTTTTATTCTTCTTTCAAAACCTGCTATAAGCTGGTAGTATTTTTCACTTACTAAAATTCGTTCCTGGTTTTTAACCTCATCAAGCCCTGCCTTATAATATAATAATGCAATATGCTTGTTCCCGGCTCCTTGCTGAATTTCACCCATGCAGTCATACAGATCAAGGTTATGCGGATGAACAGACAGGCCCCAGGTAAAAAGGTCTATGGCTTCTTTAAATTTTTTGGCATAAAATAAGTTATACCCATGATGAATTAATTCATCAACTATAGGCAGTTTACTATCCGCAAAGGCCGTGGCCCAGTTATAATGCTCCTTTACACTTTCAATAAAGGGTTTAGTAGTATCATTTAAAAATGCAGCAATTTGCTCATCATCTAAAGTTAACGGCGCTTTAAAAACAACTAATCCTTTGTACGTATCTGCTATGTAATTTAGGTGCTGCATTTGAATTTATATTATTAATACGAATTTGTTCGTACAAACATATACGATAGTTTTCGTATATGCAAATGTTTCGATAATTTTTTTAATTATTTTTATACAGAAGTTATTTGAGGGTACTATTAACTTCTTTTATGTGCTTTTCAAAACCGGCAATAAGCTGGTCATACCTTTTTGGTTCTAATGTTAGTTTTTGATTCTTTACTTCATTTAATCCGGCTGTGTAATATTTTAGTGAGGCCGCCTTATCGCCTAATTCTAGCTGTATTTCTGCCATACTATCATATAAATTGATATTGCGCGGATAATAAAAAAGACCCCACGTCATCATATCTATTGCTTCATTATTCCTTTTTGAGTAAAGAAGACCATAGCCGGCACCATTTATTTCGTTCACTATCGGTAATTTAATACCCGCCCATTCTGAAGTTGCTTTATAATGGTCTTTTACATTTTCAATAAATGGTTTACGTTTATCATTTATAAAGGTCTCTATTTTGTCATTCGATAAATTTAGCTGTGCATTTAGTGCAACCAATCCTTTAAATATTCCCTCAAGCGCTGTTGTGGCATGACTATTATTATCCATGCTTTTAAATTCCCAACGTAAACCGGGAATATTTTTTTTAATCAATAAACTTTCCATCTTCTTTGCTGATGGCCTAAATCTTTCTTCAGTAGCATCACCGTAGCCATGTGCTATATATAAAAATTTATGGTTTAAGATTTGAGTGTTCGCCAGGTTGGAAAATTGCTCAATCATTCGTTCCTTATCATATTGATAATTAGGACTTATAGCTATTGCAGCGTTAAACAGCGATGGATATTTCAATAAGCTATAAGTAACAAAAGTGCCCCCTAAAGAGTGGCCAATGCCAATATTGTAGCCGTTAGTACGATACTTTTTTTGAATAGCAGTTATAACCTCATCCCTCAAATGTATCGCTAAAGTATCTGCACCTCCTGTTTTTCTATAACCCTTTATACCTTCCTCGGTTTGTGCTTTATCCAAAAATTCAAATTGGCGGTTTTCTGATGAAATCCCTACCAATATAAATGGTTGTAAAATTCCCTGTATCGCTAACATATTTATAGTGTGCTTATATATATTGAAAAAATCATCTGATTGCGAATCAAATAAATAAGCTACTATGTACTTTTCATCTGTATTAGGATGTTCCTCATACCTAAAAGGTAACATCACTTTTATTTTGCGCGCTTTATTAAAAACAGCAGATTGGATAGTTAAGGTGTCTACAGTTACCGTTTGGGCAATGCTTAATGTTGTACAGCATATCAGGAGTAGTGTAAAGTATAATTTTAAGGTTTTCATTCTTGCGTAAATTAAGTTCATAATTGATTTATTTTATAAATCTACCTGCCATTTTGAAAAGCGGCAACAGCTTAAGGCAGCAATAGTCTAAAGTATCGGTAAGTAGGAAGAAAAAATCGGTAAGTACTTATTAACGTTTATCGAATGGGTTAAATAAAGCTTTAATAAATAAAATTTCCATCGCCTTTACGTTTAGGCCTGCCTCCCCATACCTGGAAATTGGCCTGCAAGCCCAGCATAAAATAGCGGCTTGGTGTATTATACAATGTGTTTAGTCGCTCCGTCCGGATTTATTGTTTGTTGTATAAATATTAAATTATTTTACTTCGCTAAAGTATATTCTCCCCAAAAATCTGCGCCGTATACTCTATGCGCTTCTTCAGCCCAAAAACTTGCCGGCCTCAAATGGGCAAGCCAGCTTTCATTTATTTTAACGTTATAATTAATCTTCGGTAACGCTCCCGAGGTAAACTCCAGGTATTTTAAGGGTATGGAAATTTCATAGTATACTTGATTTTCTGCCGGGCAATCTAAACCTACCATAACACCCTGGGCATCGTATATAGAATATATCGTATCGGTAAGTGCTTTGGCTCCAAATATTTTAACATGCTTGTTTTTTGTAACAACTCCTTTATTCATTTTAAGCACTATTCCATCATTATTACTTTTACGAGCCATTTCACCATAATTATTGCTTTCCTCCATATTTATCGCCTGGCTTAAGGGGTATTTAATGGTCACACTTCCTTCTGCCGATTTCTTTTTTGCATTAAAGCTGAGGTTTATTCCGTTCCTGATTATTTTATCGGTATAATCTTTTTCGTTACTATAGATAGCCACGTATAGGTTTTCGGCATCATTAGCTATGCTATAAAATACGCCTGTATTTTTATTGTACGCCTGGAACTTGCCGTCCCACTCTTTCGGCTTGCCATCTATTTTAATATCTGAGGGCGCGCGTAAACTGGCCTGCTGTACCTGCGGCAACTTTTGAGCATTAGCCTGTAAAAAAGCTAATGCACCAAATAAAAGGAATGTGATCTTTTTCATGATAAGGGTTGTCCGGTTAAATAGATATACCAATTTACAAGCATTTACATACCAGCACAACAGTTTAACATATTTTAACCATTGGTGCCAGTTTTGATATACTACTTAGCTAAAGTGTATTCGCCCCAAAAATCAGGCGTACTTGAAAGAGCTGCGAGTTTATTTGCCATGATCGCCAGTGCTTCAGCTTTTTCAGACTCACTTACCGGACTGCCGTCTCTTTTCACAACCCCTCCTCCTTTTTGAGGAGGTATGCTAAGTTTGTTGGGCTCGCCATTAATAATGATATGATAAGCAAATTTAGCGAGGTTACCGGTTGATAAACCTAAAAGACTAAGGTCAAATGCCAACTCACAGGTGTAAACACCTTTATTATCCAACTTGGCTCCCGCTTGTATACCTTCATCATTATATACGGGTATCGGGCCATCTTTAGCCAATAAGCCCTTGGTGTATATCCATTTAATTCTGTCGGCCATACTTTTGCTTATGGCCGTAATATATCTATGGTCTGCTTCTCCATTATCCGAATTCCATCCAAAGCTAACCCGCTGGTTAATATCCGGCATATAGGGAAATTTAGCTCCCACAGCCCCCACGTCACTTTTTTTACCCGAGTGTTGTATCATAAAGGAAATGCCACCATTGACCAGTTTGGTCAACATATCATCGTCTTTACTTTGAAATACCAGGTAAAGCTTTTTATCATCATTAGCTATAGTATAATACACTTCGCCTGTAGGGTTATAAGCCTGCATTTTAAGCCATTCGGTAGGTTTGCCATCTGCCCTTGCATTGGCAGGCGCACGCAGGCTTACTTGTTGTACTTGTGGTAGTTTTTGGGCATAGCTACCGGTAAACGCCGATAGGAATGCTATAAATAGGACTAGTTTTCTCATTTGCTTTTAGCTAAAGTGTACTCCCCCCCAAAATCAGTAGGGGTTATATAGTGTGGTGCAGGCGCAGGGGGCGCCTCAAGATTTGATGCAATTGATGCGGGAGCCTGCTTACGAATCTGATCTGCAAATTCTTGGGAAGGATTTAATTTAATATGATAGCTGAACGCTTTTGTGCCGTTTTCAGGTAATGCCAGTAGTTTTAAAGGGATGGCCAATTCGTAGACGTATATAGCAGGCTCATGAAAAGCAGATGCTGCCTGAATGCTCAGGTCGTTATAAACCGGGACCTCATTTTTAGTAAGGCCTTTAATACCCGTCACGCTTATAAACTTTGCTTTCTCGGTAAAGGCCTTATTCAAACGGGTAAGCGAATGATCACCGTTAGGATTACCGCCCACTTCCATCCCCGCAACTTCATCATACTAAAAACGCATTAAATTCCAATCCTTGCCATGGCCCACAGGGTAAGTAACCGTTACAGCGTTAGCATCTTTTTTACTTAAGGTGTGATTTACGGTAAAGCTTATCCCACCAGATAAAATTCTACCGTCAATAACTAATCTATTGGTAGCCTTAATTGCCAGGTATAGGTTCTTATCGTCATTAGATAAGGTATAATTAATATCTGTAGCGTTATTATAGGCTTGGTAGCTGTCATTCCATTCAGTTGCTTTGCCATCTATCTTGATGCTTTGCGGAGCCCAAACGCTTACTTTTTGGGTGTTGGGTAGCTTTTGGGCGTTTGCTTGTAAAAATGCCAAAGTCAATATGGTTATGATAGCGGGTTTTCTCATAGTTATTTAGCTAAGGTGTATTCTCCCCAAAAATCAGTTGAGGATTGATAGACCGCGTTCATTTCATCTGCAACCTTATTCATAAACCCATTCGGATTTTTTTCTGTCAGATATAGTGGGCCTTTGCCTCCATTGATACGAATGTGGTAGGATAAAATGCCTGCTTTATTAATTTGTTCATGTATTAGCGCAATTGGTATACTGAATTCTATTGTATAGGTTTTTTTTAACCCAAATTTTCCGGCTGCTTCAATACCCTGTTCATTGTATATGGCAAGGGTGTCTAAATTCTTTACACCGCTTATTTTGATCCATTTAAATAGCGGCTCTATTTTTAAGTTGTTTGAATTCATTAATTTCTCAGCGGCTTCTGGCGAGTTGCCTTTCCAGTTTTTAGTTGAAAAATAAGATATGAGATTGTTGTTTTTTATAGGATAGGTAAAGCTTACCCCCTTATTATTGGTAATACTTTTATTAACAATGGTAAATGTTACGCCGCTTCCAAAAATGCGGTTAATTACATCTCCGTTATCGGTTTGTACTATTAAATACAAAGCTTTATCATTATTAGCCATAGTGTAGGCAAAATCAGTAGCTACATTGTAAGCCTGAAACTTACCGCCAAATTCGTCAGGCTTTCCATCAACTTTAACATTAGCAGGCGCGCGCAAGCTTACCTGCTGTACTTGAGGCAATTTTTGGGCGTCGGCTTGCAGAAACGCCAAGATCAATATGGTTATGATAGCGTTTTTTTTCATGTTTATTTAGCTAAAGTGTACTCAGCTTTTAAAAAAGTGTCGCCCTGCATTATTCTTAAATCAACGCCTTGGTTGTCCAATGGTGGCCCGCCGTCATGTGTTCTAATTTGAGCAGGGCTGCCAATACCATTCGGCATTTTTGCGTGGCCGATAGTTAAGGTGTAGGTTAGGTGTACGGGGCTTACAGTGCCGTTAATTAAATATTTTAACGGGATTGCAAATTCACAAACGTAAGCACCCAATTGGTCGAAGGCTGAGCCGATAGCAATATCAAGGTCGTTGTAAATCGGTATTTCGGTGTCTGTTATATTTTTAAATCCTTTAAGGTGGGCCGTTTTAAATAGTTTTAATATTTCTTTATAGGAGTTTTTATAAGTTTCATCATAATTTATCTGTTGGTTTCCTGCTGGCATTCGATTATAAATAGACCGTATGTTAGCATCATTCACAATAGGATAAGTGATTGTTTGTTCAGGCTCTGCGCCAGCTTTTATACTAAATTTAAAACCACCAAGTAACATTTTTCGGCTGATGGTGTTTTTATCACTTTTTATAACCAGGTACAGATTATTTTGATCGTTAGCTATGCTATAGTAAAGCATATTATTGGGGTCATAGGCTTGCAAGCCATTCCACTCGGTAGCTTTACCATCTATTTTAACATTAGCAGGCGCGCGCAAGCTTACCTGCTGTACTTGTGGTAGTTTTTGGGCCATAGCTTGTGAAAAAGCCAGGCTCAATAGGATTACGATAGCAGTTTTTCTCATGGTTTATTTGGCTAAGGTGTATTCGCCGGAAAAATCAGTATCATTATATATAAATGTATCGTCGATGGCTTCTGGTGCGAGTTGGGTTGCCACCTTTAATTCAGTCGCGCCCGGAGCGGGTGGCTTTGCGTGATCTCTGGTAAATGGTGATAAGGCATTTAATCCTATAACGTATTTCAATTTTTTATCATCACTTATACTACCTTTCAAATGCTTCAAAGGGATTGCCAGTTCATAGGTATAATTCATGTTTTTATCAAAGCCAGCACCTGCGGCAATATCCAGCGTATTGTATATCGGCACTGATGGGTCACTTACCCCCGGCATTCCCTTTATGTATATATTTTTGTAGGTTTTCTTTATACCTGCATTGTTAGAAGCTACTAATGAATCAATTTTAGCTTTATAACCCGCTGTATTTTTCTTTGTCAACAATTTATATTCTTGGAATGGCATACCCCCCAATTCAGTACTCTTCATAAAACCCACATTAGTAATAGGAAAAGTGATAGCTAATTTATCTGATTCTTTTGATAATGGCAGGATAGCAAAAGTAAGCCCTCCTTTAAATATTTTTCTACTACCTAAGGCCCCATCCATGCGAGCGGATAAATACAAATTGTTGTCATCGTTAGATATTGTGTAATAAATATGCTGACCGGTATTATAGGCCTGGAACTGATCATTCCATTCGGTTAGCTTTCCATCAATTTTTATATTGGCAGGGGCCCTTACGCCGGCTGTTTGTACTTTGGGTAACTTTTGGGCGTAAGCTTGTAAAAAAGCTAATGCCGTTACAAGCAAGATGGATTTTTTCATGATTAATTAGTTTATTTAGCTAAAACATATTTACCGTTAAAGTTGGTTTCTGCACTTCTGGCCGCTACTACGCGCTCCATTTGTGCCTGTAACGCAGCAAGGTCTGCCGGGTTAGTATTAATAGTGCCATCTCCACGGTCAATACTTATAATTTTAGGTAGCTTATCGAATTTCCCTTTAAGAGAAACTTTATACTCAAGAGACTGCGGAAAACCAGCAGTGGTACCTAAATACTTTAATGGAATAGCTAGTTCATAAACATATCCAAGCTTTGCATCAAACCTGCCGGCGACATTAATACCATGCTCATTATATATAGGTATTAAACCGGTTATACCACTTATACCTATTACTTCTATCTCTTTTGCTCTGTTTGCAAATATTGTACTATTTTTTACTACGGCCGGATGATCTTCTTTACCGGTAAGCGATCGCATGCCTTGCCCTGTTGTAAATTTTGGGGGTGGATCATTAAATGCCGGATAGCAAAAATTCAGTTCGTGATTATTTGTCTTGATCTGAAAATTAATACCGCCCTTCATAACTTTGTAGATAAGTACTTCACCCCAGTCAACGTAGGTGATCAGGTACAAATTCTTATCATCATTAGATATTGTATATGATAGTTCTGTTGCGTTATTATATGCCTGGTAAATATTATTCCACTCTGTTGCTCTGCCATCTATTTTAATATTAGCAGGTGCGCGTAAAGATGCAGTTTGTACAGCAGGCAGTTTTTGTGCACCTGCTTGTATAAAAGCTAATGCCACTAATAAAAGCAAGATGGGTTTTTTCATAACCTGGTTTATTGCACAAAGGGAGGACGCCCGCACAATCGAAACTAACAAATTAGTTTTTTAAATCCAAATTATATTTAGTATTAATTAGCCTTTTGCAGGGTTTGGTATTTCATACCATTGGCGGGGTCGGCACGTAGCAGGGTATTCATGGCTTCCAGGCGGGTTTGCACATCGGCCCCGCTAAAAATAGAAACCAACTCATCGTCCTTAGCCGCAAAAAACACCAGCGGAAACGCCGCCCCTAACCGTTGGCGGTCAATTTGAGTAAGTGAGGGTAGGGCAGCGGCAATAGCTTTACGGCCTTTGGCGGCATTCTCGGCCATTACATCCAAGCCGTTGCGATGATATTCATACATAAATACACGCAGGGGCGCATAGATACGATTATTTAAGTTTTCAGATATCCAATACCGGTTGGTATTGCTGTCAAACGCTTTCCACCCTCTGTTTGATGACGATTGTGCATTAATAACCACACTTTGGGCGGCCAGATAATAAGGTGTACCCCCATATCGCGAAAAACTATCATAATCGGCACCTATAATTATATATGCATAAAATGCCATTACCGATGCTAAGTTGGATTGGAAGTTTTGGTCGCTAAAATCAATGGTTTGTCCGTCGTTATACGTAAAGTCAAAGTCTTTATCGTTAATGCTTAACAGAGTGGTAGTATAACTGGCGTTAAACACCGGGCGCGATGATTGTACCTGCAACTCGCCGCTAAAACTACTGCCACCGTCCCAACTGGTAATATTTAATACAAAGTTGCAATCAATCCGTTCCTGCGAAGCTATCGGGTCCGATATCCATTTTCGCCCATTCAAAAAATCGCGCATGGCGGTTTGCAGGGTTTGAAAAATACGCTTATTAGTGCTTTGTATACGTGGTGATAATACGGTAACACGTGCATTCAGATCCTGCGCCTTTGCGGTAAATGCCAGGCAAAACAACAGGATATAAATATAAAGGGCTCTCATTATCGTTTTACAAGTTCGGCAATTTTTAGGCAAATATCTTTGGCAACCTCATCTTTAGTTTTTAAATCGAAACTGGTTTTTTGCAGGTTGCGGTCAATGATGGTTATTTTATTGGTATCGCCTTTAAAACCGGCACCCTCATCGTTTAACGAGTTAAGCACAATAAAATCAAGGTTCTTCTTTTTTAGCTTATCAATAGCATTTAGTTCCTCGTCATTGGTTTCCAGCGCGAAACCTATTAGTAACTGATCGGCCCGTTTCAACTCGCCCAGTGTTTTTAAAATATCGGTTGTTTTTTTGAGGTCGATATTTAAAGCCGAATCCTGCTTTTTAATTTTTTGCTGCGCGATGGTTACCGGCGTATAATCTGCCACGGCGGCACTCATTACACATATATTGGCTTGGGTAAAGTGGTGCCGGCATTGCTCCAGCATTTCTGCGGCCGATGTTACATCAATACGTTTAACACTGCGTTGTTTGCTTTTTTGTGCCGATGGTCCTGCAATCAAAGTAACATCTGCCCCCAACGCGGCCAACTCATCAGCAATAGCAAACCCCATTTTGCCTGACGAATGGTTGCCAATAAACCTAACCGGATCAATAGCCTCATACGTAGGCCCGGCAGTAACCAATGCTGTTAGGTTAACTAAGGGCAGTTTCTTTTTAATATCCGCTGATAAAAAAGCAATAATGTCTTCCGGCTCGGCCATGCGGCCCTCGCCCTGTAACCCACTGGCCAGTTCGCCATTGCCAGGTGGTATCAATATATTATTAAAGGATTGTAATTGCTTAATATTTTGCGTGGTGGTAGCATGTTTCCACATATCCAGATCCATAGCCGGTGCAAAATATACCGGGCATTTGGCAGATAGGTAAACGGCAGTAAGTAAATTATCAACCAAACCCGTAGCCATTTTAGCTAAGGTATTGGCACTGGCTGGGGCTATTAATAAAATATCTGCCCACAGACCTAACTCCACATGATTATTCCACTCGCCGGTTTCAGGTTCAAAGTATTGATGATAGACCGGATTTTTTGAAAGGGTAGATAAGGTAAGCGGGGTAATAAAGTTGGTAGCATCAGGTGTCATTACCACCTGCACGTTGGCCCCTGCTTTAACAAGCAACCTAACCAGCGAAGCCGATTTATAAGCTGCAATGCTTCCGCATATCCCCAAAACAATGTTTTTACCCTCAAGCATACAATAAAGTAAAAAATAAAAAGTCAAAATTCAAAAGGGGCCAAACTGCCTTTTTGAATTTTGACTTTTAACTTTTGAAATAAAAAAGACTAAGCTTCTTTAGTAGGATTGCGATGGTAAACTTTACCGTCTAAAAATTCCTGCACAGCTACCAATGATGGTTTAGGCAGTTTTTCGTAATATTTAGATATTTCAATTTGCTCACGGTTTTCAAAAACCTCTTCCAGGTTGTCGTTAACAGAAGCAAATTCTGAAAGTTTTTGATGCAATTCTTCCTTAATATTATTAGATATCTGGTTTGCCCTTTTTGACATAATTACCAGCGACTCATAAATATTACCTGTTTCTACATCCAACTCACGCAAATCGCGGGTTACTGTACTGTTAGCTACAGCGGGTTTAGTGTTATTATTAATGTTATTACTCATATCAAATTTTTTTATTTGTAATGTTTATTATTTTTTTCGCCTCACTTTGAGGTTGGTTTTACTTGTACAGAATCTTTTTTAATTTCTTTTTGATAAATTTTCCTCTCGGCCTCAGCCTCAGCCAATATAGCCTTTGTTTTCACAATACCTTGCCCACTATCTTTTTTTAGTGCGGCAATCAGGCTTAGGTATTTGCTTTCCGGGTATTTCTCAGCAAACTGGTTAGCATAGGTTATAGCCTGTTCATAACGCTCAAGCTGTTTAGTTTCTAAACTACGCTTAGCATATTCATATTGCGATTTTACAATTAAATACTCAATCTCTTCGGCATATTTTGTATCCGGATAATCGCGCAGGGTATTATTAAATGCAATAACAGCAGCCTGGTAATTGCCTACATTTAAATATAGTTTTGAGTTGGCGTATGCTTTTTCTTCCAGTCTTTCATGCATGTTTTGTATCAGCTTGTTAGCCTCGGCAACACGTTCGCTTTTGGGGTGAAAGTTGATAAACAACTGCATACGCTCAATAGCTTTTATAGTGTTTTCCTGGTCAAGCGAAAATTCTGGTGCATCCAGGTAATAACAGTAAGCAGTTAAAAAACGACACTCTTCAGCTTTCGGATCTGATGGGAAAGTATCAGCAAACTGTTTAAATAAATATCCGGCAGATATATAATCCTTTAACTTATAATTAGCCATGGCCTGGTAATAAAAAAGCTCGTTAGCGCTTGATTGGCCGCGGTATTTAGGTGCAATATCATTAAAAAGCTCTAAAGCCTTACCATATTCCTTTTTGTTATAGTATTTAATAGCTTCAGTGTACTTTTTATTATTGTCATTACTTGTTTTTAGCTTTTCAAAGCTGCTTTTACAGCTGCTAATGGCCATTAACAACACAACAAATAACCCCAAAAATAACGATAGGTGTTTTTTAAACATTTTGCAAAGATAAGAATAATATAAAAATAGGTCAATTATTTATTTATCAGCTAATATATAATGCTAAAACCACCTGTTTATAGTGCCAGGGCTTATTTAACATCTTTTAACTTTTGCTATACTATATATAGGTATATATGCTATTTAGTAATAGTAACCGTAAATATTACCCATACATTAACGTGGGTAAGCAATAATTATTTGATTTTTTTTAGACTGATTTGCAGTGTGTTATAATTACACTATGATTAAATAGTAAGAATGGTTTGTATAAAACAAAAATGTGCTTACCTTTGCAGCCCGCAAACGAGATAGCGGAATCGTTCTAATACATCTCAACAACAAAAAAATATATTTTAAAATATATTTTGGATAAGTAAAAAAGGTTCATACCTTTGCAGTCCCAAAACAAACGGGGCAAAAAATCGAAAGCGATTTTCGATTTTACAACATCAAAAAAGTCATCACAAATCTAAAGTGATAACATAATAAATCTGATCCGTGACGGTGACGAGATAAAGTTCTTTTAAG
>CAZTAU010000018.1:0-72733 GCA_964611565.1 uncultured Mucilaginibacter sp. | reverse complement strand
TGAAATTTCCGGAAAAAAGCCTTTACTTTGCAGGCCAAATTGAACAATTAGAAAAAAAATCAAATTAACATAAAGAGATGTATATATTTTTAATAGTAATAACCATAATAGTATGTGCCTTTTTAGGACTTATTGTGTTGATACAAAACCCTAAAGGCGGCGGCCTTACTTCAAATTTTTCAAGCCAGTCGCAATTAATGGGCGTACAGAAAACCGGCGATTTTTTAGAAAAAGGCACCTGGATACTGGTTATCAGTTTAATGGTATTGTCGCTTTTAATTAATGTGGCGGTAAAGGGTGGTTATTCGGGCAATTCAAATTCTCCTTATCAGGAACAAGTTGAAAAAGCATCAAAAGCTCCGGCAACTACAACAACGCCTTCAACTGCACCTGTTTTACCGGGTACTGTTACGCCATCGCAGCAAACACCGGCTCCTAAAAAATAAGGAGTAATAAAATATATAATAATAAGGCTTCGGTATTATACCGGAGCCTTATTGCTTTTTATACTGACATGATGACACAGAACATTCATGTAAATAAATATAAAAAGCCGTAATTGCATAAATCTGACAATACAACAGTCTGTTTTATGCCAAATAAGTCAGTTTAATTGCTTGGCATAATTGATGATGAAAGGCAAGCATAACATTAACTTTTTTATAAACTATAAGAATTATATAACTATGTCATTAAACATTAAACCCAGCGCAGACAGGGTAGTAGTTGAAGCTGCCGCTGCAGAAGAGAAAACCGCTTCAGGTATTATTATTCCTGATACTGCTAAAGAAAAACCACAAAAAGGAACTATCGTAGCCGTTGGCCCAGGTAAATATGCTGATCTTTCAGGTGTTCTTATCCCGATGGCTTATAAAGTTGGCGACGAAGTTTTATATGGTAAATATGCAGGCACAGAAATTACTGTTGATGGTAAGGAATACCTGATCATGCGTGAATCAGATATTTTCGCGGTAATTTAATCACTTATTGACTCACTTATTCAAAATTTAAAATACAATGTCAAAACAAGTTAAATATAATGTTGAAGCGCGCGACGCCCTTAAAAGAGGTGTTGATATTTTAGCAAACGCGGTAAAAGTAACTTTAGGCCCAAAGGGACGTAATGTTATTATTGATAGAAAATTCGGTTCGCCGTCTATCACCAAGGATGGTGTAACTGTTGCTAAAGAGATAGAATTAAGAGAGCCTTTAGAAAATATGGGTGCCCAAATGGTTAAGGAAGTAGCTTCAAAAACTGCTGATATTGCCGGCGATGGTACTACTACTGCTACTGTATTAGCACAAGCTATTGTAACTGCAGGTATTAAAAACGTAGCTGCCGGTGCAAACCCAATGGATTTGAAACGCGGTATTGATAAAGCGGTTGCTGCCGTTGTTGCTAACTTAAAAGAGCAATCACAAACAGTAGGCGAGGATAATAATAAAATTAAACAAGTTGCTTCTATATCAGCTAATAACGATGAGCTTATTGGTTCATTAATAGCCGAAGCAATGGGTAAAGTTGGTAAAGACGGTGTAATTACTGTTGAAGAAGCTAAAGGAACTGAAACTGAAGTTAAAACTGTTGATGGTATGCAGTTTGACCGTGGTTACCTATCTGCTTACTTTGTAACCAATACAGATAAAATGGAAGTAGAGTTGGAAAACCCTTACATCCTTGTTTGCGACAAAAAAATATCTTCAATGAAGGAATTGCTTCCGGTTTTGGAGAAGCAAGTACAAACAGGCAAGCCACTTTTAATTATTGCTGAAGATTTAGAAGGGGAAGCTTTATCAACTTTAGTAGTAAACAAAATACGCGGTTCGCTGAAAGTTGCTGCTGTTAAAGCACCTGGCTTTGGCGATCGTAGAAAAGCTATGCTAGAAGATATTGCTACACTTACAGGTGGTGTTGTTTTATCTGAGGAGCAAGGCTATAAATTAGAAAATGCTGAATTAAGCTACTTAGGTACTGCCGAAAAAGTAATAGTTGATAAAGATAACACCACTATAATTAATGGCGGTGGCAGCTCTACAGATATTAAAGTCCGTATAACACAGATCAAATCTCAGATGGAGACTACTACATCTGATTATGATAAAGAAAAATTACAAGAGCGTTTAGCTAAATTATCAGGTGGTGTTGCTGTATTATATGTTGGTGCAGCTACCGAGGTTGAAATGAAAGAGAAAAAAGACCGTGTTGATGATGCTTTACACGCAACCCGTGCCGCTGTTGAAGAAGGTATAGTTGCAGGTGGTGGTGTTGCATTCATCCGTGCAGTTGCTTCTTTGGCTGACCTTAAAGGTGATAATGAAGACGAAAATACCGGTATCCAGATCATTCGTCGTGCTATTGAAGAGCCATTACGTCAAATTTGTGAAAACGCGGGTATTGAAGGTTCTATAGTAGTGCAAAAAGTAAAAGAGGGTAAAGCTGATTTTGGTTACAATGCACGTACTGATAAATATGAAAACTTAATTGGTGCAGGTGTTATTGATCCTACCAAAGTTGGCCGTGTAGCTTTAGAGAATGCAGCTTCAATTGCGGCATTGTTATTAACCACAGAGTGTGTATTAGCTGATGATCCTGATGATGCTCAAGCCAACGGCCCAATGGGCGGCGGTGGCGGCATGGGTGGTATGATGTAATACCCCCTAACCCCCTAGGGGAAACAAATATTTAAAACCCTTGTCTGTTATTTCAGACAGGGGTTTTGTTTTTATATACTATTCGGTAAGTCATTATAGAGTCAATACAAGGTCATCAATTAATCACATGATTATAAAGGGAGTATAAAGTATCTATTTCAGTCTAAATTTGTATTCATGTGCCGGTAATCAATAATCAGGCACAACAATTGAATACACTATCACATGAAACATTTAGAAGTAACAAAAAAGCAAATACAAACAACCCTGGTTGACTGGGTAATGTTTAAAGTGCCTGAGCTATTTGTTACCATATACGGAAGGTAAAAATTGTTAAATTTGTGCTTCATTATGGAGTTACACAAATTTTACGACTGGGCCTCTCAATGGCTTATAATAAACGGCTCAAAATTACTAATAGCATTAATCATACTATTGGTTGGCCTAAGGCTCATTAAACTATTTACGGTGCGCATTCGTGCCAGGATGAGCAAGCGACAAGTGCACTCATCATTACAGCCTTTCTTTCTTAGTCTTACCATAACAGCATTATATGTATTGCTCATAATATTGGTGCTACACATTGTTGATGTTCCTCTTACTGTATTTGGGACAATAATAGGGGGCTTTACAGTAGCGGTGGGTTTAGCGCTTTCAGGTACGTTTCAAAACTTTGCAGGTGGCGTACTCATACTATTATTAAAACCCTTTGATCTGGACGATAATATCAACGCCCAGGGGCAGGAGGGTAAGGTAACATCTATACAAATATTTTATACAGTATTGCTAACTGCCGATAATAAAACTATTATTATACCTAACGGTAAATTGTTTAACGAGGTGATAGTGAACATAACCCGCGAAGGTAAAAGGCGGTTAGATTTTGAAATACGTTTAGGCTATTATGTAGATATTGACCAGGTGAAAAAAATAATGCTGGATACCGTTAACTCAACCCCTACCGTATTAAAAAACCCTGTTGTTAGGGTAGGGTTAATTGGTTTAGATGTAGATTGTATGCGCTTTACTATAAATGTATGGGTAGAACCGGCTAATTTTTTAAACACCAAGATAGCGCTACAGGAAAATATCATTAAAAACCTTAAAGCGGCAGGTATAAAGTTATTAGGAACCTGATAGACTTTAAACTATCTCCATTTCAAACAGCCTGGCAATATGCTGCTGTAATTTGGCTTGCACCTCATCCACATCCACAACCTTGCCCAGTTCATTTTGCATGGTAGTAACGGCTTTATCGTCAATGCCGCAGGGAATTATATTTTTGAAATAATTTAAGTCGGCATTTACATTAAGTGCCAAACCATGCATGGTAACCCAGCGGCTGCAACGTACACCCATAGCACAAATTTTACGGGCACGTGCATTATCGGTATCAAACCATACACCGGTATAGCCGGGATATCTTCCTGCAATTAAACCATAATCTGCAAGTGTTAATATTACCGCTTCTTCCAGCTTGCGCAGATACAGGTGTATATCTGTAAAGAAATTATCCAGGTCCAATATAGGGTAGCACACTATCTGGCCCGGCCCATGATAGGTAATATCACCCCCACGATTGATACGATAATAAGTAGCGTCTTTTTCCTTTAGGCTTACATCGTCTAAAAGCAAATTTTCTGGGTGCCCGCTATTACCCAATGTATATACATGCGGGTGCTGGCAAAATACCAGGTAATTAGGAGTTGAACTATTGTCAATGCCTTCATTGCCAGTAGTAGTTATTGCTTTTTCGCGCAATACCATTTTCTGTTTTACCGTACTGTCAAATATGGCTTGTTGTTTATCCCAGGCTTCTTTATAATCAATCAATCCCCAATTTTGTACGGCTACTTTTTTATTTTTCATCCCTCATCCTTTACAAACCCAATCATATAATCCTCGTACGGTAAATAGCCTACCTGATAATTGATATCAATATCTCCCTTTTGTAAACGAGCGTTAACTATTCCCTGGCTTACCAACTCAAAAGGTTGCAGGGATATGTTGTCTAAAAACGATACGGCTTTTTGCCCGTAGCATTTATAAATGGCTTCTTTGGCGCACCAGCAAACATAAAGCTGCTGTATTTTATGCTCATCATTTATAAATGCCAATTCGCGTGGGTTCATAAATTTATGGGCAATGCGCTCAACTTTTTCTTTTACATTTTCAATATCAATACCTACCGGGTGCTTTTTACTGATCATTACCGCGGCATAATCAAACGAATGGCTAAATGAAATATGATAAGGCAGCGATACCAAATAAGGCTTGCCGTGCTCATCTACTTTACAATCAATATATTCATCAGTAAGCAACATTTTGCGTAATAAAACACGTGTTCCTAACCAGTGCAGGTGGCGTTTACCATTGCTTATTTGTTCAACAAAAGCTTTTTCGCCCTCGTCTAATTGTAGTTGATTATATAGGTCTTCGGCCTGCTCCTCAATTTTCCAAAGGGCAAATTCGGTATCATCATCAACCCGTTGCCGGTAAACTATTGCCATAAAAGTAAAATTGCAAAAAGGATAACAAACTTAGGTCAATTAATTCTAATTTTAGGACCAAAACATCCCATATCACAATGATTTTATCTGATAAACGTATTCTTGAAGAAATTGACTTAGGCCATATAATAATTGAACCGTTTAACAGAGAGTGCTTGGGCACCAATTCATACGATGTGCATTTAGGTAAATACCTGGCTACTTATCGCGACAGGGTTTTAGATGCTAAAAAGCACAATGAGATAGATGGTTTTGAAATACCTAAAGAAGGGTTTGTTTTACAACCCAATACATTATACTTAGGCGTTACGGTCGAGTATACCGAAACACATAAACATATCCCTTTTTTAGAAGGGAAGTCAAGTACAGGCAGGTTAGGGATTGATATTCATGCAACAGCCGGTAAAGGCGATGTAGGCTTTTGTAATACCTGGACGCTTGAAATATCATGCACGCAACCGGTTAGGGTTTATGCCGGGATGCCAATTGGGCAATTAATATATTTTGTTGTTGAAGGCGATATTGAAACCCTATACAACAAAAAGGTGGATGCTAAGTATAATAACCCAACTACCCGCCCTGTTGAAAGTATGATGTGGAAGAATAAATTCTAAAATTGGCGCTACTGTAACTTTTTATTGAAATCGATTGCAATAGCTTAAATAGTGTTTATATTTGGTATATAAGCCCAAGTACCCATGACCAAATATCTACGCACTATAGCAGTAATTTTGCTATTGGCTCCATACATTAATATTTATGCACAATCTGCACCGGCCTTAAATAAGGCTTTGTCGGCAATTCAAACTCAGGCAGCTCGTCTTCCGGCAGAAAAAGTTTATTTACATCTTGATAAAAACTACTATACAGCGGGCGATACTATTTGGTTTAAAGGATATACCGTTACCGGCCCCTCCCATAAACTATCGCCTATCAGCGGCATATTAAATGTTGAATTAATTAACAGCGACAATAAAATAGTAAAAGCCATTAAGCTGTTGATGACAAACGGAACAGCTAATGGGGATATTATATTACCTGAAAGCTTAAAAGAGGGAAGCTATCATGTAAGGGCTTATACTAATTGGATGCGTAATTACAACACGGTTTATTTTTATAACAGCGTAATTAAAGTAGCCAACCCAATTGCTAATACCGTATTTACAAAAGCCAGCTATACATTTACCCGTCAAAACAATATACCATTTATTAAAGCACAAATTGCTTATGTAAATATAAATGGCGAACCCTACGCAAATCGCGAAGTAAAATATGCATTAATGCAAAATGGGCAGGCAGTAGCAACCGGTACGGGCTTGACAGATAATAGCGGCAATATAAATATCAATTTGGCCAATAACTTACCATCGTCAGTAGCCCTTAAGTTAAGCACTGTTATACAACTTAGTGGCGGCGCGGCATTAACAAAGGAACTTGTATTAACGCCGGCAGTAAGTATCCCCGATGTGCAGTTTTTTCCCGAAAGCGGATCATTAATAAATGGAATAGCATCAAAAATAGCATTCAAGGCCGTTGGGCCAAATGGTTTGGGTACCGATGTAAAAGGTACTGTAACAGACGATCAAAATAATACCATCGCTACATTTAATAGTACCCACTTGGGTATGGGCACCTTTGTATTTACTCCTCAGCCCGGCAAAAACTATAAAGCCAAGGTAGATTTTACTGACGGACGGTCAAATACAGTAGAGTTGCCTAAAGCTACTGACAGTGGTTATCAATTAAGCATTAATAAAACGGGCGACGCTACCGTTGATGTAAAAATAACATCGGTTAATTTGCCGAGCGAGGTTTACCTGGTGGCTCAAACAGGCATCGAGGTTTTTTTTGCCGGCAAAACCACACCGGGTAATTCTGTATTTACAGTTGCAATACCTCAAAGCAAGTTTCCTACGGGTATTGTGCAATTTACCTTGTTTTCGGCAACTGGCGAGCCGATGAATGAGCGGCTGATATTTATACAAAACAATGATCAACTCAAACTAAATATTAGTGCTGATAAAAGGAGTTATGGAATTAGAGAAAAGGTTAAAATAGATCTTAACTCGGGTAGTAATACCGTTGGCAATTTTTCGGCTGCGGTAATAAATGAAAGCCTGATGCTAGTGGATGAAGATGCTGAAACCACCATATTATCAAGCCTACTGCTTACATCTGATCTGACAGGGTATGTAGAAAAGCCAAATTATTATTTTATGAATAATAATGAACGTACCCGGGCAGATTTGGATGTGTTAATGCTAACACAAGGTTATCACAGGTTTGAGTGGAAGCAGCTAATAAGCGGAGATGATAAACGTATTATTTACCAACCCGAAAATGGCTTAACTATATTAGGCCGTGTGTTAAGCAATGATAATAAACCGGTAATAGGGGGCAAAGTTTCATTGTTTAGTATGTCAGGCGGGGGCACATTGGATACACTAACCAACGAACAGGGGAGGTTTGTTTTTGACAAAATCAATTTTAGCAATAGTATATTGGTAACAGCTAAAGCCACTACAGCAAAAAATAGTAACAAAGTAAAAATTGAAATTGATAAAGCTCCATTACAAGATGCTGTCATGGTAGCAGATCAGTATGTAGTTGAGCCCGGTATAGATGATAATATAGCATTTTTAAAAACCAGTAAAAGTATATACGATGAAAAGGTAAAATTTGGAATAACTGAAGGTGTCGGTGGTACTTTATTAGAGGAGGTAAATGTTAAATCACTAAAAAGAAAAGCAGTGGAGTTTTCTCGTAATCTAAATGGGCCCGGTAATGCCAATCAGGTTATTTATGCTGATAACCTTTTGCAAGGATGTGTAACGTTTAAGAATTGTTTGGCAGGAAGACTTACGGGAGTAGAGTTTAATACCGAAACCGGGAACCCGGTTTCTACCCGTAGCCGTACAAACTTTGGTGTAGGTGGAGATGGCTCGGCGCCAATACCCGATATGGCAATTATATTTAACGGTATGTTTGTCCCGCAGTCCGAAGTGCAAGCCTTTTTACAAGCCCTTCCAATGAACAATGTGTCAACAATAGAAGTTCTCCGGTCGGCACAGTATACTGCAATTTATGGTAGCAGGGGTGGAAACGGGGTCATCATAATTACACCTAAACTCGGTATGGACATAAACCTTGATATTGACTCGCCTAAAAATATTGCCAAAGCACCCGGGTTCATTAGCTTTACACTAACAGGTTTTTATAAGGCACGGCAGTTTTATTCGCCAAAATATAGTGTTGATGTAAGTTCAACACCTGATATGCGCTCAACAATTTACTGGGCGCCATCACTGCAAACAGATAGCAACGGCCACGCCACGTTTGAGTATTTTAATGCGGATACCAAAGGTATCTATCGGGTTGTTGTAGAAGGCATTGATAACACAGGTCGTATTAGCCGCCAGGTGTACAGGTATAACGTTAACTAAATATTGTAATTTACTGTATTTTGGCTAAACTAAATTTACCCCAAAAATCACTGGCTTTTATTATTTCTACTTCTGGCATCTGGCCCATACTACTAACGACAGCAGCAGTAGCCGAACTGTTACGACCACCCCCTCTGGCCGATGAGGATGATGGCGGACCACTACCTGCCGGCACTGCTACTATGGCACCTTGTACAGTATAATTCCCCAGTGTTATTTGTCCATTTTCCGGTAAACGGCCAGTAACCGCATTTAACATGATATTGTAAGACCATCCGCTATCCGCCCCCTCGGCGTGAAATAAATACAATGGTATAGCTTCTTCATATATTAAATAACCATTGTCATCAAAATTTAAAGCGGTTTGTATTCTGTAACCGTTACCCGGATATAGCTCGTTCTCATCTACATCTTTTTTAAATCCCTTGATACCTATTTTTCTTGTGCCATTTGTTTTTGAAGCAAATGCCCGTTTTTGTTCGGGTGTATTTAAGGGAATATTAGTAAGCGGCACCAATTTTTCTGGAAAAGTAATTGAATAAACCTTTTTGTTACGGCCCTTTGTATCAATAGAAAAGGTTACTCCTGCTAATATGATATTGTTTTGCAGCTTTGCATCATTTGTTTTAATTACCAGGTACAAATTCTCCTTATCGTTACTAATAGTATAATGAATATTATTGTCGGTATTATGATAAGCCAGGTTCTCACCCCACTCGGTGTTTTTTCCATCAATAGTCACTGCTGTTGCCGGCGATTTTAAAGCCAAGGTAATTTCTTGTGCATAAGAAAGTTGTGGTGAGACCATTAGTGTACTCAAAGCACAGGTAATAAGCCACGAGATATTTTTCATTGAAACAGGTTTAATAATTGGTTAAATAAATATAGCACTTTTTAATGATTTTTTTTAAATTTTCAAGCTCTGTTTTTTTGAGTAAATTTGTAAATCACATGTCAACTCAAACTAAAGAAGAAACCTTTACCCTTGAAGAATTATTAGCCGGGCTAAAGGAAATGCATCGTTTAATTTTGTGGAACGACGATTTTAATACTTTTGATCATGTAATTCATTGCATGATGAAGTACCTGGATTACTCAGAATCGCAAGCTGAAAAAATAGCTTGGAAGGTACATAACGAAGGCAAATGTGCGGTGCTGGAAGGTTCATTCACCGAGATGGAGATATTCCGGAAAATATTGCAGCAGGAAGGCTTAACCGTAAGTGTGGAATAAAGATTTAAGATTAGATATTAAAGATTAGTTTTTTAACCCCAAAACAAAAGCCCTCGCAATAATGCAAAGGGCTTTTGTTTTAAATTGCTTGTTTGGTTACTAATCTTTGATCTTCAACAACCAATCTTTAAACTATGTAGTTCCACCCATGGGTATCAGGGGCGTTGCCATATTTAATATCATTCATGGTTTTTAATACTTTTTGCGAAAATTCTCTTTCTTTCGGATCTATCAAAGTATATTCTTCACCATCATGGGTAATTGAACCTACAGAAGCAATAGTAGCTGCGGTACCTGCGCCAAATGCGTCGGTAAGTTTGCCGTTTTTTGCACCTTCCATAATTTCGGCTACAGAAACTTTGCGCTCCTCAACAGGGAAGCCCCACTCACGGGCCAGTGTAATAACGGTATCGCGGGTTACACCATCTAAAATAGTATCCTGCGCCAATGGGGTTAATAATTTGCCATCCAATACAAACATAGCATTGGCAGCACCCATCTCTTCAACGTATTTATGCTCTTTGGCATCTGTCCAAATCAATTGGTCAAAGCCTTCTTCTAAAGCTTTACGTGCCGGCAGCATAGATACACCATAGTTGCCTGATGATTTGGCATAACCCATACCACCCTCGGCAGCGCGTGTATAATGTGTTTCCATTTTAACCCTTAATGTTTTTGAAAAATAAGGGCCAACCGGACATAGCAATACCATGTATTTATAGGTTTTTGAAGGGGTTACCCCTAAAAACTTATCGGTAGCAAACATAAACGGCCTGATGTATAAAGAGTGATTAGCCCTTTGTGGGATCCAATCCCTGTCAATATCAACTACCGCGGCAATACTTTGTAAAAATATTTCTTCAGGTAGGGTTGGCATACATAAACGCTCGGCAGATTTATTAAACCTTGCGGCATTTTTATCCGGACGGAATATAGATACCGTACCATCATTGTGTTTGTAAGCTTTTAATCCTTCAAAAAATGATTGCCCGTAATGTAATGCTGAAATGCCGGGACCGACCAGAATATCACCATAAGGAACAATTTCAAAATTTTTCCACTCGCCATCAGCATAATCAGCCACAAACATGTGGTCAGAAAAAATGTGGCCAAAGGGTAAATCATTAAAATCCGTTTGTGCTAAACGGGAATTGCTTGTCTTGGTGATCTTGATGTCCATCGTCTCGGTCATGGCTTTTACGTATTAAATGTCAGAACTTGCAATTTACCTATTTTGAATTGTTTTGCCAATAAATTTACGTACTAATTGGCTTATTTTGAACTGCAAAACATATTCCATATATCATTTGGTATTATGCATGCATAGTATAATAACTGAGCTAAACACTTGATTGATACGTGTTTTTTATTTGGTGAAATTTTTATCCTTCTATTATCGACAGCAACTCATTTACCTCAGCAACCTTTTCGGCAGCGCTTAAATTTTCATAGGCGCTTATTAAATTACGCAGTACACGTTTAATAATATCGGTGTTTGAGCAAGGCTCATAAAACTGTTTATCGGCTTTTAAATTCAACTGTTTTAAAAATTGGTCCACATCCCGGCGGCCAAAAATGAAGCCCTTGTTAAAGGCATTAATGTAAAACAAAATGCCGCTTTCAAACTCGCTTTGCTGGGTTTCGTCCACATAAGCCAAAATAAAATGCTGGGGCAGGTTAACGCCATAAACAGGAATATCCAGCTTTTGCGCTACTATAGAGTAAATTATGGCCAATGATATCTGGTTGCCTTTTTTGCTTTCCAATACCTGGCTCAGGTAACTGTTTTGAGGGTCTAAATGGTTACTTGTATTACCGCTAAAACCGTAGATATGATAAAACACATGGTTTATCAACTTTATCTGTTCGGCTGGGCTGGCTTCGTTCATCATCTGAATCCATACGTCTCGTTTTATGGCTTCTATTTGGTTGATGATCTTTTGCTCGTCCAAATCCGGGTATTGGTAACGGTTAATAACCAGTATACCTTGCAGCAGGTCAAACGCGCCCCCATGCAGCCACAGTTTCAGGTCGTTTTTGATGATGCCAAACTGTATTTCATGAACCAGGTTGGCAATCCGATCCTGCTGAACAGCATCAAATGCCTGCTCAAAAGCCGACTCTAAATGTTCAATCGCTTCGCTGCCATATGACAACAATTTATCATGAACGTGGTTATATATCTCCTGGTCGGGGTCGTCCAGTAAGCGAATTAAGGAGTTTACTTCTGTTTGATTTATCATTTACTAATGCTAAAATACTAAACCTTTATATAATTTTACAACCATGTTTAATTTACGGTTCGCCAAAGACTACCTGTTATACCTATTAAAAGCCAAAACAAGGCACGGCACACACTCACCTTTTGTATATAGGCTGGTTGACAAAGTTATGTACGATTTTAGTGCCAAAAAAGTATATCCCGAAGTAGAAAAAATACGCGAAGGGTTATTGGCTGATGATAGGATGATCACTATAACTGATCTGGGCGCGGGGTCGCATGTAAATAATGACCGTCAAAAAAAGATAAGCAGCATAGCGACTAACGCGTTAAAACCACCCAAACTGGCACAATTACTTTACCGCTTAGTGGCCGATTTGCAGCCCGACAATATTATTGAATTAGGGACTTGTTTGGGCATTACCAGCATATACCTGCAAAAAGCAGCGCCCAACGCTAAAGTATATACTTTGGAAGGTTGCCCCGAAACTGCAGGCATAGCTAAGGAAAGTTTTAAAAAAGCCGGATTAGAAAGTATTGAACTTACCACCGGGAATTTTGACAATACTTTACCCGGCGTAATTGCAGGGCTGGCTAAATTGGACTTTGTTTTTGTAGATGGCAACCACCAAAAGCAAGCTACCTTAAACTATTTTGAATGGTGCCTGCCCAAAGTGCATGATGGTACACTGCTTATTTTTGATGATATATACTGGAGCGAAGGCATGAAAGAAGCCTGGGCACAAATTAAAGCGCACCCCAAAGTTACCGTTACAATTGATTTGTTTTGGATAGGATTAGTTTACTTTAAAACAGACCAGGCCAAGGAAGATTTTGTGATTAGGTTTTAATGTGCGGATACGCATATCCACTAAAAAGCTTGCCCCAGCCCAATATAAAATCCGCCCTGGCGTTTTTCGCCGGGTACTTGTTGGCCAACGCCGTAGTCTAATCTTACGCTCAACCCTTTTTCAATATCAAAAAAGTAGCGTACACCGCCACCATAGTTTGGCTTTAGTTCGCTAAAACTAAAGCTGTTATTAAATACCTGCCCGGTCCCTACAAAACCAACCAGGCCAAACCGTTCGCCAATGCGGTAACGTAATTCGGTTTGGGCTGCTATAAAGTTACGGTCGCGGTAGCGGCCACCATAGTAGCCGCGCATAATTTCGTCGTTGCCTAAGCGGGGCATCAAATAAAATGGCGAACGTCCACCCACCAGGCTTTGTTCCTGCATATCAAAAGC
This sequence comes from uncultured Mucilaginibacter sp., assembly GCA_964611565.1. GTDB lineage: Bacteria > Bacteroidota > Bacteroidia > Sphingobacteriales > Sphingobacteriaceae > Mucilaginibacter. Next base: position 59,428 of record CAZTAU010000018.1, on the reverse strand, counting down.
CAAAACAAAATGCCGATTAAGCGATATGAATTTGGAAAACTCGATATTAAAAAATCCACCCTGGTAACTATTGTTACCAAACACTCCTTGCATGGCATTAAAATAAGCCGAAATCACCATGCCTTTAGTAGTATAAGTATTATTATTACGGTTGTCAAATATTAAACTTGGGCCAATATAAACGTAACTGCCGCCGCTACGGTCCTCAACCAATGGGCTGGTTGTAAATAGGCCTGTAGTAGAATTTGCCTTATAATCATAACTAAGCGCGCCGCCAACTAAACCAACATATAAGTTTTTAGCTACCAGTTTTTCGGCGGCCAGGTTTAGGCGGTATCTTTTCTCGCCTACCAATTCTTCATTGGCTTTAAGTGTATTGTTGCCAATGCCATAAAATTGTGCCGGGAAGTTAATATAGTTGATAGATGCTGTGTAATGATATTTGTTTTGAGATGTCCAGTAATTGGTACTTAAACTTAATCGGCTTTGTCCCTTAGCGGTTAAAGTGGCATACCCAAATATGCTTGATACACGTGTTTGATGTAACGTATCACTATAAAAAGAATATAGTCCTGCGCCGCCTGCTTCAATACCGGTTTCGGGGGCTGATGTCAATACAGGTAACACCACAAAGCTAGCGCGCTTGCTGGTATCTTTATCAAAATACATCTTGCGGATAAATTTGGGGATAATTTTTTGGGCTAATACGGCTTCAAATGGTATCGCTAAAATTATAAGGACTAAAAGTTTTTTCATACGTAGATTATGTACGAAGATAAATTTTAAACTATTGTTTGCTGAATTTGCTTAATGATACTTTGGTAAGTGGGTTAACACAACTTAACGCATTTGGGATAAAAAATTTATTAATATATTGATAATCAGTCAATTGTAGAATTTTACGCCCAAAATGTGTTAACCATGATTTTGCCTGTATTTTATGGTTAAAGTCTCTAGTTGGTTATCGCGCCAACATCTACTCAACCCGACTTTGCTTCGCTTGTCACCCCTCTCTTCGCCTTCGGCGGAAAGAGGGGTGTGGGCGGCAAACCCTCTTTGCTGCTTGCAGCAGAGAGGGTGGTCGATGCCGATGGCAATCGGGAAACGACCGGGTGAGTCAATAGCCCGCAGCAAACATTTCTAAATTTAAAAATCCTCATTCGACCAAAATACCTACTTTTGCGGTTGATTTAGATTTATAAAAAGATGAGTAACGAAAGAGGCCCTATATCCCAGTTTATTGAAAGAAATTACCTGCACTTTAATGCAGCAGCGTTAATGGATGCCGCTAAAGGTTATGAAACCCATTTGTTAGAGGGCGGCAAAATGATGGTAACCCTTGCCGGTGCCATGAGTACTGCCGAATTGGGTATATCCCTTGCCGAAATGATTCGTCAGGATAAAATTGCTATTATATCATGTACAGGTGCCAATTTGGAAGAAGATATCATGAACCTGGTGGCGCACTCGCATTATAAAAGGGTCCCAAATTACCGCGATCTGAGTCCGCAGGATGAGTGGGATCTGTTAGAGAACCATTATAATCGTGTAACTGATACTTGCATACCTGAGGAAGAAGCTTTCCGCCGTTTGCAAAAGCACATCCACAAATTATGGAAGGACGCAGATACTGCAGGCGAGCGTTATTTCCCGCATGAGTATATGTACAAAATGTTGTTAAGCGGCGATTTGGAGCAGTATTACGAGATAGACCCAAAAAATTCATGGATGCTGGCAGCTGCAGAGAAAAATTTGCCTATTGTAGTGCCGGGTTGGGAGGATAGCACCATGGGAAACATCTTCGCATCATACGTGATTAAAAACGAGATAAAAGCTGTTACCATGAAAAGTGGTATTGAGTATATGGCTTGGCTGGCCGATTGGTATGTTAAAAACTCATCAGGCAAGGGTATAGGCTTTTTTCAGATAGGTGGCGGTATAGCCGGCGATTTCCCTATTTGCGTGGTGCCTATGCTTTACCAGGATATGGAAATGCCCGAAATTCCTTTCTGGAGTTATTTTTGCCAGATATCTGATTCAACCACATCTTATGGTTCATATTCAGGCGCGGTACCCAACGAAAAAATAACTTGGGGCAAACTGGATATCCACACACCAAAGTTTATTGTAGAGAGTGATGCTACCATTGTAGCGCCATTGATATTTGCGTGGTTATTGAAGCAATAACCGTAGCACTTTTAGTAAACTAATCGGGCTGTTATTTTTTTAAATAATGGCCCTTTGTTTTAATATAATCAGCCTTAAATAACAAAAGTTATAACCAGTTGTTCGGTGTGTTTATTAAGCAAATCCATAATAAACGAATAAACCCATTGCATATTTAACTGATTTTCAAAAGGAATTTTATGACATTTTAATTTATTTAGAACGATTATAAATTATTTATTACTGTCATTTATTTGTCAGCGATACTGTAATAAATTATACTTTTGTGGCTGAAAAAAACGGGGGATTTACACGTCTTACGGCACTTTCAATAACATTTATACAATAATTATTTAGCACATATACACTTTATGAGGAGTATCTCATTGATTTTTAAACAATTCTCAAGGTCGGTTTTAATGCTTGCCTGTTTTGCTGTTTGGGGATTTTCTGCTCAGGCGCAAGGTGACCCTGCCGCAGGAAAGGCTTTATTTGCGTCAAATTGTGGAGCCTGTCATAAAATTGACGTTCGTGTAAACGGACCAGCTTTAGGGCCTATCATGGCATCAGAAACCGATGACAAATGGTTAACCTCCTGGATCCGAGACAATGCAGCCTTGCGAGCATCAGGTGATGCTAAAGCAATTGCGGTTTTTAAAGAATATAATGAGGGGCCAATGCCTTCGTTTACCCAGTTTAGTGATGGTGATATTGCCAATATTATCGCTTACGTACGCGACGACTGGAAAAAAATGGAGGAAGCTAAAAAAGCTGCTCCTGCCGGTGCTGTTGCCGAAGATAAAGGCCCAAGCGAATTGGTTATATTTGGTTTAATAGCTGTTATTGTAATAGCATTTATTGTTATACTGGTATTAAATAAAGTAATTGCCACTTTAGAGCGTTTATTAACCAATAAAAAAGCTTTATTAATTGAAGAGGAAGTTGTTGACGCAGTAGAAGTTGACCGTTTTGCAGGTTTAAAGAAATTAGCCAAGAATAAGAAGTTTGTATTCTTCGTGCTATTATGTGGTTTTATTGGCATGGGCAGCTGGACCTGGGTTACTTTATGGAACACTAATGTACATCAGGGGTATCAACCAGTACAACCTATTAAATACTCGCACGAGTTACACGCGGGTATCATGAAAATTGAGTGCCAGTATTGCCATAGTGGCGCGTTCAAATCAAAAAATGCTTCTATACCATCACTAAATGTGTGTATGAACTGCCACAAGGTGGTTAAAACAGAATCGCCTGAAATTCATAAAATATATGATGCTTTAGGATATGATCCTGAAACACAAAAGTATGATGAAGCTAAAGCCAAGCCAATACAGTGGGTGCGCATACATAACCTGCCTGATTTTGCTTACTTTAACCACTCGCAACACGTAAAAGTTGGCGGTATTAAATGCCAAACCTGCCACGGCCCAATTGAAACTATGGCCGAGGTTAAACAATACGCGCCACTAACCATGAAATGGTGTATACAGTGCCACAAACGTACCGAGATCAACATCAAAGGAAATGCACACTACGAGAACATGATACACGTGCATGACCTGATCAAAAAAGGCGGTAAGGTTACTGAAGCCATGATGGGCGGTTTAGAGTGCGGTAAGTGCCATTATTAATTGAAACAGAACTTAGCATTACAGTTTATATATTATATAGCTTAAATGGATAGCAATAAAAAATACTGGAAAGGTTTAGAAGAACTAAACAAAACACCGGAATTTGTTGAGAACAATAAAAACGAATTCGCTGAACCTATTCCTATCGAAGATGTTTTAAGCGGAGGTGGATTATTGGGTAAAACCCCTCGTCGCGACTTTTTAAAAGCGGTAGGTTTTGGCGTTGGTGCCGTTACCCTGGCTGCTTGTCAAAAAGTGCCGGTAAACAAATCTATCCCGTACTTAATTAAACCTGAAGAGGTAACCCCGGGTGTAGCTAATTACTATACATCATCTTATGAAGGCCACGCCATTTTGGTTAAAACCCGCGAGGGCCGCCCTATTAAGGTTGAAGGTAACCCTAAAGATATATTGAGCCGCGGCGGATTAAGTGCGCAGGCACAGGCATCAGTATTGGACCTTTATGATGTTAACCGTTTAAAAAACCCAATGCGTGATGGTGCCGAGCAAGAGTGGACCGCCATTGACACGTTTGTAAAAAGCGAGTTGGCTGCAATAGCTGCAAGCGGTAAACAAATACGCATTATATCATCAACTATTCATAGCCCTTCAACGGTAGCTGTAATAGATGAATTCATAGCCAAATATCCTACTGCAAAACATATTGCTTATGATGCAGTATCCTATACAGGTATTATACAAGCCAACCAAAATAGCTTTGGTAAAGCAGTATTACCTCACTACAATTTTGATAAAGCTGATGTGATCGTAAGCTTTGACGCTGATTTCCTTTCATCATGGATATCGCCAAACGAGTTTACTGCGCAGTATGTGCAAAATCGTAATGCAAAATCGCTTGAGGCTAAAAAAATGTCTCGCCATATCCAGTTTGAAACCGGTATGAGCCTGACTGGTACTAACGCTGATGTGCGTATACCAATCAAACCATCTGAACAAGGTATTGCATTAATTAATTTATACAATGCTATTACCGGTACAACTTTAACCGGAAGCAAAAAGCTGAACAATAATGCTGCTAATGCTGCAATTGCTGTAGTAGCTAAAGAGCTACAGGCTGCTAAAGGCAGAGCCTTGGTAGTATGTGGTTCAAACGATGTAGCTACACAAGTTTTAGTTAATGCCATTAACGCTGCATTAGGTAGCTACGGTACTACTATTGACCTGGATAACTACTCAAACCAATATGTAGGTAATGATGCACAGTTCACCGAGTTTTTAGGCGAATTGAAAGCCGGTGCAGTTGGCGCGGTATTATTCTTAGATGCTAACCCTGCTTACGATTATCATAACGCTCCGGAGTTAGTTAATGCTTTGGCTAAAGTACGTTTAAAAGTATCTTTCGCTGATCGTAAAGACGAAACTGCTGCTATATGTAATGTTATTGCTCCAAACCACCACTATTTAGAGTCGTGGGGTGATGATAACATTAAAGAAGGTTATTACACCATAGTTCAGCCTACTATTAACCCGGTATATAACACACGCCAGGCCGAGCAAAGCTTAATGGTATGGTCTGAAAACGAGATACCTGATTATTACACTTACGTAAGAAACATCTGGGAGGGAAATTTCCTGGCTTTAGGTGGATTAAGTGGTCAAGCTGGTTGGGAAACTGTATTGCAAACTGGTTTTATCAGCGTGCCAACAGCACCGGCTAAAGCTTATGCGTTTACGCAGGATGTTAATGCGGTTGCAGGTACCATTGTGGCACATAGCGCGCAAATTGCCGCAGGCGACAATAAAATGGAAATACAACTTTACCAAAGTGCAGCAATGCTTGATGGTAAACGCGCCAATAACCCTTGGTTACAGGAATTGCCAGATCCGGTATCAAAAGTAACCTGGGATAACTTTGCAGCTATTTCACATACCGACCTTAAGCGTTTAAACCTTGCCGAAGGTGATGTGATAAGCATTGATGTTAACAATAAAACTATTGCTTTACCGGTATTATTACAACCCGGCCAGGCAGAAGGAACAATATCTATCGCCTTAGGTTATGGCCGTACAGCGGCAGGCCCTGTAGGCGACAATGTAGGTAAAAACGCCTATCCGTTCTGCGCTTTACGTAATGGTACAGTACAAACTACCAATGTGGGTACAGTTACTGCAACCGGCGATAATATTGAGTTGGCTCAAACCCAAACTCACCACTCGTACGAAGGGCGTAACGTTATACGCGAAACTACTTTAAGCGAATTTATAAAACACCCACATGCAGGCAATGAGCACGAGCACCATAAAACTTATAGCTTATGGAACGAGTATGAGCGCCCTGTGTACAATTGGGTAATGGCTATTGACCTTAATGCTTGTACCGGTTGTGGTGCGTGCGTTGTAGCTTGTAATGCCGAAAATAACGTACCTGTAGTTGGCCGCGACGAGGTTCGCCGCCGTCGCGAAATGCACTGGATACGTATTGACCGTTATTACAGCTTTAATGAAGGCGGTAAATCAGTAACCAAAGAAAAAGAAATTGCGCACCTGGATAACATGAACAATGTATCTGTGGTTCACCAGCCAATGCTTTGCCAGCATTGTGATCATGCACCTTGCGAAACTGTTTGCCCGGTATTAGCTACCGTTCACTCGTCAGAAGGTTTAAATCACATGGCTTATAACCGTTGCGTTGGTACACGTTATTGCGCCAACAACTGCCCGTACAAAGTACGTCGCTTCAACTGGTTCAACTACTGGAACGATTCTCGTTTTGATAACTACCTGAGCAATGAGCATACACAATTAGTGTTAAATCCGGATGTTACTACACGTTTCCGTGGGGTAATGGAAAAATGCAGTATGTGTATCCAACGTATACAATTGGGTAAACTGGAAGCTAAATTAGAGAAACGCCCGGTTGCCGATGGCGATATCAAAATGGCTTGCCAGCAAACATGCTCTGCCAATGCTATCATATTTGGTAATGCTAATGATCCTGAATCAGAAGTATCAAAAGCGTTAAAGAGCGAAAGAACTTATTACGTTCTGGAAGAATTAAATGTACAACCGGGTATTGGTTACCAGGTTAAGGTTAGAAACGTAGCTGAATTAGAAGCTTAATCATTACACAGAGATTTAGATTTAAAATATGGCATCTCATAATGAATCAATAATAAGGGAACCGTTAATTACGGGTAACGACATCACGTATGCTAAAATTACCAATGATGTACTTTTGCCTGTTGAGAACAAACCCAATAAAGCATGGTGGATAGGTTTTATCATATCATCATTAGGCGCATTACTTTGGGTGTTTGCTGTTAGCTGGACCTTTTGGTATGGTATTGGTGCCTGGGGGCTAAACAAAACAGTAGGATGGGCCTGGGATATTACCGGTTTCGTATGGTGGGTAGGTATTGGTCACGCCGGTACTTTGATCTCGGCCGTATTATTACTGTTCCGTCAAAATTGGCGTAACTCTATTAACCGCTCTGCCGAGGCGATGACCATCTTCGCGGTAATTTGCGCGGCTACTTACGTAGTATCACACATGGGTCGCCCCTGGATGGCTTTATACACTTTACCATTACCTAACCAATACGGTTCGTTATGGGTTAACTTTAACTCGCCGCTGGTTTGGGACGTATTTGCGATATCAACTTACTTCTCGGTATCATTAGTATTCTGGTACACAGGTTTATTGCCTGATATTGCTACCATTCGCGACCGCGCATCAGGCTTACGCCGCCGTATATATTCTGTTCTTTCTTTCGGTTGGACAGGATCAGTAAAAACCTGGCAGCGTTTTGAAACTGTATCACTAATACTAGCCGGTATATCTACACCGCTGGTACTATCGGTACACACCATTGTATCAATGGACTTTGCAACATCATTAGAGCCGGGATGGCATACTACCATCTTCCCTCCATACTTCGTTGCGGGTGCTATCTTCTCTGGTTTCGCCATGGTGCAAACCTTATTATTAGTAGCACGTAAAGTATTAGGATTAGAGAACTACATTACCATGTTCCATATTGAATCAATGAATAAGATCATCATCTTAACAGGTTCAATTGTGGGTGTGGCTTATATCACCGAGTTTTTCATCGCCTGGTATTCAGGTGTGGAGTATGAGCAATATGCTTTCATTAACCGTGCTACCGGTCCGTACTGGTGGGCATACTGGAGCATGATGTCATGTAACGTTATCAGCCCGCAGTTATTCTGGTTCAAAAAATTACGTACCAGCATCGCTTTCTCATGGGTACTATCAATAGTAGTAAACATAGGTATGTGGTTTGAACGTTTTGTGATCATCGTTACTTCATTGCACCGCGATTATATTCCATCAAGCTGGGCTATGTTTTACCCAACCTGGGTTGATGTAAGTGTATTTATTGGTTCAATAGGTGTATTCTTTACTTTGTTCCTGTTATTTGTGAGGGTATTACCTTCAATAGCTATGGCCGAGGTGAAACTGTTACTGAAAAGCTCAAGCGAGCAGGCTAAGAAGAAAGTAATTGCAGAAGGCCATGTTGATCCAACACACGTACAGTTCTACAAAGAATCATTAGAGAAATTTGATAGTGTTGATATTAAGGAATACGAAAAAGCATAAACGAAAATGAGCAGCACCAAATATATTTTAGGCCTTTTTGATGATCCCGATGATATGATGACCGGGATTGACAAACTACAGAAAAATAGTGTTCCTATTTATGACGTATATACACCAATGCCTATACACGGTATTGAAGCAAAATTAGGTATTAAGGAATCACGCTTAGGTTACGCAGCTTTTATGTTTGGCTGTTTAGGCGGTACCGTAATATTTAGCCTGGTTTACTATTTCATGGTACATGACTGGCCAATGAATATAGGTGGCAAGCCAAACTTTGCAGTACCGGATTTTATCCCGGTTACGTTTGAGTGGACCGTATTATTTACCGCGTTTGGTATGACGTTTACCTTCTTTTACGCAACGCACCTTTTTCCTGGACGTGCGCCACGTGTAATGGACCTTAGAGCAACTGATGACCGTTTTGTTATCGCTATTGATGCTAAAGGAAACGTACCTCATGAGGATATAACCAATTTATTAAAAGAAGCAGGAGCAGTAGAAGTTAAGCATAACGACAGAAAATATGTTAGCTATGAATAAATTTAGAATATTGGGTACAGCGGTTATTGCTATTGCAGCATCGATTGTAATTACATCATGCCACGATAAAAGAAGCACCGGATGGGAGTATGCCCCCAATATGTATAGACACCTTGCTTATGATCCGGATCAGAAAAACCCGAATTTTAAGGATGGTAAAACAGCACAGGTACCACCGGCCGGTACTATACCGGTAGGCTTTACCAGGTTTAATTACCCTAACACTGTTGAAGGTATGGAACAGGCAAGCGCAGAAGTTACAAATCCACTTGCGTTAACTAAACAAAACCTGGCTGATGGTGAGGTATTGTATAAAAGCTTTTGCTCGCCTTGCCACGGTGCTACAGGCCAGGGTGATGGTTTAGTGATAACACACGGCTTTCCGCCGCCACCATCATACTCTACCGGCCAATCAACACGTGGTGGTGCTATGAAAGATATAAACGACGGCAGATTATACCATACAATTACTTACGGCTATAACTCTATGGGCTCATATGCTGCACAGTTGTCGCCAGAGGAACGTTGGAAGGTAGTTATGTACGTTCACAAATTACAAACTTTATAAGAATTAGAATTTAATGAAGACTCATAATAGTTTTGACGAACAATTTGAATTTACAGGTAGTGTTAAAACCTGGAGCTTAATTGCTATTGTTATAGGAGTTGTAGCCATTGCATTCGGATTTCTTACGGGTAGTATTGAACGCACATTTGCCAACTTATTGCTAATGGGCTATTACTTCACCTGCGTATGTTTATGCGGTGTTTTCTTTTGCGCCGTACAATATGTGGCACAGGCCGGATGGTCAGCATCTATATTACGCATACCACAGGCTTTTATTAAAGTGTTGCCAATTGCAGCTACTATATTAGTGGTTATTGTCATAGCAGGTTTATCATTCACTCATCATGGTGAAAGCCATGAAGGTGGCCATGAAGTTGTTCAACCTTATTTGTATAAAGTTTGGGCAGCCGAAGGCGTTTCGGTAGAGGGTAGCCCAAATTATGATCATATAATTGCAGGTAAATCATCATTTTTAAATGTACCATTCTTTAGCGTGCGCTTAATAGGCTTTTTAGTTTGCTATACCATATTTGGTTTGTTATTTGTAAAATACTCAACTAACGAAGACGAAATAGGCGGGATGTTTAACTATGAGAAAAGCTTTAAAATGGCTTGTATATTCCTGGTAATATTTGGTTTTACCACACCAATATTTGCCTTCGACGTTATCATGTCGTTAGATGCGCATTGGTTCTCTACCTTATTTGGCTGGTATAACTTTGCAGCTATGTGGGTAAGTGGATTGGCGGTAATTACTTTGGTAATTATTTATCTTAGAAAGCAAGGTTATATACAATGGGTTACACAAAATCACCTGCATAATTTAGGTCAGTTAATATTTGGTTTCTCTGTATTCTGGACCTACTTATGGTTTGCTCAGTTCTTACTGATCTATTACGCTAACTTACCTGAAGAGAGTGTGTATTTTTATAAAAGGTGGGAGCCCGAATTTAAACCATGGTTTTGGATAAATATTGTGATCAATTTCTGTGCACCACTATTAATTTTAATGATGCGCGATTCAAAACGTAGCACAAGCGTATTAAAAGCGGTTTGTATCATATTGGTAATTGGCCACTGGTTAGATTATTTTATGATGATAATGCCGGGTACTGTTGGGCCACAATCACATTGGTATACTGAGTTTGGCTTAATTGAATTGGGTGTATTTTTAGGCTTCGCCGGATTATTTACCTATTTGGTTTTAAACGCAGTAAGTAAATTCAAATTGCTTGCTCCGGTAAACCATCCGTTCCTTGAGGAAAGCTTACATCACCACATATAATAATTGTTAAATTTGCAACAAATACAAGAATACCAAACAAACAATACAATGGGATTCAAAAGACTTATAACTTCTAAAAAATTAATTTCGCTTTTTGCGGTGTTTGCCCTGTTAGGAACAAACCTGCTAATGGCACAGGATGCTGCCGCACCTGCAACAGCCGAGGTTGCTAAACCAAGTGTTTGGTTAGGTGCGGGTTACTATGTTTTACTGTTTTTGGTACTATGCTTTGTAGTAGCTATTGTAGGTAAAATATTAAAGGTGTATGACCTATCGCAGCAGATACAAGGTAAAAAGCCTTTAAACTGGAATAATGTAATGGCAGTTATATGCCTTATATTCCTTATTGTAGGTTTATATGGTGCTTATTGGTCGCTTACGGTGCAAGGCAGCATGACTCTGGGAGAATCAGCATCAGCACATGGTGTAAAGATCGACCAGATGTTTACCACAACAACTATCCTTACACTTATTGTATTTTTTATTACCCAGATATTGTTATTCGGTTTCCTTTTCAAATACAGAAATTCTGAAAAACGTAAAGCATACTTTTTGCCACATAACGATACCGTTGAAAAAGTATGGACAATTGCTCCGGCTATTGTATTAACCATATTAGTGGTATTTGGATTTTTTACATGGCAGGAAATTACCAATAGTACAGATGGTAAAGGCGAATCATCAATAAACATTGATGTTACAGGTAAACAGTTTGAGTGGATGTTAAGATATACCGGTGCTGATAATAAATTAGGTGCTACCAGCTATAAATTAGTAAGTGGTGGTAATAGCATGGGTATTGATTATAAAGACAAAAACTCTTTTGATGATTTAAAAGCCGATACATTAGTTATTCCGGTTAATAAATCAATACGTTTAAATATTCATGCGCAGGATGTTATACATAGTGTTTACATGCCACACTTTAGGTTGCAGTTAAATGCTGTACCGGGCCTACCAACTTATTTTAGGTTTGTACCAACCATAACTACTCAGGAGATGCGTAATAAAACTGATAACCCAAAGTTTGAGTACGCACTTTATTGCAACAAAATATGCGGATCGAGTCACTACAATATGCAAAAAGTGGTACGTGTAGTTACACAGGCAGAATACAACGAGTGGATAGTCAAACAAAAACCTTATTTAACCGACCAGTTAAAAGGCGAATTGAAATTGGTATCAGCAGAGAAAAACAATACATCAACTAATAACAGATTAGCGTTAAACAATTAATTAGCGATTATGTCAACAGCAACAGTTCAGGATCACGGAGTAGCACATCACCACGAAGATGGTCACGGGCACCATCACGATACTTTCCTGACCAAATATATTTTTAGCCAGGATCATAAAATGATCGCTAAGCAATTCCTTATAACAGGTATTTCTATGGCATTCATAGCCATGATAATGTCTATTTTATTCAGAATTCAATTAGCTTATCCGGATAAGGCATTTCCATTAATGGAAACTTTATTAGGCCGTTTTGCACCTGAAGGCCGTATGAGTCCTGACTTTTACATGTCATTGGTAACTATACACGGTACCATCATGGTATTCTTTGTATTAACAGCGGGCTTAAGCGGTACTTTCAGTAACCTATTAATACCATTACAAGTCGGTGCGCGCGATATGGCATCGCCATTTATGAACATGCTGTCATACTGGTTCTTCTTTATGGCTAGTGTGGTTATGTTAGCTTCATTTTTTGTACAAAAAGGCCCTGCAAGCGGTGGCTGGACTGTATATCCCCCATTATCGGCGCTGCCAAAAGCTATGCCCGGCTCTGATCAGGGTATGACGCTTTGGCTAATAAGTATGGTACTGTTTGTAGCATCATCATTAATGGGTGGTATAAACTATGTAAGTACTATATTAAACATGCGTACCAAAGGTATGGACCTTTGGAAAATGCCTTTAACTATATGGGCTTTCTTCTTAACAGCTATATTAGGTGTTTTGGCTTTCCCGGTTTTAGTTGCTGGTGTGGTATTGTTAATATTCGACCGTAGCTTCGGTACCAGCTTCTACCTGTCAGACATTGTACTGGCCGGACAAGTTATGCCGTTTGAAGGTGGTAGCCCAATTTTATTCCAGCACCTGTTCTGGTTCCTGGGTCACCCGGAGGTATACATCATCATTATGCCGGCAATGGGTATCGCGTCAGAGGTTATGTCAGTAAACTCGCGTAAACCAATTTTTGGTTACCATGCCATGGTTTACTCATTAATAGGTATTACGGTATTATCATTTATAGTATGGGGCCACCATATGTTTGTAACGGGTATGAACCCGTTCCTGGGTGGTGTGTTCATGATCACTACATTGATCATCGCGGTACCATCGGCGGTAAAAACATTTAACTGGTTGGCTACCTTATGGCGCGGTAACATCAGGTTTACGCCTGCCATGTTGTTCGCTATCGGTATGGTGTCATTCTTTATTTCTGGTGGTATAACTGGTATATTCTTAGGTAATGCTGCTTTAGATATTAACCTGCATGACACTTACTTCGTGGTAGCTCACTTCCACCTGGTAATGGGTTCGGCAGCTATATTTGGTATGCTTTGCGGTGTTTATCACTGGTTCCCTAAAATGTTTGGCCGTATGATGGATGCCAAATTGGGTTACCTGCACTTTTGGTTAACATTTATTGGTGCCTACCTTGTATTCTTCCCAATGCACTTTATGGGCTTGGATGGTGTTCCACGTAGATATTATGCCTTTACCGAGTTTGCCTCAATGGAGCGCTGGTTATCAGTAAATATGTTTATTACGTGGGCGGCTATCATTTCAGGCTTAGCACAAGTAGCATTTTTATACAACTTTGTAACCTCTATATTCTGGGGTAAAAGGACAGTACAAAACCCTTGGGATTCTAACACATTAGAGTGGACAGCACCTATTGAGCATTTCCATGGTAACTGGGAGGGCGAGATACCAACAGTATACCGTTGGCCATATGATTATAGCAAACCGGGCCAGGATGATGGTGATTTTATACCACAAACTACTCCGTTTTCGCAAACTATGAACTCAAATGTCCCTAGTGACTTTGAGGACAATGAGATAGCCCTTGGCGAACAACAAAAATGGGCAAATACACAAAAAGCTAACGAGCAAGTAAAATAATACTTACTGTATCTGATCTTTTAGGGTATCTGTGCCGGAAAATATTTCCATCAACAGGTACCCTAAATTTTTAGAAGAATATTTAGATGAGCAAAGTAACCGCCAAAACCAGGTTTCAAAAATTTAATTTACTAAGTATTATTGCACTTTTTGCTGTGATATTGGCAGGAGGGATAGTGCGTAGTACCGGCTCAGGTATGGGCTGTCCTGATTGGCCCAAATGCTTTACCCGCTACATTCCACCAACTGATGTGTCACAACTACCTGCCGACTATAAGCAGAAGTATGTAGATGGCCGTATGGCTAAAAACCAAAAATTTGCCCACACACTTGACTTATTGGGTTATAATGAGTTGGCCCGCCGCATACGCGAGGACAAATCAATATTAATACCCGAAGAGTTTAACGCTGCCAAAACATGGGTTGAATATGGCAACCGTTTAGTAGGTGTTGCATCGGGTATATTTTTATTGCTAACTGCAGTATATTCCTTTAGTTATTGGAGAACCAATAAATGGATAACCTTTTTAAGTGTGTTTAACTTAATTTTAATTGGCTTCCAGGGATGGCTGGGATCGATAGTAGTATCAACCAACCTGGTAGCCTGGATAATTACTGTACACTTATTATTGGCTTTAGCCATAGTAGCTATAACTATTACCACATACCATTTGGCAAAAGTACAAGGCAGGCCAAAATTACGCGTTAACGCAGTAACGCAAATAGTCACTTTATTGGCCTTAATACTTAGCCTGGCACAAATAACATTTGGTACCGAAGTACGCGAGAAAATTGACGCGGTGTCAAGCCGTTTACAAGGCGGCTATCGCGAAGATTGGATACGCAATGCAGGCGAAATATTTGTACACCACCGCGATATTGCTATCATAGTATTAGTGGTAAACATCATACTATACGCTTTGATTAAAAGAGGATTTGGCAAACACTCTATACAACAGCAAGTAATGAGCTTTACATTTTTAATGCTTATACTGCAAATTGTTACCGGGTTATTATTATCATACATGGCATTACCGCCTTATGCACAGGCAGCGCATATTTTATTGTCGAGTTTGTTATTTGGCGCACAGTTTTATTTGATATTAAATTTATATCAATCAGTTAGTACACAGGAGGCACGAAGATGAGGTGGAGCAATTTTACAAAACTGATCAAACTACGATTAACCTTATTGGTGGTTTTTTCAGCATCAATATCTTACTTAATAGGCTGTAAAGTAAACGGTGTTATGATGTGGGGTAACTGGTTTGTACTTATTTTAGGTGGTTTCCTGGTAACATCAGCGGCAAATTGCTTCAATGAAATTATTGAGAAGGACCTGGATAAGTTAATGAAACGTACTAAAGACAGGCCCATCCCTGCAGGTAACATGACTACCGGGCAGGCGTTGGTAATGGGTTTGGGTATGGGTATATCGGGCACTTACCTTTTAGGTGGATTAAACATTTTAACAGGTTTATTATCAGTTTTCTCCATAGTGCTATATGCTTTTGCGTATACTCCACTGAAACGTAAATCGCCAATAGCGGTTTTTGTGGGCGCTATACCTGGGGCATTACCGGCATTAATAGGCTATGTTGCCTCATACGGTAAAATTGATACCATAGCATTGATATTATTCGGGATACAGTTTGTATGGCAGTTTCCGCATTTTTGGGCAATTGCCTGGGTGTTGGATGATGATTATAAACTAGCAGGCTTTAGGTTACTACCAACCGGCGAGAGGGATAAAACGAGTGCAATAATCACCTTTATCACCACATTGATACTGTTGCCGGTAAGTTTATTGCCAACTATATATGGCTTTGGCGGTTACTTTGTAGGTGGTGTATCATTATTGTGCAGTTTAGTATTTTTGTACCAGGCATTCAATTTGATGCGTACCTTGCAGGTTGAAGCAGCACGTAAACTAATGTTCGGTTCGTTTTTATACTTGCCGGTAGTACAGTTAATGTTTTTATTTGATTTTTTAGGAAAGTGAAAGTGATGGCACAGTTACAACAAGAAGATAAATTAGCTTTAGGCCCCAAAAAATTCAATATGTGGATTTTCATATTCACATCGTTTATGTTTTTTGCGGCGCTTACCAGCGGGTTTATTGTTTATATAGGCGGCAGGCCGCATGCCTTAAATACAACATTACCTAGTGTATTTGCATACAGTACCGCTGTTTTAGTAATTAGCAGTATAACCTTATTTATAGCTTCAAGGGCAACCAAGCGTTTGCAATTTGAAAAACAAAGATTGTATTTATGGCTTACTTTGATTTTAGGTACAGTTTTTTTGTTGCTTCAAGTATATGGATGGTATATATTGTCTTATAAAATGCAGGTGTATTTTACCAACACCAATGCAGCGCAATCATTCATTTATGTATTTACATTAACCCATTTAATACATATTATAGCCGGATTATTATTGCTGGCAAATACACTTATAGGAAGCTATAAGAATATCCCGCAGGTTAAAAACCTGTTTGGCATGGAAATGTCAGCTATTTTTTGGCATTTTGTCGATATTATATGGATTTATCTGTATGTTTTTTTACTTTTGAACCAAAATTAACAACCCTATATTCAACTACAAAATGAGTGCAACAGTATCACCAATAGATGAAGTAAAAACCACCCCGTGGGCCGGAGGCAGATCTCCGTTTAATGTGGAGTATGGTAAAATAATGATGTGGTTTTTTCTCCTTTCGGATGCATTTACTTTTTCATCACTATTGATCTCTTACGGCGCCATTCGCTTTAGCGCGATCACATGGCCGGGAGCTGATAAAATTTTCCAATCGGTACCATTAACAAGTATTGAGCATGGCGCACCATTAGTGTTTGTGGGTATAATGACCTTTATTTTGATCATGAGCTCGGTTACTATGGTATTGGCTGTTGAGGCCGGCCACCGTAACTCTAAAAAAGAAGTTGTAACCTGGATGTTATTAACCGTAGTAGGCGGTTTTATGTTTTTAGGTTGCCAAGCTTTAGAATGGAGCCACCTACACCATGAAGGTTTTTGGTGGTCAAAAATACCAACCAATTTAGAAACCTTACAAGAGTTTTTTAAAGAAGGAACTCCGGTAGCGGCGCAGCAAGCAACGGCGCAGCAGTTTGCTAACTTATTTTTTACAATTACAGGTTTCCATGGTTTCCACGTATTTACCGGGGTTATCATCAATATCATCATCACCATTAATGTTTTAGCAGGTACTTACGAAAGACGCGGAAGCTATTTAATGGTAGAGAAAGTAGGACTTTACTGGCACTTTGTTGACTTGGTATGGGTGTTTGTATTTACCTTCTTTTATTTAGTCTGAGAAATTTTAAAATAATATTAAACTGATTTATATATGTCATCAGAATCTACAGAAGTTCATCACGACGAGGAACACGAATCAATGACCAGGGGCGGGATATGGAAAGTGTTTTTCATATTATTAGCCATTACCTGCGTTGAGTTTTTTATAGCACTTTACATGGTGCCTAACGGCCACATGGGTGCTAACATTGCCAACCCTATATACATTATTTTAACATTAGCTAAAGCATTTTATATTGTGGCTTACTTTATGCACTTAAAGTTTGAAAAGATGGCCCTAATGTTAGCTATTGTTGTGCCTATACTATTTATAATAGGTTTGATACTTGTACTAACCAATGAAAGCTTTTACTGGTTTGGCTTGAGATAATGCACAAATTCAGGTTGCTGAAAAAAATAATAATCCTGGGGCTTATACTAGCTTTACCAGGATTTTTATATTATTTACTTACCGAAAAGGGTAAAAACAGGTATAGGCCTTTACCCATATACGGGCCAAAACACCTGGCCAAAACCAGCCATAAGATTCGTGGCAAAATAATTCCGGACACCATATATCATACTATAGCTGATTTTAATTTAATTGATCAGGATGGTAAACCGGTATCATTTAAAAACTTTAAAAAGAAGATATTGGTGGTTAACTTTTTTTACACCAATTGCCCAACGCTTTGCCACACAGTAAATGCCAATGTGGATAGCCTGTCTGAAAATTATGGCAAAAACAACATGGTTTATTTTGCCTCAGTTACTGTTGATCCGCAGCGCGACAAGGGTAAAGTATTAAAAGCTTACGCTGATAAAAATACCCCGGTATCGCCTAAGAGATTGTTTTTAACGGGCGATACCAGTACTATATATAACTTTGCACATAAAGGTTTATTGGTAGATGCCTTACAAATAGCGGAGAACGATTTTATATATACCAACAAACTTATATTGGTTGACAGCGAAAGGCGCGTCAGGGGGTATTACTCCGGCGAATTAAGAACCGAAGCTGCCCGCCTTAATGATGAAATAAAAGTATTAATTGCCGAAGAATTACGTAAAAGAGAGAAGCCATTATATTAATATGACTGATAAATTTATATTCCGATTTGTAGCAGCTGTATCCATATTTGTATTTGCAGTTGTTTTGATATTAAACAGGCGTTTAATTCCGGCGCCAGAGGTTATACCATCATTTGCGTACTTTTTACCCAAGTTAAATGCTATTATTAATGCTGTTTGCAGCGTGTTATTGCTTACATCATTATACTATATTAAACAGGGTAATATTACCATTCACAAAAGGATAAACATTACTACTTTCTGTTTATCAGCACTGTTTTTAGTCTCGTACATACTGTATCATTATTTAGTACCCGAAGCAAAGTTTGCAGATATAAATAAAGATGGTGTAGCTACCGATGCCGAAAAAGCTGAAGTAGGTAGTATAGTTTATGTTTACTATTTTATATTAATAACACACATCATACTAGCAGCAGGTGTTTTGCCGTTAATTTTATTAAGTTTTTACCGTGGTTTGCAAATGCAGGTAGAAAAGCATAAAAAACTGGTAAGGTGGTCATTCCCGGTTTGGCTGTATGTTACAGTTACAGGAGTGATAGTTTATTTAATGATATCGCCTTATCATAACTTTTAATTTGATTAATTTTGCAGCATGGCAAAGGTGTTAAAACTTGTACTGGTATTAGTTGTTGTAAGCCTGCTGGCAGGCAGTGTACAAACCATTAGTGCGCAGTGTGCCATGTGTACTGTAGCTGTCGAGTCGAACGCTAAAAGTGGTAGTAACACCACTAAGGGCTTAAACAATGGTATTATGTATTTGCTGGCAGCGCCGTATTTAGCCATTGGGGTTGTTGGTTTTGTGTGGTACAAAAAATATCGCCGTAAAAATATCCCTATCCAAATGCGGGGCGAAAAGTTGCATTTAAATTAAGTAATAAGTAGTACCTAATAAGTGGTACGTGTTTAACAAGTAGATAACGTAAAACGTATTACGTCAAACGTACAACATTGCCTAGTAAAGTACTAATGATAAACCAGCAAACGCTTGATTTTTTAAAAGAACTGGCTGATAATAATAATCGCGAATGGTTCCAGGCCAATAAGGACCGTTATGATAAAGCCCGCGAAAATGTTGTTGAGTTTGTTAGCGAAATAATTCCCCTGCTACATAAAGTCGACCCCAGCGTAGCTGCCGACCTTGATGCTAAAAAGTGCGTAATGCGTATTTACCGCGATATCAGGTTTAGCAAAAATAAAACACCATATAAAAATAACTTTGGGGTAAGCCTGCCTACGTTAAATTCAAAACTTGGCGGCGTAGAATATTATTTGCATATTCAACCGGGCAAATCATTTATTGCCGGTGGTTATTGGATGCCCGAGGCAGCACATTTAAAAGCTATAAGACAAGAGATAGATTATAATGCTGCAGAGTTAAAGGCTATAATTGATGACAAGGAATTTGTTAAACTATTTGGCGATTTTAGAAGCCAGGAGCAATTAAAAACGGTACCGCGCGATTATAGTGCCGATAACGAAAATATTGACCTGTTGAAGCTTAAAAGCTTTATTGTAATGCACCAGCTAAAGGATAAAGACCTGCTAAAGGCAGATTGCCCTGCTTACATAGCCAATGTATGCAGCAAAATATACCCGATGAATGTTTTTTTAAAGAATGCGATCAACTAATCAAATCAGGATCATGAAATTAAAATATTTTTTATTTACCGGTTTAGTAGCTATAATGCTGCAATCATGTGTAGTGCTATCCAACAAAAAGTATAAGGCCATATTAGCCGCGCAGGATTCATTAACTACCCGTACCCAAACATTGGAAGTTGAGGTTGCTAAATTAAAGTCGGACACTGCTCGTTTGCATCGCGAGATAGCAGGATTAAAGGGGAATCTAGCCGATCTGCAAAGTCGATACAATACCTTAAATGATAATTATGCTAAACTGAATACCAGCTTTAACTCTTCATCATCAAAAGTTAGCCAGCTATCTGCCGATCTGCAAAAAAGAGAAGCCCGCTTAAAAGAGGTGGAAGATATTTTGCGCAAGCGCGATGAGGCCAGTAATGCCCTTAAAGATAAACTACAAAAAGCATTGCTGGGCTTTCAGCAGAATGGTTTAACGGTTGATATGCGCAACGGTAAGGTATATGTATCATTAACTGATAAATTGCTTTTCCCATCAGGTAGTATTGTAATTGATGAGCGTGGAAAATCAGCCTTAAAACAATTGGCTGCCGTGTTAAATAAAGAACCTGATATTAATATTGCGGTTGAGGGCCATACCGATAACAAAAAGATAATTAACCTTGGGCAGATAAAAGATAACTGGGATTTAAGCGTGCTGAGGGCAACATCAGTTAGCCGTTATTTAACCGAGGTTGAAAAGATAGACCCACATCGTTTAACCGCTACCGGTAAAGGCGAATATCAACCCGTTGATAATGCCAATACTGCCGAGGCTTTGTCAAAAAATCGTCGTATCGAGATTGTACTTAGTCCTAAATTGGATGAGTTGTATAATTTGATAAGCAAGTAGTTTTAAATCAAACTGTCATTTCGACGAGGAACGAGGAGAAATCCATACAAGTGTATAGATTTCTCACTATGTTCGAAATGACAGTAAAGGCTGGGTTATTAAAACGGACTATTCCAATCATCAAAAAACGGGAGTACTTCATCTTTGGGTGATATCAATATATCAACGTTGTTTAAGCCCCAATTTATGGCCAGGGTAAGGTCATTCCATCTAACACCTACTTCGCACTCTTTGCTATAATAGTTATTCACTTTATAGGCAAAAATAGTATTGTCTTCCAATGTGGCAAATCCATGTAAAAAGCCCTCGGGAATTAAAAATTGCAATTGATTTTCAGCACTTAACTCAATAGTTTTATATTGGCCATAAGTTGCCGAGTTTTTTCGTACATCAACCGCTACATCCAAAACACGGCCTTGTATTACCCTAACCAGTTTAGCTTGTGCATGCGGAGCTTTTTGGGCATGTAAACCTCTAACGGCACCTTTATGTGAAAACGATTGGTTGTCCTGAACAAAATCTATATCAATACCGGCGTTAGCAAATTTGACTTTGCTGTAACTCTCAAAAAAATACCCGCGTCCATCCGGAAATATTTGTGGTTCAATTATTAATAATCCCTGCAATTTGGTTTCTATAATTTTCATTAATTCAAAGCTTGCATTATAGTGTTAAATAGCACAAATTTATTTTCAAATTTTTGCTGATGTATGGCTTGAAAATTTAACTGGTGATTGTTTTTATAGCGGTTGTAATCGTCAAGATTGGAAGCATGATATTGTATACAGTAAGTAACACCTTCATTTGGTGAATCAATTACCTTTAATATGCGGTAAGAGTTGAATAAACCGGTCTTAAGTATCGCGGGGATATGTACCGTTTCCATCCAGTTTAACCATTCTTTGTAAATGCTTTCGTCTACAATTATGGTTTCATTATAAATGATCATGGTGCAAAAATACAAATTGCAACGCACTCATCTATTAGTAATGATATAAGAATTTATTAGGTAGGGCTGTCGGCAGCATCGCCTCTTAATATTCTGAATCGTCTTCGGGCTTCGTTTATCCATAAGCTGCCCGGGTAATCGGTTATAATTTTTTGATAGTAAGGTTTGGCTTGTTCTTTATCCTCCAGGTTATTTTCATAAATATCGCCCAGCATAAAAACAGCATCATCTGCCCACAGATCGGTAGGCTGTTCCAGTATTTTCTTTAAAAGCGGTATTGCCACGGTATAATCTTTTTTCTGTATAGATATACGGGCTTTAGCCATTAGTATATCGGTACCCAGGGCATTGCCGGGAAATTTTTTATCGATACTATCCAGTATCACTATAGCTTTTTCGGGTTGTTCGGCCCATATTTGCATATCAGCCCTGGCATATTCTTTTAAAGCAGTGCCGGCACTGTCAATAGCTAAATTGTCTGTAATTAATAATGATAGGTTAAGCGCGTCGTTAGCAATAAGCTGCGATGTAGCCGCTTTTAGTACATCTAATTGTCCTTTGGCCCAGGTAAAATCGCCAATGTAATAAGCTAGTTTTGCGTTTCTTAATTTGGCATCCTGTGCTATGGGAGTACTTTGAAAATCTTTTTCAACCTGGCTGTATAACAGGGTAGCTTCCCAGGGCTCACCATTTAATAACTGGGCATCACCCAAGTCTATCTTAATACCGGCAAGTGTTTGTTGGTTAACACCTGGTATTTTTGAAGCATCTTCCAATAACTTCTGTGCTTCCACAGGTTTATGTAATTTAAACATCTGCAGGTTAGCTAATTTTTGGATAGCAAATATGGTATTTGGGGTCTTCCCAAATTCGCCCAACAAATCAAAATAATCTTTTTCAAGACTGATCAAATCTTCGGATGAGTACTTGCCCGATGTGATCCTTAAATTTTTAGTATCTATTAACTGTATTTTGGCAGTTATATAGTACGGATGCTGCTTACCCTTGGCTGTTAAAAATTCATATCCCCTTATTGCGGTATCATAAGCGCCATTAATAACCAAAGTACCCGCTAATTCAAATACGTCAGACCCATCGTCATTATTTCTTCTGCTTAGGGCCAATGTTTGGTTTAATGCCTGGTCATAATCTTTTTGTTGCATATATTGCCAGGTAAGCAATTTTACAAAAATAGTTTGCTGGGGTGCTTTTTGTATTTTTTGTAATAAGGCAATACGCAGCTTTTCATAATCGGCATCGCCATCAAATAAAGTAGCCAACATGTTTTCGGCCTGCATTAAATACTCCTGGTTATCGGGTAAAAAGTTTAACAATTCTTCAGTTAAGTTAACCTTGTCGCGTTTGTTGCGGTAAAGGGTAATTAACTCATTGGCAAACAATTTTTCATTTTTCAAATTTTTACGGCCTTGTAAAAATGTTTTTATAGCATAGTTGTTATTGTTGTTTTGATAAAACAAAGTAGCCAGCATAGCTACCTCGGTTTGCTCATTTGGCAAAGCTTTAAGTAAGCCATTGTATACTTCGTTAGCTTTGGTGGTGTCGCCTTTTTGCGCATAAATACTGCCTAATGAAATAGCATATTTTTGAGCCTTTGGATATTGGCGCATTATTTTTTTGGTAATAGTTTCGGCCTCGTCATATTTTTTTGCGGTTAACAGGCCGGATAGGTAGTACGAGTAATAAGCGTCGTTATTTTGTTTATACAGCCTTTGATAAATTTCAAGAGCTTTGTCTGTTTCGCCATTATTGCTATATTGCTTTGCTAATAATAGGTCATTATTCTGGGCAAAAAGCTTTGCGCAGCTAATTATAAGTAATAAAACAAGGCAGCTATATCGCTTCATTTGTTAAAAATAATAAATAATATTAATCAAAGTGTTTCAACTAAGGTTTTAACTCATTTAACCCCGTAAAATTGTAGTGACACTTTTAAATACATAAGTAATTTACCCTAACTTAACCTGAATTTAAAATCACGAAGTTGATATATGTTGTTGAGGAGTTTTAAAATTTTACTGCTTGCCATTGCTCTGATTACTTTGCACTCCTGTAAGGATGAAAAAGCAAACCAAATACCTATTGATGATTTTTTTAAAACGGCCGAAAAATGGAGTTTCAAATTATCACCAAATGGAAAATACCTTTCTTATATAAAGCCTGATAAGGCCACAATTAATTTATATATTCAATCTCTTGCCGATGGTAAGGTAAGTATAAAAAAAGATCTGGATAAATACGAGATACATGACCATTTATGGACGTTTGATAACCGAATAATTCTTTTTTCCGGCGGATTCCGGGATACAATTCAAAGAATTTATTTGTATGACCTGACTACATCAAAAATCAAACATATTTTAACCGAAAAAAAAGCAAACTTAAGGATATTGAATCGTAACCGGATAAAGCCGGAAATTATTACCCTTTCAATGAACAAACGGGATACCACTTATGCTGATATTTTTCGTTTGAACATTAATACTGGCGAATTAAAAACTTATTTAATTAACAAAGACAATATAAGAGATTGGTATGTAGATATTGACGGTTCTATTAGATTAGGTAAGGTTACAGATGGGGTTGACGAAACTATCGTATTCCGCCCTAATGACAAGTCACAGTTTAAACCCATAATCAGAAACAATTTCAGAAATTCGGTAAAATGGATCGCGTTTAAGCCTCAAAGCAATAGTTTTTATGCGCTTTCAAATGTAGGGCGCGATAAGAGCGCATTGGTTGAAATAAACGCCATCACAAAGGAGGAACGCGTGATTTACGCAAGTGATAAAGCTGATATTCAACGGGCAGAATATTCAAGAAATAAACTTCGTTTGGATTATGCATCATGGGAGAAAACCAAACCTAAAAAGTATTTTTTAAATGCTGATGCCGAACGTACTTATACTAATTTGCAAAAAAAGTTAAATGGTTACGAAATAAATATATCTGAAAGAGATACCGCTGAAAATAAATTTATCGTATCTACTTATACTGACCGTAACCCTGGCTCTGTTTACTTATATGAATTAAAGAAAGATAAACTTACTAAGCTGGAAGATAATTCAAGTATTGATCCTGGCAAGTTATGTGAAATGAAACCAATCAGTTATAAAGCTACTGATGGTACAGAAATTAACGGTTATTTAACCCTGCCTAAGGGAAACCAAACCAATTTACCGGTAGTGGTTATGCCTCATAGCGGCAATCCTCTTGGGGGGCGAAACTCATGGGGATACAGTGCCGAGGTACAGTTTTTAGCTAATAGAGGCTATGCGATATTCCAGGTTAATTATAGGGGGTCGACCGGTTTTGGTAAAGAATTTTACAATGCCGGTTTTAAAGAAATTGGCGGAAAAATACAGCAGGACATTACAGATGGCGTAAATTGGTTGATCAATAAGGGAATAGCCAACCCACGCAAAATAGCAATTTTTGGCCGTGGGTTTGGGGGATTTTTGGCATTAAATGCGGTATCAACTCAGCCTAAATTGTATAATTGTGCTATAACCCGCGACGGAATAATCAATATTTTATCCTATATAAAAGAAAATAATCAGTATAAACCATCTTTAGAGCGGATGTATGAAATGATCGGCAACCCTGCGTATGAGTCAGATAAGCTTATAAAAATGTCGCCTGTATTCAATACTGAAAAAATAAAAACCCCATTATTGATATTTCAAAGCGATAAAGATCCTCTTGCCAATATTAGTGAGATCAACCACTTCGTATCTGCATTGCAAAAACGTAAGGTGCCTGTTTCCTATCATTTACGGAAATTTGATAATAACAAAAAGCCAAATTTTAGATCTAACAATCAAAATGTAGAAAGATATACAAAGATTGATAGCTTTTTGACCGTCCATATGGGCAACAAAAAATAATTTAGGCTTATGAAGGCGCCTAATCAAATTTACCGTAAAAATTCGTCGCTGATTTTAGCGTTCCTGGTGCTCATATCTATTGTGATGATCGTAGCCCTGGTAGTAGCTTATAATTTAACTTCAAAAACCGTTGAAACTGAGTTTTCGACCAAAAAAAGTGAAGTGCTTGAGCAAAGTATCAATAGCTATAAAGAATTTTATGAAAATAAGATACCACAAATAACTTCTTACCAAGGTATACTTGATTCAACACTTGCCGGCAACTATGCCACCGAAGTTTTTCAAAACTACTCGTTTGTTAAAAATATTGTGTTTTACAAAATAATTGTGGGTTATAGGCCAGGTTATGTTATACAAAACCCAGTGCCTATAACTACTGATGGTGTATATGAATTTAAACGCGAAGGAAAGAAAGTAGCAGGCAAAAAGTCAAATAGCGATTTATATTATGATGACTTTTTGCTTACAGAAGATAAGTTTAGCCGTTACATTGCAAATTATGACACTTTGCGAGGGCAGGATATTGCAGAAGCGTTTAGAGTTTTCCAGGATATTAAACCCGGTAAAATAACCTACTTAAATCAGCCTGGTAATGCAGATATGAAACGTTATCATGATCTGCCAAAAAGTAAAGCGTCTATAACCTATGGGCACAATATGTTTACATTTTGGTTGGATGCGTACGGATTGGTAATTAAAAACCCTTATCCAGAATTATATAAACGCATATCTATTGAACAAATAAATTATGAGCCTTTAGATATTGACCGTAGTAAGTTTATAACTGACGAACTTGAATTGCCGGGCGCTTTTTCTGATTATAAATTATACTTCAGTTCGCCTATAAAATACCTTGTTAATGAAACCAATCGCAGGTTTGTTCCTGTAGGAGGAGTGGTGTTATTAATATATGTTTTTATTGTAGTGATAGGCTGGCTAATTTATCGTAACGTAGAAACCAACGTAAAACTGTTTAAACTACAGTATGATTTTATAAACAATTTTACGCACGAGTTTAAAACCCCCGTAAGTGTAATAAAAATTGCAGGCTCAAACCTAAGAGGCGATAATGAACTTACCGACAGGCAACGCAAACATTATGGAAAGATTTTAGATGAAGAGGCTGATAAGTTAAATGAGTTAATGAATAAATTGCTATCATTTACTCAGCTTGAGAATAAATCCATCACTATAAAAAAAGATAAAATTAATGTAAGTGATTTTATACAAAGCTATATTGATACTTTTAGAATAAAGTACCCCGATTTTAAATTGAGCTGCCATATAAAAGATGTAAAAGAGTTTAATGCTGATCCGGTGCTTTTGGGCAGTATTTTTCAAAATTTGTTTGAAAATGCCTATAAATATTCGCACCATGATAACAAACAATTAACAGTAAATGTTGCTTTAGATAAGCGTAATATTGTTTTTTCGTTTATTGACAAAGGTATAGGTATACCCAAAGCCGAATTAAATAATATATTCAAAAAATTTTATAGATTAGAGAACCAATATAATCAAAACGGAAGTGTAGGCCTGGGCCTGGCTTTTTGCAAGGAACTGGTTAACTTTATGAATGGTGAGTTAACTGTACAAAGCAAAATAGGGCATGGATCGCAATTTACGGTTACACTGCCATATGAAAATTAGGATATGAATAAAGAAATAAAGATAGCGCTGGTTGAAGATGATGAAAACCTGCGTTTTTTGGTTGCCGAGCGTTTGCAATCTGAAGGATATAAAGTATTAGAAGCTAGCAATGGCGATGATGCCGAAACCATGATATTGGCCGAGCAGCCGGATATTGTATTGTTAGACTGGATGCTACCGGGTAAGCAAGGTGCCGAAGTTTGCAGCAACATACGCGAAAAAGGGTTTGATAAACTGGTTATCATGACCACTGCCAAACAGCAGGATATTGATAAAATAAGCGCCTATAATTTTGGCGTATCTGATTATGTTACCAAGCCATTTAATATGGATGTACTGGTAGCATTGATTGACAATAAGATCAAGTTCCAGTTAAATAACGAAAAATCTGAATCATATCATTTTGCTAATATGGAGCATTTGCCAAATACGCACTTGCTGATAAAGGACGGCCGTAAAATTGAGCTGACCATATTAGAAAATCGTATTTTGCTATATTTCCTTAAAAATAAAAACAAGGTAATTAACCGCGAAGAACTGATGATGGAAGTTTGGGGTTATAACGCTGATGTAAATACCCGCACGCTGGATATGCACATTGTACGCCTTCGTAAAAAAATTGAAACCAATCCCGATTCACCGCAGTACCTGCAGACAGTTAGGGGTATTGGATATAAGTTTGCTCATTAATTTCAGCAAATAATATAAAAACTGTCATTTCGAAACGCAGTGAGAAATCTTATACGCTTGCTACTTAGCCTGTGTATAAGATTTCTCCTCGTTCCTCGTTCGAAATGACAATTGGTTAATGTTTTCTATAAACGTTTGATACCACAAACTCTCCAAAAAAAGTTTTGCTATCCACCACTTTGTAACCATACAAATCAAACAACTTCTCAAAGTCAGGTAGTTTGGTAGATTCAACACCGCATAGCAGCCTAAAAAGCAGCAGCATACTTTTAAGTAGCATATTTTGCCACCATTTGCCCGTTAATTGAAAATCGGCATTGAGCCATAAGCCATTGTTTTTTAGCAGAGGATTCATGTGCGCAAACACGACTTCCAGTTTTTCGGGAGTGAAATTATCAAACAAGAAAGGGGTAATAATTACATCAAAACCGGGTAATCTGTTAATGTTTTCTATCGCTTTGTTAATGTAAGTGATTTGATTGTTCCCGGGGTTTCTTTTTTGTGAAAGCGCCATCATTTTATCAGACACTTCCACATAAGTTATTTGCAAACCGGAGGGGTAAATTCGGGCTATTTTTTCTAATATCCAGCCGGTACCACCACCAACAATTAAAATGCTTGAATTTGGCTGAATGTATTGCAGTAAATAATACTGCGCCTCAACCAATGCCTTGCCATAAACCACCCGCGACAGGCTATCATAAAACCAGGCCGCGTTGTTGTAATTGGCAGCCATGTTTATATAAAGTTAAACAATACCAAAAAAAAGTATTGTAATATCAGCACACCATCCATGTAAAAGAAGTAGTAATATTCATTCTTTTCCCATTTGGATTTGAATATGAGCCAGCCGGTTAATGCCGCAACAAATGTTAAAGCAAAAAAATCAGCATTAAAGCCGTTGTTTTGATACAGGAAAAACATAACAACATAAACCAACAGCAAAACCGAGCAAAACAGGTAAGCTCTTTTTTCGCCTATAATTACCGGGATGGTTTTTACACCCAGTTTATTGTCTTCAAATAAATCACGTATATCAAAAGGTACAGTTAACGCAAACACAAATAAAAAGCGTTTGGCAACAAGTAGGGTAGTATCCTGCATGGATACGGTGGTTAAATGCAATTCCTTCGATTCTAAAATAGGTAACAATACTGTGCTAAGCACCCATACTACAGTTATCAAAAAAGGCTTTAAGCCGGGGATGTTTCGCAACCCAAATTTTTGGTCGCCTAAAGTAAATATGGGCAGGCCATAACAAACAGAAATTATCCCCGAAAAAATAAGCAGCAGCCTTGAGGGCATAGATATTAAAAAGAATAAAGGTATAAGTGACAATACAGATATCAACGTAAACGTAACCATTAACCTATAATGGGCAAAAAACCAACGAATGCGTAAGTAAGGCGATTTTTGCGGCTCTTTTGGAGGGGATATTAAAATGCAAAAGTTGTAGATACCTAATGTTGCCGTAAATAGTAAGGCTAGTATAATTTTGTTAGGTGGCGAATCAATTAAATGAAAAGTTACCAATGCTTGCGCAACCGCGCATAACGACATGAAAACGTTGCTGAATAGCAAAAAATCAAGAATTGATTGAAATGCTTTTTTCATTTATAGGTATTACAATGGGCAAACAGTTTATGCCGATCGTAATGTAAATATCGTAATCTCGGGCAATATTCCAACTCTGCCGGGGAAGCCTAAAAAGCCATAACCTACATTTACATATAGCTGCTGTTTATCCTGATGGTATAAACCGGCCCATTCTTTATAGATATACTTTACAGGGCTCCATTGAAAATGCTCGGCACGTACACCAAATTGCATACCGTGCGTATGGCCCGAAAACATCACATCAATTTGTGGATACTGCGGCAACACTTGTGCCTGCCAGTGCGAAGGGTCGTGCGAGAGTAGTAATTTAACAGGTAGGTCATCCGTGTTTTTTACGGCCTCCTCCATTCGCCCATATTTAGGGAAACGGCTCAATGCTCCCCAGTTCTCAACGCCCAATATGCCTATCTCTTCACCATCAACTTTTAAATGTCGATTTTCATTAAGTAACAGATCCCAGCCCATGTTTTTATGAGTGGTGATAAGGTCCTTTAAATTTTTTCTTTTTGCCGCGTCAGATGGCCAATCATAGTAATCGCCATAATCGTGGTTGCCCAGTACCGAAAATACACCAAGCGGTGCATTTACTTTACTGAAAATATCCTGATAGCCATACATTTCATCGCTGCGCTTGTTAACCAGGTCGCCGGTAAAGAAGATAACATCCGGCTTTTGGCCCAGCAACATTTCAATACCTCCAACTACCGCTTTTTTATTATAAAAGCTGCCCGAGTGCACATCAGATATTTGCCCTATAGTAAGTCCGTCAAAAGCTTTGGGTAGATTGGGTAAGTTAAGTGTTTGGTAACGCACCCGATAATCGTAAGCGCCTGATGCTATGCCTACACCTATGGCAGCTAAAGGTACGGCCCCGGTTATTAACCCGGCCCGCATTAAAAACTCCGAGCGAGGGATTTTCTCGACAGCTGGGGTATTTGGCAATGCAGATATGGTGGCGGGTTTTTTAATAAAAAGAACAATCAGCCGCCTTATATCATCAATTACTACAAAAGGTAAAAAAACAACCTTAACCACAATAAGCACAAAAAACACCATTAAAAAGCCGGCCCGCACGCCAATAGGTAATTTAAAATAAATGGCGGCCATAGTGCCACATATCAACAAGGCAGAGAAAACAATATATACTCGCCTGAACCTCCTTTTGGTTTGTGGGTTACCTTTAGTAAACGCAGCCCTAAAACCATTTGCCAGGTACATGTCCAGCCCAAAAAGTAGCAGGCCTATAATAAGAATAGTAAGAAATTGCCCTTTCATTAATTAGTAACGATCATTATCTAAATCAATATCGTCCTCATCAGGTTCCATATTAAACAAGCTGTTAAACATATCCGCGAAAGCGAAACCATTATCCAAATAGCCCTTGCTTAGTTGAGAAAATTCTGCCAAGCCGTGTAAAATAAACTCCATCAAAATTAAGTGCTGGGTATCTATCAGATTAGGGTGGAATTTTTTAACAAGGGCCTCCAAACCGGTAACTGATTGTAGCAACTCTTTATATTTAGCTAAAGGCAGATCATCCAAAACAGCCAGGTTATTACCGTCGCTAAACCAGTTAATAATTTCGGCATAAGGGTTTGGCGCTTTAGCTTTTTTGGCCTTTTCAGGATCAGGGAAGTATTTAAGCAATAAAGTTTTGATGGCCTTGCCGATAAGGATATTCGCCACCTTAGCCGGGCCTTCCAGCTCACCTTCATAAACCAATTCTATTTTTCCGGTGATGGCAGGTATTACGCCTAAAAAGTCGGATATACGTACAAAGGTTCTTTCCTCATGATTGATGATCATACGGCGCTCGGCATTGCTTATCAAATTCTCATAAGCCGATATAGTTAAACGTGCCGATACCCCAGATTTTTTATCAATAAACTCCGAACTGCGTGCTTCAAAAGCTATTTGTTCCACCAGATCTTTTACCAAGCCGTCCGCTTCCACATTCATTCGTTGGTCCGGCGTAAGTGATGCTTCCTGCTGGGTAATTTTACGCGAGATCTCAACCGAACGTGGATAGTGTGTTAATATCTGGCTCTCTATCCTGTCCTTTAACGGGGTAACGATAGAACCACGATTGGTGTAATCTTCAGGGTTAGCCGTAAATACAAACTGGATATCCAACGGCAAACGCAATTTAAAACCACGTATTTGTATATCCCGCTCCTGCAAAATATTAAATAGTGATACCTGTATACGTGCTTGTAAGTCGGGCAGCTCATTAATCACAAATATGCCCCTATGCGCGCGTGGTATTAACCCAAAGTGTATAACCCTTTCATCAGAGTAGGTTAGCTTCAAAGTAGCTGCCTTAATAGGATCAACATCACCAATCAAATCAGCTACGGTAACATCAGGGGTTGCCAGTTTTTCGGTATAACGTTCTGAGCGGTGTATCCAGGCTATAGGAGTGTCGTCACCTTTCTCTTGAACAATGTTATGCCCGAACCAGGATATTGGATTTAAAGGGTCGTCATACAGGTCAGAGCCTACGATGTATGGCACATACTCATCCAGTAAATTTACCAGCAAGCGTGCTATACGTGTTTTGGCCTGCCCGCGTAAACCCAATAGCAAAATGTTATGCCTTGATAGGATAGCGGTTTGCAAGTCGGGGATTACCGTATCCTCAAAACCAATTATACCCTCAAAACCACCCTCGTGCTTTTGCTGTAGCTGGGCAATTAAATTCCTTCTTAGTTCATCCTTAACCGATTCGCTTTTGTAGTCGGTAGTTTTAAGTTGTCCTAATGTTGTTATATCTAATTTATTAGTCATAGTCTTTTATGATTTGTCATTTCGAAACGCAGTGAGAAATCTTATACGATAACATCCGATGCTGTCCTAATGTATAAGATTTCTCCTCGTTCCTCGTTCGAAATGACATTTTAAATTAATTCATCTGCACATCGCATTAGCGTACATTCTTCTTTCTATTCCGTGTGTAATCCTCAAAAATATATTCGCCTAAATTATTTAACGAGCTGTAAAATGCTTTACCACCATTAGTCTCGGTAAACTGACGCACAAACTGTTGCAGGTACGGGTCCTTAGCTATCATAAAAGTAGTGATGGGTATCTTTAATCGTTTGCACTGTGCCGCCATATTAAGCGTTTTGTTAACCACTTTTCTATCTAGTCCAATGCTGTTTTTATAATAACGGTTGCCCTCTTTTAAGCAAGTGGGTTTACCGTCCGTTATCATAAATATTTGCTTGTTGTGCGTTTTACGGCGGCGCAACAGATCAGTTGCTAACTCCAACCCCGCATAAGTATTGGTATGGAACGGGCCAACCTGCAAGTAGGGCAGGTCCTTTAAAGTAATGGGCCAGGCATCGTTACCAAAAACCACAATGTCTAAAGTATCCTTAGGGTACTTGGTGCGTATCAGTTCGGCTAATGCCATGGCTACTTTTTTGGCAGGAGTAATACGGTCCTCGCCATATAATATCATGGAGTGCGATATATCTATCATCAGTACCGTAGAGGTAAGGGTTTTATAATCCATTTCCTCTACTTCCAGGTCGCGCTCGGTCATCATAAAATCGCCAATGCCGTGGTTAACCTGCGCGTTATGGATAGACTGCGTCATATCTATCTGGTCCAGGCTATCTCCAAACTGAAACTCGCGGCGCTCGGCATTTTTCTCGTCGCCCTGCCCGCTTTGTGGTGTGCGGTGGTTGCCTTTGCCCGACTTTTTAAGCTTGCCAAATATATCCTCTAACGATGCCTGACGTATGCTTTGCTCGGTCTTGCCGGTAATGTTAAAGTCGCCGGTTTGATTGTCCTCAGTAAGGTAGCCCTTTTGCTTCAACTCGTCAATAAAATCGCCCATGCCATAATCGTCATTGGTGATGTTGTATTTTTTATCTAACTCGTTTAGCCATTGCAGGGCTTCGCCTGCGTCGCCCGCGGTATAGTTGAGCAACTCCAGGAATAATTTTAATAATTCTTCAAATCCGCCTTTTGGAATTTGGTTCGGTTTAAAGTCTGTAAATCCGTAACCGCGCATAATTTGCCTTTCTGGTTATAAATTAACGGATTATTTTATTCAAAAGTTTTATGGGCCGGGTGATTTAAATTGGATATGACATTAGGGTTACTTGCACCGCGTCTGCTGACCCCGACATCGCTCAGCCGCTTGTCGGCCCTCTCTTCGCTTTCGGCGGAAAGAGGGTTGTGCGTTGGGAAACCCTCTTTGCAGCTTGCAGCAGAGAGGGTGGTCGAGCATAGCGATGACCGGGTGAGTCAAATAACCGAGCGAGTATTTGCAGTTGTAATATTTATTTACCTAAATTTAATTAACCAATAACACTACCATGTACGAAGACATCCCATTAATAAACGACCAACCCATTCATAATTTTGAAATGATAGTTGATGGCCACCGTGCTTTTATTGATTACCAGCAGCGTGGCGATAAAGTATTTTTAATACATACCGAAGTGCCGGTTGAACTGGAAGGCAAAGGCGTAGCTGCTACACTGGTTGAAAGGACCTTTAAGCAATTAGAGGCTGATGGGCTTAAAATAGTACCTTATTGCTCCTATATTAAAATGTATATCAAGCGCCACCCGGAATGGGAAAGGTTGTTGGTATAAACTTACTTCATCAAACCCACAATACCCTCCACGTAGTGCGGGTTGGCACCGCGCTGGCCGGTTACAAAGGCGCCTATGGCACAGGCACGTTCCAGTATTTGCTGCATGGGTAGTTTGTTTAATATACCTAATGTAAAGGTGGCTAAAAACGCGTCGCCCGCGCCTACGGTATCCACTACGTTAGCACCAAAGCCCGGGTGCTCAAAAAATTCATGGTCATGCCATACTATTGCTCCGTTTTCGCCGCGGGTTACGCAAATGGTTTGCACATGGTATTTTGAACGAAACTCGATCATCTTTTCCTTTAAGCTGCCTTTGTTATGGTGTAAAAGCAGGTTGGCTTCTTCCTCGTTCATCTTAATCACATTGGCCCTTGCAGCCAAAGTTTCAATGGTTGATGGGGTATAATGCGGCGCGCGCAGGTTTACATCAAATATGGTTAACGCTTTGGTTTCGCCTAATAGGTCTAATAATGTGTCGCGGCTTACTCCTTCACGGCAAACCAAACTGCCAAATACTATGGCATCCGCTGCTTTGGCTGCCTTGGTTAATACTTTTTTGGTTTTTATATTATCCCAAGATACCGATTTGGGTATAGTGTAAGTGGCCTGCTGATTTTCGTCTAATTTTACAGTAACCTCGCAGGTTGGGCGCTTATCGTCTATTTGTATCAGGTCACTATATAAACCGTTATTCTTTAAAAATTTTACCAGTTTGTTTCCTGCGTTATCGTCACCAATACGGCTGGCAAAGGCAACTTCGGCACCTTGTTGTTTTAAGTGGAAAGCCACATTCATGGTTGCGCCGCCCGGCTGTTTACCATCTTCAAAAGTGTCCCATAAAACCTCACCAAAACAAAGTATATTTTTATTCATAAAGCAACAGCTTAAACCATAGTGTACAAGGACTGCAAAGCTATAAGCTTTTTTGATTTTAATGTTAACAGAATGTTAACCTTTACAATTTTCGCCGCCAACGAAATTTATTATATTTATACATGAAAAAATATCTTTTAACGGCAGTTTTGTTGCTTAATACCTACCTGTTATTTGCGCAGGACAGGCAAGCTATTTTAAAAGTAATGGCCGACCAGCAATCCGCCTGGAACCGTGGCGATATTGACGAGTTTATGAAAGGTTACTGGAAATCAGACTCGCTGCTTTTTGTAGGTAAAGCCGCACCTACTAAAGGCTGGCAGGCTACGCTGGATAATTATAAAAGAGGCTACCCCAACAAAGCTGCTATGGGTACACTTAGCTTTAATATTTTAAAGGTAGATGTACTGGACGCCACAAACGCGTTTGTATTAGGCGGATGGAATGTTAAAACCGATAAAGATGCAGGCGGCCACTTTACGCTATGGTTCCGCAAAATAAACGACGAGTGGAAGATAGTGGTGGATCATACCAGTTAAAGGTTAAAGCAGAAAGGATAAAGCTGAAAGATGATGGCATAAAAAAGCCCGGCGCTTATAACAACCGGGCTTCTGTTTTTTATAGGTAGGTATAGGGTAGAATGTTTGGCTGCGGTTACCCATTCGCATAACGAACACAAACCTGCAATGGCTTACCGCAAAGCCAAAATTATTTAGGCATTAATACGGTATTTACCACGTGTATTACACCATTGCTTTGGTTAACATCGGCTATAGTAACCCATGATTTTCCGCCTTTTTCGTCTTGCAAATAAACTTTACCGCCTTCTTCTTTGGCCCAAAGTTTACCGCCTTGTACAGTGGTTACTTCATAACTTCCTTTACCAGCTTTAATTTTTGCTGCAATTTCAGCCGCGCTCCATTTACCGGCAACCACGTGGTAAGTTAAAATTTTAGTCAGGATAGCTTTGTTCTCTGGTTTTACCAAAGTAGCTACAGTGCCCGCAGGCAATTTGTCAAAAGCCTCATTAGTTGGTGCAAATACGGTAAATGGTCCTTTTGATGATAAAGTTTCTACCAAACCCGCAGCTTTAACAGCAGCCACCAAAGTAGTGTGGTCTTTTGAGTTTACAGCGTTCTCTACAATGTTTTTAGTTGGGTACATAGCAGCACCGCCAACCATTTTAGTTTGAGCATAAGTTTTAGGCGCAATTGCAATAGCTACTAAAGCAAACGCCGCGATCATGATTTTTTTCATTTTTAAGTTGATGTTATTTGTAGGAAGATACGGCAGGGTTTAACAGTCGGTTTTAAACTTGTAATAGCCTGAGGTTTTATAAAGATTTAAACCGGATAACTAATAATTACGTACAGCGATGCCGTGTCACTAAATGTTTATACATTTACAATACCAAACCAAATTATAAATTGAACAAGCTGATAAGGTATTGCATAATTGCATGGTTTATAGGATGTAGCCTATCTTGCAAGAAACAATTTAACCCAACCCTGGTTGATAATTTTACCAATTATTTAGCTGTTGAGGGAACCATTGTTAGCGGCGACTCTACCATTATAACCATTAGCCGCACTACCGGGTTAAAAGATCCTACTCAAAAAAAGGTTGAATTAAAGGCTATCGTATCCATTGAGGATGATCAAAAAGTTATGTTCCCGCTGGTTGAAAAGGGCAAAGGTGATTATGCATTAGGGATTACTAATTTTAACCCGGCACGAAAATACCGGTTAAATATAAAAACTTCAAATGGCGCTACTTACCAGTCGGATTTTGTGCCTATGAAAGTAACCCCACCTATTGATAGCGTGTATTACAAACTACCCGACAGCCAAAGCATACTTTTTTATGTTAATACACATGATGCTACTAATAAAACACGTTATTATCGTTGGGAGTATAAAGAAACCTGGACCTATACAGCATATTACGGCGGAATAAGAAATACCGTGCCTTATTTGCAATATGAATATGTTAATGGCGATATCGTTAATCAATATCCTAATCGTTTGTATGTAGGAACGTGTTATGATAGTGATGTTTCTAATGAAATATTACTAGGTTCATCGGCCAAGTTAACTAGCGATGTTATAAACGGCCAACAAATTGGCCGGATAGCAGCCTACTCAAAAAAAATAAATAAGCTTTATAATATGCGGTTGTATCAGTATGCAATTACCGAAGATGCGTTTAATTATTATGAAGATCTAAAGAAAAATACGGAAGGTTTGGGAAGCATATTTGACGCTCATCCATCATTAACTACAGGGAATATTCGTTGTATATCTAACCCGGCCGAGCGGGTATTAGGTTTTATAAGTGCATCAACAGTTACTGCTAAAATTTTTACACTTGATTATGCACATATACCATTACCTGTTGAAATAGTCCGCCCCGGCGATTGTACAGAGCTTTTATGTCTTAATAATTTTGTGTACTATGTTGCCCCACCGCTGCCTTATGATTGTGATAGCTATACCACCGAAACGCTACCTGTTGAGCCTCAAAGTACATTTCCCCAACGATTAAAAAACCTTTATGCAAACAGGTCATACCAATTAATGGTAACCTCAGCAAACTATGGTTTTGTGAACGGGGTTAGGCAAATTACAGGCTACAACTTTTTTAAACGAGATTGTATTGATTGCCGAGCTATGCCCGGCAACAAAAATGCAACTTACAACAGGCCGCCTTATTTTCCTGCCTTTCAGTGAAAAAATAATTCGGCGGCTATCTGGTCGGCGTATAGTTTGCCAACGGGGGTTAGGTAAATGGTGTTTTCTTTTTGGATTATCCAGCCGCGCTCAAAATAAGGCTCGGCTGCAATTAACACTTGATTGGACGATGCCTTAGCGATACTATTTAACCTATCCAGATCTAACCCCCATATGGTACGTAACGAGGTCATAATGTACTCATTCAACCGGTTGTTTTCTGATAATATCTCCGTTTCGGACGGGATAGTATTTTGTAATATACCTTGAATGTATTTGGCATTATTAGCTACGTTCCACTGTCTTGATTCTCCATTAAAAGAATGTGCCGATGGGCCGATACCCAGGTATTTTTCACCCTTCCAGTAGTTGGAGTTATGGCGCGAGTAATGCCCCGGTTTGCAAAAGTTAGATATTTCGTAATGTTCAAAACCGTTGGCCTGCATCGCATCCATTAATACATTAAATTGTTCGGCGCTTTGCTGCTCGTTCATGGGCGGCTGCTTTTTTTTGCTGATAAAGGATGCCAGCGCGGTGTCAGGCTCCACTGTCATGGAGTATGACGAAACATGAGGCACCCCCAAACCAAAAACTGTATTTAAATTATGATTCCATTTGGCATCGGTCAACAAAGGATAGCCATATATCAGGTCGACTGTTATATTTTCAAACCCGGTATCCTGCGCGCGTTTTACAGCGGCTTCAGCTTCATTGGCACGGTGTACCCGGTTCATCCAGGCCAGGTCATCATCAAAAAACGATTGTATGCCTATGCTAAAACGGTTAACGGGGGTTTGGCGCAATGCCTGTACTTTGGCTTTATGCAGGTCGTCGGGGTTAGCTTCTAAGGTTATCTCTGCATCTGATGCTACGCTATGTAAACGGGTAATGGTATCAATTAATAAATTGATCTCGCCCGGCTCTAATACTGATGGTGTGCCGCCACCAAAATATATGGTTTCAATGGTTTCGCCATTGAGGTAATTTTTTTGCAGTTGTATTTCCTTGATAAGGGCTTGCAGCATTTCATCTTTATATTGTAAGGATGTGCTGAAATGAAAATCGCAATAATGGCAAGCTTGTTTGCAAAACGGAATATGTAGATAGATGCCTGCCATGCTGCAAAGGTAGTAGAATGTGCAGATATGCAAATGTGCGGATGTGCATATGAGTATTATGCCATGAAATACTTTTCTATTTCTGTGATAGCATTTTCCAGCCCATTCTCGTTTCTAAGCTGTTCTCCCATTTTTAACACATTCTTCTTTACTTCATCTGTCTGAACTTTAGTTATCGCGGCTATTAATTTATACTCGTTAAGTTTTTTAACAGGAATATGAGCACCTAATTTCCTTCGCTCAATAATCTTTCCCCAGGTTGGTTGGTCAGTATAAAATGAGATGATAATTACAGGTAAGTTGTTTTTTAACATAGCCGACAACGTGCCTGCACCTCCATGAAATATTCCTATTTTACATTTGGGCAAAAATGTGTGATGATTTACATATTTGGTTACAAACAGATTTTTGTGTTTAGGCAAATTTTCATAAATACCCCACCCGGTACAAAACAAAATTCTCTCATCAGTTTGGTTTAATACTGCTGTTATGACCTCAATAAATTTTTCCGGGTTGCCTATGCCGTTACTGCCGAAGCCAATGTATACGGGTTTATCGCCTTGTTGTATCCAATCATTTAAACCTGCGGGATCTTCATCTGCTTTTTCTATAGCTGGAACAGTTAAGAATCCCGTTATTTTATGGTTTTCATCCCAATCTTTAGGTTGTGGTATCAGGCTTGGGCTTAAGCAATAAAGATCCAGTGGTTTTTGTTTTTCAATATGGTATAATAAGTTTTCTTTTAAAATGGATAATCCTAATTCTTGCCTGAATTCATTAACCTCCTTTTTCATAAACTTCCAAAAAAACAGGTGTATTATTTTGTAAGTAAGTTTATTATACCAGGAAAAATTTAGGAGATCAAAATCGCCCGCGGGAAACTCGTTTGTGGGCAAAAGTGGTGGCATAAAATAGGTTATTGTAAATTTTTTATTTTGTTTCTCTGCAACAACACTTGTAATTGGCAGTGTGGCGGCATTGGCTATTATAAAATCTACTTTATCTATTCCTTCAATGTAACTTTTGCGCAAAGGAACCCTGGCATCATGAAGCACTTTAAAAAAATACTTCATCAGTTTAATAGTGTTTTCTGATTTTAGTACGCTTTGGCCCTCGGGCGAATTCATCCCTTCCTCCGCATTACCATGCAAAGGATGAAAGGCTATTCCAAAACTTTCCACTAAATCTTTAAAGTTTTCGGGCGCGGCTAAAATTACCGAGTGCCCCTTGTCAATAAGGCCTAATGCCAAAGCGATATAGGGTTGTACATCGCCCCTGGTGCCGTAAGTGAATATTCCTATATTCAATTGTGATTGTTTATTCACAAAGAAACTGATAAACAACTAATTATTAAAATAATCTGTACCAGATAACCTGCAGTTTATAGGTTACTGCAGACTGAAGATATAAGCCCCCTGTTATCGGCAAATAACAAGAGGCTATATTGTAATTTTCTACTTATCGTTGTGTGTTATAAGCTACAACCGCATCAACAAACTTTTCGGCCACGTCGCGTTGGTTGTTTTTATTGGTAATATATTTTAAATCGCTTTTATTATTTATATATCCTAATTCAAGTACTATTCCGGGCATAGTGTTTAATCTTAATACGCCTATTCCCTGGCGGCGAGTAGTTGTATCAACGGCGATGCCGCTTAAACGCTGCATCTCGCGTTTAAAGTAGCTTGCTAATTTTTCTGATTCAGGGTTTATTTTATGCCTATCAGTGATCATTAATATACCGTTGTGCTTGCTTTCAGATTCACCGAAGCTGTAATTAATATGCACCGATACAATTATATCG
This sequence comes from uncultured Mucilaginibacter sp., assembly GCA_964611565.1. Taxonomy (GTDB): domain Bacteria; phylum Bacteroidota; class Bacteroidia; order Sphingobacteriales; family Sphingobacteriaceae; genus Mucilaginibacter. The sequence goes on along the minus strand of CAZTAU010000018.1, from coordinate 18,667 downwards.
CCCTTAAATTTAACCCTGTCATCTAATGACATATACCGGTCATCACTACGGGTCAATATTGTTTTTATGCCTCGTTCATCAGCAACAGCCTTAATTTGTTTCACCATAATCAGGGCAAGGTCTTTCTCGGTTATACCATTGAGTGCTTTGGAGCCCTTATCTTTACCGCCATGCCCTGCATCAAGCACTAAAACAATATCAGTGGCCGGTGTAGCTTTATGAGCATACACTTTATCAACACATAAAAAGTATATCAGGGCACCCATTACAGGTATGGTTAGCAAATAGCTCCATTTTTTTATTGCTGCCGATGGTTTGTTAAACAACATTTTAATGCGTGTTTTTAAACCATAGGCACTAAATTGGTTTGCTAAACCCATATTAATTGGCGTTGATAGTTTAAGCAATAAACCTGCATAGTTTTTTGAATTGTAGCAGCCGGTTATACAGCGGTCAACTTCAAATTCATGGGCCTGATGCAGTGCTTTCGCTAAAAAATAAACAAAGGGATTAAACCAAAATAAGGCTTTTAGCACTTGGGTAAACAGATTATCAATTGAATGGAGTTTTTGTACATGTACAATTTCATGCGCTATAACCTGCTCTTTTTCAAGAGCGCTCAAGCCTGTGTTGTTTAAAAAAATGTATTTAAAAAAGGAGGAGTTGTTTGATTGCTGCGATGTAATGATACTATAACCGTTTTGCTGCTCGCCGTATTTAATTGCTTTGTATAAAATGACTGTAAGTTCAATTAATAGTTTGAGCAATAGCAATACTACAATAGCCAGATATGCGTATGTGCATATTTGCACCCAATTAATATGCGTAACCGGCTGGCTCAGTATAACAGGATCGGCTGTTTCAGGAATGTTTGTTGTAACAGCATTAACCACAGACGGTTTAACGTTACTTATAGGGACCTCGGTTTTTACATTGATATGCAAAAGCGGTATAGCAAGGCTAAGTATCAACGAGCTTAACAGATACCATCTGTTTAAACTAAAAAAAGTTAATTTATGTAATAACAAATAGTAAACTGTGTAAAATGCCGCAGTGCAGGCGGTTACCTTGGTCAAATAGATAAATAGTTCCATATTTATTGATTGTTAATAAAGGTTTTAAGTTTGTTTATCTCGTCGGGGGTTAGGTTCTCTTCTTTCACCATAAATGATAAGAGGTTATCAGCCGAACCATTAAAATAATTATTAAACAGTTTGCTGAAACTATGTTTACGGTATTCCGTTTTGGTTATCAGCGGAAAATACTCGTAGGTTTTGCCATAGGCTTTATAACCTACATAGCCTTTTTTTTCCAGTATGCGCACCACTGAAGATATTGTGCTGTAAGGTGGCTTAGGTTCATCGGGTAGTTTATCAATAATATCCCTTACTACGCTATTTCCCAAGTCCCAAAGTACTTGCATAATGCGCTCTTCGGTTTTAGTTAACTCTTCCATAAAAGCAAATGTATAACTTAATTTTCAGCCATTCAACGTATTTTTACGTTAAATAGCGTAAAAATACGTTTGTGATATTTAATTTGCTGATAATCAGTGACATTTTTTTTTGCTGGTTAATTGACGTGTTTAATTTATCCGCTTATATAAAACCCGCTTTAATTCAATAAATTTGCGTACTGATGTTTTTAACACAAATGCGTTTTATTATCCTGTGCTTTTTTGTTATTGTTTTTTCTTGTTCGGCAGGATATGCACAACAAGATACTAACTTGTACAATAGATACAGTCTAGTGCAACCCGGCCCCATGACGGTGCTCGACTCGGTAGTTGCGGCCGAGCACGCTCGTGAAAAATTTGTGGCCGATTCCATTGCCATGCAGTATGTTAAGGCACCTGATGCTGCCATACGTAGGCAATATGTAGAAAGGGTGCTTAGAGAAAATATATATACAGGTTTCCAGTTTTTAGATATTCCATCCAAATCGAAAAGCACCGTAAGGGATGGTCACCATCGCCCAACACGCAACCAATGGGTAATTGTTACTATTATAAGTTTATTAATATACGCTGCCTTATTAAATATTACCTTAAATAAGGATGTTAAAACGGTTTTCCAATCTTTTTACAGCAAACGCGTTTTATCGCAGGCCGGTAAGGAAGAAGGTTATATTAACTTTTGGTCGTTTGTGGGTTTGTTTTTACTATTTGGCTTAACCTTTGGGTTGCTTTTGTACCAATTGGCCACTTACCGTAATACCTATTATAGTATTGCCGGTTTCAGGCTGTTTATATCACTTTCAGTTATCATACTAGCCCTTTTTGCAGTTAAGTTTTTGGTGTTAAAATTTTTAGGGTTCATTTTTGACATCAATAAACTGGTTGGCGAGTATATATCAATATTGTATTTAACCTATTTTAATGTAGCTTTTGTTTTCTTGCCGGTAGCCGTTTGTTTTAGCCTTTTAGATGCCAAATTTATACCTTATTTGCTGGCTGTTGCTATACTCTTAATAGTTGTGATCATTACCTGGTTATACCTGCGGAGCAGTGTAAATATCATTTCAAATGTCAGATTTCATAAATTTTATTTAATTGTGTATCTTTGTGCCCTCGAAATTTGCCCTATTTTAATACTTATTAAGGCACTAAATATTTGAGGTTTAATTTTTTAAGAAATTTGATTTTGGAAGATAGAAAGAAAAAAGTTAAGAGCATATTGGTTACCCTGGCCAAACCGGAAAGTGATAAAAACCCTTATGCCGAGTTGGCTAAAAAACATAACTTGAAAATCGACTTCAGGTCGTTTATTCATGTAGAAGGTGTGCCGGCCAAAGACTTTCGAAAGGACAAAATAAATCTTGCCGATTTTACAGCTGTTATTTTTACCAGCCGCAACTCTGCCGATCATTTTTTTAGAATATGTGAAGAAATGCGGTTTGATGTGCCGGTAGATATGAAATACTTTTGCCTGTCTGAAACCATTGCCCTTTACCTTCAAAAATATATACAATACCGCAAAAGGAAGATATTTTTTGGTAAGCAAAATGCTGCCGACCTTGCCGAAGTATTGAAAAAACACTCAACAGAAAAGTTTTTGTACCCATGCTCTGACGTAGCTGCCGAAGAAACACAACGTTTTTTGCTGGAGAATGGTTATGACTTTACGCCTGCAGTATTATTTCGTACGGTGTGTAGCGATCTGTCTGACCTGGCAGAGGTGTTTTATGACGTCATTGCTTTTTTTAGCCCGTCAAGCATACAATCGCTTTATAAAAACTTTCCTGATTTTAAGCAGAATAATACACGTATAGCTGCTTTTGGAGCAACAACCCATAAAGCCGTATTAGAGGCCGGGTTGATATTAGATATTCCTGCACCCACACCTGCCGCACCATCCATGACCATGGCCATTGAGCAATATATTAAGCTAGCCAATAAATAAATTATTGTAACCTTATATCAACTATTACCGTAAAAACCGCTAACAGCTTTATTCAAAATATGTTTGAAAGAAAACATTTTTTTGTGGTGAATAGCAAATTTTATATATTCGGGGGCATTGTTATAGTATTCTATAACTGATTTTTGATTGTTAAAGATGAAACAAACATACTTATTAGTAGTACTTTTTTTAGTTGTAGGTTTAAGCAGTTGTAGCAAAAGAGGGGATAGGGGCGAAATATTAGGCGTATCCGCAAAGTCAGTCAGATCAGAAGTCCCTTACGGAATGGTTTATATACCAAGCGGGTCATTCCTAATGGGCCAAACCGACCAGGACATTACTTTCGCGCAAATTTCACAAACAAGGCAGGTAACCGTACCCGCTTTTTTTATGGACCAAACCGAAATAACTAATAGCCAATACAAGCAATTTGTTGATTGGGTGCGCGACTCAATAGCTATTACCCAATATTTGCAAGATCCTAAATACTACTACACCCCTAAAGGTGTAGCTGCCGAGAATGTTACCGGCCCAAAATACATTAATTGGGATTATGTGAAAAAGAACCCGGTATTCCGTACTGGTAAAAAAGGCCAGGAGGGCAATACAGCCAAATTGCAAAGCATGTATTACCAGAACGATGATCGTATTTTTAACCGTAACGAATTAGACGTGCGGTTGTTAAAATATAATTACGAAGTTATGGATCAGCGTGCGGCTGCAAATAGTAAAAATGATAAAACCAAAAGGCGCTCAGATTTCATATTACGTGATACTATAGCTATATATCCTGACACCTTGGTTTGGTTAAGTGATTTTTCATATGCCGCTAATGAACCAATGGTTGAAGGTTATTTTTCGCACCCATCATACCGTAATTATCCGGTTGTAGGTGTTACCTGGCGCCAGGCACGCGCTTTTTCTTTATGGCGCAGCAGATACAATGACGCTTATAAAGACAAACGTCGTCAGCCTCACCGCTCGCAATACCAATTGCCAACTGAAACAGAGTTTGAATATGCAGCACGCGGGGGCAGGATAGGTAATGATTACCCTTGGGGCGGCCCTTACATCAAAAATGCGAAGGGATGTTTGTTGGCTAACTTTAAACCGGGCCGTGGTAATTACTCTGACGATGGTGGAACTTATACGGTTAACGTTAGATCATATTTCCCTAATGATTTTGGCTTGTACAATATGGCCGGTAACGTAGCAGAGTGGACACAGTCAGCATATAACCCATCAGCTTCAACAGTTATTAATGATTTGGCGCCAACATTTAATTATGAAGCCAAAGCTACTGATAGCGAAGTGATGAAGCGTAAAGTTGTGCGCGGCGGATCATGGAAAGATATAGGCTATTTTCTGCAAAACTCATCACGTACGTTTGAATACCAGGATACAGCAAAATCATACATTGGTTTCCGTAACGTAAGCAGCTTTCAGGGGCGCGACCTTAATGACAATCGCTAATTAAAAACTAACTATTATAAAATCATTACTTACTAAAAATTATGGCCGGTAAAAAAAAGCCCTTCGGAATAGGTAATATCATATCTATTGGAGCAACAGTTGTTATCATAGGATTATTGTTTAAAATTCAACACTGGAAATTCGCTTCAGAATTTATTACAATAGGTTTAGGAACTGAGGCCATATTGTTTTTAATATTGGGCCTACAGCGCGAAGAAGCAGAAGTGGATTGGACCCGTGTATATCCTGAATTAAGTAGTGATTTTAATGGCGAATTACCAAAAGCGTCTGCAAGACAAGTTGGCGGTGGTGATTTTTCAAATACCGCTGCATTAGATAAAATGTTAGCCGATGCTAAAATTGGCCCTGAATTAATTGGCAGCCTTGGCGAAGGTTTAAGAACTTTTGGAGATAAGGTTAATGCCATATCAAAAGTAACTGACGCAGGCGAAGCCACTATCGCGTTTACGCAAAAAGTAAAAACTGCTACAGCAAGTTACGATGCTTTAAGCTCGGCTTTTGATAAAGCTTCGGCTAACTTGAGTGAAATGGCTAACTCAAATATTGATTCAAAAGCATATCATGAGCAGGTAAACAACTTAGCTAAAAACTTAGGCGCGCTAAACGCGGTATATGAATTGGAGTTACAGGATTCAAGTGCACATTTAAAATCAATGAACAAGTTTTATCAAAACCTGTCATTAACCATGAATAACTTTAATGAGTCATTAGAAGACTCAAAACAGTTTAAGGAAGAGGTTGGCCGTTTAGCTAAAAACCTATCATCATTAAACGCTATTTATGGTAATATGCTTACCGCAATGAATCAGCCACGTACTTTATAATAAGATATTTTAAACTAACCCTATAGATTATAAGACATGGCCGGAGGTAAAGAAACCCCTAGACAGCGAATGATCGGTATACTATACCTGGTGCTTTTGGGCCTTGTAGCTTTAAATGTACCCGATAGTTTACTGGATGCGTTTAAAAATATAACAAACAGCCTTGACCAATCAAGAACCAATGTTACTACCAGCTTAGATAATACTTATGCCGCGTTTGAGGCTACTAAGTTAAAGGAACAGCCTGCAAAAGCTGCGCTGTTATTAGAAAAAGCAAGATCGGCAAGTAAAGTATCGGCAGAATTGGATACTTATGTTGAAGCTTTAAAGAAACAATTGATTGAAGAGGGCGGAGGCATTGATACTACTATAAATGATGTTAGTGCTCGTGATAACCTGGATATTTCACCGCGTATCATGATATCTAACAAAAAAGCGGATGAGTTAAGAACAAAAATTGAAAATACCAGGAAACGTTTGTTAGATATTTTAGGCCCTAAAGATAGCCAGGGTGTTAACTTTTCTTTAAACGCTACTGATCCTAAACATCCTAAAAAAAGCTGGCAGCAAGCATATTTTGGTGATGGTATCCCTTTGGGAGCTACTTTAACCACCTTAGCCAAAATACAGGCCGATAATAAGAATGCCGAGAATGAAGTTGTAAAGAAAATTTTAGGCAAAATTGACCAGGCTCAGGTAACGTTAAATGAGTTTAGGGCTGTGGCTGTAGCACCAAGCAGCTATATTTTAGCCGGACAGCAATATAAAGCTGACATTTATTTAACCGCGTATGATGCTAACTCAAACCCGCGAATTACAGTTGGTGGGTCTTCAATACCAACAAAAGATGGTATAGGTACTTATACCGTTACAGCCAGCGGAGAGGGCATACGTACCTGGACAGGTAGTTTATCTGTTAAGCAGGTGGAAGGGCCGGATAAAACATACACGGTTTCTGGTCAATATATGGTTTCAAAACCATCGGCAGTGGTATCGCCTGATAAAATGAATGTATTATACATTGGTGTACCTAATCCGGTATCTATATCAGCCCCTGGTGTACCTAAAGAAAGCATTAAAGCTACTTTTACAGCAGGATCGATTTCAGGTGCAAATGGCCATTATATAGTTAAACCCAATAATGTGCCCGGAACTACAGGTAAGTTCACCATAACAGGCGAAAAAGGTATGGTATTAGGTTCGTCGGAGTTCCGTATTAAACGCATACCTGACCCTAAAGCACAGTTTGCAGGCAGATCTGGTGGTAAAACCAGTGCAGCCAATATAAAAGCGCAGGAAGCAGTATTTGCTAAATTAGATAACTTTGATTTTGACGCAACTTTTAGCGTAACACGTTTTAATTTATCAGTATTAAAACCTCGTCAGGATGTACTTAGTTATTCTACTACCGGCGGTACATTATCGGCCCAGATGCGTCAGGCTTTAAACACAGTTACTCCGGGTACGACGGTTGTTTTTCAAGATATTACTGCGGTAGGACCCGATGGGTCAACACGTTCGCTTGATGCTATTGTATTAACGGCACAATAAAGAGATAGGGATATGAAAAAGAGATTATTAATTGCTTTGCTTTGTGTACTTAGTGTAAACGCGTTTGCACAAACTAATAAGAAAGCTCCGGCAAAAAAACCACCTGTTAAGCAGGTAGCAGATGCTAATACACGTGCAGGTGCTGCAATTGCAGCCGACAATGTTGCTAAAGCCCCTGTTGTGGTACCACCGGATACCCCTGCTAAAAAGTTTGAAAGGCCGGTTGATGGTTATTTTGTAAAGAAGAATATTTTAACTGCTAAAGTTACACCATACGCTACTTTACGCGAAGCGGATGTGGTGATGTCTAAACGTATTTGGGCCGAGTTTGACCTGCGCGAGACAAAGAACAAATACATGGGTTCGCCAAAAGCAAGGTTGATTGATGTGCTGATGGATGCTATAGCTAACGAAGAATTAACCGCCTATGACCCTAATCCTACTAAGGATGACCCTAATGGTGATGCTTTTGCCACCCCATTAACTGCTGCCGGAGCGAGAGCGAAAATGGTTGATAGCGCGGTAGTTGATATTATTGATAGCAAAGGTGAAAAAACCGGATCAAAAGTGGTTGCAGGTGAGTTCAACCCTGATAGTGTAGTAAGGTTCCGTATCAAAGAAGATTGGATATTTGATAAACAACGTTCGGTTTGGGAGCCACGTATTATAGGTATAGCGCCTATGGTAAGGCCTAAGGCAGCTGATATACAAACAGAGTATCAACCTGCATTTTGGATATACTTCCCGGCGGCACGCCAGGTATTAGCCACCAAAGAAGTATTTATGGGTAAAAATGAAGCGGCTGGTTTAAGCTACGATGATGTGTTTTTAAAGCGCCTGTTTACAGCCTATATTGTTAAGGAATCAAATGCAGAAGACTTGCGTATAAAAGATTATGCCGTTGGCATTGATAAGTTATATGAGTCTGAACGCGTAAAGAAAGAAATGATGGACTGGGAACTTAACTTGTGGCAATACTAGATTAAGTCAAAAGTTAAAATTAAAAAGTCAAAACTGTTCAGTTTTGACTTTTTTGTTTATACCCAATTGTCATTTCGAGCATAGCGAGAAATCTATACATTGATCATTAACGCGTGTATGGATTCTTCGCTATACTCAGAATGACAGAGAGTATTATTCACTCCCATTAAAATACCCAATAATTGCCTTTGCCTGTTTTAAATTTACCACTTCCAACAACGTTTGCTCGTCTGCTTCGCGAATTTTTTTAACAGACTTAAAGTACTTTAATAGTTTTTCGGCGGTGGTTTTACCTATGCCTTCAATCAACTCCAACTCGGTAGCCAGGGTACCTTTGTCCCGTTTTTTGCGGTGAAAGGTAATGCCAAAGCGGTGTGCTTCATCACGCAGTTGTTGTATAATCTTTAAAGTTTCTGATCTTTTATCTAAGTATAGCGGGTACTGGTCGCCGGGATAATATAACTCCTCCAATCGCTTGGCAATACCAATAACCGTTACCTGCTTATCAATACCCAATAGCTTAAGGCTTTTCATGGCTGATGATAGCTGGCCCTTACCGCCATCAATAATGATCAGTTGGGGTAATCCTGTATCTTCATCCAATACACGGCGATAGCGCCTTAAAACAGCTTCCTCCATGGTAGCAAAATCATCGGGGCCCTCTACCGTTTTAACGTTAAAATGGCGGTAATCTTTTTTTGATGGTTTGCCATCTTTAAAAACCACAATAGCCGATACCGGGTATTTACCCTGGAAGTTGGAGTTATCAAAACACTCAATATGCCGTGGCAGTTGATTCATACGCAGGTCCTTCATCATTAAGGTAAGTAAACGCTCGGTTCTTACTTCGGGGTTTAGCTTTTCGTATTGGTCTATCCGCTCTTTTTTAAAGAACATCACATTTTTTTGCGACAGGTCCAGCAATTTACGCTTTTCGCCCAGCTTAGGTATGGTAAATTTAAATGCCGAATCATCTTCCAAATCAATTTTAAAAGGTATGATTATCTCTTTGGAGGTACTGTTGTACCTGCTCCTAAATTCGGATATAGCCAGGGTTAATAGTTCTTCATCGCTTTCATCCAATCGTTTTTTTAGTTCGATAGTTTGTGTTTGGATGATGGTGCCATTCATCACTTTTAAAAAGTTAACAAAGGCATATTTTTCTTCGGATGCGATACTGAAAACATCTACATCCGTAATGGATGAATTTACAACGGTTGATTTACTTTGATAATTCTCCAGCAAGTCAAACTTGCGCTTTAAGCGGTGAGCATGCTCATAATTCATGGAGGTTATGGCTTGTTCCATTTCAACCTTCATTTTGCGCAGCACCGCGCCAATTTTGCCGTTTAATATATCCTTTATCTCCTCAATGCTGTTATCGTAATCGTCTTCGGTTTGGTAGTTTTGGCAAGGGCCCTTGCAGTTACCAAGTTGGTACTCCAAACAAACTTTAAACTTTCCGGCATCAATGTTTGGGCGGGTAAGCGCCAGGTTACAGGTACGCAATGGATAGGTTTCTTTAATTAACCCTAAAATGGCGTGCATCATGCTAACCGATGCGTAAGGGCCTAAGTATTTAGAGCCATCCTTTACAATACGCCTGGTCCAAAAAATACGGGGAAAATGTTCGTTTTTAATAATGATCCAGGGATAAGTTTTATCATCCTTTAGCATCACATTATAACGTGGCTGATGTTTTTTTATCAGGCTGTTTTCCAGCAGCCAGGCATCAATTTCGGTATCAACAATGGTAAAGGTAATGTTGCGTATTTTTGATACCAGCACCCGCGTTTTGGCATTAACGTTAAGGTCCTTATTAAAGTAGGAATTAACCCGGTTACGCAGGTCCTTAGCCTTGCCAATATATATTAGCTCGTTAGCCTCATCCCAATATTGGTACACCCCGGGTTTATGAGGTATGTTTTTTAATGCCGCCCTGTAATCAAATTTGCTCATGTATTAGCCCCCTCTAAATCTCCCCCGGTTGGGGAGACTTTATATTAGCCCTCCCTTCCGGGGAGGGTTGGGTGGGGCCGATTTGCTAATAAACTTATTTAAAATTCGAGTTTCTTTTTCACTTCGTCCGTCCCGCTTTGCTGTTGATTATACTCGTTGCAATCCAATATAGTTCCTAACGGTTTTTTAGGCAGCTCAAAATCTCTGTTTTTAACTATACCTAATTTGGGATTGGAATATACAGACTTCATATAATAGGCAAAAATAGGCAAAGCAACGTTAGCACCTTCGCCGTCACCTGTTCTGCTAAAGCTAATATTCCTGCTTTTAAAGCCTGTCCAAACGCCGGTCACTAGTTGCGGTGTCATGCCAATAAACCAACCGTCCGAATTATTATTGGTTGTACCTGTTTTACCTGCAATTATGGCATTACTTAGTCCATAGGTGTAACCCAATCTTTTAGCTGTTCCTTCTTTAACTACTGATTTTAACATATCTGTCATTACATAAGCAGTTTCTTCAGGCATGGCTTGAGTTACCTTTGGTGCGTAGTCACCCCAAATTACATTTCCATTTTTGTCTTCTATTTTTAATAGATAGGTAGGCTCGGTTAAAATACCATGATTTGCAAATGCGCTGTAGGCCGCAGTCATTTCCATTACTGATGCATCAAATGCACCCAAGGCAATAGAAGGATAGGGCCCTAAACTTTTACTTTTAATGCCTAAGCTTCTTATTAATGCTTCAACAGGTGGCGGCGTTACTAATCCCATAACCCTTGCAGTTATCCAGTTTTGTGAATTAGCTAACGCTTTGCGTAAAGTTAAGTTGCCGGCAATAGTTGAACGTGGGCTGGAGTTAGGCGACCAGGGCTCTCCCCATCCTCTAACTGTATCTCTCGTATTGGGTAAGGTATAGCATGGTGGGTAGCCAGTATCAACAGCAACAGCATATGTAAATGGCTTGGCTGTTGAGCCTACCTGCCTTTGTCCTACCTTTACCTGGTCATAATTATCATATGCAAAGTTGATGCCGCCGACCCAGGCTTTAACATACCCCGTTTTAGGATCCATACTCATTAATGCATTACGCATTAAGGTTTGGCTATAAACCACTGAATCTATTGGGCTTATAACTACCGTAGTATCGCCTCTATCGTTCCAGGTAAATAATCTCATTTTAATGGGTTTGTCAAATTCATTTCTTATCTCTTCGTCAGACAGTCCCTCTTTTTGAAGATCACCATAACGACCGGATGTTTTCATGCCGTTTTCAATTAGCGTTTTGTATTGAGGTGATTTTTTCCAATTGTAGCCTTTATGGGTATCCATAAATAATTTCTGTAGCGTGCGCATATGCTTACGTTGTGCATCCTCAGCATATTTTTGCATATCTGCATTAATGGTAGTATATATTTTTAAACCGTCGCGGTAAATATCATATTCTGAGCCATCTCCTTTTACTATACCCTGATCGCGCAAAATAGCTTTTATATCTCCTTTTATTTGATCTCTGAAATATGGTGCCAAACCTTCGTTATGATTTGTTGGATGAAAATCAATACCAATAGGCTTGGTTCTAAACTCCTCTACCTGCCCATCTGATAAATAGCCTTCAGAGGCCATGCGGCCCAAAATAAAATTGCGCCTGCCAAGTGCTTTTTCAGGATGGTTAATAGGTGAATACCGCCCGGGAGCATTTACTAATGCTATCAACAATGCAGCTTGGTCGGGTGTTAAATTGATAGCTTTAGCATTAAAAAAAGTTTGTGATGCAGATTCAATACCTGCGGCATTATGGCCAAAAGGTACTGTATTTAAATACATGGCAATAATTTCCTGTTTGGTGTAATGCTTTTCTATTCTTATCGCAGTTATCTGCTCTTGTAGTTTTTGAAAAAATCTTTTAATGGGATTAGTGGCTCTTGCCTCATCAGAAAAAAGGTTCCGGGCCAGTTGTTGGGTAATAGTACTCGCCCCCTGCCTTTTACCAATTAAGTTGTAAGGTATAATTGAAAATGTACGCCAAAAATCTATCCCCGAGTGGGAAAAAAAGTGTTTGTCTTCGGTAGCTACCAGCGCGTTAATGGCATTTTGTGATATTTCATTATAATTTACCCGCGAACGGTTATTTTCATTTTCATAATACTTACCTAAAAGTACTTTATCTTCCGAAATAATTTCAGATGCCAGGTTGCTTTTTGGATTTTCCAGGTCGCGGAAAGAAGGTAATGTCCCAAACAAGCCAAGGGATGTAAATACTAAAAGCAGTACTACAAAAGCAAAACCGCCAATAAAAAATCGCCAGATATACCAGTTATATCGTTTTATGTCCTGCTGTGAAAGTTTAGTCTCCATTTTAATAGGTTTTTTGGTAATAGTCAATATAACTATCCAATAATTCTTTGCCGGCTAATTTATCCAGATTTTCTTTGGTTATGATAAAAAAACTGTATTTATCCTTAGGTATCTTCATTATCTGCGGCATTAAAGGCACAATATCCCGTGCATAATCTTTAACTGCGTTTATATTTTTAAACGGTCCGATATAAACTAATTGGTTATCAGGCCCGGCATTTTTTAGCTGGTGTTTTTGCGATAAAAAGTTGGCCCGGTTAAACTGCCCTATACCAAAACGCGAGGTAGATAAGTCGGTTGTGCCTGTACTCACATTAACTACAAAATAGTAATTGGTATTATCTCTTTCGTTAAATATACTTGGCTTTGCCGGCGGTGGCTCAACTTGGGCAATAGGAGCAGGGTCGGTTGTTGTAGGTACTGCCTGCACAGGGGTAGTTGTTACCACAGGTTCGGTAGGTGTAGCCGGTATTGGCGCATTGGCTACGGGTTGCTGTGTTATTGCTGATTGCTGGGTAGCAGGTGGTATTACTACAGTTGGCCTTGGTTCAATGCGTTGCTGTGCCACATTTTCTACAGTAATGCCGCGTCGGTAGGGCGTTTCTTTTTGGTAGGCAACGGGCGGCGTAAATAAAAATCCGCTGGTATCGCTGTCCGAAAGCACAATAGTTTTAGCCCCCAGCATTTCGCGGTTAGCATTAATATAATCCAGGTGTTGTTTAACCAATGGCGTTATTAAGGCATCATCCGGGTGTTGGGCTACAATTTGCTGCAAGTCGTATTGAAAAGGTGGCAAAGCTTCCTGGTGCCCCCCCGCAATAGCGCGCAGATAACTTAGCTGCGATGAAAATTTATTATTAGGGTATTGCCTTAGTAAACCATCTACATTGGTAATAACCTGCGTGTATTTTCTTTGCAGATACAGGTCATAAATCTGGTTGTATGCTGTATTAAATAATGCATCGTTATCGTCTGATCGTTTACCATATTCCGGTTCAATAATTACCCTGGCAAAAGTACTTTGTGGAAATTCTTTAAGCAGTTTGCTTTTATACTCGTCGGATCGTGCTACATCGGTATCACTATATAATCTGTACAAACTATAATATATAGCCGCCCTGTTCGGATCGTTCGGAAATTTATTTAATATGAGCAGGTAATACGCTATAGCCTCTTTTTTATCTTCCAGTATATCGCGGTAAAAGTTGGCGATATCTAAATAGGCATTATAAATACGGGTATTTGATTGTGCCAGTAAAACAGGAGTAACCGGCAGGTTTTGTAACAGCGATTGGCGGTAGGCGCTGGCGGTAAAATCATTGGCACCTTTAGGTATATTAATAATAGGGGCATCCGGGTCGCCACCACTGTTTGTATTTCCGGGCACATTGGTATTGGTTATATCGCTATTAGGGCGGTTGCTTCGTCGCCAGTTGTCTTCCAGCTTGCGGTTGCCCCATTTGCGTTTAAACTCATTAAAACCCTGGCTTACCGCGCTGGCGTTGTAAAAGTAAAAGTTGTTGCCATTGGGTACACTTGCTGTTGCACCCACGCTGGCGGTATTTATATTAGGCGATGTAACCACCGTAGCGGCTGCCTGGCGCTGTAGAGTTTGCAATGTTACCATCGAGTCAATAATTTCCAACCGCGTTTTCTCATCCATTTTGGCCAGCATTTGCAGGGTGTCCTCGCGCGAGATGATACGTAGCCTGTCGGCAAGCACTTGTAAGTTGCTGCTCTTTTTTTGTATGGTCAAATAACCCTGATAATTAGGCGATAGGTTGGTTAATGTACTATCATAATACTTTTTGGCACTCACATAATCAGCCTTGTTTTTAAAGTTGATATCTGCCAACCGCAAGTAGGCCAGCCCCCGCTGGTTTTGATTATTACTTTTCGCCTGCAAGGATAAATTGTAGTTTTTTACCGCGTTATCAATATCATTATTGGCTAAATATATCTCGCCTATCTGGTAATATATCTGGTCAGTAAACTCACGATTGTTTTGGTTCCTCAGTAAACTTAGCAGCCTTTCAATCCGGCTCATGCGTATACCGTTTCGTTCATCGGTAATACGTATGCGGTTCAGGTCGGCATTAAAAGCCATTTCAAAAGCGGCATTACTTTTAACAATACTGGTATAATTGTTTACCGCGTCTTCGTTATGGCCATTAAGTTCCTGCAGTTGTGCAAGTATAAAAGTCCAGCGAATTTTTTGTGCTTTATTGTTGCTATGCTCAACAGCCTTTTTAGCCATTTCTTCGCCATCCGCATAATCCTGCGTGGCAATATCATACGCCAGTTTGGTAGCGTAAACATCAGCGGTTATATTTTTTTTAGGGTTGATATTTTTAAGTGCCGAGTCTAACGTCACCTTGGCTTCGGTCAGGTTATTTAAATAAATTAAACTGCGGGCCTTCCACACCCGGGCTTCTTGTACCAGGTCCAAACTTTTTTTACCGGTGAATGATTTGGTTACGTAGCTGAAATATTCGGCAGCGTTAAAAAAGTTAGCACCTAAATAATTAGCCTTGCCCAGTACCAGGTAGGCATCGCCTAAATATTTACTTTGCTCTTTCTCATTAATGATCAAATTAGCCCTTTGTATAGCGGCTTCTAAATCCTTATCGGCCGTTTCACTTTGTGCAATGGTATCCTGGTAAACGCTTAATAGGTTGCCGTACACATCTACAAACGAAAGGGCGTAGTCTGCCTGCTTTTGGCGCAGTATTTCATTAGCATTAAATAATATATTGTAGTGGGCGGTTAAATTTTGCATCACGCGGTTAAATCCACTCTTTTTTTCAAGCGAACAGCCTGCTACTATCAATACCATAGCGGGCAGCGAAAATTTTAAAAGTGTTTTTATAGGAGATGTAAAGGAGCGCCTCAATGTAAATTCAGATTATGGAAAACCTATGCTAATTTAATAAAGATTATGCCAATAGGTTTAATAAATTTGCACATGTCTAAAAATGAACTCAATACTGATCCTGACGGTAACAAGCCAATGAGTAATTACGCTAAATTTTCAGGTTTAGCATTCCAGATGATAGTTATAATTGGCGGTTTTGCTTATGCAGGGTATAAAATTGATGAGTCGGCGGCCCACGCTACCAAATGGGTAACGGCGGCTATGTCATTAATGGGCGTGTTTATTTCCTTATTTATCGTTATCAGATCTGTAAAAAATTGAAACAAATTCTATCCAAAATAACTCCGTTTTTAATATTTACGCTGGTGCTTGCGGTAGTGCCGGTGTGTTTAATGCTTACAGGTAACCAGGGCTGGCTGGTGCCACAGTTTTGGGCAATGTTTGCTTTTATTGGTTTTTTAACCCTTGTAGCCCTGGTTTTTGTTTTTTTGATACAAAATTTAATGCCCGAATACTATGCCCAGGCATTTTTAGGGGTAACCGTTTTTAAGATGTTGGCATGCCTTGTTTTTATGCTGATTTTGGTGCTAAAAACGCCGGTGAATAAGCCTGTTTTTGTGGTCAATTTTTTGTATTTATATTTCTTAAATACGGGCTTTGAAGTTTATGTTTTGTTGCGTAACTTGCGCAACCAAAATTTAAAGTAAAAAACTTTATTTAGATGTATAAAAGCTCAATTTTGAAAGCAAAAAATTTTTCCCTTCTGCCCGTTTTATGCGTTTTTTTAGCCTTAATGGCGTTTTCTGCTCCTTCTTTTTCTCAGGAACATGCTGCTGAACACCATGCCGACACCGCGACCACTGAACACGTTGCAGAAGGTGTTGCTCATGAAGCCGGAGAAGCAATTCATGCCGAAGGTGCAGAGCATGGTGGCGAAGAGAAATTTGAGCCGGGCGAAGTGATTTTAGAGCACATTGCCGATTCGCACTCTTTCCATATTTTAGGAAGCGCGGTATTGCCATTGCCGGTTATTCTTTATACTGATAAAGGTTTTGAAGTATTTTCATCAGCACGTTTTGAACATGGCCATGCTGATTATACCGGTAAATACTATACCTATCGTTTAGTTAATGATAAAGTAAATATTGTTGGCGAGAATGGAGTGTTGTTGCCAGCTGCCACCGTGTTAAAGTTAAACAGCACACTTATTGATTTTTCAATAACCCGCAACGTAGTTAGTATGTGGTTATCTATCATTGTATTAATTATCATATTCTTTGCAGTATCTGCAGGTTATAAAAAGCGCCAAGGCAAAGCGCCAAAAGGTTTACAATCATTTATGGAGCCTATTATCCTTTTTGTAAGGGATGATATTGCCCGCCCAAATATTGGTTACAAATACCAAAAGTTTATGCCTTTGTTGTTAACCATCTTCTTTTTTATATGGATAAATAACCTGATAGGTTTAGTACCTTTCTTCCCGGGTGGTTCAAACCTTACCGGTAATATAGCGGTAACTTTTGCACTATCATTAATGGTATTGTTAATAGTTAACCTAAATGGTAACAAGCATTATTGGGCGCATATTTTTGTACCGGGTTCGGTGCCAAAATGGTTATGGCCTTTATGGTGGGTTATTGAGTTGGTTGGTATTATATCACGTCCGTTTGCATTGATGATACGTTTGTTTGCCAACATTACCGCGGGCCACATTATCGTATTAAGCTTAATATCATTAATATTTGTTTTTAAGTCAATGGCTATAGCACCGGTATCGGTAGCATTTGTAGTATTTATGGATATACTTGAACTATTGGTTGCGGCATTGCAAGCTTTCGTATTTACATTGTTAGCGGCCTTGTTTATAGGTACTGCAATTGAGGAAGCTCATCACTAATTGAATAATAAATATATATATAAATTAACTTTAAATTTTAAAACAATGATTGGAAGTATCGCTGCACTTGGTGCAGGTTTAGCAGTAATCGGAGCCGGTATCGGTGTAGGTCAAATCGGTGGTAAAGCCGTAGAAGGTATCGCACGCCAGCCAGAAGCTGCTGCAAAAATCCAAACTGCAATGATCATCGCAGCCGCTCTTGTTGAGGGTGTTGCTTTGTTCGGTGTGGTAGTATCATTCTTAGGCTTAAGATAATCTTTCCCTAAGGACAAAAAATTAACCGTACCTGTAGCGGTTGGCAACAGGTGCGGTTATTAAAAGTTTAAAAAATTAAAATTCTATATAAAAATGGATTTAGTTACCCCGGAAATTGGCTTAGTATTTTGGACCACGATATCATTCGCGATATTGTTTTTCTTGTTGGCTAAGTTTGCCTGGAAGCCTATTATGGCTGCCATTGATACCAGAGAGCGTTCAATTGAAGATGCTTTGTTAAAAGCAGAAGCTGCTAAAGATGAAATGTCTCGTTTAACTAACGAGAACGAAGAGTTATTAAAGCAGGCCCGTGCCGAGCGCGATTTGATATTGAAAGAAGCTAAAAAGGTAAAGGACCAAATTGTTGGTGATGCTAAAGAAGCAGCCCAAACTGAAGGTGCCCGTATGATCGAGTTGGCTCGTATTGAAATTAACAACCAAAAAGCAATTGCTATGGCGGACGTTAAAAACCAGGTAGCTGCTTTATCATTAGAGATTGCCGAGAAAGTATTGCGCAAGCAGTTTGAAGACGGCCAAAAGCAAGACGAATTGGTTAGCCAGTTGTTAAAAGAAGTGAAATTATAATCACAACTAACAAAACATGTCAGAATTAACAGTAGCGTCCAGGTACGCAAAATCATTAATTGACTTAGCACAGGAGCAGAATAATCTTGAAGCTATCAATAATGATATGAACTTTTTCTTGCATACCTTAAAAGCAAACCCGCAATTAAAAGCGGTTTTAGGTAATCCTATTATATCACATGCCAAAAAAACAGCTATTCTTTCAGATCTGTTTTCGGGCAAGGTAGCTCAATTATCTATCAGCTTTTTTAACATTATGGTAAACAAGGGCCGCGGCGAGGTTTTATATGCTACCGCGCAGGAGTTTAATAACCAGTATAATATTATAAAACATATAACTAAAGCTACCGTAGTATCGGCTACCGCTTTATCTGAAGCCAATAAAAGCAAATTGGTGGCTGAGGTAAAAGCTGCAGTTGGTGGCGAGGTAATTTTAGATGCTAAAACAGATCCATCATTAATTGGTGGTTTTGTACTAACTGTTGGCG
>CAZTAU010000017.1:0-77031 GCA_964611565.1 uncultured Mucilaginibacter sp. | reverse complement strand
GCGAGGTTGAGCGTGTATTAAAAATGGCTGATGGTGTGCTTTTACTTTGCGATGCATTTGAAGGTGCTATGCCTCAAACCCGTTTTGTAACTCAAAAAGCTTTGGCTTTGGGTCTAAAACCAATTGTAGTTGTAAACAAGGTTGATAAAGAGAACTGCCGCCCTGAAGAGGTTTATGAGCAAATATTTGAGTTGTTCTTCAACTTAGATGCTACTGAAGAGCAGTTGGATTTCCCAGTAATATACGGTTCATCAAAACAAGGATGGATGAGTACTGATTACAAGCAGCCAACTACAGATATTTTCCCGTTGATGGATGCTATTTTGGCAAACATTCAGCCCCCACCAGTTAGCGAAGGTACATTGCAAATGCAGATCACTTCGTTAGATTATTCATCTTTCGTGGGCCGTATTGCAATTGGCCGTGTGGCACGTGGTACTATAAAAGAGAATATGCCGGTATCATTGGTAAAACGCGATGGTACTATCCAGAAATCAAGAATAAAAGAGTTATACACTTTTGAAGGCCTAGGTAAGGTTAAAGCTACCCAGGTTAGCGCGGGTGATATTTGTGCCGTTGTAGGTATTGATGGTTTTGATATTGGCGATACCATTGCTGATTTTGAAAAACCAGAGCAATTGGAGGTTATCCATATTGACGAGCCTACTATGAATATGTTATTCACCATTAACACTTCGCCATTTTTTGGTAAAGAGGGTAAGTTTGTAACATCACGCCATTTGCGTGACCGTTTGTACAAAGAAATGGAGAAAAACCTGGCGTTGAAAGTTGTTGAAACCGAGTCGCCGGATTCATACCTGGTTTATGGCCGTGGTATTCTTCACTTATCCGTTTTAATTGAAACCATGCGCCGTGAGGGTTATGAGCTACAAGTAGGCCAGCCACAGGTTATTGTTAAAGAAATTGATGGTGTTAAATGCGAGCCGGTTGAGGTTTTAACGGTTGATGTACCCGGAGATGTTGCCGGTAAGGTAATTGAATTGGTTACGCAACGTAAAGGCGATCTTTTAGTAATGGAGCCAAAGGGCGACTTACAACATTTAGAGTTTGAAATACCTGCACGTGGTATCATCGGCTTACGTAACAACGTATTAACTGCTACCGGTGGCGAGGCTATTATGGCGCACCGCTTTAAAGCTTATGAGCCTTGGAAAGGTCAAATACCGGGCCGTTTAAACGGAGTATTAGTATCAATGGATACCGGTAAAACTACAGCTTTTGCTATTGATAAATTACAGGATCGCGGTCGTTTCTTTATTGATCCGGGAGTTGATATTTACGAAGGACAGGTTTTGGGCGAGCATATCCGCGATAACGACTTGGTTATTAACTTAACTAAAGGTAAGCAGTTAACCAACATGCGTGCATCAGGTAGCGATACCAACGTGCGTATTGCGCCAGCTATCAAATTCTCGTTAGAAGAATCAATGGAGTATATACAAGCCGACGAATACATTGAGGTAACACCACAAAGTATCCGTATGCGTAAAATATATTTAAACGAGAACGAGCGTAAAATTAACGCTAAAAAATTCCAGTCGTAATTAACTGATTTTTTAAGATACAAAGCGCTCCTGATTTTATCGGGAGCGCTTTTTTTATGCATTAATATTTAACCCACCCGTCATCACTGCGCTTGTCACCCTCTCTATTATAGAAAGGTTTTTTTAAGATTTTGGCCATGTGCGAAGGGTTCCCCTCTCTGATTCAGAGAGGGGCGGGAGTGAGTATAACCACCGGGTAAGTCACTCACGGAGCATAAACGATGTTTCTCTATTAATTTAATAACACCAATAAAAAAAATTAAATTAGCCCCATGAATGGTAATGACCGGCTAAATCCCACCATATTTCACACCCGTTATGTGCATCTTAAGCAATTAAGGGATGCTACTATAAAAGATATTAAACAGCTAACCGCAACTGATAAAAACTTATTACTGGTTGATTTTGGCTGCGGCGATATGCCATACCGATCGGTTATTGAACCTATGGTAGGTAAATATTTAGGTGTAGACCTAGAGATGAATCCCAAAGCCGAGCACCATATTGATTTTGACAGTAAAACCACCCTGCCTGATAATTATGCGGATATCATTTTATCAAACCAGGTATTGGAGCACGTAGATACACCGTCTGGCTATTTAAAAGAGGCATTACGTATTTTAAAACCGGGTGGTACTATCATATTAACCACGCACGGTTATTGGTTTTATCACCCCACGCCCAATGATTACTGGCGCTGGACCAGCGCCGGTTTACGTAAAACCGTGGAGGCCGAAGGATTTAAGATAACCAAGTTTCATGGTATCATGGGTTTGGCGGCAAGTGGTATTCAGTTATTTCAGGATGCTATTTGCAATAAACTAACCATGCTAAAGCCACCTATCGCGTTAATTATGCAAAGCCTGATATTGTTATTTGATAAGTGGAACTCGCAGCCACAGCGCGACAGGGATGCTTCATTATATATAGTATTGGCACAGAAGCCTATTGAATAATTGGGATGGAGCCTTTTAACCTCTGCATTATAAAACCCAATAAAGAAGTTTTTTCAGAAACCTTTATACAGGCACATATTGACCGCTTGCCCGGTAATAAAAAGGTGCTTTACGGCGGTAGCTTCCCTGTTTATGATGATGAAGGAAAATATCTTATCAAATCAAAAATTGGTTTGTTAAGCTATTTGATTCAAAAGCGTCTATTTAAAAAGCAAGATATAGCTGTACGTAATAACGCATTAGTTGCCTATTTAAAGCAGCATAAAATAGATATAGTACTGGCAGAATATGGAATGGTTGGTGCCATGGTTACTAAAGCCTGCCGGTTAGCCAATGTGCCATTGGTAATACATTATCATGGGGCCGATGTTCATCATCGTGATACAGTAAATGAATACTTGCCCTGGTATAAAAAATCATTTGACTACGCCAGTAAATTGGTAGCCGTATCAAACGATATGGTGAATGCCTTAAAAGCTATTGGTGCACCTGCGGATAAACTGGTTCTTAACCCTTATGGGGTAGATTTGAGTAAATTCATTATAGCGCCGGTTGGCCAGTCGGGCATATATTTTTTAGCGGTTGGGCGGTTTGTCGAAAAAAAATCACCTTCATCAGTAGTACGGGCATTTAAAATAGTTGCTGACAAATTTCCGGATGCCAGATTAACGATGGTAGGATCTGGTATATTGCTGGAACCCACAAAACAGCTGGCGAATGAATTAGGATTGAAAGAAAAAATTTTTTTCCCCGGTGTTCAATCGCCGCAACAGATACAACAATTAATGCAGCAAAGCCGTTGTTTTGTGCAGCACTCGGTAACCGCGGCTGATGGTGATATGGAAGGTACGCCTAATACTATATTGGAGGCAGGTGCATCTGGACTGGCGATAGTAAGTACCCAACATGCGGGGATAAAAGAAGCCGTAATAAATGGTGAAACGGGATATTTGGTCCCTGAGCATGATGTAAATGGAATGGCCAGTTATATGCTTAAAATTGCGGGCGATGTACAACTTGCTGCAGCCATTGGTAATAAAGAGGCGGAACATATCCGCAAAAATTATAATATAACAGACAGGATAAATACATTAGCGGAAATACTGCAGCAAGCCATAAATAATAATTAAGATGTTAAGACAAATAATACGTAAGCTGATCAACAATTTTGGGTATGACCTGGTAAAACCGGATGCACGTTTGGTGGTAAACGGGTTGCCAGCCGATTTTGAAAAGGATGTGGTAGACACTTATAACAAAGTAAAGGCGTATACCATGACCACACCCGAGCGTATTGCTTCATTATGCAACGCGGTAAAGTATATAACCGACAATAAAATTGAAGGCGATTTTGTTGAATGTGGTGTTTGGCGTGGTGGCAGTACCATGGCGGCAATTGACACATTACTAAAGGCTGGTGATAAAACCCGTGAGATATATTTGTATGATACTTTTGAAGGTATGTCTGCCCCTACAGAGCATGATAAAGTTTTTACCGGAACTGCTGCTGATGTATTATTAGACCAAAGCGATAAGCAGGATGCTACTTCGGTTTGGTGCTATTCAGCCATTGATGAGGTACAGCAAAATGTGGGTAGTTTAAATTATCCGGCAGCTAAAGTGCATTATGTAAAAGGTAAGGTGGAAGATACCATCCCGCAAACCATCCCGCAAAAAATAGCTTTACTGCGTTTAGACACGGATTGGTATGAATCAACTGCGCATGAGTTAAAGCACCTATTCCCTTTGCTGGTGCCTGGTGGTGTTATTATTATTGATGATTATGGACATTGGGAAGGCGCGCGTAAAGCGGTTGACGAGTACATTGCCGATAATAAGTTACAGTTACTATTAAACCGTATTGATTACACGGGCCGTATTGGTATAAAATATTAAAGCTGAATGAACCTGTTAAAAAAGCAAGGGTTTTACAATAGTATCATACTATACGCTGGTGTAGCGCTTGGCTTTTTTAATCTGATAAAATTTCAGAAGGCTTTAAGTAAAGAACAGATAGGTTTCTTTTTTTTGATGAATGCAGTGGCATTATTATATGCGCAAATTGCATCAATAGGTATTAATAACATAATTTTAAAGTACTTTCCTTATCATCGTACAGATGATAAAAAACACGGTGGTTTTGTATCCTTCGTTATTCTTTGGTGTTTGGTAAATTTTTTAATATTTACCCTGCTGTTTTTTGTATTTAAGAATCATGTTATAGCCTACTTTAGTGATGATAAGGGGGCTGTTTTGTTACCACAATACTTTTACTTTATTGCTCCGCTGGCCGGCTTAACCATGGCGTTTGCCGTTATGGAAAGTTTGGCGATAACAGTTTTTAAAAATATGTTATCCTCGTTTTTACGCGAGGTTGTATTGCGGCTCTTTACTACAGTAAGTATTATATTGATAGGTGCTACCTTAATAAACTACAATAATTTTTTAAATATTTACTTGGTTGCTAATGTGGTTATAGTACTGGTTTTATGTTATAGCTTATACAAAAGCAGCCAGTTTAAAATAACACCTATATCAAAAGAAGTTAAGGAACAAAAAAGAGAATTTGTTAAGTATGGTTTCTATACGCTTTTAAGCGGAACCTCTTTTGTTTTGATGCAAAGCCTGGATACTTTAATGTTAACATCAATAACAAAGGATTTGGGTCTTGTAGGTATTTATAGTACTTTTTTTGCTGTTGCAGTTGTTATAAGTTTACCATCAAGGGCACTTGGGCGCACATCTATCCAAATAATATCACAAGCGTGGGCCGAAAATGATTTAGCTAAAATCGGCAGGATATACCATAAAACTTCTGTAGTGCAAATGATAGTAGGGTGCTTGCTGTTTATTGGGTTGTTAGTAAACAAGCAATTTGTAATTGCACTACTGCATAAACCTGAGTATGCACAATACTATGGGGTATTTATGGTAGTTGGTTTAGGTTTTTTAACTGATATTACCGGCGGAGTGAACGGTTATATCATCAATTTATCAAAGCATTATAAATACACCACTTATTTCATTGTATCAACCGTTTTAGTTTGTGCATTAGCCAATTGGATATTAATACCCGAAATGGGTATGATGGGTGCGGCTATAGCCTATTTAATAGCCATGTTTACCATCAATTTTTTATCGTGGTTGTATGTTAAGGTTAAGTTTGGGCTGCAACCTTTCAATAAGGCACATATATTAATCATTTTAGTGAGTGCAATTGCTTTGGCGGCAGGATATTATATGCCGGTAATAAAGACAGGCATATTGACGGGTAGCCAAAATATTTGGTTGGACATGTGTGTACGCTCATTGTTGGTACTTATTGTGTATGCAGTACCAACTTATTTCTTGAAAATATCTGACGATGTAAATTACACCGTCAATAAAATTATATTTAAGGATAAGTAATACTACTTTTAACTTTCGCGTTTTAATTTTTTATGGAAGATAAATACAAGTCGGGCGAGGTTTTATATGGGGATGATTTTAACATCAGCCAAATACAAAAATGGTATGATGAAGAAACCGAAGCTTATGCCGACCTGGGCAGCAAGGAAGCGGAAGAATATGTTTATGGCTACCACGCGTTAAATACTCTGCATGGTTTTAGTTATCTAAAGGGAAAGAAATTTGAAAATACACTGGGAATAGGCGCTGCCTGGGGCCACGAGTTTTTCCCGATATTAGCTCAACTTAAGAACATATATATCGTTGAACCATCAGACAATTTACAGTCAGATAAAATAGGCGATATTGTACCGCAATATGTAAAACCAACCGTTTCTGGCAAACTGGAATTTGAAGATAATTTTTTCGATCTCATCACCTGTTTCGGCACCTTGCACCACACACCCAACGTAAGTTACATTATCAGCGAACTGCATAGGGTAACCAAGCCCGGTGGCTACATTTTATTGCGCGAGCCTATCATTTCCATGGGCAACTGGGAAAAGCCGCGTAAAGGCCTTACAAAGAACGAGCGGGGCATCCCGCTGCAAATTTTTAGAAAAATATTTAGTGACCTGAAATTGGAAGTAATTAATGAAGCTCCATGCTTTTGCATGACACCACTGTTTCAGCGTACCTGGAAGAAATTTTCAAAGCGAGCTATATTTAGCCATAAAAGCTATGTGTGGTTTGATAAATGGTTGTCGAAAATATTTACAGGTAACTTACATTACCACGCTACTAAAAAAATGGAGCGTATTGCGCCGCAAAGCGTGTTTTATGTTTTAAGAAAAACTTAATGCAAAAACTGGCCCCCATAGCGCTATTTGTATATAACCGGCCCGACCATACCCGCCGAACAATACTCTCATTACAAAAAAATGTATTGGCTGATGAGTCAAGGCTATTCATTTTCTCTGATGCTGCTAAAACGGAGGCTGATAAAGCCAAAGTGAACGAGGTGCGTAAGCTGATCAAGGAAGTAACCGGCTTTAAATCGGTTAAAGTAATTGAGCGGACCGAGAATATGGGGCTGGCCAAATCCATTATCAGTGGGGTTACGCAGTTGGTAAATGAATATGGGAATATTATTGTTTTTGAGGATGACCTGCTATCATCGCCTTATACCCTCCAATATTTTAATGAGGCGCTTTCCCGCTACGCAGATGAGGAAAGGGTGATGCACATCAGTGCTTATATGTATAATTTAAAGGCGAATAATCTACCCGAAACTTTTTTCTTTCGGGCCATCAGCAGTTGGGGATGGGCCACCTGGGCCAGTGCATGGAACCATTTTGAGCCTGATATTGATAAACTAATAGCCCAATTTGATGCAGAAAAACAGCGTCGTTTTACTATTGACCATGCCATGAATTTTTGGCGGCAGGTGCGCGAGTTTAAGGCAGGTAAAAATAACTCATGGGCCATACGTTGGTATTTGTCTGTGTTTTTAAATAATGGGTTAAGCCTTAATCCCTCACAATCATTAATTAACAATATTGGGCATGACGGTACAGGCATACACTCTAACATCGAGGATATGTACACCGTCAGGATAGCGCAAAAACCCATCACCAAATTCCCGGATGTAATTGAAGAGCATCCTGTGGGTTATGAAGCTATCCGGTATTTCTTTAAACACCGCAAAGGTAGCCTGTGGCAGCGTGGTGTGCGTTATTTGGTAAAGATACGCGCGAAGTACGGTGGCAAGTAAGATATACCCTTTTCTTTTGTCATTTCGAGTGATAACGAGAACTATCTCTTGAGCACAGCGAAAAATCTATACATAGATAGGGTAGTTAGGTTATTAGCATATGTATAGATCTCTCACTATGTTCGAGATGACAAAGTATGGTTAATTGTTTATACTTGTGGTAATGAAAATTACGCTCATCAATACTGCTGATGCCGGCGGGGGAGCCCCCGCAGCCTGCCTGCGCTTATTAAAAGCGCTGGTATCGCAAAAGGCCGACGCGCAGTTATTGGTTCAGTATAAAAAAACAGGGGACAGCCACGTTAAAGGTTTAGTAACCGATTTTATCACCCGTTTAAAAGCCAGGGCAAACTTTTTACTGGAGCGTATTCCGTTCATAGCCTTTCAGGAAAGGGATAAATCTGTACGGTTTGCTTTTTCTCCTGCCAATGCCGGCAGTAGTATTATAAATGAGCCCTGGGTAAAGGAAGCTGATATTTTGCACCTGCATTGGACAAACTCCGGCTTTCTGTCCATAAGTGATCTGGCCGAATTGGTTAAAACCGGCAAACCCATTGTTTGGACCCTGCATGATATGTGGACCTTTACCGGCGGCTGTCATTATTCTGGCTCTTGCGATCATTTTATGCGGGAGTGCGGCAACTGCCCATTTTTAAGGCACCCGGATGAGAATGATATATCACATACCGGGTGGTTACATAAAGCGGCTATGTACGCCAATTCGCCTGATATAACTTTTGTAACCTGCAGCCAATGGCTGGCAGGGGTAGCCAGGCAAAGTTCATTGATCAAAAACTTCCGCATTGAATCTATCCCTAACCCAATTGATATTGACATTTTTTCGCCTAAGGATATATCCGCTGCGCGGAAAAAAAGAAATATTGACCCCTCTGTCAAAGTAATACTATTTGGAGCGGCCAATATTAACGACAGGCGCAAGGGCATAACCTATTTGGTAGAAGCGTTAAATATTTTGAAAGCTGATTACCCCGATACCAACCATGTTGAAGTAGTGGTATTTGGCAAAAACAAACATTTTGACGTAAACCAGTTACCATTTAAAGTACACGAGCTAAGCATTATCACATCGGCAGATGAACTGGCGGAAATATATAGCATGGCCGACCTGTTTGTAACGCCTTCATTAGAAGATAATTTGCCTAATACGATTATGGAGTCGTTGGCTTGTGGTACACCGGTGGTAGCGTTTGATACAGGCGGTATACCCGAGATGGTGGACCACCTGCAAAGCGGCTATTTGGCCGAGTTTAAATCGGCAGCAGATATGGCAAAGGGGCTGCATGAAGTTTTGAATAGGCCTGATGCAAAAATATTAGCAACCAATGCCCGTCAAAAAGTGCTGGATAATTACACCAACGAGAAAGTTGCTCAACAATATATGGACCTCTATCAATCTATCATATGAAACAGGGTGGTCCGGTATTATCGGTAATTACGGTGGTTTACAATAATGTAGATCATATTGAGCGTACAATGTTGTCGGTATTGAATCAAACTTACCCGCATATTGAATATATAGTGATTGACGGGGCTTCTACCGACGGTACTTTGCCGGTTATAGAAAAGTATGAGGCTCGTATAACAAAACTCGTCAGCGAACCGGACAATGGCATTTATGATGCTATGAATAAGGGCTTGGCCCTTGCGACGGGTGATTATGTTTTATTCATGAACTCGGGTGATGAGATATACGCGCCCGAAACCGTGTCCAATGTTTTTGAATCTGCAGATAACGCCGATATATACTACGGCGAAACAGAAATGATCAATGACCAAGGTGAAAGCCTGGGCCAACGCAGGCATAAAGCACCCGCCGATTTTAACTGGCGCAGTTATAAATATGGCATGAGCGTGAGCCACCAGGCCATCTATATCAAACGCGCATTGGTCGAGCCTTACGACGCGCAATACCAGTTAAGCGCTGATATCGACTGGATAATTCGCGCAGCTAAAAAAGCCAAAACCATTGTTAATGTAAACCAATATGTAGCTAAGTATTTGGTAGGGGGGATGTCGAAAGCCAAACATCGACAAAGCCTTCAGGAGCGTTTTGATATCATGAAACGATACTATGGTTTGCTGCCGACGGTTTTTAACCACCTCATTATCGCATTTAACTTGGGGTGGTATTGGTTAAAGCATAGAAGGACGAATGATTAAAATAACCAACTAAACTACCCACTCGTAATTGCGAGGAACGAAGCAATCTTTGCAAAGGACAGTCAAAACCGAAAGCTTATTCTAAAAATTAACCCAACCCGCGCGTCATTGCGAGGAACGAAGCAATCTCTACAAAGGACAATCAAAACCGAAAAGCTTATTCCAAAAAATCACCGTACAAATCTTTCCAATCAGGATTTATAGAGTTAATCAAGGCAACTTTTGATTTCCTATTACCACCTTTAATTGCTTTTTCAACTGCTATTGCTTCTTCTATGTGCGGATAGAATGCATAATAAACTAATTTATCGCAATTATATCTCGCTGTAAAGCTATCGGGGTAAGTTTTGTTTTTATGGTCGTATACTCTGCCTGTAATATCAGAGGTAACGCCAACGTACAGAACCTTATGGAATTTATTGGTCATGATATATACGCACCCACCTCGTTGAAAAACCGTAATCGAAAATAATAAAATTCGTTAAATTGATTTGCATGTGCAGAGATTGCTTCGTTCCTCGCAATGACGCGTGGAGAGAGTAAGCGGTGCAACAAAAAAGGCGATGTAAACACACCGCCTTTTTTGTTTGTCTGAGAAAGCTTTTATGCTTTCTTACCCGCAGGTTTCTTTTTAGTCTCAGTATAACCCGCAAAGCCTAAAGCCAGCACCAATAATACCGATCCGGCTAATGAAATCCCCTCGCCGGTATAGTATGACGCCGGGTGGAAAACAAACTCAATTTTATGGTTACCCAATGGTATTTGTGCCGCGCGCAATAAATAGTTGGCACGGAAATAAGGTTGCTCCTTGCCGTCTATCAGCATGGTCCAGCCTTTATCGTAGTATATTTCAGAGAATACCGCTATCTGGTTAGTAACCGCACCCGATTGGTATACCAAATGGTCGGGGTTATAGCTTACCAGTTTAATAGAAGCTCCGGCATCAACGGTTAGTCCCTTTTTATTTATCAAATTGCTGTAACGTTTGTCAACAATAGCCACATTTGCAGGGTCAAAGCTATTTAAGGCCTGCATTTCCTGGTCGGCATTGTTAGCCAATTTTACGCTTTTAACAAACCAGGCATTACCGCAACGGGTACTATTAACCTGCATACTGCTGGCATTTGTTTTTTGGTCGGTAGTTATAATGTATTTAACATTCATCATATCCAACACATCCTGGTTAATGCTTTTGCTGAACTGCGTGTCAATTAACTCCTCGAAGCGTTTCAACCTGGCTGCCGAATACCCGCTGAAAGATTTATGGAAAAACGGGTTGTACATATCCTTAAGCAAAGGAGCCGAAGCATCAAATACCCTAAAGTTAGGGTCAGCATCCCTGGCTATAAAGGTATCTACCTCGCGGGGCTGTGGTTTGTTTGATACTTGTTTTTCTTCAAAGCTATCATTGTTCAAGTAACGCTGATCTATCCAGCACATATCAACTAATATTACTGCGAAAAATGCTAACGACAAAGTTGTAACATTAATTTTTTGCTTGATAAATGCCCATAATAAACCAAAGGCTATTAATATAAATACTAACGAGCGAAGCGCATCCCAACGCGCAAAACCAATACGGTCTTTAATAATGGCGTTAGCAATGCTATTGGCAAACGTGCTATCGCCATTAAGTGCCTGGGTAAGATTTGATACTGCCTCCGAATGATTATGTGCTTTAAAACTTAAAAATAAATCCGGCAATAAAGCAATCAGTAATGCTAAGCCACCGGTAATGTAAAGGGAAAGCTTTAGTTTTTTTATTAAGTAGGCTTTATCGGGATTATCAAAAGTTTCTTTAATAGCTAAAAATGCCAGTATAGGGAAACAAATGCTGGTTACCGCTAGAATAGATTCAACCGCCCTGAATTTATTGTATAAAGGGAAGTAGTTAAAAAACAGGTCAGATATATATGGGAAGTTTCCGCCAAATGATAATAGCATGGTTAATACAACTGTGCCCAATACCCACCATTTTAAACGATTTTTTACCGCTAATAAACCAAACACAAACAGGAAACAAATTGCCGCGCCAAAATACCATGGACCTTCGGTAAAAGGTTTAGGACCCCAATAAATACCTAAACCGGGAACACCGCCACTTCCTATTTGATTGGCATATTTTGCAGCTTCACCTTCAGGAACTCCCTTTGCTACAAATGCTTTTGCAGTTTCAGATTTTTCGTCTAACGCAGTTCGGCCGCCGCCATAAACGTTTGGTACCAAAAAGGTAAGGCATTCGGCTACTCCCTGGCTATACTCATAAGCGTAATTTTTTGATAGGCCATTGCCGGCATCCTTAGCAGTAGAAGTTAAGTTTGATTGGCCGCGAATAGTTTCTTTACCATACTCATAAGTGCTCCAAAGCATAGATGCATTTACAGCAATAGCTAATACCAATGCAACACCAAGGTAGGCGAAAGGCTTTAAAAAGCTGGAAGTAGATTTGTTTTTTATAGCATGATATAACTCAATGCCCGCCAAAATTAAAATGGCAAACATTAAATAGTAGGTCATTTGTATATGGTTGGCCCTTATTTCAACTGCTAAAAATAACGCCGTAAGTGCGCTGCCCAGCAAATATTGCCCACGCAGGGTCATAATTATACTAGCGAGAATGGGGGCGAAAAATGCTATAGCAAAAGCCTGGTTAGCATGCCCCGCGGCCAGGTAAATTATATTGTAGGACGAGAATGTAAAAGCTACAGCGCCCGCAGCCGATAGCCATGGGTTAAGCTTTAAAACATTAAATAAAAAGTAGGTGCCTACCAATAATATCAAAATAACATCAACCGGGTTTGGTAATGCTGTTTTAAAAGCCCGTACCACGTAAGTAGTGACGTTATTAGGGTACGGTGCCCATATCTGGAAAACAGGCATACCACCAAATATTTGGTTGGTCCATAAAATGGTAGTGTCCTTTTCTTTGTATTTATTTATTTCTGTTTGGGTGGATTGCGCCCCGGTTACATCCATTTGGCCCAAAGTTTTACCCTGAAAAGCGGGACCGAAATAAAGTATGCAGATAGCGAAAAAAATCCCGATAATGGCAAAGTGGATGCCATTTTGCTTGAACCAGTTATTCATTTAAGTTTTGATTGGTAATTTATAATCTTCAAAAATAGAAAATTGTAGCACATTTTTATGTGATTGGCTTATTAAGTTAATTTAGGGGGTGGCGGAGGGAAAGTATAGGATTGAAATGGATTATCAAACGCGGATTAATTATTCACGCAACTACACAAATTAACAGGCAGTTGTCCAATAATACAATATGACACCCATTACTACCAGGCTGACTATATAAGCTATAATAATGGGTTTGGTGTATTCCTCAATGTTGCGGCGTATGCTGAAAAAATTATATACACCCAACAAACCGGCTACCACCCAAAAAAACCAATGAATGTGATTGCAAGATACGGCCAAAGAAGCCCCAACAGCCAAAACAATGTAATTAGCTATAATAAGCGTTATATAAGTAGGCGTATTATTATGCCTGCGTCTGCGCTTATATATCTCTTCAGGGATCATTATTTTTTTAGTTCTTCGTAATCAACAAATTCGCCTTCGGTATCAGGTATATTGCTTTTTTTTCCTTCGGGGATGTAGTCAACTTTAATGCGGCCGGTTGGTTGTTGGGCACGGTTGGCATTTTGCTGCTGTTGCTGCGCTTTATTTACCAGGCTTTGAAACAGATACGGTGCCAGCAAGCGCATTATTAAGCGCACTACATATAAAATTAAAATGGATATGATTAAAAAACGTAAAAGTACCATTTGATTAAATTAAGCTTACAAATATAATATTATAACGTGTAAAAAGTTTGCTTATGATTATACACGATGATTTGATAAGGCAAGGTGAGGAATTGTTACAAAAATATAATCACCGGATTGTCATTCTGATTAAAGCGAAGAATCTGTAGATCGTATAAGTCGTTGGATGGATTCTTCGCTATGCTCAAAATGACAAAGGGTTACGAATACTTCTCTTCCATCATTTTCTCCAGCGCAAACATTTCATCGCGCAGTTTGGCGGCACGAAGGAAGTCCATATCCTTGGCAGCGGCAAGCATGTCTTTTTTAGTGTTGTCAATAGATTTTTTCAGGTCGGCTTTGGTCATGTACTGCACAATTGGATCGGCAGCCAGGGTTATTACGTCTGTTTCTACATAAGCCTTCTGTACACCGCCTTTAAAGTCGACCACTGATGTTTGCTCAATAATTTCTTCACGGCTCTTACCCACTGTTAAAGGCGTTATGCCATGCTCGGTATTGTATTTGATCTGTATCTCGCGGCGACGATTGGTTTCGTCAATGGTTATCCGCATAGATTCAGTAATCTTATCGGCATACATAATAACACGGCCCCTGTCATTACGGGCGGCACGGCCAATGGTTTGTATCAATGAGCGTTCTGACCTCAGGAAACCCTCTTTATCCGCATCCAAAATTGCTACTAATGATACTTCGGGCAAATCCAGGCCCTCGCGCAGCAAATTGATACCTATCAGTACATCAAACTCGCCTAAACGCAGGCCACGCAATATCTCCACCCGTTGCAGGGTTTTTACCTCGCTGTGTATGTATCGGCATTTAATGCCCAGGCGGTCCATGTATTTGGCTAACTCTTCGGCCATGCGTTTGGTTAGGGTAGTTACCAGTACACGGTCGCCCATTTTTATGGTTTTATCTACTTCATCTAACAGATCATCCACCTGGTTAATTACCGGGCGAACATCAATAACCGGGTCCAATAGTCCTGTTGGGCGTATTACCTGTTCCACTACCACACCACCCGATTTTTCCAGTTCAAAATCGGCAGGCGTAGCGCTCACATAAATAGTTTGTGGTGCCAAACGCTCAAACTCCTGGAAGTTTAGCGGACGGTTATCCATCGCCGCAGGTAAACGGAACCCATAATCAACTAAGGAAATTTTGCGCGACCTGTCACCACCATACATAGCCCGTATTTGCGGCACGGTAACGTGGCTCTCATCAATCACCATCAGGTAATCATCCGGGAAATAATCCAATAAACAGAACGGACGCATACCAGGCGCACGGCCATCAAAAAAGCGCGAATAATTTTCAATACCCGAGCAGTAACCCAACTCACGTATCATTTCCAAATCGTAGTTCACCCGTTCCTCTAATCGCTTGGCTTCTAAAAAGCGGCCATCATCAATAAACTGCTTTTTACGGGTTTCCAACTCTTCCTGTATTGCCCAGATGGATTGGGTAAAACGCTCGCGCGGGGCAACATATAAGTTAGCCGGGTAAAGCACCATGTGGGTCATTTTTTCCAGCGTTTTACCGGTACTTACATCAAAGCTGCTTAGTTCTTCAATATCATCACCGAAAAAAGATATGCGGTAAGCATGGTCCATATAAGCCGGGAAAATATCCACGGTATCACCCTTTACCCTAAAAGTACCGCGTTTAAAATCGGCAGTGGTACGGGCGTATAAAATTTCAACCAGTCTATGTAAAAAAGCATTACGGCTAATGCGGGTACCCACTGCGAACTTGAATACCGAGTTGGCAAAATCCTCCGGGTTACCCATACCGTAGATGCAGGATATAGACGATACCACAATAACATCGCGCCTGCCGCTCATTAAAGCCGATGTGGTGCGCAAACGTAGTTTCTCAATTTCCTCGTTTATCTGCAGGTCCTTTTCAATATAGGTGTTGGTAGTGGGTATAAACGCTTCGGGCTGGTAGTAGTCGTAATACGATACAAAGTAGTTAACCGCATTCTCCGGAAAGAACTGCTTGAACTCGCCGTATAATTGCGCCGCCAAAGTTTTGTTATGGCTTAATATCAACGTTGGTTTTTGCGTTTGCTGTATAACATTGGCAACCGTAAACGTTTTACCCGAGCCGGTTACACCCAGCAGGGTTTGAAAAGGGTCACCATGATTTACACCTTCAACCAGTTGACGAATGGCTTCAGGCTGGTCGCCGGTGGGTACGTATTGCGAGGTTAATTTAAAATCCATTTAGTAGTACAAAGTTAACGATTAGTAATAACGATTTTACGGTAGTAATGTTACGCTGGTGTAAAGTAAATACAAGGTTGTGACAAGGGTATGTCAGCAGGGATTTTTATTGGTGCGTATGACTCACCGACATCGGTACGTTTAAATTAAAAACCCCTCTCTGTATAGAGAAGGGTTTGATAGCTAAAGGTGGAATAGATATTAATTAAAAGTTATGGACATACTGCCGCTGGAACGCGCCTTTACCAGTACGCCACCACCATTGATTGTGCCGTTAATACTGTCTTTATCTTTGTTTCCGTTAAAATTGGTTAACGGATTTACACTTATTCTTTGGGCATGAAGATCCAGATTAAGTGCTTGGTTAGGCATTTTTAAATTAATGCTACCGCCAGAATTATCTAAAGTTAAATACTTGCCTACTTTTGCTATCCCAACATTAATACTTCCACCATGGTTTGAGGCATTTAAACTGGCTGATATATCTTGCAAGTTCATGCTTCCGCCGCTAGTACGGGTTGTTAATTCGCCGGTTATATTATTGCCATGAACCGAGCCACCGCTGGTTTTTGCTTCAATTGTGCCATCCAGGTTGTTAAGGCTTAATGAGCCCCCGGAAGTGGAAAGACTGATAGTGCCGCTGCAATTTTGCGCTTTAATGCTGCCGCCACTGGTTCTGAGTGTTATTTGGTTTTTTGAATCGGCTACATTAATGCTGCCTCCCGAAGTACGGCCATCAATATTGCCGCTTAACCGGTTAATATTTATACTGCCCCCACTGGTTGAAAAAGATTGGTCGCCCGTCAGATCAGCTATACTGATGCTTCCACCACTGGTGTGAATATCTGTTGCAATATTGCGTGGTACGTATATTTTAAAAGAAATGCTTAATTCGTTCCGTTCAAATATTTTATTTTTCTGAGCGGCGGTTATGGCTAACTGCCCATTGGCGACCGAAATATCCAGTGTATAATTTTCGGCCAATTTTTCCTGTATCTGTTCTTTAGTGTAATTCGCGTTCCTGGAGGACCTAACATATACCTCAACATGTGGCTCGCCATCTGCAACACCGTTAACGCTTATACTACCGCCTGAAGTACGCGCAGTAACTTTTTGGATAGCTGCACCGCTTAACGACTTGGTTAAATAGGGCGCATCATTTGATTGTGCCTTAACAGTGGTGTATAAAACTACCAGTAGTAAAAAGGTAAGAATTTTTTTCATGATGATTTTTTTAATTCAGTATTAATCTATTCTGAACGATAATGGCCAAAACCAAACCAAATATATAATATATTGATATATAGGTGATTATAAAAACATGCAAAATTACACTGTATCAGTTCCGAACGGTAGCTGTACGAATTCGAGCGACTACATGTTTGACTCACGCCGACTTCACTAAGTCGTTCGTCAACCCTCTCTTCGCCTGCGGCGGAAAGAGGGTTGTGGACGGTTAATCCTCTTTGCTGCTTGCCGCATAGAAGGTGGTCGAGCGTAGCGATGACCGGGTGAGTCAATAGCCATTTAGCTATAAATCATGGTTAACACATTTTTGATGTGGTTTTTTTTATTTAATTGATAATCAAATATTTAATTTATTAAAAATCCGAAATGTGTTAACCATGTTTTTATCCAATTAAAACTCTTGGTTACTTATTACGTATATTTAAATATAAATCCCTGATAACTATGATCTTCATCCTCAACAAAACCAACACCATTGGCAACCAGTTCCTGGCCGAGCTGAGGGATGTAAATATTCAAAAGGATAGGCCACGCTTCCGCCGTAACCTGGAGAAATTGGGCGAGATCATGGCGTATGAGATCAGCAAGAAATTAAGCTACAAAGAGCAGACTGTACAAACACCATTAGGTGAGGCAGCCGTTAATCTCCCAACAGAGCAACCCGTAATCGGTACTATCTTAAGGGCAGGACTTCCATTTCAGAAAGGGTTTTTAAATGTATTTGATCAAGCCGATGCGGCATTTATTACCGCTTACCGCAAGGTGAAAAAGACAGGCGCGTTTGTAATTAACATCGACCATATATCTACCCCCAGCCTGGAGGGTAAAGTTTTTATTTTATGCGATACCATGCTGGCCACCGGGCAAAGTATTGTGGAGGTTTGCAAACAGTTAATGGCACAATATGTCATTAAGGACCTGCATATAGCAGCCGTAATAGCCAGTACCGAAGGCATAGAGCACGTACGTGCCAACCTGCCCAAAGCCAAACTATGGATTTGCGCTGTGGATGAGGAAATGACCAGCAAGGCTTACATTGTTCCCGGCCTGGGCGATGCGGGGGACCTGGCGTTTGGGGAGAAAGTTTAAAGGGATTTCGGATTTCGGATGTTCGATTTCGAATTTGGGTAGTGATTGGCTAATTTTGAATAATGAAATATCCACCGAAGGAAGCAATTGCAGAAGCATTAAAAAATCCAAATGGCTGGGTTTATGAAATCGATTCAGAATTTAATGGTCAAGAAGAAGTTCCTCCTCATGCCATTAAAGGAGCTTGGAAAGTAAACGAAGTTGGTGTTATTGTAGGGGAATTTACACCCAATCCCAAATACAAAAAATAAATCCGAAATTGAAAATCCGAAATCCGAAATACGCCCACATTTTCTTCGACCTTGATCATACTATTTGGGATTTTGATAAAAATGCCGAGGAGGCTTTGCAGGAGTTGTATGTGATACACCAGTTAGAAAGTATCGGGTTAAATTCTTGCGAGTTATTTATTGAAACCTATACCCGCAATAACCACCAGCTTTGGGCAGATTACCATGTGGGCAAAATAACCAAGGATCATCTGCGCGAGGCGCGTTTCCGTCAAACGTTTTTGGATCTGAATGTACACCCGGATAGTATTCCGGCAGGATTTGAAGATGCCTATGTACAACTTTGCCCAACCAAAACCAACCTGTTCCCTCATGCTCACGAAACGCTGGAATACCTACAAAGTAAATATATACTGCATTTAATATCTAACGGGTTTAAGGAGTCGCAGGCTGTAAAAATTGGCGGTAGTGGTTTAGCTAAGTATTTTCAGCATATTATCATATCCGAAGATGTAGGTGCCAATAAACCTGATAAAGCCATATTTGAATATGCGGTAAATATAGCCGGTACCAACAGACACGAAAGCCTCATGATAGGCGACAGCCTGGAAGCCGATGTGCGTGGTGCGCTAAATTTTGGTATGGATGCCATATACTTTAATCCGTTTAATGCACCCAAGCCGGATGATGTGCCCGTGCAGATTAATCATTTGAGGGAATTGCTCACTTTGCTATAAACCCTAACTCATTTCGAGCGGTAGTGAGAAATCTATACACACGCTACTAACGCTTGTATGGATTTCTCCTCGTGCCTCGTCGAAATGACAAGTAAAGTTTAACTGTTAACATGTTCATAAAAAATAAATTTTAGTTTTTGTGAAACCTTTTACATTTAACGTAGTCATAACCTAAAATTAATACTCGTTTTTAACCTTTGTAAAAAATAGCATTATGCAGTTTGAATATGCTTATTTGGTTGTTGTAGGATTGTTGCTGTTAACCGGCCTGTTCTATTTGAGCCCTTACGAGTTAAGTGTTAATGAGGACGACGAAGACGAATAATCGTTGGCTCAACACTTTAAATCTGAATAACCGGTACCAATTACCGGCTGGAACAATTATCCCCCAATTTAATGGCAAAACGCGAAGTTGACCTGGTCATCATATCTGATGTGCATTTAGGTACCTATGGCTGTCATGCTAAGGAATTGCTTAAATATTTAAAAAGCATCAAACCTAAAATGGTTATCCTTAATGGTGACATTATTGATATATGGCAGTTCAGTAAAAACTACTGGCCCGAAGCACACATGAAAGTAGTTCGCCGCATTTTAAAATTTGTTACCGATGGCATCCCGGTATATTACCTAACGGGCAACCATGATGAAATGCTGCGTAAATTTACCGATTTTAACCTGGGCTCTTTCCAACTACTCAATAAAATTGTATTAAATATAGACGGTAAAAAAGCCTGGATATTTCATGGTGATGTGTTTGATGTAACTATGCAGCATTCCAAATGGTTGGCTAAATTAGGAGCTATAGGTTACGATACGTTAATATGGGTAAACAGCATTACCAATTGGTTTTTAACGCTGATGGGAAGGCCAAAAATGAGCTTCTCGCAAAAGGTAAAAGCCAGCTTTAAAGAGGCGGTAAAATTTATTAATCAGTTTGAGCAAACCGCCGCCGACCTGGCTGTGGCCAAAGATTACCAGTATGTGATATGTGGCCATATCCATCATGCCGAGATACGCGAAATAACCGCTACTGACAATCCTGGGAAAGTCCTTTACTTAAATTCGGGCGATTGGGTAGAGAGTTTGACCTCATTAGAATACCACAATAGCAAATGGCAGGTATTTAAATATAATCCTGATGATTTTAACACCGATACCGACGAGGATGATACTACGGACACAGAGGACCTGAATGCAAAAATGAACGTTATGGACCTTTTGGAGCGTTTTAAAAAGGAAGTTTAAGTGTTGTTTTAAATCGTTTGTTTTCAGTTGATTTACCCATGTTCTGTTTGGGTTTCTGGTCTTTTTTTACCCGTTTGGCATAGTTTTAGGGCATAGGGTTAGCATATACTAAAATCTAAAACTATGAAAAAGCTAATTATTATACCCGCGTTATTATTGGCATTAGGCTTGGCCGGTCAAACAAACGCACAATCAGTTAAACCTCGGTTTGGCATAACAGCAGGGGCTAATTTAACCTCGATAGGGCAATTTCAATCCGGCAACGTTAACTACAACTCTGATTATATGTTTGGTTTTAAAGGAGGTGTTTTTGCCGATCTGCCGTTTACCAGTTCATTTGGTTTAATGCCACAAGTATTGTACAGCCAAAAAGGTGGTAAAGTATCTGAAACGGTTGGTGGTACCAACGGCGAGATAAAAGTAAGGACAGATTATATCGATGTACCTGTACTATTCGCCTTTAAACCATCTCCCGAAATTACGCTGACTGCAGGCCCGCAAATGTCTTTCCTGCTATCGCAGTCTACTGATATTTCTGTTAACAACACTGCAAGCCCAACTATTACCGATACTAAGGATTTCAGAAAATCGATCATCGGTGGTAATGTAGGCATTGGTTACAACTTTAACAGTATGGTAAGCTTAAATGCTAATTATATGTTCGATTTTCAATCAATGGCTAATGATAATGTAAACCAAAACAAGGCACGTAACCAGGGCTTTGGGTTGGCTATTGGTTATTCGTTTTAATTTTCAAGGTAATTTAACATAACTGCAAGCAAATAATATCTTTGTTGGTACAAAACCAATGAAGATATTATTTGCTATACAGGGAACAGGGAACGGGCACATCAGCCGTGCGCGCGAAATTGTTCCGCTATTGCAAAAATATGGTGAGGTTGACCTGCTGGTAAGCGGTACCGAAGCCGAGGTAAGCCTAACGCAACCACTTAAATACAAATTACATGGTGTAAGCTTTGTGTTTGGCAAAAATGGTGGTGTTGATAAATGGGCCACATTCAAAATATCAAATATCTGGCGGTTTTTTTGGGATATTTGGCGGTTACCCCTTGCCGATTACGACTTAATAGTAAATGATTTTGAACCAGTTAGCGCCTGGGCATGCAAACTGCGGAAAGTGCCATCTGTATCCCTTAGCCATCAATGTTCTTTCGTGTCTGCTAAAACACCACGCCCAAAAAGATGGAACTATGGCGATTGGTTGCTCAAATATTATTCGCCAACTACACATCATATTGGCTTTCATTTTGAACGATATGACGATTTTATACATACCCCGGTTATCCGCAGCGAAATAAGACAATTGCAAACTGCCAACTTAGGACATTATACGGTTTACCTGCCTGCTTATGATGATAAAACGCTGATAAGGCACTTAAGTAAAAATCCGGCTATACAATGGCACGTTTATTCAAAGCGCGAAAAAATTGCTTACCAAACCGACAACGTGCATATATTCCCGGTAAGTAACGAGGCCTTTAATAATAGTTTAGCTACCGGCGAGGGGCTGCTTACCGGCGGTGGTTTTGAGGGCCCTGCAGAAGCGCTATATCTGCAAAAAAAGGTAATGATGATACCTATGAGGGGGCAATATGAGCAGCAATGCAACGCCGTAGCCGCAGCAGGGTTAGGCGTAAAAGTGATTAGCGCCATTGATGAAAATTTTTCATCACATCTGGAAGAGTGGGTTAATGAGGATAAAAAAATTGATGTCAACTTTCCCGATGAGACCGCGCAAATTGTGCATGATATGATTATACGGTATGCCAAGCCGGCAACTATTTTACCTTAAGGTTATTTTCTGTTAATATTGTCTTTTAAACAACCGCATGATCAATACCTTCCGCAAGTTTAACCCAATTAATATTTTATGGCTGGCTATTTTGCTGGGGGTGTTGCGTATAGGGTATGTTTGGCATACGACTGATGAAATTAGATTTACACTGGTTGAGCCATTTGCACGTTTGTTTGGTAATGTGGAGTATGATTACGTATTACCTCCCGGATTGAATGTATTTATTGCAGGGTTGGTGGTATTAGGGCAGGCCTTGCTGTTAAATACATTAATTAATTATTATAATTTATTGGGGCGGTCAAGCTTTTTACCGGCGTTAATGTATATCGTAATCACTAGCCTGTTTACTCCATTTTTAGTATTAAGTTCGCCACTGATATGCAATTTCCTGGTAATATGGATGCTTTATAAAATGCTTAGCCTTTATAAAGGTACCGATGCTAAATCAGCTGCATTTGATCTGGGTATGATAGTAGCGTTAGGCTCATTAATATATCTGCCGTTTATTTATTTCTTTTTAGCTATATGGATATCGCTCATCATATTTAAACCATTTGATTGGCGCGAGTGGGTATCAGGTATAATGGGTTATGCCACTGTGTTTTTCTTTTTAGCCGTGTTTTATTATTTGAACGACAGGCTATCGCAATTTTACACTATATGGTTACCATTAACCACCAAGTTTCCTGATAGTATTAATATAAACTATTACAATTACTTAATATTAATACCGGTTATTATCATTTTGGTGCTTGGGTTTTTTAAAATAAGACAAAACTTTTTTAGGGGATATGTTCAAATACGTAAGTCATTTCAGTTGTTGTTTTGTATTTTTATAGTTGCCGGGCTATCTTTTTATGTAAAGGCACATTTTCAAATGAGCCACTTTTTATTGTGCGCAATACCTGGCGCGGTATTTTTTTCGTACTATTTTTTATATTCGGGAGTACGATGGTTCTATGAATCGCTTTTCTTTATATTGCTTGCAGGTATAATATACTTCCAGTTTAACACTTTTTAACTTTTACATTCGTTCAAATTTCAGCGGTTATATTAGTTTTGTGTCATGAAGTTTGGTGTAGTTATATTTCCGGGATCTAATTGCGATGAAGATATCATCCATGTATTAGAAAAAATAATGGGCCAGCAGGTTGTACGCCTGTGGCATAAAGATCATGACCTGCAGGGTGCTGATTTTATTGTGCTGCCCGGTGGCTTTTCATTTGGCGATTATTTGCGCTCAGGCGCGATAGCTCGTTTTTCGCCTATCATGCAGGAGGTTATCCAGTTTGCAGCAAAAGGCGGCAACGTTTTAGGTATATGTAATGGTTTCCAGATACTAACCGAGGCAGGCTTATTACCGGGTGCGTTATTACATAACAAGCACCGCAAATTTATTTGCCGCAATACCTTCATGATACCGCAAACCGGCAATTCATTAGTTACTGCCCAAATAGATATTCAAAGAGCATTAAAAATACCTGTTGCGCATGGCGAGGGTAATTATTTTGCAGATGCGGATGTTTTAAAAAGTATTAAAGATAATGACCAGGTTTTATTTAGGTATTGTGATGAAGCCGGTAATATTACTGATGAGGCAAACCCTAACGGATCAATAGAAAATATAGCAGGTGTATGTAATGCAAGCCGTAATGTGTTTGGTTTTATGCCACACCCTGAGCGTGCTGCCGACCCATTGCTGGCTAACGAAGATGGTTTGGCTATTTTTGAATCAATACTATCATTAACTAAAGCCTAATGGCTAATTTGGTTATCGATATTGGCAATACTTATACAAAAATTGCTGTATTTGATAACAATGTATTGGTGCATACCAATCAGTATACAGCATTTAGCGCTAACAAACTGTTAATCTGTCTGGATAAATATCCTATCAAAAAGGCAATCGTTTCGACAGTTAAAAGCAAGGCAGAGGAGTGGGAAACCGTATTAAACAGTAAGGCAGATTTGACCTATTTTAATGCGGCTACCTTTACAGGAATTAATAACAAATATTTAACCCCGCGAACATTAGGAGCCGATAGATTAGCGGCAGTTACAGGAGCCAATTATTTATACCCGGATAATAATAATCTTGTAATTGACGGGGGCACTTGTATAACCTATGATTTTATTGATGCCGAAAAAAATTATTTTGGAGGTAGTATATCACCGGGATTAAATATGCGTTACAATGCTTTAAACTATTATACATCAGCACTGCCTTTGGTTACCAGTGACGATGAATTTCAAGGAACCCATGGTAACGATACAACAACGTCTATACGATCTGGTGTTCAAAACGGCGTAAAACATGAGTTAAACGGCTTTATTGAAAATTATATAAAAAGCCATCAGCAAATAAATATTATACTAACAGGAGGCGACAGTATTTTTTTTGATACTCTATTGAAAAATAGCATCTTTGCCCCCTATATTAAAATTGAGCCGCATTTGGTTCTGATAGGATTAAACGCAGCAATACAAGAGCATAATGATTAAATATACTAAGTTTTTTATAACACTTTTATGTGCTGTTGCAGCGTTTAGTGCAAAGTCACAAACAACAGCAACAACCAGTTCACCATATTCACGTTATGGTTTAGGCGACCTAAGCCCGGGTGT
This sequence comes from uncultured Mucilaginibacter sp., assembly GCA_964611565.1. Taxonomy (GTDB): domain Bacteria; phylum Bacteroidota; class Bacteroidia; order Sphingobacteriales; family Sphingobacteriaceae; genus Mucilaginibacter. Next base: position 52,168 of record CAZTAU010000017.1, on the reverse strand, counting down.
ATTACCTCAAAATATGGGTATGGGCGGCATTGCCACTGCAACTAACCGTATAAATGGTTATATGACTATTAATCCATTAAACCCATCATCATACTCGCAGATACGCACAATGGTAGTTGATGCAGGCTTGTATGGTAACAGGGTTACTTTTAATCAAACTGGCCAGTCCAGCAAAACAGATGCTAACTTTACTATCAGCCATATAACCTTTGCTGTTCCAATCACAAAAAAATCTGCTATAAGCTTCGGCCTTTTACCTTATAGCCAGTTAGGTTACAACTACAACCAATCAATAAAAGGATTTGGTACAGGATCGCCGGTTGATACTAATACGGTAAATTATCGTTATAACGGCGAGGGTGGTTTAACCAAAGCTTACTTTGGTTATGGTATAGGTATAGGGAAACATATAACAGTTGGGGCAAACCTATCATATATTTGGGGTAATTTAAAGCAAACACAATCTACCGAGTTACCCAAATTGCCGGGAGCATTAAACTCAAGAATTGAAGATAATAATAGTATTAGCGGATTGAATTATGATTTTGGTGCCCAGTATATAATAGATTTTTCTACAACAAAGCGTTTAACATTGGGTTACTCTGCTTCAGCTAATTCTAAACTGAATACCCAAAACTCTTATATAGTAAGTCAATATTTTTTAAATGCTGAAGGAGTGGCAAGTTTGCCGGTCGATTCAGCTATTAGCAGGCAAGGGGTACAAAACAAAATACAGCTTCCACAAATTAATCATTTTGGTGTATCGTTTCAGGATGAGGGTAAATATTTGGTAGGCGTTGATTATAGCATGGGCAAATGGTCAAATTATTCTATTGGTGGCGTAAACCAGGGATTATTGGATAGTAAAACTTTGAATATTGGTGGCCAGTTTACTCCTAACAGGGATGCAATTGGTAATTATTGGGCTACCATTGATTATCGTTTGGGTGCAATATTTAATCAAAGTTATTTAAACGTTAGCAATCCGGACAATACGGGTTTTACCAATATTAAATCAACAGCTTTAACATTTGGTTTAGGATTACCATTGCGCCCTTACTATACTAATACCTTTTACAAGATCAATATATCTGCCGAGGTCGGCCAGCGAGGCACTTTAAAAGGCGGATTGATAAAAGAAAATTATATTAACCTGCGTATAGGTTTTACACTTAACGACAGGTGGTTCCAAAAACTAAAATTTGATTAATTAACAAATGTGTAGTGGTGCAAAGCAAACGTTATTGTTATCCGCACTGCTTATAAGCATGCTGCTGGTAAGCGCATGCGAGAACGATATCAACAAGATCAAAGAATTATCAGCTAAAGAATTAGAGAAGCCCGAACAAGAAACCCGCGGAGTTGATGTGATGTACAGCGACTCGGCAAAGGTTAAAATGCGGTTAGAGGCACCTGTTTTAATTCAAGGTGATACGGCAAACAAGGCTACACCTTACAACCTAACTCCAAAAGGCATAAAAATTACTTTTTACAATCCTGATAGAACCCAGGCAGGTGTTATGGTTGCCGATTCGGCTATACAGTATCCCCAAACACAAATTACTAAATTTTATAAAAACGTAGTTTGCACTTTTTCAACCGGCGAAACCCTTAAAACTGAAGAGCTGATATGGGATCAGGACAAAAAAATCATCTATTCAAATAAATATGTGATCATAAATTTTACGGATGGGGGCTTCAAAGATGGTGTAAATTTTATGAGCGATGAAAAGCTTACCAACTTTACCTTCAGTCAGTCTAGAGGTACATTTTATACAGATGAAACACCCTGATTTGCCATAACTTAGATGGTTAAATTTTGTTTTACATTTTTTTACTAAAAATTGTATCTTGCGCCCTCTTTTAAATGAACAAATAACATTATATAAAATTATATGGCTGTAATGGGTTATCTGCGCGAGCGGATGGGTAAAATAGTAGCATTTGTGATCGGTCTTTCACTTTTCGCATTTGTTGTAAGTGAAGTAATAAGCAGTGGCGGGTCTTTTTTTAGGGAAGACAATAATGAACTTGGAAAAGTAGAGGATGAAAAAATACCTTATGACGAGTTCAGTAAAGATGTTGATCAGGGGCTTGAACAATTTAAACAATCAGGGCAAGGTACATCACCACAAATTACTGCATATGTACAGGAAAACACCTGGAACCAAACCGTAAATAGGTTGCTTATAAGCAAGCAAGTTGAAAAACTGGGTTTAAAGGTTGGCGTTAATGAAACGCAGGCAATGATAAGTGGCAGCAATCCTAGCCCGCAAATTGTACAAACGTTTACTGACCCTCAAACCGGTAAATTTGACAGAGCTAACTTGCTTTTGGCTATTCAAAATATTAATGCGCTAAAGGCAGATGATCCACAGAAAGTACAATGGACCAGTTTTATAACTAATTTGATACGCTCAAAAGAAGGCGAAAAATACCTGGCTTTGGTTACCAATGGTATATATGTTAACTCGTTAGAAGCTAAAGACGATTACGAAGCAAAAAACAAATTGGTTAATTTTAAATATACCGCACTTGACTACGCTTCAATTCCTGATAGCAAGGTTACTTTAACAGATGCAGATTATAGCGACTATTATGATGAGCATAAATCGCAATTTAAAAATCAGCAGGAGTTAAGAGATATTGAATATGTTACTTTTAATGCAGCACCTTCAAAAGAGGACTCATTGGCGGTAAAAGAGCAGGTTGCTAAATTAATACCGGCATTACAAGCAAGTACCAACGATTCGTTGTTTGTGCAAATAAATGCCGAATCTAAATTGCCTGTAGTGTTTGTGGGTAAAGGTAAATTGGCTGATCCGAAATTAGACTCGGTGATGTTTAATGTAGCTCCCGGAACTATTTACGGCCCTTTTCAATCAAATGGAAGGTATAGTATAGCTAAATTGGTTGCGGTCCGTACAAGCCCTGATTCTGTAAGTGCAAAACATATATTAATTGATCCAGGTATGGCAGGCGGTGTTGATAAAGCATTGGCTAAAGCAGATTCAATTAAAAAATTAATTCAAGGTGGTAAATCATTTGCTGATATGGCAAATATGTACTCTACAGATAAACAGTCGGCTATAAAAGGGGGCGACTTGGGTACTTTTGGGCGTGGTGCAATGATACCTGCTTTTGAGGAGCCTGTATTTAACGGCAAACCAGGCGAGTATAAAATAGTAACCACTCAATATGGTGTACACTTAATACAAATCGGTTCTCAAAAAGGCTCGTCAAAAGTAGTTAAGGTAGCAGTAGTTGATAAATTATTAACTGCAAGCAGTAAAACACAATCTGCAGCATACAGCAAAGCACAAGCTTTTTTAGCATCGTTGGATGATGATAATTTTGATCAACAAACAAGCAAAGCAGGCTTAAAAAAGGGAGTAGCCGAAAATATTACAGGCGTTGCCGCAAGTTTACCAGGCCTTACCAGCGCACGTGACGTGGTAAGATGGGCTTATAAAGCAGAAAAAGGCGACCTATCTGACCAAGTATTCTCTGTTGACGATCAATATGTAGTTGCGCGTTTAACGGCAATTAAACCTAAAGGTGTTTTAGCGCTTGATGTGATTAAAAAGCAAATTGAGCCGGCAGTAAGAAACAAAGTGAAAGCGCGTATGCTTACCGAAAAATTTAATGCCGCTTTAAAAGGGTCATCAAATATTGATCAGGTTGCACAAAAAGCAGGTAGTAAAGTTACACCGGTTCAAAACATAGTTTTTGCTAACCCTATTTTACCGGGAGTGTCTGCTGAATATGCATTAATTGGTACTGTGTTTGGTTCACAACCTAATAAATTATCAAAAGTAGTTGAAGGCCAGCAAGGTGTATACGTGTTTGTGGTTGATAGTTTTATAAACCCTGCTCCGCTTAATAATTCGGTTAGAGAGCGTCAGCAAATTGCACAAGCTTTGTTACAGCGTGCCCAAAGCCAGCTTTTTGAAGCCTTGAAAGATAAGGCGAATGTAAAAGATAACAGAGCGAAGTTCTTATAATAAAAATTAAAGTAATTTTGTATCCGGGAATAGCGTTATAGCTTTATTCTCGGATTTTTTATTTAAAGGCCATGGAGATACAGGAAAACATCATTAACAAGGTTGCACAAAGCGGTTTGGTTACATTAGATCCCGCCCAGTTTTATCCTAAAGGAGATAGGGTGATCTATGATATTAAGGATAACCTGTTCCAGGGGTTAATATTGCGCGAAAAGGATTTTAGAGAATTTGTAAAAGATCATGACTGGGCTCAATATGCCGGTAAAAACATAGGTATAACATGTAGTGCCGATGCAATTGTACCCGCGTGGGCCTATATGTTATTGGCCAACCGTATGGCACCTTATGCCAATGAGGTTGTTTTTGGAGATGCCGATGTATTGGAAACGGTACTGTTTATAAAAGGAATTGAAAAGCTGGACCCGGAACAGTACCGCGACCAACGTTTAGTAATAAAAGGTTGTGGAGATGTGGATGTGCCTGTATCAGCGTATGTTGAATTAGCAAAAAAATTAACCCCGGTTGTAAAAAACCTCATGTTTGGCGAGCCGTGTTCAACCGTGCCGCTTTATAAGCGTAAAGATTAATGGTTTGCTTTTTGTAGTATGTAAAAGTATGAAGAGATTTTTTATTGTTATCATGCTTTTATGCAGTGGGTTAGCCGGTGCGTTTAGCCAGGACCTCAAAAATGTAAGCGAGCCGGTTTTTAAAGTTGGCGAACAGTTAAGCTATAAATTAAAATACGGCTTTTTTACCGGTGCCGAAGCTACTTTACGGGTAGAAGATGGCGGCAGTAAAATAAAGGGCCGACCCACCTTTCATATTATTGCCAACGGAAATACCGCAGGCACTTTTGACGTTTTTTATAAAGTGCGTAACCAGTATGAAACTTATATAGATCAAAAAACGCTGTTACCCTATTTTTATACCGAGAACCGTCGCGAGGGAAGTTATCGTCATACAGATAATGTAACCTTTAATCAGGAAAAAAATGAGGTTACAGCTGATAAAGGCACGTTTCCGTTTAAGGGCGATGTATATGATTTTGTATCAGCCTACTATGCTGCCCGCAATATTGATGTTAGCAAGCTTAAAATAGGCGAGAAGTTTGACATGAAGTATTTTTTGGAAGACGGGGTGCAAACACTTACCATAACTTACATAGGCAAAGAAAAAATTAAAACTAACTTAGGCACGTTTAACTGCCTTAAATTTAACCCCACAATTATACCTGGCCGCATATTTAAAAAAAATAGCAAGTTATATTTGTGGATAACAGATGATAACAACAGGATACCCGTTAAGGCCCATGTAGGGTTAATAGTAGGTAGCGTAACCATGGAGTTAACGGATGCCAAAGGGCTTAAATATCCGTTAAATCCAATAAGTAAATAAAATGATAGAGGTTGGAAGTGTTTTGGTGCATGAGGATGTAGTAAAGCAAAATTTTGTATGTAATTTAAATAAGTGTAAAGGTATTTGCTGTCTTGAAGGAGATTCTGGCGCACCTTTAAATCACGATGAGTTACATATATTGGAGGAAATATATCCTAAAGTAAAACCTTACATGACCCAAAAGGGTATTGATACCATTGAGCGCGAAGGGGCATGGGTAAAAGATTTTGAAGGCGATTATACTACTCCGTGTGTAGATGTAAATAAAGAATGTGCTTATGTAACCTGGGAAGGTGGTATTACCAAGTGCGCCATTGAAAAAGCTTATGAAGAAGGTGTGGTTGATTGGAAAAAGCCCATCTCATGCCATTTATATCCAATACGTATTACCGCTTATCCTGAATTTGATGTATTAAATTATGACCGGTGGAGCATTTGCAGCCCGGCTTGTAGTTTTGGCGACGAATTGCAGGTGCGCGTACACGAGTTTTTAAAAGGGCCATTAACCAGGAAATATGGCGAAGAATGGTACAAAGAATTGGAAGAGGCCGTCGCATATATAGACACAAATAAGCTTTAGATAAGCTAATAACGATGGTTGTAATTTAATTGATAATATTGCACTTCATTACCAATAGGTACATGCTATGAAAAAAGCCTTAATTACAGGTATCACAGGTCAGGACGGTGCTTATTTAGCCGAGTTTTTATTAAAAAAAGGATACGAGGTGCATGGAGTTAAGCGCCGATCATCGCTTTTTAATACCGACCGGATTGACCATTTATACAATGATCCGCATGAGCCTAATGTGAAGTTTAAATTGCATTATGGCGACCTTACCGATTCAACCAATTTAATACGTATAGTTCAGGAAGTACAGCCAGATGAAATATATAACCTGGCTGCACAAAGCCATGTGAAGGTAAGCTTTGATACCCCGGAGTATACAGCCAATGCCGATGGGATTGGTGTATTGAGGATATTAGAAGCTATTAGGCTTTTAGGATTAACCGAAAAAACACGTATATACCAGGCATCAACATCTGAATTGTATGGATTGGTGCAAGAGGTTCCGCAAAAGGAAACTACGCCTTTTTACCCGCGCTCACCGTACGCGGTAGCTAAAATGTATGCTTACTGGATAATTGTAAATTATCGAGAAGCGTATCAAATGTATGCCTGTAATGGTATTTTATTTAATCATGAAAGCCCCATACGCGGCGAAACCTTTGTAACCCGTAAAATTACCCGTGCAGCGGCTAAAATTGCGTTGGGTTTACAAAACTGCCTGTATGTAGGTAACCTTTCGGCCAAACGGGATTGGGGCCATGCAAAAGATTATGTAGAAGCCATGTGGCTAATGCTTCAGCAAGATAACCCCGAAGACTTTGTTATTGCTACCGGAGTGACAACTACCGTAAGGGAATTTATAAGGATGGCTTTTGCTGAATTGGGTATAGAAATTGAATTTAGCGGTAAAGGCGAATATGAAAAAGGCGTTATTATTGATGTTGATCCTGAAAAAGTAAAAGAACTTGGATTAAATGATAAAATGCTTAAACCGGGCCAACCTATAGTTAAAGTTGATCCGCGTTATTTTAGGCCTACCGAAGTGGAACTGTTAATAGGAGATGCCACCAAAGCTAAAGAAAAACTAGCGTGGGTACCAAAATATGATCTGCAAGCATTGGTGCAGGATATGGTACAATCTGACCTGCATTTGGTTAAAAAGGATGACTACCTGCAAAAAGGAGGCTTTAAAACACTAAACTATTTCGAATAGAAATGGTTACTTATATCTATACATGAAAAAAATAATTTACGTACTACTACTAACTGTTTTTTTTACAGGAATCGCCAACGCGCAATCACAATACTTACCCTATTCATACCAGTTTTATCAAAAATTTAATGAGGATGTTTACTCAACTAAAACACGTTTTCATAGTTCATTAAAACCCTTTTTTGCTGATGATAGCTTGTTGCAGCGCAGGTATAATGAATTAATGAACTTAGGGGTTGACACAACAGTGAGTCATAGATGGGTGTATCGCAAGTTGTTTAATGAACATTTAATTGAGGTAAATGATAAGGATTACACGTTTTATGCTGACTTTATTGGAGATTATAGTGTGGGTAAGGATCTTAGTGGCAACAAATCTACCTGGTCAAATCATCGTGGTTACCAATTAGGGGGTACAATAGGTAAAAAGTTTTATTTCTATTCACGGGGTTTTGAAAATCAGTCTGTATTTCCGCAATACATGTCAACTTATATCGCGCAGGTAGGCATTGTACCAGGTCAGGCTTATGACCGTAGCTATGGTAAAAAAAGTTATACCGATTGGTCGGATGTTACGGCATTAGTATCATATACCCCGGTAAAATACTTGAATGTTACCCTGGGACATGATAGGAATTTTATAGGCGATGGTTATCGTTCGCAATTATTATCTGATAATGCATCTGCCTATCCTTTTTTAAAGTTGACAGCTGATATTGGTAATGTTAAATATATGGCCATGTGGAGCTATATGGTTGATCCTGCCGCGCCTTATGAGTCATACACCAACGGGTACAAAAATAAGTGGGGGGTATTTCATTATCTTGATTGGAATATAACCAACAGGCTTTCTGTTGGGTTTTTTGATGCCATAATTTGGGGTAATGTAGATAAGTATGGCAATTACCGTGGATTTGAATTTGGTTATGCCAACCCTGTTGTTTTTTTAAGGCCGGTCGAAGCCTCGGCAGGATCGCCTGATAATGCACTAATAGGGCTTACAAGTAAGTATAAGTTAACCGACGGCATCACCGTTTACGGGCAGTTTGCGTTAGATGAATTTGAGGGTGAAAACTTTTTTTCGGGAAAAGGGAGCTCCAGGAACAAATACGGATTCCAGATAGGCGTTCGTGGAGCAAATTTGTTTAAAGTAAAAAATTTAAATTATCTGGCAGAGTACAATGGCGCAACCCCTTATACTTATTCTGAAACCGAGAGATTAATAAATTACAGTCAACAGGGCGAACCTTTGGCGCATCCTTTTGGTGCAAATTATAAAGAATTAATAGGGCTTCTAAATTACAGTTATAAAAGATTTGATTTTAGTGGTCAATTGCAATATGCCCACTATGGCCTTGATATTAACGGGCTAAACTATGGCAAAGATATTTTTAAATCATACGCTACTCCGGCAAGACTTACCGGCAACTATATAGGGCAGGGATTAACCACCAACCTATATTATGCCCAGGCTAAAGTGGCTTATATACTTAACCCTATATATAATTTGCGTATAGAGTTTGGTGCTTTGTTTAGACGTGAGCATAATGCTGCGTTTTTAGACAGAACAAGTATGTTTAGCTTAGGCTTACGCAGTTCGTTCCGTACCATATATTCAGATCTGGCCAGCTTTAGGGCGCGTTAGATTTTTTAAAGATTAGACAATGAAGATTAAAGATTGGTTGCAAGTCAAACTAACCTTTAAAAGCCGATATTTGATCTTAAGAAGCTATAGTATGTGTATTTGATTTTACGCCAACCTTGCGAACTTGTGCGGCAATGCCATTAGCATCGTAGCCACATTCGGCCCAAAGTTCCTGCTGCTCGCCATGCTCAACCGGGCGATCGGGGATACCAAGGCGGGTGACAGATGCATGGTAATTATTATCAACCATAAACTCAAGAATAGCACTGCCCATCCCACCTTCTAAACATCCGTCCTCAACGGTAATTACTTTATTGAATTTTTTAAATACTTCGTGTAGCAGGGCTTCATCCAATGGTTTTACAAAGCGCATATCATAATGCGCCGGATAGTAACCTTCTGCATTTAGCTCAGTAATGGCTTTTATAGCCTCATTACCAATATGCCCTATAGTTAGTATGGCTACATCTTCACCATCACATACCTTGCGGCCCTTGCCTACTTTAATCGCTTTAAACGGACGTTGCCAATCTACCATAACACCATTGCCGCGTGGGTAACGTATTACAAATGGCCCCATATCATCCTGCTGGGCAGTAAACATTAGGTTACGCAGTTCTTCCTCGTTCATGGGCGCGCTCACCGTCATATTAGGTATGCAGCGCATATAAGCCAGGTCATAAGCACCATGGTGGGTCGCACCATCGGCACCTGCAATGCCCGCTCTGTCCAAACAAAAAACAACATTTAGCTTTTGTATGGCTACGTCATGTATTACCTGGTCATACGCCCGCTGCATAAAGCTGGAATATATGTTACAGAAAGGTATCAACCCCTGCGTAGCCATTCCCGCCGAAAAGGTTACCGCGTGCTGCTCAGCAATACCTACATCAAATGCACGGTTTGGCATAGCCTTCATCATCAGGTTAAGTGAACAACCCGATGGCATAGCCGGTGTAATGCCCATAATTTTAGGGTTTAGTTCGGCCAGTTCAATAATGCTATGGCCAAACACATCCTGGTATTTAGGCGGTTGTGGTTTTTCGTGTTTGGTTTTTTTTATCTCGCCGGTAATTTTGTCAAATAAGCCGGGCGCATGCCACTTGGTTTGGTCTTTTTCGGCCAGGGCATATCCTTTACCTTTTACCGTAATGCAATGTAAAAGCTTAGGGCCTGGTATATCGCGCAGGTCATTCAATACTTTAGCTAAATGCTTTACATCATGCCCGTCAATAGGCCCAAAGTATCTGAATTTTAGGGCCTCAAAAAAGTTGCTTCGTTTTAACAAAGTTCCTTTAATGCTTTTCTCTATTTTCTGCGCTATTTTATACGCATCAGGCCCAATGGCCGATAGTTTGGCCAGTACCCCGGCAATATCATCTCTAAAACGGTTATAAGGTTTTGAGGTAGTAATATCTGTTAAATATTCCTTCAGCGCACCCACATTAGGGTCAATAGCCATGTTATTATCATTAAGGATAACTAACAGGTTGCTATTTTCAATACCGGCATGATTAAGGGCTTCAAAGGCCATGCCTGCTGTCATGGCACCGTCGCCAATAACAGCTACGTGCTGCCTGTCTGTTTCACCTTTATATTGCGAAGCAACGGCCATACCCAGCGCTGCTGATATAGAAGTGGATGAGTGGCCAACGCCAAAGGTATCATATTCGCTTTCGGCGCGTTTAGGAAAACCGCTTAGCCCTTTATATATACGGTTAGTATCAAAAGCTTCGCGGCGGCCGGTTAATATTTTATGTCCGTAAGCCTGGTGGCCAACGTCCCATACTAATTGGTCGTACGGGGTGTTTAATACATACTGCAAGGCTACGGTTAATTCTACTACACCCAGGCTGGCACCAAAATGCCCGCCATTTACTGATACTACATCAATAATATACTGGCGCAGCTCCTGGCATAACTGTTCAAGGTCTTCCTCTTTAAGTTTCTTTAAATCAGACGGATAGTTGATAGTTTGTAATAAGTCGCCGGCCTTAACTTGCATTAATAGTAATTAGAGTAATAAACTTACAAATTAACTAAGTTTAATTGGTAAAATTAGGACATTTTAAAGCTATTATTGTTTGATGTTTATAATTTTATTTATTTAAAACTCAACTGTATTTTTACGCATGATGGATGAGGAAAGTTTTGCTGTTAAGCTGCCGCAATTTGAGGGTCCCTTTGATTTGCTGCTGTTTTTTATTGAGCGCGATGAGCTGGACATCCATGATATACCTATTGCCCGCATTACTGACGATTTTCTGAATTATATCCATCAAATGGTTAGCTTAAATATTGAGCTGGCCAGCGAGTTTATTTTTGTGGCTGCCACCCTAATGCGCATTAAAGCCAAAATGTTGCTGCCACGATATGAGGCCGAAAATGGCGAGAGTGAAATTGACCATAAGGAGGAACTGATACGCAAGCTGATAGAGTACAAAAAGTTTAAGGAAATATGTGAGGAGATCAAACCTTTAGAGGACGAACGTTTTAAACAGGAAAAGCGCGGAAATATAGCTTATGACCTGGAGCAAGCCGAAAAAGTGGCTATGCCCGGCGAGGAGTTGACCGATGTGAGTTTATATAAACTGATGATGGTATATGGCCGGTTAATGGAACGTTATGCTAACCGCGCCGAACAGGTGACGCATACGGTTGAACAATATCCCTATACCATTGAAAAGCAAAAAAAAGCCATTGACGACCTGTTACGGATAAATAAAATGATGGATTTTAAATCTATCGCCCAAAATTCAGAAAATAAGGTCCATTTTGTTTACAATTTTTTGGCTGTTTTAGAAATGCTGCAGCAGGAATTAATTGATATTCAAATAGGATTAGGGTATAATAATTTTTGGATATCTGCAAAAGAGATATAAAATTTGGCGTATAAACCTACACGCCAAAATATCTATCTAATCTAAATTCTTACGGTTAAATCTCTAACCAATTTGTTAACTTAGGCCGTTTTTAAAATTGTATGAAAAGAGACAAATTAATATTTAAGCTGTTAGATGAAGAACAACAGCGCCAGGAAGAAGGACTGGAGCTTATCGCGTCAGAAAACTTTGTAAGCAGGCAGGTAATGGAAGCAGCCGGATCGGTAGCTACCAACAAATACGCCGAAGGTTTACCGGGCAAACGTTATTATGGCGGTTGCCAGATAGTTGATGAGATAGAAACCATTGCTATTGAGCGCGCTAAACAATTGTTTAATGCCGAGTGGGTAAACGTACAGCCACACTCTGGTGCACAGGCCAATGCTGCAGTTATGCTGGCATGTTTGCAACCCGGCGATAAAATATTAGGATTTGATCTTTCGCACGGTGGCCACTTAACACATGGTTCGGGTGTAAACTTTTCAGGTAAATTATATGAGCCTCATTTTTATGGGGTACGTAAAGACACCGGGTATATTGATTATGACCTGCTTAAAAAAGTGGCATTAAAAGAGAAGCCTAAATTGATCATTTGCGGAGCTTCTGCTTACTCACGCGATTGGGATTATGAGTTTATACGCAAAGTTGCTGATCAGGTTGGTGCATTAGTTTTAGCTGATATATCGCACCCTGCAGGTTTAATTGCAAGGGGTTTATTAACTGATCCGCTTCCGCATTGCCATATTGTTACCACAACCACCCATAAAACATTGCGCGGCCCGCGTGGTGGTTTGATTATGATGGGTAAGGATTTTGAAAACCCATGGGGCCAAAAAACACCAAAAGGCGAGGTTAAAATGATGTCGGCTTTATTGGATATGGCTGTTTTCCCGGGAACACAGGGTGGCCCGCTGGAGCATATCATAGCAGCAAAAGCAATAGCCTTTGGCGAAGCGTTGAGCGATAGCTACATGAAATACATTCTACAGGTTAAAAAGAATGGTGCGGCTATTGCCAAAGCACTTACTGACCGGGGTTATGAGATAGTTTCGGGCGGTACAGATAATCATTTGGTATTGATCGATCTGCGTAATAAAAACATCACCGGTAAAGCTGCAGAGAACGCTTTGGTAATTGCTGATATCACCGTGAATAAAAACATGGTACCTTATGATGATAAATCGCCATTTACCACATCAGGTATACGTATAGGTACAGCTGCTGTAACTACCCGTGGTATGAAAGAGAAGCAAATGGATCAAATTGTTGAATTGATTGACGAGGTAATAAAAGATCCGGAAAACGAGCAATCTTTAGCTAAAGTACGTAAGAAGGTACATAAGCTAACGGAGAAATTTCCGTTATACAGCAAAAGCGCGGAGTAATAAGTACTATAAGAATGAAATATTACGGGGCTAAGCATTAAAACGTTTAGCCCTTTGTTTAATAAATAAATCAGAATGCAATTTTATTTCGTTTTAATAAGATGTTTTAGCATTTTTATGCACTCGCTGAATTTAGATTAATTATAGTTAATAGTGGACAATACATTAAACATTAAAGTACTGGTTGTAGATGATAATCAGATAAACAGATTATTGATAAACAAAATTTTAACCAAATGGGGTGTCAAAACCGAGTTTGCTGAAAACGGTGTTGAGGCCCTGGAAAAAGTTGAAGCTACACCCAATTACGATGTAATATTAATGGACCTAAACATGCCTAAAATGGGGGGCATTGAAGCCACAGAAATCTTACGGGCTAAACCAGAACCGTATTTTCAGCAAGTGCATATTATTGCTTTAACTGCCGCTATACTAAACCCTGAAGCGGGCGAAATTGGCGGCATGAACGATTATATATTAAAACCGTTTGAACCGGCTATCCTATTTGATAAATTAAGCCAATTGCAGAATTAGTGATTAGTGGTAATTGCTCTGCCTTTACTAATCTCTAATCACCAATCTCTACCCTACTCCGCATACGCGATTGTTGCAATACTTAATTTCAATCCGGGTATTTTAAGTAGTTCGATACTACAGGCCTCCAATGTTGAGCCGGTGGTAACCACATCATCAACTAATAAAACATGCTTGTTCGCTAATTCTTCGGGACGTGTCACTTTAAAAACTTCCTGCATATTCTCAAACCGTAAAAAGCGCGATTTATGTGTTTGCGTTTCGGTAGCCTTTACGCGCACCAGGTTATTATCATTTACATTCGCGTATAATTTTTCAGCCAAGCCTTCTGCAAAACATTTACTTTGATTATATCCGCGTTGTTTAAGCCGGCTTTTATGCAAAGGGACAGGTATAATGAAATCGGCAGCTCCAAACTTCTCGTTTTGCTTTAATTGATCGCCGGCTATATTGCCCAGTATATTTCCAATGCGCTGTATGCCATTATATTTAAAGTGATGCATTAAATTTTGCACCTTACCACCCTTGGCAAAATAATATAATGAGTAAGCAGCTTCTATATCAACCTTACCCCAAAACTGGCGGGCCACAATATTATCAGGCTGTAAATGGAAATTGGTAAAGGGTAAATTATAACGACAATCAGTACAAATTATATCTTCGATAGCTACCAGGCTTTCGCTGCAGGCAGGGCAAAGCTGTGGGAACAATAGTGATGTAAAATCGGCAAGGTAACTGCGCAACAGTTTCATGGCTTTAAATTAATAAAAGCAATTAACTATATGTTCTCTGCTTCCAATAATTTAATATCCTTAATTAAATTATTTACCTCCAATTGTAACGAGCCATTATATACTCCTCTTATCCTGCCTTTGGTGTCTATTAATACTAAATTTTCGGTATGCAAAAAGTCATTACTGCCTTTGGTATAGCCTGTGGAATCATCTGCAAAATAGGCTTGTCGTGCCAGCTTATAGATAGTGGGCTGGTCGCCGGTTAGCAGCCACCATTTGCTGTTATTGATATGTCGTTGTTGTGCATACTTGAATAAAATCGGGACACTATCTCTACGAGGCGTAACACTATGCGAAAGGATAAGTACACGATCGTCTTTTTCAAAAACCAGCGCCACTTTGCTTAAATTCTCCATCATGGGTGGGCAAACACTTTGGCATGATGCAAAGAAAAAGTTAGCTACATATATTTTGCCTGCGGTGTTTTTATGGGTAATGGTATCGCCTAGCTGGTTGGTTAAATTAAATGGTGCTATGGTATGAATTTTACCGTAGGTATCATCCTGCGGGGTAAGCCACACAGGCGTAAAATCAGGGGTGTTGTAAAAAGGCAAACTATTATCGTCTGCCTTTTTTTCGCAAGCGGCTACTAATAATATTAACGGAAGCAGAAAACTAAAATTTCTCATTTTATAGTGTTTTTACAAAGCTTACGGCCAATAAGGCCATATTGCTTTCCATTCTTTACTACATAGTTGGCACGAATGGTACCATTATCCCACCACATTTGCTGCCGCCCTTCTTCATGCCCGGCTTTGTAATTAAAAACGCGGTATGGGGCATTATTGTTAAACCATTCGTTGGCAGGACCGTTGTGTTCGTCATTTTCAAAATGATATTCAAATTTAGGTTTGCCATTGGGCCACCAGCCGCGATGAATACCTTCTTTTTTACCATTTACAAACAGCCGTTCCTGTTCTAATTTATGATCGGCATACCAGCTTTTCATAATGCCTTCTTCCTTACCGTTATGATAAGGAGTTTCAGTATACCGATTCCCATTAGGATAATCGTTATATACCCAGCCGGAAAAGGCCACATTATTATAATATAATACGCCGCCGGTATGAGTTAAGCCTTTATCATTTTCATTGACCCATTTTGAAGGAATAACCTTGTATTGGGCACTCATATAAATAATACCCACTAAAGCTAAAAAGCTGGCTAAGCCTATTAATCTACTGGGATACGGTGCCCGCTGTGCCATAAAATCCATTTCCGTTAATGTAAGGGTCAACACTGGTAGTATGATAATGGTAGATGCCGTTCGGATAATCAGCCGTTACCGACGTATGGCCATGATAAGCATCCAAATCACTATTAGATACAGCTGTGGTACCATGGTTAGGCCCATAAACCGGGAAGCCATCCAATAAAAAGCCCATTAAAGCATCTTTACCCTTGGTAGCCGTTAAATAATAAGGCTCAGCATGGTAATGGTACTGTCCTTGCTGCTGCGGATGGCCATAATATTGATCAAAGCTATTGATCTCGCCGGTTAATGGCGCGCCACCTGCCGCATATTGGTTAAAAATGGGCACGCCATTAACAGCTACACCCATTGGCCCCATAGGGGTAGCCGCGTGTGTAGCTGCGGCAACCGGGTTTAATGGTATCCTGAAAGTGAGGTTGCTTTGCGCTATTTTATTTGGGTTTTGTGACCATAGTATGTTTGTGCCATTATAAGCTTCATATTTGGTAGATGCCCATTGTGTACCCTGGTAGTAAGGCGATTTATGATCAGGCAAACTGGTAACTTTTATTACCAGGAAATTACCATCTACATACATGTCAGACGTATTATAAATTTTTTTATAAACGTCGGGCACTGGTGCCGTGCCAACAGTAGGCGTAGTAGTGGTGGTAGTTGTTGTGGCAGTTTCTTTTTTGCAGGCTATGATGGTTACAAATACCAGGCTTATGCCGCAGATTAGGTTTATGGGTTTAATTTTCATAATAAAGGAATTTATATCATTAGATGTAAGCTGATATAAATTCCTTCGCTATAATTTAAATTAATATCCGGGGGGCGGTCCATCCGGTGGTGGCATACCCGGTCTGCCTCCCGGTGGGGGCGGCATAAAGTCACGGCCAGGTGGCGGTCCTCCGCCCGGGGGAGGAGGTGGATGCATCCCATCCGGTGTCCCATCAGGACGGCTTCTATCCGGTCGCGGTGGTGGCTCTCCAGGATGCATGCCCGGCCTGTGCCTGCGTGGTGGATACATTCCGTCTTTCCCGGGTGGGCCGTCAGGTGGCTGCATACCATTAGGCGGCGGTCCGCTAGGGCCACCGCCACCTTTTTGCGGGCCACCCATCATGTGCAGCGCGTTTTGTATAATTTTATCAAATTTTGTTTTCTGTTCATCAGTAAGTATCGTCCTTAGTTTACGAAAATGGAAAAGTGTGGTGGTATCCAATGTAACTGAGTTAGCGCTTATCTTTTTTTGTAACGAATCAACAGCCACCTTATTCAAAACCGGAGTTTGGATGTTTTTAAAAAATTCGTCGCGAAGCAAACGGTTTTGATCATTCAGTTTCCTTGTAGTTTCAAAATGCTGCTTGCGCATAACATCATATTGTTTTACTTGCGCGGGTGTCATTTTTAGCTCCCTTATCAGGTATTCATTGGCACGTTCAGGTGAGCCTCCCATAGGTGGTCCGGCCATGTGGTATTTAGTAAACCAAAGCGACCCCAATAGCACGCAATTAATAATCACCAGTAGGATGACTATAATGATCAAAAATTTAAAGTTTTTCATAACCTCTTAATAACTGTTTGTATTGTTATTTAATCCGTAAGCGTCAGCAAAAGCATCTGCTCCGTTTATGTTTTTTGTGGTTACCTGTTTGGGTTGCTTCAATACAATATAGGTGACGATATTAAGGCATATAAACAAACAAAGCACGCCTGCCAAACGCAGCATTAATTGCTGTGTGCTTACAGCTGGTGGATGATACATCACCTGCATACGGTGCAATATTTTTGCATCTAAAAACTCATTGGCTTCTACCTGTTTCAGGTTATCTAAACTGTTTAGGGTTCGTTCGGCCTGTTTTTCTAACTCCTGTTTGTTTTTCATATGGATGAATAATAATTGATCAATAATTTTTTAAGGTTGCCCTTGGCCCGCATTAATAAGGACTCCACTGCACCTTCTTTCAGTTCCATTATTTCGGCAATTTTTTGCTGACTTAAATCCTGCACTTTTTGCAGCAGAAAAGCCGTTTTTTGTTTTTCGGGTAGTTGATTTATCGCTTTAAATAGTATTGCCGACCGCTCCTTATTTTCTGCTAATATACCCGGATGTATAAAATCAACCGGGTCATGTAGCAACTCATTATTATCGCCAAATAAACTGGTTAAAAATCCAAATCTTTTCTTCCTGTTTTTATGGCGAATAAAATCTGCCGATTGTGTTATAGTTATGCGGTATATCCAGGTACTTAGCTTGCATTGCTGCTTAAATTTGCCAATACCCTCATACACTTTTATAAAAACATCCTGCGTAACATCTTCAGCATCTTCTATATTTTGCACAAAACCCAATACCGTATTATACACCATTTTTTTATAGGTGTTAATAAGGGTTTTAAAAGCGTTTTCATCGCCATTAAGTAAACAAGCAATTAATTCCTGTTCTGTCAATTTGGGTAGTACTGAGGTGTTAGACGAGGGTTTGTTAAAAATCCTTCGGTAATAAATATAAAAAAGAAAATGGGAGTTGGGAAGTGCGTTATTGACCCTCTTTAATGGCTAACTGCCCACAAGCAGCATCAATATCTTTACCACGGCTGCGGCGCAGGTGAGTATTAACGCCTTGTTTGCGCAGGTATTCAGCAAAGGCCTCTACCTTATCTTCACCGGCGTTAAGGTAGGAGGCAAATGATATAGGGTTATATTCAATGATATTTACTTTGCAGGGCAGGTGCTTGCAAAATTTGGCTAACTCGGCCGCATCTTCAATATTATCATTAAAGCCATCAAAAATAATATACTCGTAAGTTACCGGGTTTTTGGTTTTGGCATAGTAATACTTTAAAGCTTCGGCCAATGCTTTTAATGAGTTTTGCTCATTTATAGGCATTATAGTATTACGTTTTTCATCATTAGCAGCGTGTAATGATAGGGCCAGGTTAAACTTCACCTGATCATCGCCTAGCTTTTTTATCATTTTGGCAATACCGGCGGTTGATACAGTTATGCGCTTAGCAGCCATATTAAGGCCTTCTTCTGATGTTATTTTCTCAACCGAGTCAATTACGTTTTTATAGTTCAGCAAAGGTTCGCCCATACCCATGTAAACAATATTGCTTAATGGTATGCCGTAGTTTTCGCGCGCTTGCTGATCGATCAGCACAACCTGGTCATATATCTCATCGGGATTAAGGTTGCGCTTGCGTTCCATATATCCGGTAGCACAAAATTTGCAGGTGAGGCTGCAGCCCACTTGCGATGAAACACAAGCAGTCATTCGTCCCGGTGTCGGAATTAAAACTCCCTCAATTAGGTGAGTATCATGTAAAATAAAAGAATTTTTTATAGTTTTATCAGCACTAACCTGTGATGTGTGAATTTTAACATTATTAATAATAAAATTTTCATCCAATTTAGTACGAAGTTCTTTTGAAATATTGCTCATCTGATCAAAAGAAAAGCAAGATTTTTTCCAAAGCCATTCATAAACCTGCTTAGCTCTAAAGCTTTTTTCGTTCAGTTCTACGAAATGCTTTTGCAAACTCTCCAGGCTAAGGCTGCGGATATCAATTTTTTCTTTTGTAGTATTCACGCTGCAAAAGTACGAAATTTAAAAATCTACTTTTTTTAAATTATTATTCATTAACTTAAAAACAATAATTAAAGGTTAATTGTCTATATTGCTATTATGGATTGATAATAATCAGGTGTGTAGTTGCTAAGTTATACCGAATGAAAATTTTTAGAGCCGATTACGTTTTTCCTGTTTATGCCGATCCAATTCAAAACGGTGTAGTTACTGTAGATGATCTGGGTAAGATAATTTCCGTAACTGATCACATTCCAACCGATGCCGGCGACACGCCGGTTGAGCAACTGAAGGGTATATTATGCCCCGGTTTTATAAATACACACTGCCATGTCGAGCTTTCGCACCTGCAAGGTAAAATAGCCCCCGGAAACGGTTTGGTTGATTTTATTAAAGATGTATTACAGGTAAGGGGTGCAGATAGTAAAGTTATTGAGGCCGCCGCTGCCAAAGCAGATGCCGATATGTATGAAAATGGCATTGTTGCCGTTGGCGATATATCCAACAATAGTTCTACCGTTGCGCTTAAAGCTAAAAGTAAATTATACTATCATACATTTGTTGAAATTTTGGGCTTTACCCCAGCTAAAGCTGATGAGGTTTTTAATACAGGTCTTGCAGTGCTGCATAAATTTAAACCACAACCATCTTCAATAACCCCACATGCTCCTTACACCGTATCAAAGGAATTATTTAAGCTGATAAAAAAATACAGCGATAGCAATAAAAATCTGTTAAGTATTCATAACCAGGAGTGCGAGGATGAAAATAAGTTTTACCGTTACAAGTTGGGGCGTTTTAATGAGTTGTATGAATACTTAAAGATTGATATAGCTTATTTTAAACCACAGGCGCGTAATTCGCTACAATCCGTTATTCCGTTGCTTACAAATAAGCAAGATGTTTTATTAGTACATAATACTTGTACTAATTTAAAGGATATATACTTTATTAAACGGTTTGACAGGAATATACACTGGTGCTTTTGTCCGAATGCTAATTTGTATATTGAAAAACAGCTCCCTAAAATTGAGCTGTTTATTGATCAGGGCTTTAATATTACCTTAGGTACCGATAGTTTGGCATCAAATAGTAAGCTGTGTATTTTAAGCGAGATGGTAACCTTGCAAAAAAACTTCCCGGGCTTAAATACCGCCAAATTAATGGAGTGGGCAACAATTAATGGTGCTGCATTTTTAGGTATTGATAAAGATAAAGGAACATTAGAGCCAGGCAAAACTCCCGGTCTAAACCTGATAACCGATATTAAGGATCTGAAATTTACTGCCCAATCAAAAGTTAAGCGCCTGATTTAAAAATTGACCGTTAACCTATATGCCATTTTGATTTTTTAATTTTGACTTTTGAATTAAAATGAAGCATTTAGATATAACGGTAAAAGGAAAAGTGCAAGGTGTTTTTTTTCGCGCCAGCGCAAAAGCAGTTGCCGATCAGTTAGGAGTAAGGGGAACTGTGAAGAATGATCCGAATGGTGATGTTATCATAGAGGCCGAAGCTGACCAATCTACATTAGACTTATTTTTAGATTTTTGCCACGAGGGTCCTGAGAATGCCCAAGTTACCTCGGTTGAAACTAATGAGGGCGAATTAAAAAACTATCGTAATTTTGAAGTATTAAAACGGGGTTTGTTTAAATAACCACATTTAAATTACACAAACTATTGTCAACAGCTAAAAAATTTGCAGGGCAAACGGCTATATATGGGCTAAGTACTATTATATCCCGGATGATATTTTTCATCCTTACTCCAATTTTCACGCGCACACTAACTAAAGCCGGTAACGGAATACTCACCACTTTATACAGCTATGCAGCCATCATTAATGCCATACTTGCATTTGGTATGGAAACAACCTATTTCAGGTATCTGCAAAAGCGCGAAGACAATAAGCAACAAGTTTACAATAATGCTTTTGGTGTTATCATAGTAGCATCGGTTATATTTTTACTGTTTAGCATTTTATTTTTAGATGACATTATACGGTACTTACAGGCAGGCTCAGTTAAGGATAACACCGACTACGCGTATTATGTAAGAAATTTCCTGATCATTTTGGTTGCAGATGCCTTTTGTGTAATTCCTTTTGCCAAACTAAGGTCCGAAGGACGGGCTATTAAATACTCAATAATAAAGTGTACTAACGTTGTATTGGTAACTGGCTTTAACCTGTTTTTTTTATTTGGTGTGCCATATATTATTAGTAAAGGACTGCCCGGAGCAGAGTGGATAGCCACCTGGTATAGGCCACACTGGGTAGGATATGTTTTTTTGGCTAATACAATTGCCAGCGTATTAACAATAGTATTATTGTTACCTGAAGTAATAAGGCTTAAACTAAAATTTGATATGGTTATGCTTAAGGAAATGTTTACCTATAGCTGGCCGGTATTAATAGCAAACCTATCATTTGTAATTAACGAAGTGCTGGATAAAACCTTACTAAAACAGTTGCTTGATCATGACACCAGCGATGTACAGATAGGTATTTATGGTGCTTGCGCTAAAATAGCCATATTTTTGAGTGTTTTTGTTCAAGCCTTTCGTTTAGGTGCCGAGCCGTTCTTTTTTAGCCATTCAAAAAATAAAAATGCGGGCGAAACGTATGCGCGAATCATGAACTATTTTGTGATAACAGTAGCTGTTATTTGTGCAGCTGTAGTAGCCAATGTAGATATTTTAGCGCGTATCATATTAGGTGAGCCAACATCAGTGGAGAATAATCAAATAATTGATAATACTTTCTGGTCTGGTTTAGGGGTGGTTCCGCCATTGCTATTTGGATACCTTAGTTTAGGCATATACATGAACCTTTCTGTATGGTATAAATTATCTGATCAAACCAAATATGGGCTATACATATCCGGGATAGGTGCTATTCTTACTATCCTATTAAATTTTATGTTGATAAAGCCATATGGTTACATGGCATCGGCATGGATATCATTTGCTGTCTATGCAACAATGATGATATTATCCTACATCTGGGGGCAAAAAAATTATCCAATACCATATAATTTAAAAAAGAACCTGGCTTATATAATATCTTCTGCTTTAATCGTTTATATATCATTCTACGTGTTTGACCGAAACATTTTTATTGGCAATGCGCTTTTAGTAATGTTTGCGTCAGTAGCTTTATATTTTGAGTGGAAAAATTTATCAGCTATCTTTATAAATAAGAAACAGGAGCCTAAGTAAACACTAATGTATTGCACTTTAAAAAATATTGTATTACCGATTAAAGTAATGAAGCAGACTTTAGTACCGCTCATGTTATGCTCATTTATTCAAGCGGGTTTTGCACAAATTCCGGGCGTAATAGTTCCGCCACCATCGGCTTTGGCTGCAGGTGCAGTAGATACCACTACGGTTGAGCGGCTTTTTTTATCAGCTTTAGTGGAGAAAACCCGGGAGAAGCCCCAAGAAGCATCAGATTTGCTTAACCGAATTTTGCAGATGGATCCTAAAAATGATGCTTCGATGTATGAATTGGCCAATCTGAGAAAAGAGCAGAAGAAATACGAAGAAGCACAGGAGTTATTAGAAAAAGCAGTAACCGTTAAACCCGATAACGAATGGTACTGGCGCTCATTGGCCGACAGCTATGAAAAAACTAATGCTGTTGCTAAGTTGGAGAAAGTATTTACTGAATTGATAAGGATAAATCCTGACAAATCCGACAGTTATTTTGATCTGGGTAATGCTTATTACATTCAACAACGTTATGATGATGCATTAAAACTTTATGATAGGTTAGAAAAAATTACCGGATCAACAGACGAGTTGACTATTAACAGGCAAAAAATATTTTTAAAACAAGGCAAAGTTAACCTTGCAGGCGATGACCTGGAAAAAAAGATACTGGCCGAACCAAACCAGATACGCTATTATTTATTGCTGGCAGAAATTTATAACTCTACCGGCAAAAGTGACGATGCCTTAAAGGTTTTGGAGCGCGCAAAAAAGATAGACCCGAATAATGGCATGGTACATTTAGCCCTGGCCGAAATTTATCGTGATAAAAATAATAAGGATGCCAGCTTTAGTGAATTAGCATTGGCATTTGCCGTACCCGAATTAGATGTTAATCAAAAAATAAGGATAGTAACGGGCTATTTCCCTAAATTTCCTGAGCCCAATGCCAAAGCAAGCGCACTGGAGTTAAGCAAGATCATTGTAACTACTCACCCTAAAGATGCACGTGCCAATGCCCTTTATGGCGATATGTTGTTGCAAAATGGTAAATCAACAGAAGCATTAGCGTCTTACCAAAAATCATTGGCTATTGATAACCAGCAATACGAGGTGCGCGAGCAAATGGTGAGGCTGCAATTAAGCAATAATGAAATTGATAATGTAATCAAAGATGGGGAAGAGACTTTATCCTTTTTTCCAAATCAGGCCGGAATGAATTATTTGGTTGGTGTTGCCTGGTTACAAAAAAAGCAACATAGCAAAGCCTTAAGTTATTTAAAAAACGCTACTGCACTGGAGTTTGAGGATAAAGAAATGCTTTCATTAGCTTATTCTTCGCTTGGTGATGTTTATCACGAAATGAAGAATAACAAAAGTTCTGACGAATCTTATGAGAAATCGCTTAGCTACAATCCCGATAACGTATTTACATTAAACAATTATGCATATTATTTAAGTGTACGTAATGAGCAACTAGATAAAGCAGCAGGTTACGCTAAAAGGGCTAATGAATTGCGGCCTAAAAACTCTTCGTTTGAAGATACTTATGCCTGGATATTATTTAAGCAGAAAAAATACGCCGAGGCAAAGGTGTGGATAGAAAAAGCCATAGCCGATAATACCACAAAAAGCGCATTAATAACTGAGCATTATGCCGATATTATGTTTTATACAGGTAATGTTGACGCTGCGGTAAGCAACTGGAAAAAAGCAAAAGAATATGGCAGCACATCACCCGTGCTTGACAGGAAGATAAATGAAAAGAAATATATTGAATAAAATAGGGATAGCCCTGTGCCTTTTGGTAATAGTGAGTTGTAAGGCACGCAAGCCAATTGTAGTAACCCCACCACCTGTAGTACCCCCGCCGGTAGCTAACAAAACGGTTAACCCCATTGATGTTATAAGAGCACAACAGCTTAATTTTAACACCTTTTCGGCAAAGGCAGATGCTGCTTTAGATATTGACGGCCAAAAGTTTGATGTTACTTTAACCATCCGTATTGCGCAGGATAAAAAAATATGGGTATCAGTCGTTAAAAACATTTTAGTAAGTTTTGAATTAGCACGGGTTTTAATTACTCCCGATAGCATTTTAATGATTGATAAATGGAACAATGTTTATTTGAAAAAGCCATTTAGCTTTATACATACCTATGGCGGTAAGCAATTTAATTATAAAACACTGGAGTCGTTATTAATAGGTAATGCATTACCCGAGATATTGAACGATAAAAATACGGCTTTACAAACCCAAAGTGATAACACCACGTTATCGGGCAGCTTACAAAACGTAATGTATAAATTATTACTTGGCCCCAGTAAGCGGGTAACGCAGCTTAATTTATCAAACCCTGCCGAGGCACAAACCCTGCAGGTAGCCAATAGAGAGTTTACCCAATCAGGTAACAAAATTGTTCCTTCGCAAATTGATATTCAATCTGCTATAAAAAGTAAAAAAATACAAGTTAATTTGCAGTATACCCGGGTTGATTTTGATCAGCAGTTAGAATACCCTTTCAATATCCCTGAAAGTTATAAGCCTGCCAATTAAAATTGATACTTTTGAACCAATGAGATTTTTAAAGATAGTATTACTTATTGTATGCGTTTTTATAGCTGCTAATTTACATGCTCAAAGCAGTGCCGAGCTTAAGCGCCAGCGCGAACGTATTAATGACGAACTGCAAAAGCTTAATCATGAATTACAGGATGTACAAAACAATAAGAAAGTAACCCTTAAGCAGTTAAATCTGTTGAAACGAAAGATAAGCATAAGGGAAGAAAAAATAGATATTATAAACAGCGAGGTAAGGAATTTAGATAACCAGATATCTGAAAACACCAGTACAGTACGCAGCCTGCAAAGTCAGCTTGATCAGCTTAAAAAGGAATACGCGGGTATGGTATTGTTTGCTTACCATAATCAAAGTGCCTACAACAAGCTGATGTTTATTTTTGCCGCTAAGGATTTTAACCAGGCTTATAAACGTTTAAAATATTTACAACAATTTGCTACTTACCGCGAGCGCCAGGCAGGTTATATTGAAGGCACACAAAAGGAGCTGAATGGTAAAATTGTACAACTTGACAAAACCAAGGAAGAAAAGCATAGCCTGCTAATTGACCAGCAAAAGGAAAAGGAAAAGTTAGGTAAGGAAAGGAACAGCGAATTGAAGGAAGTTGTAAAATTGACTAAAGCCGCGGGTTTACTACAGAAACAACAAAAGGAGGCACAGGCGCGTTTAGCAAAGGTAAACAGGGCGGTTAGCGATGCTATACGCCGTGAAGTTGAGGAGGAGAGGCGAAGAGCTGAAGAGAAGGAAAGGTTAGCAGCTGCAGAGAGGGCAAAAGCAGGCATAAAAGAACCCCCAGCAACTAAACCTGTAGCAAAGCGTACAACCAGCGAGATATTAAATGCTACACCTGAAGCCGCAAAACTTTCAAGCGACTTTTTAAGCAATAAGGGTCAATTGCCGTGGCCC
The DNA here is from genome assembly GCA_964611565.1 of uncultured Mucilaginibacter sp. Taxonomy (GTDB): domain Bacteria; phylum Bacteroidota; class Bacteroidia; order Sphingobacteriales; family Sphingobacteriaceae; genus Mucilaginibacter. The sequence continues at coordinate 26,258 of CAZTAU010000017.1, read as the reverse complement.
GTTGCGAATGGTATACCTATACATGGATTTGGGGCCTATTTTATCGAAGGGATCAGGATGGATAATAATGGGCTTGAGATAAAAACTAATCCGGGGGCCGCTGTAAGGGCTGTCTTTGCAGGCGAGGTTAATCTTGTTCAAGATATGGGTGGAGCTTATGCGGTTGTTATCAAACATGGAGAATATTTTACGTCATACTCTAATTTAAGGTCCGTGAGTGTGTCTGTCGGTCAAAAAGTTAGTACCAAGCAAAGTGTGGGGGTGGCCGGTGTTGATGAAATATCAGGCGACACCGCTATCAATTTTACTTTAAGCAAAGGCAGCACTGCTGTTAATCCAAAGATATGGCTGGCAGAGAAATAAACTTTGTAATATATAATTTGCCTATATTTGTAACCTTAATATTAAAGCATGTTTAGTTCAACTCTTTTATTATTGGATGTGGGGGCGCAAGAGTTTATAATTATTGCCTTTGTTATATTGCTTTTATTTGGAGGCGATAAGTTACCGGAATTAGCACGTGGATTGGGGAAAGGAATACGCGATTTTAAAGATGCATCTGATGGTGTTAAGCGCGAAATTCACAAACAGATAGAAAGCTATGATGTTAAACTTGAATCAGAAGAAAAATCCGAAACGACAGTTGATCCACAACCGGCAGTAACCGAGTATGATCATGATGAGTACCGTTATGAAGACGGTAATTTTGATGATGTGCATAAACATACAGGAGTTGCAAATACTATTCCGGCAGGTAAAAGCCAGGTTACAGCAACAGACCAGTTAGATGAAGACCAACCGGTAGACTATTATGCATTAAGAAGTGACGAAAACCACGAAGAAGATACTAACGTATCTACAGATACAAAACAAGAACCAAATAAATCATAATTTTAAATAAATTATTAAAACATAGAAATCATGGGATTAGGTGCACCAGAAATTATTATCATCGCCATAATAATATTGCTTTTATTCGGCGGTAAAAAAATTCCTGAACTGATGAGAGGTTTAGGTAAAGGCGTAAAAGAATTTAAAGACGGTCAAAACGGAGTTGAGCCTTCAAATTCAGCAAACACAAATACAGAAGATAAATCAAAAGTTTAATCCTTAACAGGGTTATCTTTTATCTTGAATTATTTATAGCTTGTTTACTTATAACTTATCTGTTGAAATTATTTTATAGTTTCAACAGATAAGTTTTTATTTTAGGCCCATGGCTAAATTTTATTCCTCTTTAAATGAAATAAAGAGTGAGTTGCAAAGCGGGAACATTACCGTTGTAGAACTGGTAAAAAACTATCTGGATCAAATTCAATTAAACGCTCATTTAAACGCTTTTAATGAAGTATTTGCTGATGAAGCATTAACCCGTGCTGCCCAACTGGATAATAGCCTTAAGCAAGGTACTGCCGGTAAACTGGCAGGTATGGTTATCGGTATAAAAGATAATATTTGCTATAAAGGACATAAAGTAAGCGCGTCATCAAAAATATTGGATGGTTTTACATCCATTTATTCATCAACCATAGTTGAACGTTTATTGGCCGAAGATGCCATTATTATTGGCCGCTGTAACTGTGATGAGTTTGCTATGGGTGCTACTAATGAATCATCACACTATGGCCCGGTAAAAAACCATGCAGATAACAGTAAAGTTTCAGGTGGTTCGTCAGGTGGCTCGGCGGTAGCTGTACAGGCCAATATGTGCCACGCGGCTATCGGTACAGATACCGGAGGTTCAGTAAGACAACCCGCATCGTTTTGTGGCTTGATTGGGTTAAAGCCAACATATGGCCGCATTTCAAGACACGGTATTATAGCCTATGCATCATCATTTGACCAGGTTGGGCCCATTACACGCTCAGTTGAGGATGCCGCTTTGTTGTTAGAGGTTATGGCTGGCGCCGATGAATATGATAGTACCTTATCGCAAAAGCCGGTTGAAAATTACAGCGCCAATTTAAAGCAAACTACCACTAAAAAGAAGATAGCCTATTTACAGGAAGCATTAACAAGCCCGGGTGTTGATGCAGAGATAAAAACCACGCTTACCAATGCTATTGAAAAACTGCGTGCCGATGGACATACCGTTACGCCAATTGCATTTGAGCACCTGGATTATTTAGTGCCGGCTTATTATATTTTGGTTACAGCGGAGGCTTCTTCAAACCTGGCGCGTTATGACGGGGTGCATTATGGCTACCGTAGTGCGGCAGCTACAGATTTGGTATCTACTTATAAAAAATCACGTTCAGAAGGTTTTGGTAAGGAAGTAAAACGCCGCATAATGCTGGGTACATTTGTATTGAGTGCAGGTTATTATGACGCTTATTACGCAAAGGCACAAAAGGTGCGCCGTCTTATCCGCGAAAAAACAGAAAGTATATTGGAAGAGTATGATTTTATACTCGTTCCGGCAGCTCCTGAGCCTGCTTCAGAAATAGGAAAGGTTGAAAAAGATCCAGTTGTAGGTTACCTGGCCGATATTTTTACCGTTCAAGCCTCATTAGCTGGCGTGCCTGCAATATCATTGCCAACAGGCAATAATAGCAAAGGATTGCCGTTAGGTTTGCAGTTGTTGACGAAGCATTTTGGGGAACAGGAATTGTTAAATTTTTCAAAATATTTCCTTCAACTATAAAAAATTAATATTTTAGTAAAACTTCTGACTTTATTATCCGTAATAAGCCCTTTAATTAAACGAATGAAGAAACTTTTTACTTTTAGTATTTGCATAGTATTAATAAACATAGCCCGGGCAGCTTCACCTCTTATAGCCCCTGCAAATAGTAAAGCCCCCGCAAAGTATGATGATACCATCCGCCAGGTTGCGGTACCCGGTTATTATCAAAATAATATATTCAAACTTCGGTTAGATTCTATACAGAAGGATGTACAGTTAGATTATAACGAATTTGTACAAACCTATATTGACACCTATAGCCGCCATAAAGATGAGATGGGCCGTGTTTTAGGCTTGTCAACGTATTATTTTCCGATATATGAAAAGGCATTTCGCGAGGCCGGTATCCCCGAGGAAATAAAATATCTATCAATAGTTGAATCAAAGTTAGACCCAACAGCGGTATCAAGAGTAGGCGCAACCGGTCCATGGCAATTTATGGCACCAACCGCTAAAATGTATGGTTTAAGCATGGATAACTATGTTGATGATCGCCGCGACCCGGTACAGGCCAGCTATGCGGCAGCAGCTTATTTAAAAGATGCTTATATGATGTTTGGCGATTGGTTATTGGCAATTGCATCATATAACTGCGGTAAAAGCAGCGTTGAACGTGCAGTGGCCAAAGCAAATTCACTTAATTTTTGGGATGTTAGACAGTATTTACCTACCGAAACAAGAAACTATGTTCCCGCATTTATTGGCGTGGCTTATGTGATGAATTATGCAAAAAAGCATGACATTATTCAACAACAAACAGCAAGTTTTTATCTGCGCACAGATACTGTTTTAGTAAACAGGCATGTTTCATTAAGCAATATAGCAAGGGCTATTAATGTTGATTTGCAGCAATTAAGCATTTTAAATCCTGCTTATAAAAAGCAAATAGTAAATGGTAGCGCTACAGTTCCGCGTAGGTTGGTTATACCTCTTACCGGACATGAAAATTATAATAATTTATACTCGGCATTAAATGACGACCAGCCGGTATTTATTGCGCAATCAGCCCCTGTTGTTGCTACATTCGCAGTTGCTAAAGAAACTACTGTTAGGCGTATGCCCGATTCGCATATCGTAAAAAAAGGTGAAACGCTGGCCTATATTGCAGATGTTTATGGCGTTGAGTTGCAGGACTTGAAAGATTGGAATAATTTGCGTAGCAGTAAAGCCATTGTAGGAAAAAAGCTATGGCTAAATGATGCGCACCAACTGGTAATGCAACCCACAAGTTTGCCTAAACAAAACTTGAAAATTGTTACCTACACTGTTCAGGCAGGCGACACGCTGAATGTGATTTCAAATAAATTTGAAGGTGTTTCAATTGAAAATATAAAGGCTTTAAATGGATTAAAACAAGATCGCTTAGAGCCCGGTATGACCCTTAAAATAAGTCGGGGATAAAATATTCACAGTAACCCGGTTCTGAAATTAGAGCCGGGTTTTTTTTATTATAGCATATAGCGGCTCAAAAAAGTTAACTTTGGGCTTTTATTACAAACCATGAATAAGCCAAATCGTAAGCAGGACGCTTTAAATTATCACTCAAAAGGCCGTCCCGGAAAAATACAAGTAGTACCCACCAAGCCCACTAATTCACAACGCGACTTAACCATGGCCTACTCGCCTGGTGTTGCCGAACCATGTTTGCGTATAGCCGAAAACGTAGACGACGTTTATAAATACACGGCAAAAGGTAACCTGGTTGCCGTTATTAGTAACGGAACAGCCGTATTAGGATTAGGAAATATTGGCCCCGAAGCCAGTAAACCGGTAATGGAAGGTAAGGGCCTGCTGTTTAAAATTTATGCGGATATTGACGTTTTTGACTTAGAAGTTAATGCACAAACTGTAGACGAATTTGTAAATATTGTTAAAGCATTGGAGCCAACTTTTGGCGGCATCAACCTGGAAGATATATCAGCACCTACCTGTTTTGAAATTGAGCGCCGCTTAAAAGCCGAGATGAAAATTCCGGTAATGCACGATGATCAGCATGGTACGGCTATTATATCGGGTGCGGCACTATTAAATGCTTGTGCCATACAAGGTAAAAAGCTGGATAAAATTAAGGTGGTAGTAAATGGTGCAGGTGCAGCAGCGGTATCATGTACCAAAATGTATCTTTCATTAGGGGTTAAAAAGGAAAACCTGGTAATGTTTGATGTAAATGGTTTACTGTCAACTTCACGTACCGATCTTGACGAAATGAGACAGCAGTTTGCTACTACACGTAAAGATATAAGCGGACTTACCAGCGCGTTAAAAAATGCCGACGTATTAATTGGCCTTTCAGCAGGTAACGTGGTTACCCCCGAAATGTTAAAAGGCATGGCTAAAAACCCAATTGTGTTTGCCATGGCTAATCCCGACCCTGAAATAGCTTATGAACTGGCGATAGCTGCCCGTAAAGACATTATAATGGCCTCCGGAAGGTCTGACTACCCTAACCAGGTAAATAATGTATTGGGCTTCCCATACATATTCAGGGGTGCGCTTGATGTGCGTGCTACGGCTATTAACGAGGAAATGAAGATAGCGGCAGTACATGCCATTGCCGAGATAGCTAAATTGCCTGTACCTGAATCGGTTAACCTGGCTTATAACACTAAGAACCTAAAATTTGGCAGGGAATATATTATTCCTAAACCGATGGATCAGCGTTTAATTACCGAGGTGTCATTGGCGGTGGCTAAAGCGGCCATAGCGTCGGGCGTTGCGCGCAAGATAATAACTGATTGGGATGCTTATGCAGAAGAATTAAGGCTGCGTATAGGGTCAAATGATAAGATGTTGCGTAATATTACCAACAAGGCTAAGCAAAGCCCTAAACGTGTTGTTTTTGCCGACGCGGATAACTATAAGATATTACGCTCTGCTCAAATTGTAAAAGACGAATGTATTGCAACTCCAATATTATTGGGAGATGTAGAAAAGATAAAAGAGATCATCAGGGAGAATGAACTTGACCTGGACGATGTACAGATCATCGATCCGCATTTAGGTACTGAGAATACTGAAAAGTATGCCAATTACTTATTTAAAAAGCGTCAGCGCAGAGGTATAACCTTATACGAGGCGCGTAAGCTAATGAATGATAATAACTATTATGGTTCATGTATGGTACAGTTTGGCGAGGCCGATGCCTTTATATCGGGTTTAAGTAAAAACTACGCTACCACCCTTAAACCGGCATTGCAAATAATAGGTACCGAAGCCGGGGTTAACCGCATAGCCGGTATGTATTTAATGATAACACCAAAGGGCCCTATATTTTTGGGTGATACAACCGTAAACGTTAACCCAACTGTTGAGGATTTGGTAGATATTACAGTACTTATTGAAAAAGCTGTAAAGAAATTCAATATCATTCCTCGTATTGCTATGCTGGCTTATTCTAACTTCGGATCAAACGAAGGTATTATTCCTGAAAAAACCCGCGAGGCGGTACGTATACTGCATGAGAAGTATCCTGATATGATAGTTGATGGAGACCTTCAAGCTAATTTTGCATTAAACTCACGCCTGCTGCAGGATAATTTCCCTTTCTCAACATTAAAAGGACAGGCAGCCAATACCTTGATATTCCCGACTTTAGAGTCAGGTAATATTGCTTATAAATTATTACAGGAAATAGGCGGAGCTGAAGCTGTAGGGCCAATACTGCTAGGATTAAAAAAATCAGTACATGTATTGCAGTTGGGTAGTTCGGTTAGAGAGATAGTGAACATGGTTACTATTGCGGTAGCCGATGCACAGGAAAAAGAAGGATAAACTTGTAACAGCATATTCAATTTATTTGAAGACATTTTATGTACGCGTATATTGATGGTAAATTAGTTTTTAAATGCCCTGCTTATGTGGTAATTGATGCCGGCGGAGTAGGTTATCATATAAATATATCGCTGCATACTTATTCTTTTTTGGGTGATGGCGAGCGTTGTAAACTTTTTACATGGCTACACGTAAAAGAGGATGCACATACTTTATACGGCTTTGCTGATGAAGGAGAACGCAGGTTGTTTTTACACCTGATATCTATATCAGGCATAGGCCCTAATACGGGGCGCATGATGCTATCATCAATTACACCTGATGAAATTCAAAATGCAATTATTAATGGGAATGTACCCTTAATTCAACGTATAAAGGGTATCGGTCCAAAATCCGCGCAGCGCATCATATTAGAGTTGCAGGATAAACTACGCAAAGAAGGGCCGGGAGCATTAACCGCTGCACCGTTAAATAAAACGGCTAAGGACGAAGCTTTATCTGCATTAATGATGTTGGGTTTTGCCCGTAATGCTGCCGAAAAAGTATTGGAGCAGGAAATTAATAAAAATAGCGGTATATTAACTGTGGAACAGTTAATTAAGCTGGCGTTAAAAAGCTTATAGTTAGTTACATATTTATTAAGATTGACTTTGTGATTGGGATATTTACCAGTAGATCTCTTATAGCTATTGTAATTATTTCGGCATTATGCGGGGCAGGAAATGTTGTTTTTGCACAGCAGCGCCCAACTATCTTAAAAAAAGACTCGGCCAGTGTACCTGTGCTGTTAAATTATAAAGGGTCAAATAACCAACTTTTACGAAAAGGCATCTTATTTCCTGATCCGATAAATCTGGTGCGAACCGTAGAATACGACCCCATTACCAATAAGTATATTCTTTATGAGCGTGTGGGTAACTTATTGTACCGTCCGCCACAGTATTTAACATTTGCCGAATATATAAGCCTTAAGCAAAAGGAAGATCAACGAAATTATTTTAAACAGCTGGCTGATAATTATGCTACTGCCTCACTGCAACCGGGGTTTATTCCCCAAATAAAAGTTAGGAGCAAAACTTTTGAGCGCATTTTTGGCAGCCCTACTATTGATATCAGGCCGCAAGGGTCTGCCGAGGCTATTATAGCCGGGCAAATAAATAGTAATCAAAACCCGCTATTTAATACCCGCCAGCGTAAACAGTTCAACTTTAATTTTGACCAGCGTATACAATTAAATGTTACCGGAATGATTGGTGACAAACTAAAAATTGCCACCAATTATAATACCGATGCACAGTTCCAGTTTGATAACCAGGTAAAGTTAGATTATACCGGTCATAAGGATGATATTATACAGTCTATACAGGCGGGTACGGTTAGTATGCCTTTAAATACTACTTTAATACCCGGCACTTCGGCTCTGTTTGGTATAAAAACAGCGTTAAAATTTGGCAAACTAAACGTAACCAGCATTTTAACTCAGCAACGGTCGCAATCGCGCACAATTAACGTAAGCAATGGGGCGCAACAGCGCGATTTTAACATTACCGCTGCGGATTATGAAGCTAATAAGCATTACTTTTTGTCACAATTTTTCCGCAATAATTACAACAAGGCTTTAGCGAATAGGCCCCTTAAAAGTTCAAACATCAACATTACAAAAATTGAAGTTTGGACAACTAACAGGGCCAACTCAACAGCCGATTCAAGGGATATATTAGGTTTGCTTGACCTGGGCGAGAACGCCCCGCATAATACAACATTGGTGCAAGGAGGCCCGGGGTATTCAGCTTTGCCTGCGGGCTTTCAAAATCCTTTATTTCCAAACCAATCAAACAGCTTATTAACCGGGTTACCTGCATCCGCACGTTTGGCTAATGACCCGGCAAATGCATTGAGCCAGTATTTTGCAACTACGGGTGGTACGGATAACTACGCTAAACTCACTTATGCCCGCAAGCTAAAGTCAACTGAATTTACACTGCATCCACAACTGGGTTATATATCACTAAACTATCCTTTAAATAATGATGAGGTATTAGCGGTAGCTTATCAATATACATACAATGGTCAGCAATACCAGGTGGGCGAGTTTTCAACCGACATACCGGCTGATCCTGTTGAATCAAAATTGTTGTATGTAAAACTGTTAAAAAATACACTGTTAAAAACCAATTTGCCTACCTGGGATTTGATGATGAAAAACATCTATACCTTGCAGGCCTCTCAAATAAGCCCAACTAACTTTAAGTTGCGCATAGCCCGTTTGGATGATAAATCGGGCATTGAAAAGCCTTTGATGGAGGAGGGCCAGAATACCAAATCAAAGCTGTGGCTGCAGTTAACGGGTTTGGATAACCTGAATCCGCAAAATGAGTTACAGCCTGATGGTTATTTTGACTTTTTAGAAGGGCTAACTATAGACTCACAAAACGGGCGTATTACCTTCCCTGTGCTTGAGCCTTTTGGATCTGACCTTGCCAGTCAATTTGCTCCGGGTGAGACTGACCTCAGGAATAGGTATGTATACCAGCAATTGTATGATTCTACCAAAACAGTTGCACAGCAATTTTTTCCATTGCTTAATAGGTATTTGATAAAAGGTACCTATAATGCGGCGGGTGGGGCATCATCGTACGATTTGGGGTCTACAAATATTCCGCAAGGATCAGTAATTGTAAGTGCAGGTGCAGTAAAATTACAGGAGGGCACCGATTACACGGTTGATTATAATGGCGGAAGAGTTGATATTATTAATCAATCGCTATCCCAGCAGCCAATTAGCATACGGATAGAAAGTAATGAGCTTTTTGGTATACAGCAAAGATCATTATTTGGAACACGGCTTGATTATAAAGCTAACCCTAAATTAGCATTAGGCCTTACCTATTTACACCTTTCCGAGCAGCCCATCTCGCAAAATGAAATTGCAGGTATGGAGTCTATATCCAATACCATATGGGGATTTGATGGTAACTATAATTCTACCTCGCGGCTGTTAACGCGCCTGGTTGATAAAATCCCCTTTATTAATACAAAAGTGCCTTCATCAATTAACTTTAATGGCGAGTTTGCCCAGTTACTGCCGGGTAACCCGCGGGCACTAAACTATGCAGGTTCAAGTAACGGAACATCATACCTGGATGATTTTGAAAATAGCCAATCGTTTATTGATGTTAAGGGAGCAATTGGCTGGCAGCTATCAAGTACACCACAGCTATTTCCCGAATCAAGGTTATTTAATGATTTAAGCTATGGCTATAACCGCGCACGGTTAGCCTTTTATAATATCGACCCTATATTTTATACCAACTCGGGCTCTATACCGCTTACACGCAGCCAACTGTCAAACCATTATGTAAGGCAGGTTACCGAAACCGAGGTATTCCCTTTTAAACAGCCCGTAACAGGTTTGCCATTAAGTTTGGCAACGCTGGATATGGCTTTTTATCCTACAGTTCGTGGTCCGTATAACTACACCACCACCGGCATTGCCAATGACGGCTCGTTATTAAACCCAACTTCGCGTTGGGGTGGTATGTATCGCGGTATTTCAAGTAATGATTTCCAGGCGCAGAATGTTCAATATATTGAGTTTTGGGTGATGGATCCTTTCATCTACAAGCCCAATTCATTAGGTGGAGACCTTTACTTTAACCTGGGTAGTATATCTGAGGATATTTTAAAAGATGGCCGTAAAAGTTTAGAGAATGGGTTACCGGTAAATGGCGATTTTAGCACTATTGATAATACCACCTGGGGGCGTGTATCAAAAGTACAACCGGTGGTAAATGCATTTGACAATAACCCCGCTGCACGCCAGTTACAGGATATTGGTTTGGATGGATTAAATAGCGATGAGGAAAGAACCAAGTTTGCCCCTGTTGTGCAACAGGCCGGTTCACAATTAAATCCGCAGGCCGCCGCAGCTTTAGCCAATGACCCATCATCAGATGATTACCGTTATTACCAGGGCCCCGACCTTGACCAGCAGGGCGCAGGCCTGTTAGAGCGTTATAGTAGGTTTAACGGCCCGGAAAGTAACTCAAAAACCGCCGAGCAATCGCAGGCATTATTGGGATTGCAAACATCGGCCTCAACGGCATTGCCAGATGGTGAAGATGTTGACCGCGATAATACCATGAGCCAGGACGATCAATACTTTCAATACAAGGTATCTATACGCCCCAATGACCTGGTTGTAGGCAAAAACAATGTAAATGACAAAGTTGTAGCACAGGTTAAATTAGCCAATGGCGAAACTAAGCCAGTTACCTGGTACCAGTTTAGGGTGCCAATCACGCAATACCAGTCGGCCGTGGGTGGCATCCATGATTTTAAGGCCATACGTTATATGCGTATGTTCATGACCAATTTTGCCGATACCGCAGTTTTGCGTTTTGCAACCCTGCAATTGGTACGAGGCGATTGGCGTGCTTATAACTCAGAGAATAGCCAGCTTAATGTTATTGCCGACCCGGCATTGGTTAACCCGCCGTTGGATAACTCAACCCTTACTGTTGAGACGGTAAATATTGAAGCCAACGGTAAACGTACACCTATACCTTATGTAGTGCCACCGGGTATAGTGCGCCAGCGTAATTTTAACAATTTGCAAGGTAACAGCCAGTTAAATGAGCAATCATTATCATTAAACGTTAAAAACTTAAGCGATGGTTACTCAAGAGCTGCGTTTAAAACTTTTACCAATGATATGCGCCAGTACAAACGCCTGCAAATGTTTATACATGCCGAAGGGGTGGACCTGAAAAATAATGACCTTAATGCCTTTGTACGTTTGGGTACCGATTATCAGAATAACTATTACGAGTATGAGGTGCCATTACAGGTAACGCCCAACACCACTAATCCTAACGAGATATGGCCCGAGGCTAATCAAATGAACATTGAATTAGCCTTATTAACCCAAGCCAAAGTAGCACGTGATAATACACCATTCCAGGGTATGCCGTGGCCGCTTACCAAACCGTTTATTTATACCGATGGCCGAAACAAAATAACGATTGTAGGTATGCCCGATATGAGCCGCCTGCGCACAGTTATGCTGGGCGTGCGCAACCCCTATAGCGCCAATGCTTTGCCTGGAACTGATGATGGTTTAGCCAAATCGGGTATTGTATGGTTTGATGAGATGCGCCTAACCGACTTTAATAACCAAGGTGGATGGGCTGCCACGGCCACAATGAATGTTAAGCTGGCAGATTTGGCAGATGTAACGGTAGCCGGGCGTAAAAGTACCGCGGGGTTTGGTGCTATCGACTCGAAATTGGTAGAAAGAAGTTTACACGATAACCAAGCTTATGATATATCGGCTAATATGAATTTAGGTAAATTTTTCCCTGAAAAAAGCGGTATACAAATACCGGCCTATATAAACGTATCGCAACAGATGAGTACCCCTAAGTACAACCCGGCACAGCCCGACGTTTTATTGAAAGATGCACTTGCAGGGGCGGCTACAAGCCAGAAGCGGGATTCTATAAAAAATGTTTCCGAAGATTTTACCAAACGTAAAAGTATCAACTTAACCAATGTGCGTAAAATTAAAACCGATGCTTCTGCACCCAGCCATGTATGGGACATTGAGAATTTTAATGCTACTTACGCTTACAGTGAATATTATCACCGCGACTTTATTACGGAGGGTAATGTAGAGAAAACCTACAATGTAGCATTAGCTTATAACTATGCCAACCAGCCAAGTTATATAAGCCCTTTGCAAAAAATAGTAAAGAGTAATTCGCTGGCTTTATTAAGGGATATTAATTTTAGTTTAGCCCCCTCCCGGTTAAACTTCAGTATCAATTTCAATCGTTTTTATTCAGAAAGCACCCTGCGTAATAACGATCCTAATAACCCTGTTTTTGTGCCTACTACCTTTAACAAAATGTTTAATATAACCAGGTTATATGGTGTGGGGTGGAATTTAACCAAATCATTAACCGTTGATTTTGATGCTTCAAATCTATCAGTAGTTGACGAACCCTATGGGCGGTTGACCGGATTAAAGAGGGACACCCTTTGGGATAATATTAAAAGACTGGGGCGTACTACTAATTACAACCATACTATTACTTTAAACTATACCCTGCCTTTTGCCAAATTACCTGTCTTAAATTGGATGCAAATGGTGGCACAGTATAAAACATATTTTAGCTGGCAGGCTCCGGCTAAATTTGCTATTAATAATCCGGCGTTAAATGTGGGAAATACCATTTACAACTCGCGTAATATACAGTTAACACCTACATTAAATATGACCGGCTTATATAGCAAGTTTGCCGTTTTTAGAAACCTGGATAAACCGGATGGTGCAAAGGGGATAGGCAAGGCCTTATTAAATGTTGTAACCAGTGTTAAAAACATACGAGGGACTTATACGCTTAATGAAAGTACCTTTTTGCCGGGTTATTTGCCTCAGTCAAACTTTTTGGGGCAGGACCTGAGCAACAGCGCACCAGGCTTTGGATTTTTATTAGGCAGCCAGGCTGATATACGCGGAAAGGCTATTGCCAATAATTGGCTATCAACAGATACCCTGCAAAACCAGTTGTACGCAACCTCGCTTAAGGAAGCTATAAATGTTTGGGCCACTATAAAGCCGGTTCCTGATTTGACAATTGAATTAACGGCTTCTAAACTCCAGGATAGAACCTATCAAACCAACTTTAAATATTTAAATAGCGCATCGGGTTTTCAAAACCTGGCGCCGTTAACCTATGGTAATTATAGTGTATCTATTTGGGCTTTAGCTACCGCGTTTTCAAGTGAGAGCGGAGTGGACAATATATCAGGGCCATACCAGGAATTTTTGGCAAACCGTGCGGTTATTTCGCAAAGGCTGGGCCAGCAAAACCCTAATTCAGGCTCGGCAGGTGCAAATGGTTATGCCGATGGGTATGGCGAAAATTCGCAGGATGTTATTGTGCCGGCTTTCCTGGCTGCTTATACCGGTAAAGATCCCGCCAGCGCCAGCCTTAACCAGTTACCGGTTATACCTATACCCAGCTGGTTAATAACCTATAATGGCCTACAGCGTTTACCTATATTTGAAGATATATTTCAATCGGTTACGCTAACACATGGTTACAATTCGTCATACATTGTAAATAACTATAATACCTTATTGCAATATCGCGAAATCGGTGGACACGTAACTTCAAGGGATGTTTCTGCTAATTTTTTACCTAAATACCAGTTCTCTCAGATCACTATTGTTGAGCAGTTTGCACCCTTATTGGGGGCGCAAATGAGGTTTAAAAATAATATGACCTCAGAGGTACAGTATCGGCCACAACGCATGATGACATTGAGTTTGCTCAACAGCCAGCTTACCCAGGAAACTCAAAAAGTGCTGATTTTTTCATTTGGTTATCAAACCAATAATTTAAGACTTCCGTTTGGTTTGTTTAATAATACCATATTGAAAAATACTATCAACTTTAAAATTGATTTTGCACTGCGCGATACAAAAACCTTGATATATCTTCCGAATGTACGTGCCGCCCAGATATCGTCGGGTGCACAAAACATTACCTATCGTCCGTCTATTGATTATGCCATTAGCCAGCGGTTCAACTTGAATATATTTTATGATTCAAATCTTACCCGTCCATACACTTCCCAGGCATTTAATACCGCATTTACCAATTTTGGGGTTAATTTGAAGCTATTGCTGCAGTAAAATAAAAAACCACCTAACCTACTACAGCTTTAGTTATTTAATTATATATTTGATTTAACCAATCAATTATATCCTGCAAATGAATAATTTTTTGCATCGTTTTATTTTAATAATAGTTCTTATAGCAGGAATCGATATTCACTTATTGGCCCAAACTAACCGCTTACGTTCATACATTGCGCTGATAGATGCCACCCGTGATAATAAGCCCATAGAAAAGTTATACCTCCAAACCGATAAACCCTATTATACCACAGGTGATACGATAAGGCTGAAAGCCTATTTGCTGAATGTCGATTATTTAACATTGACCAATCATAGTGGAATGCTGTATGTAGAACTGGATGACCAGGAAGGCAAACCTGCCAAACGGATGATGCTGCCGGTAACACAGGGGTTGGCCTGGGGAGACATCGCATTGGATGAAAAGGAAGTACCCCATGGCAGCTACACGCTAAGAGCCTATACCAACTGGATGCGCAACTTTGGCGAGGAATATATCTTAAAAAAAGACATTTATGTATCCCCTGCCACAGGCAATGCCACCCTGGTAAAAGCCAACTTTAAACAGGAGGGCAATAAAATAGAGACAGCTCTCCAATTTACCACGCTGGATGATAAACCACTGCTGGTAAAAGACATGGAGCTGAAAGTAATGGATGGTAAGAAAAACTTATCCAAAGACCAGCTGAATACCGGGATGAGTGGTACCTTGAAAGTAAACTTTGAGTTGCCGCAAACCAATAACCCTATTACCCTGCAAGCCAAAGATGTAACCAAAGGCATTACCGATGCAGCAACATTAACTATCCCACTAAATATAAACCGACCAGAAAATACCGACCTGCAATTTATGCCCGAGGGCGGTAACCTGGTAGCAGGTATCAAAACCAAAGTAAGCTTTAAAGCCATAGCCGAAGATGGTAAGGGAACCAGCATCAGCGGTAAGATACTGAACATCAAACAACAGGAAGTGGCCTCTTTTAAAACCATTCATGCAGGTATGGGCAGTTTTGAGTTTACACCTCAACTCAATGAAAGCTACACCGCCAAAATCAATGGTATAACCAAAAACTACACACTACCGATAATAAACCCGACAGGCACTACATTAAAAGTAGAACAACCTATTAACAGCGATTCATTAACCATTACAGTAACCGGCAGTCAGCCAGTTAACCCAACCAGCAATAGCTACAATCTTATCGGTCAGTCACGTGGTGTAGTATGTTTTGCGCAAACTGTTAACCTTGTCAATAATCCAACACAAGTATTCAAAGTAGCAAAATCAGCTTTCCCTACCGGAATAGCCAGGTTTACACTGATCAATGCCAGCCATCAGCCCATCAACGAGCGGCAGGTGTTTATTAATAAGAATGATAACTTAACAATTAGCATCACTGCAAATCAACCAACCTATGGTATACGCGATAGTATAGCTTTAGCCATACAGGTAAAAGACAAAGATGGTAAACCGGTAGAAGGTAGTTTTTCATTAGCGGTAACCGACGATAACCAAGTTAAAACCGACAGTTTAGGAAGCAATATCCTCAACAATCTGCTGCTGACATCAGACCTGAAGGGAAACATTGAAAATCCCAATTATTACTTCATCAACCCCAACCAAAAGCAAACCGAATTGGATAACCTGATGCTTACGCAAGGGTGGGTTGGTTATGATTGGAAGGATGTGTTTTACCCAAGTAGCAAACCTGTTGCCTATCTACCCGAAACAGAATTTTCTATACAGGGAACCGTAACTAATGCCTTTGGCGGGGCGATAGAAAAGTCGCAGGTGTTGTTATTTGGTAATAAGCCGGTGATTATTAAAGACACCTTGACCAATAAGGAAGGGAAGTTCAAGTTCAATAACCTTTTCCCGATAGACACCGCTATTTATAAGCTACAGGCCAGGAACAAGAATGGCAAGGAATTTAATGTGGGCATCAAAATGGATGAGGTAAAGCCACCCGAGTTTAAACCCGCAACAGGCATTATCCCATGGTATGTGAACAGTGATACTATAAGATTACAAAACACCGGTACCAAAGCCGCACAGGAAAAAGCTCAGGCTAATTACAGAGGCGAAGGTAATATGCTAAGGCAGGTAAATATTAAAGCCAAAAAAGTAGTAAAAGGCTCTAAAAACCTGAACGGGCCAGGTGAAGCTGACTTGGTAATTGACGAAGAAGAGGTATTGAAAGCCAAAAAAATGACATTGAGTGAGTTATTGGAAAAAAGGTTAAAAAATAATTATCAGACGTTTTCGGGACGTTGGACATACGTTGTACCTTTTGGAGGAATGGTAACAGTTCCATTAGCTTATACACTGGATACCAAAAAAATACATTTTATATTTGACGGTATCGATATAGATTATTTTTTTCCTGAAGGTAGTATGGTGAGTCGTTACGATTACATAAAGAGTTACCTGGATTACTACACTGCAGAGGATATCACCGGTATTGAAGTATTGAGCAGTACAAGGCTTGCCAGTAAGTATCATTCAGAAACCCGGGGTAGGGACCGTGAAATTAGCCAGCCATTCTTTGCTTTTATTGAGATTACTACACGCACCAAACAGGGGCCGTTTATGAAATTTACGCCTGGCACGTATCTGTATAAACCATTAGCTTTTACCTTACCCAAGCAGTTTTACGCCCCTAAATACACAGTTAAAAATAAAACCGTAGCTATGGGTACAGATTTGCGCTCAACCCTGCATTGGGAGCCCAATATTATAACCGATAAGGATGGCAAAGCAACTGTATCATTTTACAGCGCCGATAAACCATCTGCCTATGCCGTAATAATGGAGGGTATTGATGTAGATGGAGGCGCTGGTTACCTTAGGCAAAAGTTAAAGGTAAGTTCTACTTACCCTTAACTATCCTGCCCGAACCTGATTTTCTTATATCAACAGTGGTTGCGTTACCTGAATAGGTGATACGACCTGAGCCCGAGGTTTGGGCAGATATAGTTTTTTCGGCAGTTATATTAATATTTCCTGATCCGGATACTGATGCACTTACTACATCTGCCTTAAGATCTTTTGCCCTAAGGTTGCCTGATCCGCTTACTTTAATATTAGCATTGGTTACATTGCCGCTAAGGCTCATGCCGCCTGAGCCACTAACTGATGCAGTAAGTTCTTTTGTACTTATTGAAGAAGTAACGTTTCCCGATCCGCTAAGTGCAATTTGAAGTTCGCTGGCATTCACAGCAGCAGTAATACTTCCTGATCCGCTTGCCCTAATCTCGGCATTCCCGGTTAAATTACCATCCAGCTTAATATTACCTGAGCCGGAACTAGAAAGACCATATAAGCTTTTTGCTGTAATATATATATCAACCTTTTTATTGTTAAATAAGCGCCATGATATTTTATCCTTAGTGCCTATCTTCAACTTGCCATTGCTAACGGTAGTTTCAATATCATTAATCACTTCTTCATCACCTGTAATTTTTAAGCTCTCCGTACCATCAATTTTAACATGTACGTTAAATGAACCTGCAGAGGCTATGCTGCTAAAACCAGAAACCTGGCGATTTTGTGTAGTTTGTGCTAAGGCTATAGTAGATATTATAAGGCCTGTAAACAATAGGGATAAAGCTTTTTTCATGACATTAATTTTAGGTGTTTGATATAAGACGTAATTGAATTTCAAAACGTTACACCTAAAGATAAATAATTATGCGGAATGTTTATTTATCCTGCTTTTCTTTAGCTTCTTCCGCAGCTTTCTTTGCGGCTTTTTGCTCACGCTTTAATTGTCTTTGCCGTTTGCGCTCAGCGCGTTTTTTTATACGTAAGGCTTTTCTTGCTTTCCGGTCAAGTTTTTCGGTCAGTTTTTTCTTTGACAGTTCCGCGGTGGCCTGCTCTGCTTTTTCGGTAAGGCCGACATTGGGTTTTATACCGGCAAGCAAGGTTTTCCATGCAGTTCCCCAAAAAGGCGAATCAATGGGCCGCTTATAAACCACATTAGCTAATCGTGGCACATCTCCTGGCTTATCGGGGTTGTTATCTTTAACAATAAATACGTTAACAAATAGGCTGGCAATGGTTTTACGCTTTAAAGTCTTTTGGGCAGTATCAGCTTTAAGCAACTTTACGCTCAAATCATTATATAAAAGTTGTACCCTGCCGCTTGAAACCCGGCGGTTGCCTTTAATATTAAAAGTAAATTCTTTGAGATTGCCCGAGGTAACTTTTACCATGGCCAATGGCATAATAGCAGAATTAATATCGCGCAAATTCATCGCGCCTAATTTGCCTTTGTAGCTGTATGAAGCCAACTTATCTGTTAAATTGAAACTAAAATGTATATCCAACCTTCCCCTATTTAAAAAGTAAGTGGTTATGTCTGCTGTGCTGATGTTATTATTTTGCAGGGCTATTTTATTGGTAGTTACATTTAAAATTTGCCCGCTGGTATTATTAAAACTAATAGCCCCGCTTTTCCCGGACTTTTTATTCAGTTCGCCATAAATAATATCCACGTGTTTTATGCGTATAGTATCAATGTTCAAATCGGCCCCGGCATTATACAGGGCAACGTGAGGGAAGCTTTTAATTTTGTCTTTATAGATTTTTGACTTGTTGGGATTTTTAAACACATTAAGCGATCCTTTAGTCAAAATAAGGCTTGAACCGCTGAATGACCGGTACTTATGGTAAGATAAATAATCAAAATTATTGAGCTGTAACGAGTCTAAATGAATAGTAAACCTGTCTTTTCTGCTTTTAGCATAATAGTTTTTGTCAGGAATAATGTCCATACCCTCAACATTTAATCTGGAGGTTCGGGTGGAGAGTTTTAGGGACCTTACCGTGTAGGTGTATGAGCCATCAGAAGTTCGCCCTTTATAATTACGCAGATTTGTTATAATATCCCTGCAATAAAACAACCTGCTCGTATCTGTTTGTGTGGCCGAGTCTATCAACAGGTCATCTGCCCGCACATCCATATCCTTAAGGGTAGATGTTGCCAGTTTTTTTCCGGAATAATCATCATATCTGAACTGAATATCATTTAATAATATGCGGCCCACATGTGCCGATTTTAATGTTTTTGATATTTTTTGCCATGGGGTACGAGGGACGATGGTGGTATCCTTAACCTGATTTTTTTGATAGCTAACGCGTATCTGTGGGGCGCTCAAAGTTATTTGATCAAAGTCTAATATCTTTTTAAAGTATAATTTAAATGGATGTATATGCGATAGCACCAGGCGCTCTACACGCAATTCGGTTAAGTTATTTGGAGCTATCTTTTGTTTTTTTTGTCGATTATAAACCGCGGTATCGGGCCTGAAATGGATATCATAAATAACAATTTCGCCTTTAAGTATATGCAGATCAGCATGGGCAAAATCAATTTTATATAAACTATCTGTACCTTCAGCTACGGCTGTTTTAACCTTACCCTCCAAAATAGGCGACCAATACATATTGATGAATAAAGCCGCCAATAATACTAATGCTGCAATTGATAGTAAGGATATGAGCACTACCTTTTGCCAGGTATGCTTTAAAAAATTAAGCGCCATATATTGTTAGTTCCCCTCTTCGTTTTTTGATTTTTCTTCGGCTTCCTTTTTAGCCTGGCGCTCTTTTTGGCGTTTTTCTCGGCGGAGCTTACGATCTTCTTTAAATTTATTGAATTTATCAATAACGGCGCCTACTTTTTCTACTACTTTATTTACTGTATTTTCCGTTTTTGCAGAAAAGCCAACGCTTGGTTTTAAGCCATCCAATAAACCTTTATATAAAAAGCTAAAAAATGATACTGTTGGATCTCGTTTTAAACTGATAGGTCCCGGCCTAAAATTCCCTTTCTTATCCGGGTTATCATTCGAAATAATTAATGAGTTGGCAATTTTTGATATGAAGCCCTGTGTTTGTAGTTCGCGTTTACCCTCTACCTTTTTAAGTAGTTCTACATTCAGGTTTTTATAATAAAATTTAAGGTTACCCTTGCCACTGTAATTATTAGCATCTACATTAAAAGTTAAACGCTCAACATCGGCAGATTTTACATGCACCATTGCCAGCGGTTTAACCAATTTATCCAGCACCCTGCCATCAAACTTACCCAACGTACCCGAATAATTAAAAGCTCCGTTTTTAGCAGTTAGGTTAAATTTAAAATTTACCTGTAATGGTGCTATATCCATAAAACGGGTATTGATGCGGGCAACCATGAAAGGGTTTTTCTTCTTAGCGGCTGCATCATTAGTAACATTGAGTATATAACCATTGGTATTGCTAAAAACAATAATGCCTGTATATCCCGTTATAGCATCAGTTTCTGAATATTTAATATTAGTGTTTTTAATATTTAACCGGGTTAGCCTCATATCCAGCGCTACCCTTTGCAATGCCTGGTGTGGGTCCTTACCAATTTTGCTGGTTTTTTTGCCTTTATAATTGCTGTTGTTGTAAATTTTAACATCAACCTTATTTACATCCATTACACCCGCATATAGCTTCTGATCGCGCAGAAAGCGTTGCAGGTCAATATCAGTAATAGCTATTTGTTTAAACTTTAAGGTAAATATATCGCCGGGGCCATTCTTTTTATAAAACTGGGTATAGTTATAATGTGGGGTTAATGATACATCATCCAATACCAGGTTACGTTGGGCTGTCGAAAAATATATCCGTTTTAAACCTACATCATACAAACCGCTTGGGGTGGTTATTTTATAGTCATGCAAAGTTACCTCAACACCTTTAGTATAGTAAAAGCGGGTAGTATCAACGGCTGATAACGAATCGATCAGTATATTGGATATACTAATATCTAAATGCCTTAAAGCAGTACTTTTAGCAACCGGATTACTTTTGTTGATGTAATTTACGCTGATATCATTTAAAGAGATGGAATCTATCTTGAGTTGTTTAAACACTTTTTTCATGATCTGGTAGGGAGTTTTAGGTGTACCTACTTTTACAGTATCATTAAAAGCATAGCGTTTATTAATGATGGTTAGACTGGGTTTATCGATACCAATATGGCTAATGTTTAATATCTTCTCCTGCCAGGCTTTTTTTGCCCCAACATTTTTAATGGTTAGTTTCTCTACATTTAATTTAAAAAGGTTATCGGGTGCTTTTTTTGCAGCCACCAATCGCTCATAAACTGCAGAATCGGGTATCAGCTTAAAATCAGATAAAGTAGCATTACCGGAAGATAAATTGAGGTCAAAATCAGAGTATTCAATACGATACAGGCTATCGCTTGAGTTAAGCACCATATCTTTTAGTTGTTGTTGCAATAAGGGTTTCCACCTGTCATTAGCAATAAACCGGTTGTACAAGTAATAACCTGTGCCTCCGATTATAAAAAAAGCAACCAATAGCATTATGGGCCAAATGCGTACGCTTTTTTTGGGAGAGCCCGGTTCTGTCGTCATATTGTAAGTTATAACAAAAAAATAGCGATTTTGTTGATTTGCTGACAATCTGTCACGCAATGTTAAAAGTTTATGTATTTTTACGGCTCAAATTTTATAAACAATGATTGATTTGGTTATTCCGGATAAGGCACATGACGAGAGCAGACAGGGCGAGGCTTTATTGCTAGACCCAATTGCAGGTAAAAATAATGGCCGTAAATTATATATTGAAAGCTACGGCTGCGCCATGAATTTTTCGGACAGCGAGATTGTAGCTTCTATTTTGGCCGAGCAGGGATTTGAAACTACTAATGACTATACCAATGCAGATGTTATTTTTATAAACACCTGCTCAATACGTGAAAATGCCGAAGTAAGGGTACGTAACCGACTGAAGGAATTTAAAACAGCTAAAAAGCAAAAACCGGGAATGGTGGTTGGTGTATTGGGTTGCATGGCCGAGCGTTTAAAGGCTAAATTTTTAGAAGAAGAAAAATTGGTTGACGTTGTAGTAGGCCCTGATGCATACCGTGACCTGCCTAATTTAATTGACCAGGTTGATGGCGGACAGAAAGCTGTAAACGTATTACTATCGCGCGAGGAAACTTATGCGGATATAAGCCCGGTACGTTTAAACAGCAATGGTATAAATGCCTTTGTATCTATAATGCGTGGCTGCGATAATATGTGCTCATTTTGCGTAGTACCATTTACCCGTGGCCGCGAGCGCAGTCGCGATCCGTTTTCCATAATACAAGAATGTACAGATCTGTTCAACAATGGTTATCGCGAGGTTACTTTATTAGGGCAGAATGTGGATTCATATAAATGGGCCAATGAAGATGAAACGCAAAAAGTAAACTTTGCCAATTTATTGGAGATGGTAGCGCTGATCAATCCAGATCTGAGGGTAAGGTTTTCAACCTCTCACCCTAAAGATATTACCGACGAAGTTTTATACGCTATAGCCAAACACGACAATGTTTGCAACTATATACACCTGCCGGTACAATCAGGTAACAGTCGTGTGCTGGATTTGATGAACCGTACTTATGACCGCGAATGGTACATTAACCGGATAGATGCCATCCGTCGTATTATACCGGAGTGTGCTATATCAACCGATGTAATTACCGGTTTTTGTACCGAAACAGAGGAAGAGCATAAAGAAACCGTAAGCATGATGGAATATGTGAAATATGATTTCGCTTATATGTTCATGTATTCCGAAAGACCCGGAACTTTAGCCGCAAAACGCTACGTGGATGATATACCTGAATCAGTTAAAGCTGCAAGGTTAACAGAGATCGTCGCCTTACAACAGCAACACTCGCATAGCCGTATGCTGGCACAAATTGGTAAAGTGCAGAAAGTGTTAATTGAAGGCTTCTCTAAAAAATCAAAGGATGATTACGCCGGAAGAAGTGATCAAAACGCCATGGTGGTTTTTCCTGTTGATGAACGTTTTAAACCGGGCCAGTATGTTAACGTATTAGCAGAGCGGTGCACAACAGCAACCCTGATGGGTAAAATTATAGACTAACCTTGCATCTAATACAGCATGGAAATACAAGAAATTAAACAACGCTTTGGTATTATCGGTAATTCGCCGTTATTAAACCGGGCAATAAATATAGCTAACCAGGTTGCGCCAACCGATATTTCGGTTTTAATAACCGGAGAGAGTGGTAGTGGTAAAGAAGTTTTCTCGCACATTATCCACCAAATGAGTCCGCGCAAGCATGGCCCTTTTATAGCGGTAAACTGTGGGGCTATTCCTGAAGGTACTATTGATTCAGAACTATTCGGTCACGAAAAGGGGGCCTATACCGGCGCCGTTGGTGAACGTAAAGGTTATTTTGAAACCGTAAATGGTGGTACCATATTTTTAGATGAAATTGCCGAAATGCCTTTAGGTACCCAGGCGCGTTTATTACGAGTATTGGAGTCTGGCCAATACATTAGGGTAGGATCATCAAAAGTTGAAAAAACCAATGTACGGGTTATAGCAGCAACCAATGTGGATGTTTACGATGCGGTAAGGAATGGTAAATTCAGAGAAGATCTGTATTACCGTTTAAATACTGTACCGTTACGCATACCCCCCCTGCGCGAAAGAAAAGAAGATATTTACTTATTGTTTAGAAAGTTTACTTCTGATTTTACCGATAAATACCGTACCCCTGCAATTCAATTGGATGAAGAAGCACAGCAGGTGATCATTAATTACTCATGGCCGGGTAATGTGCGCCAGCTAAAAAACATGGCCGAGCAATTAGCCGTATTGGAGCGCGACCGTATTATTACAGCCCAGGTATTACTTAATTACCTGCCGCAAGAAGCAGGCCGCAGCAACCTGCCTATGCGTATTGAAAATCAGGCTAAGGAAGATTTTTCTGAACGCGATATATTGTATAAAGTTTTGTTTGACATGAAACGCGATATGGTGGAGTTGAAAAAGCTGGTGGCTGATATTATTGAGCATGGCGGTGTAAGCGTTAACCAGGCCAACCACTCGCAAACGTTAAAGCAATTATACCACGATATTGAACTGCCCGGGAGCGCCGAGCAACAATTTACTTTACAGCAGCCCGTTAATAATACCATTATCAGCAGTAACGGCAATAGCGATACGTACAATATAGCCCACGATGCTGAAGAGGTTGAGGAATCGCTATCGTTAATTGAAAAAGAATCGGACCTGATACGCAAAGCACTAAAAAAGCACAAAGGCAAACGCAAGTTGGCAGCTAACGAGTTGGGTATATCCGAACGGACGTTGTACAGAAAAATTAAGGAATTAAATTTATAGCATGAAAAGAATTTGGGGATTGGTTATTACGTTGGGGGCTATTATGTTGCTATTTCAGTCGTGCAGTATAAAATTAAAAAGTGAGGCTATTCCGCCTGAAATGAAAACTATAAGCGTGCCCTTTTTTGAGAATGAGGCCTCGTTAGTAGTTGCTAGTTTAAGCCAGGATTTTACTGAGGAGTTGAAAAAAAGGATACGTAACACTACCCGCTTAAGTATTGTAACCAGCCAGGGTGATGCAAGTATGTCTGGTGCTATAAAAGATTATAGGTACGCGCCAATATCTATACCGGCTACGGCTGCTAACCAGGCACCAATTGCAGGTGCATCAGTTTTATCAATTACCGTACGTGTTAAGTTTGATTATGGAGCCAATAAAAAATTGAGTTTTGATCAAACATTTACCAAAACTCAAAATTACACCGGCGACCTTTCAACACAGGAGAAAGCTTTGACTCAAGTGATAATTACGCAGCTAATTGATGAAATTTTTAATGCCGCCTTTAATAATTGGTAACCATTTTGTAGCTTCAACCTCTCGTGGAAAAACTGAATAAAATAAATAGTGAGTTGGTATTAAAAGCATTGGCTAGCCCAGTTGAGGTATTAAATACCAATGCTTCGGGTATTGAGTCGCTGGTTAATGATTTTCCACAAAGTGGTTTGCTGCGCGCATTGCTGGCAGGTAATGGCCATGATCAAAATGTAAAACATGCCGCTGCTTATATCAATCCTGCAACGTTATATAAATTGGTAAACTTTCCAGAAAGCTTACCGGCAGTTGATACCAGGCATATTGCATTTATTGACAATGATAAAACTGAGGCCGAAAGCACACCTGCACCAATTATAAATGCCACAGCTAAACAATCACAATCCGTTGAATATGTCAGCCATGAAGTAATCAGTAATAAACCGGTTATTAATGAGCCGGTTGTTCATGAGGAAGAATTTATATCTTCTCCTGTGGAGGAAATGCATTTCCATCCTATAGAAGAGGAAGTAGAATATGTTGAACAGCCCACATATAATGAAACTGATACTTTAGATA
This sequence comes from uncultured Mucilaginibacter sp., assembly GCA_964611565.1. GTDB lineage: Bacteria > Bacteroidota > Bacteroidia > Sphingobacteriales > Sphingobacteriaceae > Mucilaginibacter. The sequence goes on along the minus strand of CAZTAU010000017.1, from coordinate 832 downwards.
TAAATGTGCCCGATGATGTTAAGGAAGAGGAACAAGAAGAACCGGCATATACTTTAGATAAAACAGAATTTTTTCACCAGGATATTGAAGACGAGATATACGAAGAAATTGTAAGTATTGAAGATATTAACTTAGGGCAGTTATCATCTCAAAATACCGGCGATAATGATACAGAGATTGCTGATACCAACAAACCTTTGACCGAGAACCAGATACCGGCTAACGATCATTTTGTAATTGACCATTCTTTTGTACAAACGCAACCACATAAAACCCTAAGTAACGCTGTTGCAACTATACCAAGAGACAGGGCTGCCGAAAATCAAAACCTTTCAAGGTATAATGATGAAAAAATGCCTTATAGCTTTATGTGGTGGCTGGATAAAACCCGAAAAGAATATGCACAAACCTATCAGCCTTATGTATACAATAGCCCGGTTACTGATAGTTTGCCTAAACAAAAAAACAACATTGATGAGCTGCAACAGCAATACGTTGAAAATATATTCAATTTAAACGCTATTGAAGAGTTGGAGCGTAGTACCGCCCAAAGAAGTGTTAATTTTAATGCGGATAAAAAAGAGGACCTGATAATTAAGCGATTCATTCAAGCCGAGCCACAAATTAAACATCCTACAGATGTAAAGCTGAATAATGAAAATAAGGCTAAAAAAAGCTCAGAGGACAGTGATGAACTAATTACCGAAACACTTGCCCGTATTTACACCGAGCAAATGCTATATCCAAAGGCTATAACAGCCTATAAAAAATTGATGTTGAAATTTCCGGAAAAAAGCCTTTACTTTGCAGGCCAAATTGAACAATTAGAAAA